>SOER01000028.1 GCA_021646405.1 Candidatus Loosdrechtia aerotolerans
CATCTATACCGCTCTTTCAGAGCTAAAAAAGGTATTTACCTGTATACCCAGGGCGCGTTGCCCTGGGCTTTCGTATCTAAGCCCTTCGGGCTTTGTTTGAAAATAGTAACGGCGTTTTTACCAGAAGCATGAAGATTTACCCACACAAAACTGAGAAGACCCGTATTTCTTACACCATAAAATATTGTGCAAAAACTTACGGTCAGGTACTTAAAATCTGCGTAAATCAGCGCAAATCTGCGTCCTGTTTTTGGTTTTTGAAATTGAGAAATTGTTTTGCATTTCGAATCTCATCATGAAATATTTTGACTAAATCTTGACAATGTACCTGAAGCCATCCCAAAATCTATCTTCCGTATAGAGTAATCTTCTTTCTTACATGCAAAATAGGATAATTCAACTACTGAGTGCTTCTCAGTTGAGGTTCTGGGATGGCTTCAGGTCTTTATGGTGTGATATGTTTCGTTACGTATCTTGATACTTTATCTTATAATCGTGAATTTTCCGGTAAATAGTCCGTCTGCTCATTCCGAGCAGGCGAGCCGCTAACGCTTTATTCCACGATGCTTTTTTCAGGGCCTGAAGAATTGCCTGTGGTTCGTCAACTTTCATATCTTCAAGGAAGGACGTTTTAGCTCCGGCAAATTCTTTAAACGTAGAAGGCAGATGATTTACGGTAATAGTCTTTTGACGGCAGAGAATAAATGCGTGCTCCAGGGTGTGCTCTAACTCTCTGACATTACCGGGCCATTGATATTCCATAAATATTTTCTGGACATCGGAAGATACTGCGGTAATCTCTCTATTTAATTTCTTATTAAACTTATTGATAAAGTGGTTAACAAGAAGCGGTAAATCTTCTTTTCTTTCTCTCAGATGTGGTAACTGGATTTCCACAACTTTTAAACGGTAATACAAATCTTCCCGGAATTCACCACGCCTAATCTTTTCCTTCAAATTTTGATTGGTGGCGGCAACAACCCGCACATCTACTCTGATCGGGGTTGAATCCCCGACCCTCTCAAATTCCCTCTCTTGTAATACCCTCAGGAGCTGAAGCTGCATCCTGGGCGATATGTCGCCGATTTCGTCCAGGAAAATCGTTCCGCTATTTGCCTTCTGAAATCTTCCGACCCGATCTTGAACAGCACCGGTAAATGCACCTTTTACATGACCAAAGAGTTCGCTTTCAAGTAAGCTTTCTGATAAGGCAGAACAATTTACCTTAACAAAAGGTTTATTACTTCGCTCTCCTTTGTGATGTAACGCCTCAGCAACAAGCTCCTTGCCTGTACCACTCTCTCCCGTTACCAGGACTGTGGTTTGAACATCAGCTAAATTCTCTATAAGAGAATAAATCATTTGCATCTTTTCACTTTTCCCAATTATATTATGAAACTGCTGACGTTCCCGCATATCCCGTTCGAGGTCTGCTAAATGAGTCTCATCCCTTACGATCAAAACTGCACCGGAGAAAATGCCTTTATTATCCAGAAGCGGATAGGTAGTAATATTCACAACCTGATGCGGGTGAAACTTATGCTTACACTCGAGACGGTATATTTCTACAGGCTGTTTTTCCTCGATTGTCTCTTCAAGCGCTTTCAGGCATTGTCTGTTACAAAAATTCGACAGGGAATTTACCGGTTTGCCAATGGCATCACGTGATAAATTGCAAATACTTTTTGCTGCATCATTAATTTCAAGTACTGATAGTTCTTTATCTACCGTAATAATGGCATCCTTGACACTACTGAAGATAGCTTCAAGGTTAGATCGATATTTTTCTTTTTCATCTACCAGTGCCTTATGCTGAAGTGCAATTTTCGTGACGCGCAACAACGTTTCCTGCCGCACAGGTTTTGGAATATAGTCAAACGCACCGAGCCTGAGTGCATCAGAAGCAGTTTCGATATTAGGGCTTCCTGTAACCATAATAATCGGGGAATGGAAGTTCCTTTTTCTTATCTCTCTTAAGAAATCAATCCCGGTATTACTCTCCAGGATAACATCTGCAAAGATTAAATCGAAATTTGAATCAGAGGCCTTTGTCAATGCTTCGGTATAATCTCTGACAGTAATTACTTCATATCCTTCATCCTGAAGAAATCTTTCAAAGGTGAACCTAATACTCTCTTCATCGTCGATTACAAGGATTTTGGCTTTCATTGATCCTCCCTAATATAAAACTATCCCCTGTTATAATAATATGAAAAACTAACGTTATAAGGATTTTAAATCTTGATACATATTTTTGTGCCAGAAGAGCGACAAAAACGAGAACTAAGGTCCGAAAGTCAAACCTGTTTTATTTCTCCAGTTCTATTTCCGATGTACAAACATAGAAAAACTTGTGCCAATCTGTAGGAAACGAAATAATTTATTTTTGACACAGGCGTATTGCTTTTATGAGAATTGACTTCCCGGGAAAATTAAACATTTAAAGTAAGCAACCGATAAGAGATATCAACACTTTAACATATTAAAATGAATGAAACGGGAAAAACATGGTTTTTAGCTTAAACATTACAATAATTACACACTATTATCTTACATAAGTTATGCTTTTATCGTACTTAATAACTTTGCAAAATTAAAACAATTGTTTGAAAAAGTGAAAATTAGACCATCTTTTTAGCATGGGTTGTTTCAAAATAGGCTAGAAATAAACCTGAGTTGACATACAAGGTAACGAAGTTAATGATGAGGCACAAAATGTGTCACGTCACAGGCTTGCTCTGTCACAAAATTGTGACATGACACACCGTGCTATAACAATGAAATAATG
This sequence comes from Candidatus Loosdrechtia aerotolerans, assembly GCA_021646405.1. Taxonomy (GTDB): domain Bacteria; phylum Planctomycetota; class Brocadiia; order Brocadiales; family Brocadiaceae; genus Loosdrechtia; species Loosdrechtia aerotolerans. The sequence continues at coordinate 2,789 of SOER01000028.1, forward strand.
TGTGTAAAACAATAATATACAGAAGTAACATTCTCCATCATATGGTATACTAAAATTTACACAGCTATTTCACACTTACCATCTTACTGCTAAAAACTACTAAGTATTTCACAACATTTTCTGTCGAGTGCATTAGGAATCTCGCATTTTAATATTGTAATCATGAATTTTTCGGTAAATAGTGCGCCTGCTCATTCCGAGTAAATGCGCAGCCATAACCTTGTTCCATGAGGTTTTTTTAAGCGCCTGGAGAATTGCCTTCGGCTCATCTATTTTTTTATCTTCAAGAAAAGAAATCCTGGTCTCATAGAACTCTTTAAATTCAAGTGGCAGGTGATTCACCGTGATAGTGTCCTGGTGGCACACGACAAAAGCGTGTTCCAAAGTGTGCTCCAGTTCCCTGATATTTCCGGGCCAGTGATATTCCATAAATAATTTTTGAACATCTGAAGAGATTGCGGTTATTTCTTTACCTAACTTCTTATTGAACTTATTCAAAAAATGTTCTGCCAGAAGCGGTACATCTTCCATTCTGTCCTTCAGGGACGGTAAGGTTATTTCTACAACCTTCAGACGGTAGTAAAGGTCTTCCCGGAATTCACCACTTTTAATTTTTTCCTTTAAATTCTTATTCGTAGCAGCAACAATCCGTACGTTTACTTTAATAGGGGTTGAGTCCCCCACCCTCTCAAATTCCCTTTCTTGTAATACCCTCAGGAGCTGGAGCTGCATTCTGGGCGATACGTCGCCGATTTCGTCTAGGAAGATCGTCCCGCCATTTGCCTTTTGAAACCGACCAACCCTGTCCTGTACAGCACCGGTAAATGCACCTTTTACATGACCAAAAAGTTCACTTTCAAGTAGGCTTTCTGACAAAGCGGAACAATTTACCTTAACAAAAGGTTTATTGTTCCCTTGCCGCTTGTAATGTAGCGCCTCTGCAACAAGACCTTTACCTGTACCGCTCTCTCCGGTAATGAGTACCGTTGTCTGGACATCAGCCAGGTTTTCTATGAGAGAATAAATCGTTTGCATCTTCTCACTCTTTCCAATGATATTATGGAGTTGTTGGCGTTCTATCATGTCTCTCTCTAGATCTGCCAGATGAGTTTCATCCCTTACGATGAGAACGGCACCAGCAAATATGCTGCTGTTGTACAGAAGTGGATATGAGGTAACATTTACCACCTGGTGTGGTCGAAGTTCATGCTTACACTCCAGGCGGTATATTTCCAAAGGCTTTTTTTCCTGAATAGTTTCCCGAAGTGCATTAAGGCACTGCTCACTGCAAAACTTTGGAAGGGAACCGATCTGTTTTCCAATGTCGTTTCGTGACAAGCTACAAATACTTCTGGCTGCATCGTTAATCTCAAGCACCGAGAGTTCCTTATCAACCGTAATAATAGCATCCTTAACGCTACTGAATATAGCCTCAAGATTTGATCTATATTTCTCCTTCTCGTCTAATAATGTTTTATATCGTAACGCCTTGTCTGTAACATGGAGCAGCGTTTCTTGTCGTACGGGCTTAAGAACATAATCAAAGGCACCAAGCCTGAGTGCATCCAGGGATGTCTCAATATTAGGTGCCCCTGTAATCATAACCACAGGAGTGGTAAGTCTTAACATCCTGACCTTCTTGAGGATATCAATACCGGTTTTACCCTCCAGTATTATATCCGCAAATATCAGATCGAAATCGGCTCTGTTGAGTGCGTCCAGAGCTTCATCATAGTTCTTGGCCGTTGCAACTTCGAACCCTTCATCAAAAAGAAAACTCTCAAAGGTAAACCGGATATTCTCTTCATCATCAATTACAAGTATTTTAGCTTTCATAACTACTCCCCCCTTTTATCCAAAAGCATAATTGAGGGTGTGTCTAATACCTTCTTTAGTTTTAATATCATATACTTCATCATTCTCCTTCTCACATAAAATACACTTAAAAAACTTAATACAGAGGCCATAATCGGTAACGAGGTTTTCCAAAGGTTTTACGGGTTTACATTATCTTTCCTTTGCATATTATACATTATACACTATTTACTTGTTTTTTACACCTTAAAATATCTCTAATTCAAGAGCGTAAGCCGGCTTTAGATCTCAATTGATATTCACGTTGATCCTACTCAAGCACTATTAACTATTTTTCTTTGTATCTTCTGTTCCCCTGTAACTTTGCTCATCTTTCCATGTTGATCTTATCGTATCCATACGGCCCTTACGAAAGCCATAATATATTCCACAAATATAAGCAAACTCTCGCATTACTGGCAGGACTGCCAGTAAACAAAGTATTCTCAGAAATTCACGCTCACCATTCCTTATCATCACAATAATGCCAAATGGAATATGCAAAATCGTTATCGTGCTTAATAAAAGAAAGAAGACTGAGCCTGATACTAAACACACAGTTCTCCCGTACGGTAGTGCTATCAAAAAAGTCAGAAGTGTTACAAAAAGCATCATAAAGAACAAGGGGCGTAGCCATAACTTTATATTAAATGGGATCCGCTCTTTACAAGTAAGGCCCATTGCATATCCCCAGTAAAACTTCCTTTTCCAGATACCTTTCCATGTATCAGGATACAGGGTACCAACAATATTATTGGAATCATAGAGAATCTTGCCTGTACCCTTTAATTTCCACCCCAACTCAGAATCTTCACACCACCACGAATTTTCATTAAAACCGCCTACACAAAACAATACATTCTTGCGAATAGCAGAGTTCACACCGGATAGTTTATTAGGAATAATTGATTTTTTAAATATCCCATTCAGTATTTGATCTAAAATACTTGCTGCGTAAGCCAGTGGCTTATCTTTATTGCGGGCCTGATATGCCCCCCCTACCGCAATGATACCTTGTTGTTTAAAATGCTGTTCAAACCTTTGTAACCAGTCAGACGGTACAACGGTATCTGCATCTGTTGTAACAATAATGTCCCCTGTAGCCATTTGCAATCCGGAATTTAAGGCAGCAGCCCTCCCGCCATTCTTCTCCCTTGTGACAAGAATAATTCCTTTATGTAGAAACCCATGAACAACCCGATTTGTTCCATCAGTTGAGGCATCATCAATTATAATAATCTCCTTACTATCTGGAATTGCAATAAGGGAGTGGATACAGGAAGTGATAGATTGTTCCTCATTGTAAGCGGGAACAAGGATAGAAAATTTCATAAGAAAATACCTTTACCGCAAAGATCAGGCAGAAAGCAAATCCTCATGTTACAGAAGCTTCCTGACCATGGCTTTTAAAGAGTCCAGAGAACCCAGTCGCCGTACATTTTTTAGAATAAAACGAGGTGTCAGGAAGAATGTAAAATTAGCGCGGCGTGCAGCCTTTTCAAGATCGGTATTACTAAGGTGTGGATAGGTAATATTCGCCTTCTTCGCCACATCAACGGGTCTATAATCTCCATAAACAAATAATTTATTCTCTTTAGCAACTTGATAAAATTCAGTACCCGGAAATGGATTCGCAATGTTATACATTACCTGGTCTACCTTCAGCCGCTTCACCTCTCTGATATTCTTCTTGATTGTAGTCATTGTTTCCAGCGGTGATGCGCCAAGCATGATGTTGATCTTTGCCGATATACCGTACCTTTTTACCAGGTTAATAGCTTCTTCATGCTTCTTGACATCAATATCTTTTCTTATGTAATCCAATATCCTTTGGTCGAAGGACTCAACTCCCAAATCAATAAACTTACAATGTGCAGATGCCATAGCCCTTACAATCGTCTCATTTAAATGATCCGATCTTGCCGAGCACCCCCATATAATGCCCAGGTTTCTTATTCCCTCACAAATCTTAACCGTTCGTTCTTCACCCCATACAAATTGGTCATCCTGCACATTTACCGCCCTGTAACCCTGCAATTTGAGTAAGGTAAATTCCTCGATAACATTTTCAGGCGATCTTTTTCTTACCGGCGGCTTCCTGCCCGCATGGTGTTTATATTCGAGTTCTCTTGAAAAGCTTAGTGAAGACGGAACACAGTAGGTACACCGGTAGGAACAACCTCTGGAGGTACAAACAGCCGTAAAAGGGCGTCTTCCTAATTTAGGGTTATAGTAGACATTCCTCTCTTCTATAAGGTGTCTGGCAGGAAATGGTAATATATCCAGATCCTCAATTGGCTTTCTGTTATGAGTATGAATGATTTCGCCATTATCCCTAAAGGACACACTTTTTATATCAATAATTTTTGACCTGTTTTTGAGGGAGTTTATCAGCTCAAGCATCGAATATTCAGGTTCACCCCTAACAACATACGTATTCTCGTCTGCAATAAACTCTATGGGCCTGTCAGACGGTGCAGGACCGAAAAAAATAACCGGAACAGTGTTCCGTATCTTTCGAATATCTTTTAATGCAAGGATATCAGTTTGCCGGGATAAATTAACAGAATAGAAGCAGTAAATATCGCTCAGGTCATCCCCTAAAAATGTTAAAAAACGTCTCCGGTCCCATTTCTTGATAGTAGTCTCTACATACCGTATCCGGTAACCTTCCTTTTCCAGTACAGCAGCAGCGCTCAGGATAAAAATATTTGGAACATAATAGAGTAAGTAAGCACAGCCCGAAACACGTTCAGGAATCTTTCCATCAATAGGAGGTGGTACGAGAAAGGTAATTTTCATATTGAACATACCCGCCGGAATCGTGAGCCAATTCTTTTGCTCTATTTATATTTATGAAAGTCTGTATCCTAATTAGTTAAAATGTTTCAATCTCAGGGTATCACACTTACCACAGATTTCACCCTGATGTTTACGAAAATAGTGTATGTTCTCACCGTGCCAGATCTCACTAAGATTCTGTTTTAGTATATTGCCAACCTCATTTCGGGGCAGATCACAGCAGGGAGTAACCTTGCCATCAATAGTAATATATACATAATCATACGGTTTAGAACAATACCTGTCGAACCGGTACATTACGGGACGTACTTGCTTATATACCAGCCGGATGAAACCATTACCAAAGGCTCCGTAATTACTGTCAACCTGTAACCCGTAGTTTTTTGCTATCACCTCTGCCGCCTGGTAAATTTCCAATTCCTCTTTTAAATCAGGTCTTTTAAAGCCCCCTCTTCCCAGGGGGTTATTTAACCGCACCAGGTACACACGATCAGCACCTATCTCCCCTGCAAATTTCACTGTTTTCAAACACTGTTGTTTATTATGCATCGTTATCTGGATCGTAATATGCGGCATCTTCTTCATATCTCTGGACCGAATAAGTGTTTCTATATTCTCCTGCACAATGTTATCCGGAGGATGACCTTCCCCTGCGCTATTACATTCTTCTATGTTATCCAAAGAGATTGTTAATTTATCTAATGGTATCTTTCTAAAGCTCTCGACGTAGGAAGCCAGTAACGAACCATTGGTCGTAACACCAACAGCATATCCTTTATGTTTTGTATAGAGAATCATATTGATCAGTTCCGGGTGAAGCAAAGGTTCTCCCCATCCTGTAAGGGTAATGGTATAACGGGAAAATTTCGGCAGGGTTAAACGATCAACAATTTGAGTAAAAAGGTGAAACGCAATGTCCTTTTCTGGCAGGCGAAAGAACTCTCTTGGACACATGCCGCACCGGTAATTACAGCGGTTTGTGACCTCAATCTGGATACGTTCAGGTCGTTGAGGAATGACATAAAAGGTCCTGCCTATAACACCTTTCATGAATGATAAGGGATTTGTGGACATTTGATAATTTCCAGCGAAAATTTACGGATTTTTTACGGAATATCACATAATTCTCTTTAGCAAAATTATCGTTCAACTATGTTGTAACAATCTCCCTGATAAAATCTCTTTCGGCAAGTTTTTTCGTTTCTTCTTCGATAAATGTGGGATATTTACTCGTAAAACAGGCATTACAGAAATTTTCCGGCACTTGCGTTATACAACTCATCATTCCATCCACACTCAGATAGCTTAGGCTTTCCACATTTAAAAATTTCCGTATTTCTTCTACCGTATGATCTGCAGCAATAAGCTCACCTTTTTGTTGGAAATCAATTCCATAATAACAGGGGTATCGATGAGGAGGACAACTGATTCTTACGTGGATTTCCTTTGCCCCTGCCCTCCGCAGTAATCCAAATCGCGATTTTGAGGTTGTTCCCCTTACAATGGAATCGTCAACAACAATAACACGTTTTCCCTCCACCGTTTCTTTCAGGGCATTCAACTTGAGCTCTACAATACGATTTCTCCGGTCCCTTTCCGGTAATATAAATGTCCTGCCCACATAATGATTACGAATAAATCCGCGGTCAAAAGGAATACCGGAGGCATGGGAGTATCCGATCCCGGCAGAATTCCCCCCTTCAGGAACAGAAATTACAACGTCTGCATCAACAGGGGCCTCCTCCGCAAGTTTCTCTCCTAGTTTTTTACGAAATACATGAACACTCTCACCATAAATCCTGCTATCTGGCCTGGAAAAATACACCAGTTCAAAGATACAATACGCCGGTTTTACTAATCTCTGTGGGCAATAATACTCGCTCCGGATTCCATGTTTACTCACATAAACCGCTTCACCTGGATTAATGTCGCGAATAAATTCTGCACCAACCTGGTCCATAGCACAGGTCTCAGAGGCAATCACATATCCATGATTCAGCCTTCCTAAGGAGAGAGGTTTGAAACCATGAGGGTCCCGTACCCCTATCATTTCTTCCGGGGTAAGAAAAAGGAGCGCGAATGAGCCATGCAAATGATTCAATACCGCTGATAAGTTCTTTTGCATCATATGCAGCGGCTTAGCCATGAGATGAACTATTACCTCGGTATCAGAGGTTGTATGAAATATTGATCCATTCGCTTCAAATTCGTCGCGCAGCCTCTTGGCATTTGTCAATTGTCCGTTGTGTGCAACAGCAACTTTTCCTTTATAATAATCAACCACAAGCGGCTGGGCATTGTTTATAGTATTCTGACCAATTGTTGAATACCGAACATGGCCTATAGCGCTAGGATTCTTTAAGGACGTAAGCGTATCAAGTTTTATCGCTTCATTTACCAATCCCATCCCTTTATGAAAGATAATATCTTTTCCGTTCGTTGAGGCAATGCCAGCACTTTCTTCTCCACGGTGCTGCAGGGAATACAAACCATAGTAAACCTTCTCAACCGCATCGTCACATCCAAAAACCCCAAACAAACCGCACTGTTCTCTTGCATCTGACATTTCTTTACAACCTATCCTTTTTGATAAACACTTGAATATAGTGTTATATTTATTATAAATCCGATATTTAAAACTATACAATACATTTTCTTAAAACGATTTGAATAAAACTTGCAGCATGAAAAATCTGTTACCACTTATTGTTAATCATAAGACTGATGTATTTTTTGAGTTAAAGATTCGCTGTGGATTGTTATAATCATGTGGTAGGATCGAATAAAGGTAATTATATCAAACTTTTAACGAGAGTCAATACAATAATAATGAACCCAAAATTGTTAATACCGGTAACGAAGCAAAATCTTCTAAAAAAGTTTTCACAAGCGAGTCTCTATGTTATTTTAAGTTCTGGTATTACAAAAAAACCCTTACTAGAGATACTTGTGGATATCGTTCAGGGGGGGGCAGATATTGTACAACTTCGGGAGAAGACGATGTCTGATTCTGAGTTCCTTACCCTTGCGCGGGAGTTCAGAAAGATAACATCGCAATCAAAAACCCTTTTTATTGTAAATGATCGGGCAGAGATTGCAAAAAAGGTAGATGCGGATGGATTGCATATCGGACAATCGGATATAGAAATTTCCGTAGCTTATAAGATTCTTGGCAATCACAAGATCATAGGAGTATCTACCCATACTATCATTCAGGCACGAAAAGCCATGAGGGAAGGCGCAGATTATATTAGCGCCGGACCCGTTTTTTATACACATACAAAAGATTACGAGCCTCCGGTAGGACTGAAGTATGTCCGGGAGGTAAAAAAAGAGATTGCAATTCCTTTTGTTGCCCTGGGAGCTATTAATCTTAACAACCTGAATGATGTTCTTAACGCAGGGGCATCATGCGTTGCAATCTGTTCTGCAATTCTCTGCAGTGATGACGTTACACAAACTACACGCCTGTTTAAAACAATGATTAATAATTATACCCGGGGGAATACTCCTGGCAGAAAAAGAGGTTGATTGCGGTTAAAAATTGACAAGAAATATTTCGGGAGATACAATACCTTATATGTGAAACTCAACAACCATAAAAGAGGAGAAAGGTTATTAAGGAAAAAGATCATCACATCTCACGGAGAGACTTTTTAAAATATTCCGCTCTGGGCATTGCCGAGGCAGGGTTAGGTCTCGGAGGATTAGAGAATCTGCAAACAGTAATTAGCGCAGATCATCAGCCTGTAATACCCGGGAAAAGCAGGATAATTGCCATGAGAAGCAGTGGAATCATGAGCACTGGAAGACCTGATCCCCGGAACATCCAGAGGATGATGAATGAAGGGATGTCTGCGCTCACCGGTAAAAAGACAGTCGTAGAAGCGTGGCAAACGTTCTTTACCCCCGATGATATTGTAGGTATCAAGGTTAACCCGCTCGGTGGAATAAAACTATCTACCCGGCCTGAGGTAGTAAATGCAATCATCCACGGACTAAAAGCTGCAGGGGTAAAAGAGAACAATATTATTATATGGGATCGTTTTAGCTATCACCTCATTACCGCCGGTTTTCCCGTCAACCATAAAAGCGACGGAGTCCGCTGCTACGGCACGGAGCCAACACCCGGATATGATAACGCAGTATATTACGAATCACTTGACGATGATTACAAATTGCGTCAGGATGACGGCGCGAGGTCACTCTTCAGCAAGATTGTCAGTCAGCACGTTACTGCAATTATTAATGTTCCGGTCATGAAGGATCACGGGATTGCAGGTGCTACCATTTGTCTCAAAAATTTAGCCTTCGGTGCCGTTAATAATACCCAAAGGTTTCATCCATCACCATACTTTTGTAATCCCGCTGCTGCAGAAATCTGCGCTCATCCTGTACTGAAAGAGAAAACCCGTTTACACATCGTCGATGCACTGCAAGCCTGTTTTGAAGGTGGTCCTGCAAATATGAAAACATGGACCATATGGAATGAAGAGCGGCTTTTTCTCGGAACTGATCCGGTAGCAATAGATCGTATAGGACTTGAGATTATAGATAAAAAGCGGAAGGAAAACAACTATATGCCCATATCCCAAAAAGCTCAATATATCGCAACTGCAGGAAAAATAGGATTGGGTGCCTGTGATAAGAATAGTATCGACCTCATTGAATGTAGCGTATAGCATTACATTCTCAATTTACCATCCTTTTTCAAGATCCAGGCCCCTTTTTTCCTCCTTATGCTCTTAATTATACTACGGCTTACCTCATACAACGGTTACAGAACTAGCCTGTGGCCCTTTTTCACCCATCTCTTCGGCAAACCGTACCTCCATTCCTAACTCAAGGCGTTTAAAATCGTGATTTAGTACACTATTCTGATGAAAATAAATCTCCCGGCCATCAAATGTCGTAAGAAAACCGTAACCTTTATCCGGGAAAAGAGTACTTATACGTGCACGAGGCGGTTCTTCATGATGTTTTACGTCACCGCGCTGCACCCTTGCAAAGTCCTCCAACTCGCGGCGTGCTGCATTAAAGGCATCTCTTATAGCTAAATAAAGATCTGTATTCGGTTCGCGCTTCACCACGAGTTCCTTACCAGGTACTGTCATATCAACATGTACATTATACAAAGATCTTTTGGGGATTGCCTCAACCACGACCCTGCAACTTGTAAGTCTTTCGTAAAATTTATCCAATTTTTCAGCATGCTCACGAATATTTGTTTCAATTGCTTCTGTAAGTTCTATATTGCGAGCAGTAATCTGTAACGGAATTATCATCTTATTCCTCCACAATCGATTTACGTATCTTATCACCGATACAAGCAAAACATTATAACAGTCAACTGTTTCTGTGTCAACTCCTGTATCAGCGTAACGCAAATTCTTCCAGAATATCTTTTCAAGGAACTTAACCTGTAAAACCAGAGATACAGGAATTTGCATTAGAGGATGCGAATAAGGCGTTAATTGAATTAAAAGAGGGAAAAATTCGCGTGGCAAAGGTCCTGAAAATTGATTAAAACGGCCAGCGTGACTTATGACAATAATTGCATTGTAAAACCTGATAATGAAAGGGACTTAAGACATACAACACCAACAACAATAAAACCAACCGTATATTAGTATTATTAAATTATTTATAAATAATAATAAATATTTTAAAAAATCTACCGATTTTAATAATTAAAATAAGGGTAAAGAATTTATTTCTTAAAAAATCAATAGGAGGAAAAAAATGAAAATTACCCTTAATGTAAAGATACTGATGCTGTTTATCGTTGCAGGTTTATTGCCTTTAATTGTTAGTGGTTTTCTCTACTATCATATTGCCAATAAGTCTCTTCAAGAACAAACTTTTCAACATTTGATATCCGTGCGGGATATAAAAAAGAGGCAGTTAGAAGGATACTTTGAAAAAATAAGTGCTCAAATATCTGCATTATCAAGTGTTCCCACCATTAACGAAGCCGTAAAAGATTTGAAAAGTGCATTCCGTGAATTGGGTCCTGAAAAGGCATACGAACTTTACGTCAAAAAAAATCCTTATATAAATGAAAAGAAGACTGCCGAATATCTCAGTGCGCTTGACGGAAGCGGATATAGCAATTTCCATGCAGAGTATCATCCTTTTTTCAAAAATCTGTTAGAGAAGAGCGGCTTTTACGATATCTTCCTGATTGACGCTGAAACAGGTGATATATTGTATACTGTTTGTAAAGAATCTGACTTTGCTTCAAATCTGCTTGTGGGGCCATACGCAAATACGAATTTGGCCAGGCTTTTTAAGGAAGTCAACAGTAGTATCGAACCTGGTTTTGTAAAGATGATCGACTTCGAACCGTATGCGCCATCTAATTTTGCACCGGCTGCATTTATAGCGGCACCAATAAACGATGGGTTTAATAAATCAGGCGTACTGGCACTTCAGATACCAATCAATCAAATTAACCACATTATGACAGAAAGAACAGGACTGGGAGAAACCGGTGAAACATATATTGTGGGTCATGACATGTTTATGCGATCCGATTCCAGATTTTCAGAGAAGAGAACACTCCTGGTAAATCAGATAAAGACCGAGGCCGTTGCCGATGCCTTGTCAGGCAAAAGTGATTGTAAGGAAACAGTGGATTACCGTGGTAAAATCGTGTTAAGTTCCTATGCATCTTTGAGTATTGATAATTTAAAATGGGCAATAATAGCCGAGATTGATAAAAATGAGGCATTCGCATCAGCAATTGCACTGAAGAAGATGAATCTTGTCATTGGTATCGTGGCCGTTGGATTTGTGTCAGGACTTGGTTTTGTAGTGCTCAGGATTACCAGTAAAATATCTGGCCTCTTTAAGAAACTACTCACCGAGCTAACAGAAAGTTCGTCCCAGATTGCCTCGGCAGCCTGTCAGGTCTCAGAATCAAGTCAAAGCCTGGCGGAAGGTACCAGCGAACAGGCTACTTCAATTGAGCAGACATCTTCATCTATGGAAGAGATATCTTCAATGGTCAAACAGAACGCAAACAATGCCATGGAAACCGCCGGTTTGGCAAATCTCTGCAATACATCAGCAGAGGAAGGTGATCATGCTATGGAGATGCTTAGTTCGGCAATGGGTGAGATCGGCGATACCAGCAAAAGGATTGCAAATATCATTAAGGTTATTGATGATATTGCGTTTCAGACCAATTTGTTGGCGTTGAATGCGGCAGTGGAAGCAGCAAGGGCCGGTGAGCATGGCAAGGGGTTTGCCGTTGTTGCAGAGGAGGTGAGAAATCTTGCCCAGCGAAGTGCAGGTGCAGCAAAGGAGATAGACCAACTTATTGTGGATAGTACTAAAAAGGTTGGAAATGGTGCCGAACTGACAAAAAAGGCAGGAGTTACACTGAAGGAAATTGTGTCAAATGTGAAAAAGGTAACCAATCTGGTAAATGAGATAGCCATCGCATCACAAGAACAGTCACAGGGCGTTGAACAGGTTGGCAAGGCTATAAATCAGATGGACCAGGTAGTGCAGCAAAACGCTGCAACTGCAGAGGAAGCTGCGGCTGCCAGTGAGGAATTATCTGCACAGGCAAATTGTTTGCTAGCACTTGTAGAAAAGATTGCAATAGAGGTTGGGAATAAAAAAGAGACAGGAAAAGACCCTGTCATAATTGGCGAAAATCAAACTGAAACAGGCAGAACAATACCTACACGAAAAGAGACTGGTAAGAAGGGATTGAATGGTTTATATCATGAATATATTACTCATGATGAAAGATATGGAATTGGTAACGAAAATATACAAAATTCTCAGAAATATGGCGAGAAACAAACATCGAAATCAAATTTAGATGAGATTATTCCAATGAAATAAGGATGTTTTCTTGATAGATTTGGTTTCAATTCTTATGAACGATAACTACAGCATCTCAGGAAAGCAGGAAATTCAGGAAAAATGATTCTCTTTCCTCCAAGGACTTAAAACAAGAAGGTCCTGATCAGTAAAGATAGAGTGTTCTCACATCCTATCAATTTCCTCTTTCCTGTTTCTCCCTTCCTGCCATTCCTGCTTTCCTGAGATGTTCTCCTCATTTTTTTCTTACCTTCCTTCCTCAGCGATAGTGTTCTGTATAGAATATTCAACAGATAAGACCGAACAGAATATGAAAGAGTACGTTTTAAAACTGCATTCCGATATGTACATATTTTAAAGATTGATACCTCTTGTATCAGGCTGTATATTGGTATTACAATACTCATCTTAGAAAAGCATAGAAGGTTTAATGTAGTATATAGTTCTTAAGATACCAGTACATTATCAATGTGATTTATAATTATAGACTGTATTATAAACTATTTTAAAAAATGGAAATTAAGATAACAAATGCCAACAACAATAAAATTGACAGTGTACTAGCAATGGACACTGTCAATCATAACGCAGCGAGAACCGATGCAATCATTCGGGAATATAATCACCTGGCCCCTGAATACGATAGACGCTGGTCCTTTTATATCGCCGAAACCATTCAGGAGACACTGAAACGATTAGATATTAAACCGGATAGTAAGCTCCTTGATATAGGATGCGGTACAGGTTCATTACTTCAGGCAATTTCACTTCGGTATCCATCAGTCTGTTTAGTCGGAATAGATCTTAGCAGAGAAATGTTGAAAGCTGCACATAAAAAACACATAAAGAAAAGCCATCTTATTACAGGACAATCACAGGAATTGCCCTTCCGTTCAAACAGTTTTGATACCGTGGTTTCCTGTAACGTTTTTCACTATTTACATAAACCTCAAAAGTGCATACGGGAAATTATCCGCATCCTTAAACCAGGTGGAAAAATCATAATTACCGACTGGTGTGATGACTATATTGCATGTCGTATATGCGATCTTTTTCTGCGTTTGTTGAATCGTGCTCATTTCAAAACATACGGAAAACGCACATGCGAACAGATACTCCGGAATACCGGATGCATACAGGTACACGTTGACCGATATAAAATTAACTGGTTATGGGGGCTTATGACGGCAAAGGCACAAAAGCCTTCTCAGAATACGCATGGCTAATATACTTTGGCATACAATACCCGTTGATGCAGTAATACAGGAACTCGGTACCAATATCACAAGCGGACTGAGCAACAGTGAAGCCCAAAAAAGACTTGCAGAATACGGGTATAATCAACTGGAAGAAAAAAGGAAATTTTCTCCCTTTCTGCTTTTCTTAGGGCAATTTAACAGCTTTATTGTATGGGTATTAATTGCAGCCGCCGTAGTTTCCGGGATTTTAAAAGAACTGGATGATGCCTTATCTATTATTGCAATCATTATTATCAATGCGATTATTGGGTTCATACAGGAATATCGTGCAGAAAGATCCCTTGCAGCTTTGCAAAAATTATCAACACCGTTTTCCAAGGTCAAACGCGACGGAGAGGTACATTCCATTCCCTCACGAGAAATTGTACCCGGCGATGTTATCCTGCTGGAAGCCGGCGACTATATCCCTGCTGACGGCAGGCTCTGTTCTGCTGTTAACCTGAGAACAGAAGAGGCATCGCTTACCGGCGAATCAACACCTGTAGGGAAATCAGAAGAGCCGATCTCCAATCCCTCTTTACCTATTGGAGATAGGAAGAATATGGTATTTATGGGCACTTCTGTCACGGGTGGTAAGGGTACCAGTGTTGTCGTATCGACAGGGATGGGTACAGAACTAGGAAAGATAGCAGGTCTTATTCAGACAGCAGGGAAGGAAGAGACCCCTCTTCAACGTAAACTTCAAGCCTTTGGGAAAAAGCTCGTATATTTATGCATGGGAATTGTAACCATCGTCTTTCTTTTAGAACTCTGGAGAAAAGATCCGCTTTTAGAATCATTTCTCGTTTCAGTAAGCCTTGCAGTCGCTGCTATTCCCGAAGGATTACCAGCTATAGTAACAATCTCTCTGGCGCTTGGTGTACAGCGTTTGGTAAAACACCATGCATTGATACGAAAACTGCATGCGCTGGAAACCCTCGGATGTACTACGGTCATCTGTTCAGATAAGACTGGTACATTAACTCAAAACGAAATGACCCTTAAAAAGATATTTTCCGGTGGTAAAACTTTTGATATCTCAGGTTCAGGCTACACTCCTGAAGGAGAAATAACCCTGCACAAAAAACCTGTCTCAGAGATTGACCGGCGAACGGTAAAATTCATCTTAGGAATTGGGACATTGTGCAGTAATGTATCACTAAAACAGGAGAATGCTACCTGGAAAGTTATTGGCGACCCAACAGAAGGTGCTATTGTAAGTGCCGCTGTGAAAGCAGGTGTCTCAAAAGAGGCACTGGAAAGAGTAATGCCTCTCATATCAGAGATTCCCTTCAGCTCGGAACGAAAGAAGATGTCTACGGTAAGAAATACGCCGCACTCCTTTACTTTGGTCTGTGAAAAAGGTGCACCGGATATTGTCCTAAAAGATTGTACAAAAATTTACATGAACGGAGAGATCAGGGCCATAACAAAGAAAGATAGCGAAATCATTCTCAAAAAAAACAACCAGATGGCCGGATCTGCCCTGCGTGTGCTCGGCGTTGCATGTAAGACTCCCGGTCATAATTATGCTAAAATCGCACCCGACAGCATAGAAAAAGATATGACCTTTATCGGATTATTAGCTATGATCGATCCTCCGCGGCCGGAGGTGAAAGATGCAGTTGCCATATGCCATACGGCAGGTATAATGACTGTTATGATTACCGGTGATCACAGGAATACAGCACAGGCAATCGGCAAGGAACTTGGTTTTTTCCGTGATAATTTTAAAATTATTGAGGGAACAGCATTAGATGAACTCTCTGATGATGAATTAGAAAAAAGGGTACCCGGAATATCTGTCTATGCACGAGTCTCTCCCGAACATAAACTCAGGATAGTAAAGGCGTGGAAAAAACATGGTGAGGTTGTGGCCATGACTGGCGATGGCGTTAATGATGCCCCTGCAGTAAAAGAGGCTCATATCGGTATATCAATGGGTATTACCGGTACCGATGTTACGAAAGCCGCCTCTGATATTATTGTGACTGATAACAACTTTGCCTCTATTGTTGCGGCAATAAGAGAAGGAAGAAGCATTTATGATAACATAAGGAAATCTATCCATTACCTGCTCTCCTGTAATGCAGGTGAAATATTAACCATGCTCTTTGCATCAATTCTCAACCTCCCCCTCCCCTTATTCCCTATTCAAATATTATGGATTAATCTGGCAACCGATGGATTACCGGCACTGGCATTGAGTATCGATACGGTAGATCCCAATATCATGCAATCCCGGGCAAGAAGGTCAACTGAGCAGATTGTCGATAAACGGCTTGGTAAACTGATCCTTTTTCAGGGTTTTCTTATAGCAGCAAGCACCCTTCTTGCCTATTTATTTATCCTTTATTCTACCAGTACGGTAACGTACGGTTACTTCAATATCTATTACTGGTTTATCAATGAAGTGATACCTTTTAAGTTAAGCGGCGATCTTTATAAGGCAAGAACCGTTGCTTTCTGCGTCATGGTTGTATCACAATTGTTCCATTCTTTTAACTGCAGAAGTGCAGAACGTTCATTGTTTTCGATCGGTATCTTTACCAATAAAAAACTCCTCCTGGCAACGGCACTTTCATTATCCATACAGATCGCAATTATATACACACCGTATTTCCAGAGCATCTTTAAGGTAGTCCCTTTAACGTTTAATGAGTGGCTCATCATCTTTGGATTCTCCTCGTTTCTATTTACCGTTATGGAAGGAATAAAATACGCTAGAAAGCATAGAGGAATAACCTTCTTATTCATGAACCGAAATATCTTCAAGAGGACTGCTCATAATGATTGATACATCATGGCATACGCTCCAGACTGACGAGGTTATAAGATCCCTTGATACCAATATCAATACCGGACTTACTGAAACAGAGGTCAAAAACAGAATTAATGAGTATGGATATAATCAACTGGAAGAAAAAAGAAAGTTTTCTCCCATTACGCTTTTCTTAGAGCAATTTAACAGTTTTATTGTATGGGTATTGATTGGTGCTGCTGCGGTTTCCGGAGCCTTGAGAGAACTGGATGATGCATTAGCTATTATCGCAATTGTCATTATCAATTCGATTATTGGTTTTATTCAGGAATACCGTGCAGAAAAATCCATTGCAGCCCTGCAAAAAATGTCAGCACCATTCTCAAAAGTACTGCGAAATGGCGAAATGAATTCCATCCCTTCCCGGAAAATCGTACCAGGTGATATTATTCTCCTGGAAGCAGGTGATAATATCCCCGCAGATGCCCGGTTATATTCTTCCTTTAATCTGATGACCCAGGAAGCCTCACTTACGGGTGAGTCAACACCCGTAACCAAATCAACAGAACCAGTCCAGGATCCGTCGCTACCGGTCGGCGACAGGGAAAATATGGTATTTATGGGAACCTCGGTAACCAACGGCAAGGGCACAGCTATTGTCGTATCAACCGGAATGCATACTGAACTGGGAAAGATTGCAGGGCTTATTCAAGAGGCAGGAAAGGAAGTAACCCCGCTCCAACTGAGACTACAAGCATTTGGGAAAAAAATAGTTTACCTCTGTTTAGGAATCGTAACGGTTGTCTTTCTTTTAGAAATTTTGAGAAAGGGGCTGGAAAAAGATCCGCTTCTTGAAGCGTTTCTCATATCAGTCAGCCTTGCTGTTGCAGCAATTCCGGAAGGATTACCCGCCGTAGTAACGATAGCATTGGCACTGGGCGTACAGCGTATGGTAAAACGGAACGTTCTGATTCGAAAATTACCTGCAGTGGAAACATTAGGCTGTGCCAATGTTATCTGTACGGATAAAACAGGTACCCTGACACAAAATGAGATGACGGTCAAAAAGATATATACCAATGGCAAAACCTTTGATGTCTCGGGTATTGGTTATGCTCCGGAAGGGGATTTTTCCTACCAGAGCATGCCTCCCTCAGAAACTGATTCTGAAGCACTGAAAAAAACTCTTGAAGTTGCTGCCCTATGCAATAATGCCCATCTTATAAAAGAAGATAACACATGGAAAATTATTGGTGATCCTACAGAAGGAGCCCTTATCAGCGCTGCCGCAAAGGCAGATATTTTTAAGGAAACGATCGAAAAGGAATTCCCCCTTATCTCAGAAATCCCCTTTGATTCTGAAAGAAAAAAGATGTCAACAGTACGGGGATTACCTTCTGCGTTCCAGGTTTTTGAAAAAGGGGCACCGGATGTTATTCTTAAAGATTGTACAAAAATCTCTATTAACGGAGAAGTAAGAGATTTAACAGACGGTGACCGAAGGGATATCCTGAATGAAAACAACAAAATGACAGAGTCCGCCTTACGTGTACTTGGTGTTGCTTTTAAACCAATTGACCATAAACCTGCAAAACCAATATCCGAAACAGTTGAAAAGGATATGATATTTGCCGGATTATTGGCCATGATTGATCCTCCAAGACCGGAGGTTAAGGAGTCTGTCGCTACTTGTCGGAAGGCGTGTATAATGACCGTTATGATTACCGGAGATCACAAGAATACCGCACGTGCAATTGGAGAGGAACTGGGCATTCTAAGGAAAAAATTAAAGGCCATCGACGGTATGGAACTCAATACCCTTTCCGATGAAGCCTTAAAGGAAGAAGTAAAAAAGATAGCAGTATATGCGCGGGTTTCTCCGGAACATAAACTCCGAATTGTGCGGGCGTGGAAAAAACAAGGTGCTGTTGTCTCTATGACAGGGGACGGAGTAAATGATGCCCCTGCAGTAAAAGAGGCTAACATTGGTATCTCGATGGGTATTACCGGTACCGATGTTACGAAAGAGGCCTCTGATATGATTATTACCGATGATAATTTTGCATCCATTGTATCAGCCGTTGAAGAGGGAAGAGGCATTTATGATAACATAAAAAAAACAATCCATTACTTACTTTCCTGTAATGCGGGAGAGATACTTACCATGCTCTTTGCATCAGTCCTTAATCTCCCCCTCCCCTTATTCCCCATACAAATACTATGGATGAATATTGCAACTGATGGATTGCCAGCGCTAGCATTGGGTGTCGATACCGTGGATCCTCATATAATGGAAAAACCAGCCAGGAGGTCAACTGAACGGATCATCGATAAATCACTTGGTAAACTCATCCTGCTGCAAGGCTTTCTTATAACGGTAAGCACCCTTCTGGCGTATATGTTCACTCTATGTGATGTAGGCAACATACAACCGGGCAATCTCTTTCATTGGTTTACGAATGAGTTAATATCCGGCTGTTTCAGTGGCACGTTCCCCGGCGATCTTGCAAAGGCAAGGACAATTGCATTCTCTGTTATGGTTATATCGCAGTTATTTCAATCATTTAATTGTAGAAACGCAACACGTTCACTATTTGAGGTCGGGGTGTTTACCAACAAAAAACTTATCCTGGCCGCTTTTTTTTCACTTATCCTGCAGATAAGCATTATCTATATCCCCTATACGAATGGTATTTTTAAAGTAGTTACGCTGGAATTGCAAGACTGGATTGTTATTTTCGGGTTTTCATCTCTTACATTTTTTGTTATGGAGATAATAAAATATTTTATAAGAAGGACTGAGATACCCCGGGGTATCGAGGCTGTTGAGATAACAAAAACTGCCGTTCGCGAGGTAAGGCCCCTCTACGATATCGTAAAAAAGCCCGTTCATTATCTACTTTCATGCAATTTCGGAGAGATTCTGGCAACACTCTTTGCATTCATTTTCAGATTTCCTATACCACTGTCCCCTTTACAAATAGTATGGACAAGTACCGTAACAGATATATTACCGGCACTGGCATTGGGTGCAGATACGATAGATCCTTCTACGGTCCATAGGGTAACCGGAAGATCAGAAAAACAATTCCTCACGAAAAGTTTTATTACCTTAATCCTCGTTCAGGGTTTCCTGATAGCTTTAAGTACCCTTCTGGCTTATTTCTTCATTTTATATGGAGGCAGCGCCATATTTCTCACTCTCTATGATAATTGGTTTACCGACAGGGTAATACCATATGAATTGCAAGGAGATATCACACATGCAAGAACCATTGCTTTTTCCGTAATGGTAATTGCGCAGCTATTCCATTCATTTAACTGTAGAAGTGTGTGGTATTCGGTATTTACAATCGGTGTTTTTACCAATAAACTACTTCTCCTGGCAACTATGTTTTCTTTAGCCCTGCACGTTGCTATCCTCTACACCTCTTATACCCGGGATATTTTTCATGTGATACCTTTAGGGTTCTACGACTGGATTATTGTCTTTGGATTCTCTTCGCTCACACTTATTGTTATGGAGATAATAAAATCCCTGACGAGGAGGGAATAGATTTTAGAAAATAAGGCATTTTCTGTGGAATGTTCTTTGTTTAAGGTATATGATGGCAGAATAAAAGTACTGATTGCATACCATTGTAGTAAAACCTGGAGCCAGGTTTAGCATACGAAAAGGAGGTCTTCATAATGAAACAAGCACTTACGTATACATTTTTTCTCATCTCATTGTTTCTACCTGTTACGTCAATACTGGCTGAAGAAGAACAACCAATAACCAAACCGGTTCCTCTCAGCGAAGAGACGCAAGTATGCATATTATGTCACAGAAATTACACCCCGGGGATAGTAGAGGATTGGCTGAACAGCCGTCACGCAAAAATCACCCCTGATGCAGCGCTTGAAAAACCTGAATTGGAAAGAAGAATTTCAAATGACAGCGTGCCGGAGCCCTTACGCTCGGTAGCTGTTGGTTGTTATGAGTGTCATACCAGAAATCCATCTGCCCACGAAGATAATTTTGAGCATTTTGGATTTAACATCAATGTAATTGTTTCCCCCAACGATTGTAAAACCTGTCATCCTGTTGAAGTAAATGAGTACTCTGTAAGCAAAAAGGCCTATGCACTGGAAAATCTTCAGAAAAATCCCCTCTACCATAGTTTTGTTGAAACGATTATGGGTTTAAAGGAAGTAAAAGGTACTGAGATTACCCATTTGCCGGCTTCAGAAAGCTCAAAGGCAGAAGCGTGTTATGCATGTCATGGTACAAGGATTACGGTCGACGGAATGAAAACGATATCTACCGAGACAGGAGATATTCTGGTTCCAAACCTCTTAAACTGGCCAAATCACGGAGTAGGAAGGATCAATCCGGACGGAAGCCGGGGATCGTGCACCCCCTGCCATCCCAGGCATAGTTTTTCAATTGAAGTAGCAAGAAAACCCTACACCTGTTCTCAATGTCATCTCGAACCGGATGTGCCTGCATTCGAGGTCTACCGGGAGAGCAAACATGGGAACATCTTCTTCTCAAGCGGTCATGAATGGAATTGGGACCCCGTTCCCTGGATAATTGGAAAGGATTTTAAGGTTCCTACCTGTGCTACGTGCCATAACAGTCTCTTAGTTACCCCTGCCGGTAAAACAGTTGTACAGAGAACCCATGATTTTGGTGCAAGATTATGGGTCCGAATCTTTGGTTTTGTCTACTCCCATCCTCAACCAAAAGACGGAAGAACCTATCTCATTAAGAATAAAGACGGATTGGCTCTCCCCACGGCCTTTGATGGTGAGCCAGCCTCTGAGTATCTCATTGATGAAAATGAACAGGTGCGCCGGAAAACTGAAATGAAAAAGATATGTAAGAACTGCCATAATACCGACTGGGCCGATAAATACTATACGAAGTTTGAGACTACCCTCAACGAAACAGATAAGATGGTCTTATCCTCCACAAAATTAATGTTCAAGGCCTGGAAAGAAGGATGGGCGGATATATCAAATCCCTTTGATGAAATGATTGAGCATAAATGGATGACTCAGTGGTTTTTCTATGCTAATTCTATTCGATTTGCATCGGCCATGTCAGGCCCTGACTATGCAACATTCAAAAACGGCTGGTGGGAATTAACAACAAATTTATATGAACTGCAAGACTTGGTCCAGAGCAAAGAAAGCAAGGAATGAAGGATAGATAAAAATGCAGGTATTCAGAACGGTTCTCAGGGAATACCTTAAAATACAATCCTTTTAAATCCCCGGTATTTCTAATAATTTTTCTGTCCCCCCCTATGTTTTGGCATGTATTTTTCTGGTGAATATATGCAGAAAGATAGCAGTATACCGGTACGGTTTATCTGGGTATAGAGGAGGTTACGTCCCGTTTGGAATACAATCTTGTTATAGTAATTAAAAAATAAAGCCGAATACCATGAACCAGAATTAATTTCATTGGCACGGATGAACTCGTCTGTCCGTGCCACCCTGTCTCAGTGATGACTGGTTTCACCACGTAAATACTATAACCTCATCATAATTCACACGCAGTAATTGCACGGATCCCATTCAAAGAACCAACTATACTATGTTTTAAACTAACACACAATTTAAAGAATTCGTATCAGTTTATGAAAAATACCCCGATTTATGCAACAATTTTTCCAATTTCGCAGGGCCTATCTCCTTCTTAAAAATCTCTTTCTTTTTGGACTGCTGAACGCAAAACCAAAACATCTGCCGGTTTTTATTCCTTATTACTTTTTCGTCTTAAAGAACGATTTCCTATAATCTTGAGTTTTTTACCGTAAGACTTTTTGTGTTTAATCCACATTTTGAAATGTTACAACACCGCTACTGATTTGTTTAAAAGTATAAATAGAAAGAAATCCTAAATTACTCATATTTATTATGAACATTATGATGGCTGGAGCAATAACACCAAGAAGAGGTATGAGAATATAACACCCAAAAATCATCGCGAGTAAGCTTACAATATCAACCATGGCTATTATATATGGTTTATTGATAGAGTGTAATGCAACCTGGATAGTTGTGATAATAATAAGTACTGTATAACCTAACAAAAACCAATTGAAAACAGGAACTGAACCAAGATATCGCGGGCCAAAAAAGAAATGTATAAGAGAATGAGAGAAAAACAGGAAGGGAATAATAAATATTCCAAGGCCGAATGAGACTTTTAAAGAGCCTTTTATATATCTCTTGAATTCTGTTATTTCTCTGAATCTTGAAACTTTCGGCAACAGTACAGAATATAACGAATAAATAACTATTGGGAAGATATAGGCAAGATTCAGCGCTAATCCGTAAATACCCGTTGCTTCATAACCGAGTGTCCTTGAGATCATAAATATACCAACATAAGGAAGTGTTAAATTACAAATATTACTAATAAACATCCATTTACTATAAGAGAAAAGCTGACGGAAGAGATTTTTTATGGGTTTTTTTTCTGAGAAAAGTTCGTAATGAGTTTTTTGAAATCCAAGTGTTATGCCTAACAGTGGCATAAAAGCAAAAATTGCAACAGCAGTGAAAGCGCTCATTTTCAAATAGAAAGTTAAAAGGACTACCACGCATAGCTTACTGAAGTCAACGAAAAGCTGTAAGATGACAGATTTCCTGAATAATTGGTATGCATGTAAAACTGATTTGAAATTGTTTAGTATTGAAATAATTAAACCACCAAACGCTGCTAATTTTAAAAGCGAAGTTAAGTTCGATTGGTGAAATATTTTTGTAGATAACGCATCAGCCGTACTGAACAATACTGCTGCAATAAGTGAACTTATGATGATCCTCGCAAGAAATATTGTTCTGAATACATAATTAGCCTCAGCCTTTTTCTTCATAACCAGGTAAGATGATGTAAACTTTATCATGGTAGTGTCCATGCCAAGACTTGATAAACGCGAGGTTATGAGTATGACCGATATCGCCATATTGAAAAGTCCAAAATCATTAACAGTCAGTTCCCTGGAGACTATTAACACTGCTAAGAATCCCATTCCAGCTCCAAAGATATTTCCAATAAAGACCAGGGAAAGATGTTGTATGAGTTGAGATTTTACAATATCTATTATGTTTGATATGTTCATTAAATACGTGTGAATAAAAACTTTTACGACCGTTTTTGGGTAGTTACACCAGGGTAATGCAGCAAAGGATTTACCGTTCTAACTTTACTTTTAAAACAGTCAAAATTTAATTTCCTATTCCACAGCAAAGAAGCCTATCAATATTTCTTCTCGTGCTCCTTGGTGACAAATCCATCCACTTATCTGCCTTACAGAACAAGATCTTTTTACTATCGATAAAGAATTAATATTCTTTTTATTTATGAATATTCCCATTATATAACCTCCGTGTGCCATGTCACACTTCGCAGCGCTACATGAATGTGACATGCCACATATACATGAGAGAGTTACTCTATTATCATGAGCGATAAGAATAGCTCGGAAAATAATTTTCCTTTAATCTCCTTTAAGAACATGAATTGAGAGGCTCTAGTATTCCGCATAATTTATTATAATCAACTTATCGAGAGGATAGAATGAATGAAAGGCAAACGAATAGTTGTCAGGGATGCAGAACAAATAAAAGTCTTGGTAAATAAAGAAAGAAATACTTTAATAAGGACGAAATTAGTATTTTTGAACTTCTTGGCAAATTTCCACAGAGAACTTGATAAAATTTGTGAGATATTTGGGATCGCAGAATCTACAGGATATCTCTGGGTAAGACAATGGAATGAAGAAGGATACGAGGGAATAAAAAGCAAAGGGAAGAGAACGGGCAGACCGTCTTTTCTTCCTGAAGACAATATGAAGAAACTGAATGAACTCCTCAAAGAAAAGCCCTACTGGACGACAAAAGAAGTCAGAGAACTTATTGCATCGAAGTTCGAGGTAACGTATTCAGAAGACCAGGTGGTAAGGATTTTAAGAGACAAATTGAAAATATGCTTTTCAAAACCTCATTCCTTATACTATAAAACCAAATGAACAACTTTTAATTTATTCCCTCCCCCCCTTAATCCCCATAAGCGTTAACTTAATAAATATCTCATGAAAATTCCTATACGACTGAATCAGGTTGGGGTTTCAAAGATAAAACCCATAGGCTTTTTACCCACATCTTTAAAATACCGTAAAACAGAGTACAGGTCGCTCCTCTGGACTCTCTTTTGTGCTGTGATTTTCTTTAATTTATTTTTATTCTTTGTGTCTCCGTGTCTTTGTGTGAGGAAGATACCTCAGCCTGATACATATCGCGCTCATCCTTACTCATATCTTTCCGTTCTCCCCGTAAGGGAGAGATAATAATAGACAGGCAGCAGTTGTGGATGTGTTCGGTTTCATCCCTGGGATACTCCAGGTTCTTTTCTATGGAATTATGCGGTTACTTTTACAAAAGGTATTTTTCCCCTGCATGTTTCTTTCATTAAATATCACAAATCATTTTTCGAAAACAAATTTGAATAGTGCCTGATATCACTTGGCATATATTTTCCTATACATAACAGGTGAAAAGCTCTTTGGTTTTCATCGGTAAATATACTAACCAACCGCGTATGAATGTACAGGAAGTACATTCTTTTTAGAATGGAGTTTTCAGTAAAGTTGAACAAAAATCCTTTAGTCTCGGTCATAATTCCATCATATAACTGCAGTCAATTCCTTCCACAATGCCTTAATGCTATTAAATCATCAGACTATTCTCCATATGAGATCATTGTTGTTGATGATGCATCAACCGACGATAGTCCGAAAATAGCCTGTGGAGCAGGAGTAAACGTTATCCATATGGATAAGCAATCAGGCCCCGGAGCAGCACGAAATGCCGGTGCGCAGCATGCAAACGGAGAGATTTATTTCTTTGTTGATTCAGATGTAGTTATCAACAAAAATTCAATACGTTGTATGGTATCGAAATTCACAGAGCACCCTGAGGTCGGGGCAATGTTTGGCTCATACGATAAACAACCGTCAGCCCCTAATTTCCTTTCACAATATAAAAACCTCTTTCATCACTTTATTCACCAAACTTCATACAATGAGGCAAATATATTTTGGGCGGGGTGTGGTGCAGTCAGAAAGGAAGTATTTCGTGAGGTAGGAGGATTTAATACCGTACAGTATACGAAACCATCCATTGAAGACGTAGAATTAGGACTTAGGATAAGTAGGATAAGCAAGCAAGGCTACAGGATCTTACTGATAAAAGAGCTCCAGGTAAAACACCTGAAGAGATGGGGGGTTTATTCACTCCTCTACACAGATATCTTCTGCCGTGCTATTCCCTGGACAAATTTAATCCTGACATCGCAGAAAATGCCAAAAGGACTAAACCTTAAGAAAAGTCTTTAATAAGTTCACTTTGCGTTGGGCTTCTTGCCGGGCTGGCTGTATTCTTCTTGCTCGAATACAAGCTCTTCTCTCATGTTCCCCCGGGATCTTTTTATTATTATATCAAATTCTCAGGTGTTATTATTTTTCTCATCGTCAATTTTGTTATTTTTTATCTGCGTATACTTCAACTCTTGGAGAAAGGACGACATTTAAAATTCTTATTGCCAATACTGTTTTGTGTTGTTTCGGGATTTACATTCACCATAACAACCTTCTTCTTTTTTAATCAAAAACTCTTCATCTGTATTCCTAATACAATTGTATATTATTATGTAAAACACATACTTCTGATACTGTTTCTTGTTTCTCATTTTATGTATTTCTATTTTAAAATTCCTCCTGTCAAAACGAGGAGCTGGGGGTGGAATGTAATGGTGCGAATATTTTTTATCATTGCTGCAAGCATTATCGTTACCTTATCAGGAATAACACTACGCAGTAACTTTCATTATAACCTCCTGCCTTCTGCGGCAGCCCTGTATTTTACCTTTATCCTCATCACGATGAATATTTTACTGCTGAACAGCCAGCTTTATCGTTTCTTTTACACCTTAAAAGGCTTTAGATTCTTATTATTGGCAATCTTTTCCCATTTCCTTTATTACTTCTACAGTGGTGGAACCTTTGTGATTTGTTGGCTAATCCACTCCGCCAAAAGATTTCGTATGGTAAGATTAATGAGTTAAAAATTTCGTTTCTTTCCTACTCCCTGTTCATACCTCTGCATGATCGATTATGTCAAATCATAAACAGAAAAAAGCAATTATCTTTGGAGCCGGACCGGCGGGTTTAACATCAGCATATGAACTGCTTGATAAAACAGACATAGTACCTATTGTGTATGAGATGACAAACGATATTGGGGGTATTTCAAAGACGGTAAAATATAAGGGAAACCGGATAGATATTGGCGGGCACCGTTTTTTTTCAAAATCCAGGAGGATTATGGACTGGTGGTGTAATATACTCCCCTTACAGGGAGCCCCGGCAAAAGATGACAGGATTTTAAAACGGGTTATTCCTGTTTCACATGAAGTAAAACGAAAAATAATAAAAAATGGTAACATCTGGACAGAACCCCCTCCCGATCCGGAAAAGGAACATAAAGTGTTGCTGCACAGGAACCGGTTGTCGAGAATTTTTTATTTACGAAAATTTTATGATTACCCGATTTCCTTAAAATTACAAACGATAAAAAATCTCGGTCTTAGAAAAACCCTGAAAATAGGATACAGTTTCTGCAATACCAATAAAGGATCTAATCGCCCGAATACAACCTTCACCTGATAAAGAAATCATGGACATTGCCTTAAACCTTGTATACAGAGATTTTATAACTGCGGGGATTTTAACACAGGAACTAAAAGTCAAAAACACAACAAAATTCAAAACAGTAAACAACATCATCCCTGACAACTGGATATATGTTCAGGAAAAAGACGTAAAGCTCGGAAGAATTCAGGTGTTCAACAATTGGAGTCCGTATATGGTTGCTCAAGAGAATGATATTTGGTTAGGATTAGAATACTTTTGTAATGAAGGAGATGAATTATGGAGTATGCCAGATAAAAACTTTCTCCAATTCTGTATTCAGGAACTGGAAAAGCTTAATTTCATTCATTCAAATAATGTGAAAGACGGCTGTGTTATACGGGTACCAAAGGCCTATCCATCATATATAGGCAGTTATAATTGCCTGTACAAGCTTATTGAATACGTAAAGACAATCGATAATCTGTATCTTATCGGCAGAAACGGCATGCATCGTTACAACAATCAGGATCATTCAATGATGTCTGCAATAGTTGCAGTTGAAAACATCATTCATGGTATAAGGAATAAGGATAATGTATGGAACATTAATATTGAAGAAGAGTACCATGAGAAAACAACATGAAACATTTTTTTACAAAAATAAAATTATCGCATCACTTCATGAGGAGGGTTATATAAGAAAATGTTCAGCGTCTTTATAAAAAAACAGAATGGCCCTGTATACCAAACATGGAATGAGAGGCTCTGTTTAATCTCCATCATATTCCTCATGTCCATACTACTTTTGCGAGGGGTTCATAATCCAACAATCAGCGGTTTTGCAGATGCTGAAAGGCATTTAATGGACGGAGTATTTATTCTTGATTTCCTGCGTGAAATGCCAATAGACAATATCTATAATTTTACCGCTGAATATTATGCCAAATATCCTGCCATAAGCATTGGCTACCATCCGCCGTTCTTCCCGTTTATTGAGGCATTATGTAATGCCCTCTTCGGTATTAATATTTGGAGCAGCCGCCTGGCAATAGTACTTTTCGCAATCGTTGGCATCGTTGCATGGTTTAAACTCGTACAGCGTATGTTTAATACACAAACTGCATTTTGGTACTCTGTGCTCCTGGTAACTACGCCGTATGTAGTTCAATGGGGTTGGTATACGATGGCTGAGATCCCGGCATTATCCATGACTATGCTTACCGCGTATATTTTTTATCGTTACACAGAAACCGAAAAACCCGTTTTTCTCTATGCAACAGCAATTGCCTTTAGCCTCACAGTATGGACAAAACAAACAACAATTTTTATCATACCCTGGTTTATACTCTATCTTATTGTACGAAGACAATTCATAAACGTTATCAAGCGTAAAGAAACATGGATATCCGGTGTACTTACTGCGATCCTCATTGCTCCCCTCGCGATAATTACCTTCTGGCTTGGTAATCAAAATATAGACCAATCCATCGGACACGCAGAATATTCCAAGTTGTCATGGGAAAATCTGAGAATTTACCTTTCCATACTTGTCAAGTTCCATATATCATGGCCTCTTATTGTTCTCTGCTGCGGTGGTTTTGGATGGGCACTATGGAGACGTGACAAACGAAGTTTGTATTTTGTCCTTTTAATTATCTGTGTATATGTTTTTTTTACCTTTTTAAATGTTAAGACAAAACGATACACAATATTCTGGATACCGGCATTTTGCCTGTTTGCTGCCCTACCGGTACTCTATCTTCAAAGATATAAACCGTATTATATCGTGGGTATACTTGTTTTAACGGCCACGGTAATTTATCAAATAATTTCCGTTTATACAACACCGCTCTTCTATATTACGGGTTATGATGAAGCCGTTCAATATGTGTTACAAAAAAATCAAATGCCGGTTGTCTTTTTCGATGGTCGTCATAAAAATTACTTCATTTACCTCATGCGGTCCCTGAATGATAAAAAACCGATGTATATACTCAGGGGAGATAAGCTTCTCACCTCTTCGTCAATTACCCCTGGACATTGGCTGAAGGTTCATGCTCATTCACGCGAAGACATAGAAAAGATTTTTGATGAATATGGTATCGTATATATTGTCGTTGAGCGTGAGGACTGGACAGGGATTAAAATCCATCAGGAGCTGCGGTCCTTCCTGGATTCAGGTCCATTTAAACTGGTAAAAGAGATCCCCGTCAAGACAAACCGATGGCAGCCGCAGACATTAAAGATTTACGAATATGTAAATGCAAAACCGGGGTCCGCTCATACCTTAAAGCTGCGTTTGCCAAGTGTTGGACAAACATTAAATGTGCCCATCCGGCACATTCATAATGCCGAAGAGAATGATCAATAAAAAAATCCCCTGGAGACGTTGTTTTATACCCGTGTTCAGAGCATTCATGTCAGCCTCCGGAACTTTCGGTCTGACACTCAAGAGGTTTTCAGGTAAAGAGGTTCTTAAAAATATTCATGCAGGTGATGAGATAATTCAGGGCGTGGAAGAGGAGAAAGAAAAGACAAAAGATCCCTCCCCCTTCATCCCATATGCATCAAGCTGAGCCTTAGTAGAGACGCAAAATCTTGCGTCTCTACTTGGCCTGCCACAGGCTTGTTCCCAAACTCTGTTTGGGAACAAGAGGAGAAGAGAGTTTGGGAACAAGTAGACAAGTAGACAAGTAGACAAGTAGAGTAAGGCATTACCTGCAAAAATATCTTCCAACGATTGGAGATATGTTCTGTTTTATCCTTTAGATACTATAGGAGAGTAGTTCTTAGATACAAAAAGTTTTTAGCTTGATGCATATGCCCTTCATCCCCCTCCGGAGCTTATCCTTATCCCCATGTTTTTCATCCCTGCAAGGGATGCGGCCGCACGGTTAGGTGCTTGTATTCTAATGAGAAAACGCACCATGTTGAGAAGGCATATTTTTCCCCGCTTCGTACTTTTTAAACTCGTTAAATGCCATTTCAGCCTCGGCATTCATTCCTTTTAATAGATAAGCAACACCTAAGTAATTGTGCGCTGCTCCCAGCCCGGGATCCAGTTCGAGGGCATGTTTGTGAGCTTCGATAGCCTCCTCTAATCTTCTCTGTTTACAATAGGTAAGGCCCAGTTCATTATATGCTGAAGCAAATTCAGGCTTCAGGGATATTGCCTTCATCTGCATCTCGACCGCGTCCTCATATTGTTCATTCATGCGGTAAACGACACCTAAACTGAAGTATGTCATTGGTTCATTAGGTCTTATGTCTAACTGTTTCCTGTATACTTCTGCTGCCTTATGAAACTTACCCTGGGTATAATAAGCTTTTCCGAGCTTATCGTATACGCTGAACATCATAGGATCAAGCGTCAGTACCTTCTCCCATGCTGCAATCGCTTCGTCAAATCCTCCCTTTTTGATACGTTCCAATCCAAATTGATAATATTCCTCTGCAGTCATATTCTCCGGGAGTTTAATCTCTTTTTTGTCCTCCTGAACAGTATCTGACCCTACGGTATCTGAATATTCT
This sequence comes from Candidatus Loosdrechtia aerotolerans, assembly GCA_021646405.1. GTDB lineage: Bacteria > Planctomycetota > Brocadiia > Brocadiales > Brocadiaceae > Loosdrechtia > Loosdrechtia aerotolerans. Next base: position 33,505 of record SOER01000028.1, read on the forward strand.
CCTGTAACAACGTCCTCACCTGTGTGTATAACTCCAGATGTTTCTTTTTTATCACATCCTCCCAGGAAAGCCAAAAATGATACTGCACTAGTAATGGTTATTACAGATAAGTTTCTTCCAATCACACCCATCGTATTCTCCAAATAAAAACCCATACTACCAAGTACACACGGATTATCTGAATTATTCAAGATAACCTTTGAGCCATGAACGACGCAATTTCCTTAAATATTGTTTTATTTTCAATAGGAATCTCATCTATTGTTTTATAAGCTTGTTGTACAAGCTGTTCTGCATAATTTTGAGCATATTGAATTGCATTATATTTCTTATAGATATCCAGTACAAACTGTATATCATTATCTGTTGTCTCGTCCCGAAGTTTTACCATAATATTAGAGAGGGACCTTTTATCCTCTGCCGAAGCTACCTCTAAGGCATAGGAATAGAGAAAACTCGCTTTCCCTTCCTTCACATCAGAACCAATCACCCCTCCGCGCCCTTTACCATGAGTTAAGTCTATGAGGTCATCACGAATTTGGAATGCGGGCCCCATTGTCTTGCCAAGCATCCATATCTTATCAACAACATTCTCAGAAACACCGGATATAACGGCCCCGCCAACCATACCACATGCGAGATAGTATCCCGTCTTCAGTTCAACCATTCTCATATATTTATCAACTGAGAAGTCCTCCGCTGCCCTCGCACCGATATCCATCGCTTGCCCTTCAACGGTCCTTGCATATGTTAAGGTAAATACCTCTAATAACTTTATCTTTTTCTCTAATGCTATAGAGCTTGTCAGTATACTTTTATACGCACATGCAAGGAGATAATCTCCTGCATTAATCGCATTGGCTATACCATATTTTACCCATACAGTAGGCTGATCACGCCTTACGGTATCGCCATCCTCAATGTCATCGTGCATAAGAAACATATTGTGCATTACTTCTATGGCAAGGGCAAAAGGTATCGCATCTTTTGGATCCCCACCCAGGGCCTCACAGGTAATCAAACAGAGTGCGGGCCTCACCCTTTTTCCTCCTGTATTCATATGGTGCCATATCGGCTCACTCAAATAATCCTTTTTGTCAGGAGGAATAAGTTCCTCTAACAATCGATCTATTTTTGCACCATAGGTCTTTATTGACTCGTCAATAGACATCTCTGTGATCCTTTTCTCTATGATATATGGACTGATAAGTAAAAGACAAAAGTAAGGTAAAATATGTACAGCAAAACAACTACGATACAAAAATCAGCACGATAACACAATCTTGTATTGTAACAGGTATAAGGAACCGGTACTATTCCCGGCTGATAAATTCACCAGTTCTTGTATCTATCTTGATCCTTTCACCATTATTTATAAACAACGGTACCTTAACAATAAGGCCGGTCTCCAGTTTTGCAGGTTTATAAACATTTACAACCGTATCACCTTTCATACCCGGGTCTGTCTCAACAATCTTTAGAGTAACGGATGTTGGCAACTCGATTGAAATAGCCTTCCCCTCATAAAAGGCAATCCTTACCTGGCTATTTAAGGTCATATAAGGAATAGTGTCCTCGACCGCCTCTTTAGGCAATAATACCTGCTCATAATTTTCTGTATCCATAAAACAAAAATTATCACCGTCTCTATAGAGGTATTCCATTACCCGATAGTCCAGGAATACGTCTTCAAGCTTATCGGTAGATCGAAACCGTTTCTGGATGACGTTTCCCTGTTTCAGGCTTTTTAGCTTTGCCTGTACCATACCCCGCCAGTTTCCTGGTGTTACGTGCTGGTAATCAACTACCAGGTATAATTCATTATCCAGTTTAATAACCGTCCCTTTTTTAATTTCCGTGGCACTTACCAAACTCATAGCTCCTTACGTAAAAATTTATAAAAATTCTGTCATTACCGTATCCGCAACAAACAATCCTTTTTCCGTAAGTGTTAATCTTTCATCGTAGTGTATCAACCCATCTTTTGTTAACTTACGTATCGTATCCCCGAATTGATCCTCAATCTTATATCCAAACCGCTCATAAAAATCGGTATTTGATATACCCTGGCGTAGTCTTAAAGACATAATAATCGTCTCAGATGCATATTGACCGGGAGTTAGTTGTTCCCGAAAGGATGTTGTATTTTTATTTTCATCCACCTTACTCATATATACAAATACATCTTTCTCATTCGAAGTCCTTACACCGTTGACAAAAGAATAAGCCCCTACCCCTACACCAATATACTCCGCGTTTTTCCAATATATGCAATTATGAAGGCATTCATATCCGGTTTTTGCAAAGTTTGAGATCTCATAGTGATTATATCCATTCAATCTCAAGTAGTTTATGCTTGTTTTATACATCGCTAATTCAATATATTCATCAAGTTTCCTGACAACCCTGCTCTTTAAATCCCTGGTAAGCGCCGTTCCCTCCTCGTAAGTAAGCGCATACGTTGATATATGTTCCGGGTTTAGTTCAACTGCGATCTCTAAATCTCTTTTCCAGTCATCAGGAGACTGATTCGGACATCCGAATATAAGATCGATGTTAATATTTTTGAAACCTGCATCCCTCAATAAATGAAAGGTATTCCTGGCATCGTTTCCTGAATGAATACGTCCGAGAAATTGTAACTGCTTATCCTGGAATGACTGTACTCCCAGGCTTATGCGGTTCACCAAAGATTCCTTAAACAATCCGATCTTATTCATTGTTAATGAGCCGGGATTGGCTTCAACCGTATACTCCTTTATTTCAGAAGCCAGGACAGAGCGGCAAATACTGTCCAGCAGCTTTTCTAATTGATTTTCACTTAATAAACTGGGCGTCCCACCTCCTATATACACTGTATGAAATAGAAAACGCGATTTTAACATCCTTAGCTCTTTATCGATACCATCGAGATACTGATCAATCATTTTTTGGTTTGATACTATCGAATTGAAATCGCAATAACAACACTTTTTTGCACAAAACGGGATGTGTACATAAAGGGCCGTGGGAGATGTATTTCTTTTCAATATCATGATGTAATTTTAAAACAGGTCTTGCTCTTCGTTTTCCGCTGTACCGTCCTTATCTGTTGGGTATAGGCAAGCTCTCTCTTTATGATATCTTTATAATAGCGGAGCCTTATATCAGGATCCTCCAGAATACCCCTGAATTGTTTTGCAGGGTCTTTATAGATAAGCTTAACAGGTATCTCTTTTACCCGCAAGCCGGCCTTCCATGCCTGCAGCCACAGTTGCAATGGCATACCATATCCATATTCTGTCAAACGCAGTAACTTTAAGCCCTCAACCTTATATGACTTAAAACCACAGAATGCATCTGTTATATGAAAATGGGTTATACGATTTACTATACGGGTAATCTCCTGATTAATGAAATATCGGTCAGGCGGAACTTCCTGTCCTATTCTTAATGGGAAAAAATACCGGGATCCTGATAAAATGTCACAATCAGCGAATGGTATCTCGTTCAGGAATAGCAATATTTCTTCAGGTTCATGCTGTCCATCACCATCAATAGTTATTATATATTCATATCCGTTCATTACAGCAAATCCAAATGCATCCATAATCGTCTTCCCGTATCCAAGGTTCCTTGTATGGGTGATTAGCCGGACACCTTCAATATGTTTTAACTCTTTATGAAAAGACCTGTCTGTAGAACCATCGTCTATGACTACTATATCAGGAGAAAAATGTTTAACCTTTTTAACAAGGGTATACACATCTACTTCATTGAATATCGGTATAGCTACAAGAACCTTATTTTTATCCATAATAGGGAACTAAGAAAAAGCATATGATATTAAGATACAGATATAATTTATATTTTTGTGATTCTGTAATTAACTATTATAGGAAAATGGTTAATTATATGGCAAGTGAAAACCTGCAGGGAATGGGTATATTGAGTACGATTAAAATATTGACATACCATATGATAACTGATACAATTGTGCCCATCTTTGGTAGGCCTGTAAACCCTTCTAGTAAGACAGGTTAATATTGAGACACACCATAGAGTAAAGAAGATATATCATGATCCTTGCATTATCTAAAATCGTTTTTTATCCTTTTGGGTTATCTCACATCATACTGTTAAAGCAGGCTTTTCGGAGTAAGGTAAATCTTTTTATCATTTTATTATCAGAGGAAAGAACTTGAAGGTAAAGGTCGCTAAAACTGCCGGGTTTTGTATGGGTGTTCGGCGGGCAATGGATATCCTTTTAGACGCTGCAAATGAAAAGAACGGCGATGGTAATGTTTATACAGACGGACCTTTAATTCACAATCCACAGGTACTTGAGTATTTGGAAAAGCGGGGAATTCAGGTCGTTAAAGGACAAACAAATCTTTCGAAAAGTACTGTTATCATCAGGGCACACGGAGTAACACCGGACCGAAGAAAAGAGATGGAGGATATGGGGGCAAAGGTTTGTGACGCTACCTGCCCTCATGTTATGAGGGTCCAATCCATAATCAAGAAATACGCTGCCCAGGGATACTCAACAATAATTGTTGGTGACAAAGGACACGCCGAAGTTATCGGGCTGCTTGGTTATGCTGAAGGGAAGGGACATGTAGTACAGGAGTTGGAAGAGATAGAAGAACTCCCGCCAATGGATAAGGTCTGTATTGTTGCTCAAACAACCCAGGACAGACGTATGTTTAAAGAAGCGATAGAAAGGATTAAGAATCGCTATCCAAACTCAGAATCCTTTGAGACGATCTGTAGTTCCACGTATAAACGTCAGGATGAGGTTATCAGTCTTTCCAAATCTGTAGATGCCATGATTGTTGTGGGGGGAAGAGGAAGCGCCAATACGACACGGCTCGTTAAGATATGTGAATCCCAGGGAACTCCAACTATCCATGTAGAGACGGATGCCGAACTCAATCTCGACTTACTAAAAGATTACGATACCATTGGGGTAACCGCAGGTGCCTCAACACCTCACTGGATGATTAAAAGGGTAGTTGAAAAGGTACACTCGTACAAAGTCAACACATGTGAAAAATTTTTATTTACTCTAAAGAATATCATCAGCTTTTTTGTCGGAAGCTGTGTTTATGTGGGCTTCGGGGCTGCAAGTTTAAGTTATGCGAGTTCTGCACTGCTCGGTATTCAACCAAGGTTAAGTTTTGGTTTCATAGCAGCACTCTTTATATTTTCCATGCAGGTCCTGAACCATTTTTCCAACAAAGATGCTGTAGCACTGAATGAACCTGCACGGGCAAAGTTGTACGAAAAGAAACAAACCCTTTTTGTTGGCCTCGGAATAGCCGGAGCGGTCGCATCATTCATTCTGGGCTTCATTATTAGTAAATCTATCTTCTTCTGTATCTTCTTAGCCAGTCTTTTCGGTATTTTCTACCGGTTAGAAATAATACCAAAAAGTCTATCCCGTATTATCCGGTATAGAAGTCTTGAGCAAATACCCGGTTCAAAAGAGATCTTTTATGGAATTGCATGGGCTGTCAGCACAGCATTTATACCATTCCTTGATACCAACAGATCCTTTATGCCGTCACTCTCCGTCGCCCTGGCATTTACCTTTAGTGTTGCGTTTATCAGGGCGGTAGTTCTTGATATCAGAGACATACAGGGAGACCGCATCTTAGGAAAAGAGACAATACCCATTGCAATTGGAAAACACCGAACGAAGCTCATTCTCACTATTATCACAGCATTAGTCGCTATTCTCCTGACTGTAAGTCCATTCCTGGGGTGGACAACTACGCTGGGATACTACTTGTTACCCTGTGTTGCTTACGCTTACGCTTATCAGTACCTGTTTTATAAGGGAATTATATCTGAAGGACTAATACTCGAAACAATTGCCGATTTTAATTTTATCTTAGCCGGTATTATTGCGTTTATATGGAAATCCACCTGCTTCTAAATGAATTTTATTATTAATGTTTACTATAAGTTATGGAAGAAAAAAAATTAGGTATATTTGCACAGTTTAAAAGAAATGTCAGGAAAAGGATGTTGACAGGATTATTATTAATCCTGCCAATATATGTAACCTTTTTCGTTGTCAAATTTCTCTTTGGTTTTGTAGGAGGCTTACTTTCACCTATTATAAAGAAGATATTCCTGTTTCACGGCATCTCTCCCAAAACTCATTTTGATGAATTTGTTATTACGTTTCTTGGAATTATCCTCACTTTTATGACGTTATATTTTATTGGTATTTTTGCTGCCAACTTTGTGGGTAAGGCGATCATTAACTATTTTGAAAGCCTTCTTACAAAAACCCCTATTGTTAGAAATATCTATTCATCAGTAAAACAGATAATCCATTCAATAAGCCTGCCGGGAAAACAAGCTTTTAAACGTGTCGTTCTTGTAGACTTCCCGAAAGAAGGTACAAAATCTATTGGATTTATTACGAGCACTACAGAGTATAACGGCGAAAAGAAGATGGTCAGTATATTTATTCCGACTACACCAAATCCAACGACAGGGTTTTTAATACTGGCCCCTGAAGATACTGTTACTGATACCAATCTCACTGTAGAAGAGGCGTTTAAAATACTCTTTTCCGGTGGTGTGTTAACACCCCGTGATATCGTAGCCTCGTTCAGGGCATCAAAAAATAGTCCCGAAACACACAACGCTTAGTTTCCTGCTGAGAAAGTATTGTCCTTCATCTCATGAAATTGATATAATGTAGCTTGTAGAGGGAGTGCATGTCGGCTGGTGTCGGCGACGGACTTCAAATCCGGTCTGTCCTGCTTTTTAGCAGGATAGGTGGGTTCGATTCCCACACGCTCCCGCCAAAACATCCTTACATATCAAGCGCTTATGACTTTTGACCTCCCTAAAAAACCGTCACTAAACCGTCACCAAAAGAGTATTTTACTCGTTGTAAAAATCATGGGATAAAACACCTCAACGTTTCTTATCGAAATCAAAAGATTTTACTTACAACGAGCTTAAGGAACTTTTAGAAGGAAAGATTAACTTTAAATCTTGCTTATATAACTGACGTAAGTATGCTATGAAATCTTTTCTTTTCTTGTGTTTTGGTTCAGCGTAAATTGGACAAACTCAAAACTAAAAAAACTCATAATTTTGCCGAAGGCAAAATTATGAGTTTTTTTAGGCATGGAGGAATCTCCGGATATCCACTAAAACTGCCGCTTTTGTGCTGCCGATTTTGCAGCGACTGATGCAAGGGCCGCGCGGTTGTGTCCGCGCCTTGATTATCGCACCCACACGCGAATTGGCTGAGCAAATACACGAAGCTATTGGTGGGCTGAGCCAACAAACGGGGTTGCGCAGCGTAACTGTTTATGGTGGCGTGAATATAAGACCGCAAGTTCAAAAATTGCGCGGGAAAGCCGAAATTGCCGTAGCTTGCCCTGGTCGGTTACTCGATCACATCCGCCAGGGCACAATTAATATGTCACATCTGGAAGTGCTTGTGTTAGACGAAGCAGACCGGATGTTTGACATGGGTTTTTTACCCGATATCCGGAAGATTTTAAAGCACTTGCCGGCACAACGGCAGACACTGTTTTTCTCAGCCACTATGCCCAATGACATCTGGCATTTGGCACATGACATCTTGCGTAATCCGGCCACGGTGCAAATAAACCATACTATGCCGGTTACAACAATATCGCATACATTGTATCCGGTTGAGCAGCATCTTAAAACCTCCCTGCTCATAGCGCTCTTGCATCACATGAATATGGAGTCAGTACTCGTTTTTACCCGCACAAAACACCGCGCCAAACAAGTTGCTCAACAATTCTGTCTGTACTATCTGTTTGATGGTAAGTACCTGACCGTAAGTTTTTGCACAATATTTTATGGTGTAAGAAATACGGGTCTTCTCAGTTTTGTGTGGGTAAATCTTCATACTTCTGGTAAAAACGCCGTTACTATTTTCAAACAAAGCCCG
>SOER01000029.1 GCA_021646405.1 Candidatus Loosdrechtia aerotolerans
GTTGATATTTTTCATGTAATCAGGGAACGGATCAGAACAAATAAAGGCCGCATAAGAAAGATGGGCGCTGATTACCTTGCGTATTGCCTGCTCGATGCAATAGTTGACAACTACTTCATCATCATGGAAACACTGGGAGAAAAGATAGAATCATTGGAGGATGAATTAGTCAGTAATCCGACCCCCAGGGTTTTACATGCCATCTATAATCTGAAAAGGAACATGATATTATTACGCAGGTCAGTATGGCCATTGCGGGAGTTAATCGGTGGTTTGGAGAGGGGAGAATCTTCACTGATTCAGGAATCTACCAGAATTTACCTGAAGGATATTTATGACCACACAATTCACATAATTGATACCCTGGAAACCTTTCGGGAAATGGTTGCTGGAATGCTTGAAATCTATCTTTCGAGCATCAGTAACAGATTGAATGCCGTCATAAAGGTGCTTACCATGATTGCCACAATCTTTATGCCACTCACCTTCATCGCTGGCATCTATGGAATGAATTTTAAACACATGCCGGGGCTTGAATGGCGCTGGGGGTATCCGCTGATTTTACTCGTCATGTCCACTATAGGCATTACCATGGTGTATTACTTCAAGAAGAAAAAATGGTAACAAATATTTGCATCTTTCGCTGGTTCAATCGTGGACGATTGAACCGCAACGTTTGGCATTTTTCAAGATTTGGTGCTCGTCCAAAACGTTATGGTACGGTGCAAAACTGCTGGTTCAAACTGCAAGTTTGAACCAGCAGTCGGTATTTCCCATCTTTATACCTCAACCGTCCAATCAGGATCGTATCTGGCATGGCAGCGCGGACAGATGAGGATGATCTTGCAGGTTTCTTCTGTTGTCCGCACAAATGACGTGTGGAAACCGTCATCATACCCGCAATTGGGACAAATATGGAGTTCATGTTCTATCTTTATGGCTACAGGTTTTGGTGTCGTATTATTCAAAACACTCCTCCTTCTTTATTGAAACCGCCGTGTGGGCATTGCTGCTGGTTCAATCTACAAGATTGAACCAGCACAATCACTTATTCCACAATCACGATTAAATAGTTGTCATTCTGGAAGACTTGTCTGGCCAGGCGTTCCACATCCTGTACAGTAACCTTTTTTAGCTTCTCTGCATCCTGATCGTCTGCCTCTGGTCCTTTGCCGTCAAACACCTCCATGCTTATGTAATATGCCTGGCTTACCCGGTCCAGCCTGCGCATGCCACGTCTTCCCAAAATGGCATTTATGGTTTTTTGGACTTCCTGTTCTTCGATCTTTGCTTCACGCATGGAGTGAATCTCATTGCAAATACCGTTGATGGCCCGTTCTATGTTTTCCGGCCGTGTACCCATCGATATACGATACCACTGAACACCATCGAATTTATGAAAGGAAACGCCAATACTGTAAGCGAGACCTTGCTTTTCACGCAGATTAAAAGCGAGCCTGTCACTAAAGATGGTTTCCATTACATAGAGCGCCGGTTGATCTTCCTCGCTCACATCACAGACATTTGCCACAGAGATAGACGACTGCTGTTTCCCCATCTTTTCACGTATCGTAGTACCAAGGGCCTGAAACTGCGGCGTAAATGCTGGGGGATGCCATCCTGCCTCACCCCAAACACCCCCAAAACATTGTCTGATCAATGATAGTGCCTTTTCGATCGGTATATTACCAGAGATAACCAGCATCAGGTTCGCAGGGTTGTAAAACTTACGGTGGAAGTCCTGTATATCTTTTAATTGAATCCGTTCTAGTTGTTTAACATCCCCAAACAGCCGTCCAAAACCGGGGTTTTCTTTAAACAGGTTATCATAAAAGATTCGCTCTGCTACCTTTGGTGTACTCATCTTAGCATTAGCCGATAGCGTTATAACCTCTTTCTTCGCTTCAGCAAGGGTTTTTTCAGTAAGGTTTGGCTGCAATATCATTTCCGAAAGCAGATTCAATCCCTTCTCAAAAAAGGCATCTATTATCTTTAACCGGATGTAAGCAAAACGGGGGGTATGGTAATAGTCATCGAAAGGAACGGATGGGTCATCGCAAAGTTTTATTTCAGCACCAATGGACTCAAATGCCTGATACAGCGTATTGTCCGGGTGTTCTGTAGTTCCGCCATCGAGGAGCATGCGCTGTAAGATTTCCGTCATACCCCACTTCTCTTTACCTTCGCTCAGGCTACGATCTTTTGCCAGAAGATGTATACCAGCGACCCGGCTGTCCCGGTTTTCTTTCACAACAACTGTCAGGCCATTTTTCAACGTTTCCATTTTATATTGATTGACCGATTGAGTCGAAACATCTTCGGTTGTTTTCTCAACCGGAGGGGTCATCAATGTAACCACAGGCACCTGGGTACTCACGTATTTTTCAGCTGTCTTTTGAATAGCCTGCGGTGTTACCTTCATTAAACCATCCATGTAATTGCGAAGAAGGGCATAGCCGCCAGCGGCCAGATAACCTGATTTCATCATACCGTAGTAGTGTAAACTTTCCTGCAAATAAAGTTCGTGCGTTGCCCTCGCAATCAGCGTTGATTTCACTTCATTTTCTGGAACGGTTTTTTTTGCCATGCCTTGCACCGCCTGCATAATCAATTCTACCACACGCCCTGCATCAGCATTCATGGGAAGTTCGGCAGATATCTGTAACGTTGAAAAATCACGGTTGAAATCTATGCTGGTATCAATTGTTTCAACCATATTTTTATATTGCTCTTGTTTAAATAATGCTTTCAGAACGGCATTCTCCCTGCCACCGAGAAATTCAGAGAGCAATACCAGCGCTTGAAAATCATCAGAAACTGGCGGTGGCAAGAGATAACCCATATTCAGATACTGACGATCCTTTGGAAATTTGCCCATACCATTTGCCTTGCTAATGCGTAATTTTTGTGGTGGATTAAGGGTTATGGTTTTGTGCTCTGGTATAGGACCCGCTGGATATAGGCCATATTTTTCTTTAACCAATTTCACCATCTCCGGGGTTGAAAAATCACCAATTACCATTAAGGTCATGTTATTGGGTACATACCACGTCCGGTAATATTCCCATACGCTTTCCCGTTTGAGATGTGTAATGGTGGAAACTGTCCCAAGTACCGGGCGTTCGTATGGTGTGCCTGCAAAAAGAGTCCTCTGAAAATGGTTGTTGACCTGATATTCAGGCCGGTCTGCGCTTTTGCCTATTTCTTCTATAACGATGCCGCGTTCCTTTTCGAACTTTTCTTCGGGCAGGGTGGAATTGAAGAGCATATCCGCCTGGATATCCATCCCCTGAGCGATATACTCCTTCGGCATAAGGACCATGTAGTTGGTGTAATCCTGACCGGTATGGGCGTTGTTATAGCCACCGTAAAAATCCATTTCGTCGTAAATCTGTTTCTGCGTGCGTGTCTTTGTGCCGTTAAATAACAAATGTTCCAAAAAATGGGCAGATCCATTGCTGGCCTCATCTTCATTCCGACTGCCGGTCTTAACAATAGTTACTGCTGCGATCATGGGACTGGCATGGTTTTCCACGAGGATCACTTCCATGCCATTATCCAGGTAAAATACCGAGGCTTGTTGTGTTTCTTTGAATAAAGATGCTATTTGGTTGTTTTGATCTTCTCCATAACCCAGATGGCATGCCATCAAGATGGATACTACCATGATCGCAATGAGATTCCTTATGCCTTTTTGCGCATTCCACTGAAAATACCGGATTTTCAACTGATACCAGAGTCTAGGAATAAATGACATTGCACTCTCCTCATTTTTGTTGTGAATGTTTCTTTAAAATACACCATTTTTCCAATCAACTATTTATCAAATAAAATATACTTATTGTACCAGCAACCTGACGAACTTCAAAAACTATCTATCGTATTATTTATCATATAAAACTTTCTTTCATAGCAAGTATTTTACCTCCCCCTGCCTAAACAAACTTATGGATATCCAGGTATAAGACCACCGGAATTTTCACTCATACCATTCCACCCCCTTAATCCTCCGCCAGCAAGGGACATTGGCTCGCAACTCTCTGGCAATATTCATACCATTGTGAGTTACAAGCAGCCACAGACAAACATGGTTCGTTCATGCACTCAAATCGCTTAACTTAGCACCTAACCCGAATGAATCGGAAAAGACCGTAGTGGCAAGGCGCGCCTTGCCACTACAAAAAATATTTTTGCTGAAAATGTCAAAATATTTTTTGCAAGGTATTACGGGGTACGGGGGGAGAAACAAGGAATTTCGTAACAGTTTAGTTTCTTGAAAAAATTCCAATAAAGCGATGTTTTGCCGCGCTGTATCGCACCATTCAGGAAATTCTTGGGTACAAAGACGTTAGTACAACGATGATCTACACCCATGTCTTGAATAAAGGAGGTCACGGTGTCCGAAGTCCCGTCAATGGGCTGTAGTCCGGTTTATACAAATTGTATAAACCGGAATGGACAATTTAGCAAAAAGGCGGAAAATGCTTAATTCGAAATAAGTTACAATACGTGATAAGAAGACACGGCAACTTCTTAAATATATTGAAACAGTCGTGTTTGCCGTTTTATACAGACTGTATAATCATTGTTAGCAGCATCGAAGATAGACCAACTATTCATAAATGGAAAATCATGGGACACTATTGTAGGATATGTGGAAGACGCCGATCAAATGAAAAATTTTCAGGGAAGGGTCATAAAACTCACGTGTGCAAAGAATGTGCTCGCATGCCAAAGGAAGAGCGTGAAGCCATCGAACAGGAAGACGAAATATTCGGATTCTTAACGCAGTCTCACATATCGGCAAAAAATATTTCGAGACTCGAAGCTCTCGCAAAATCTAACAATGATACAATTGTGGCGCTTGCAACCATAGTACTTGAAGTCGGCAAAGTTACACCATACAAAAGACAACGTCTGAAAATATTAGCGCAAAAAAGAAGAGACCTATTACGAAAGCTTGATGAAACAGGCTTGATTTTCGCTCACTATTGAGAAACGAGAAAACAAATAAGGAATACTTTCATTTCAAGTGCCTCTTTTTTTGACTTACCATGGGCCATGCACCCAGGAAGTTCTGGTACTTCAACAACCTAAATATTGTCCGTTTTATCCCAATAAATAATCATTTCATAATTGTGATTCACTCATCGCTTCTCCATATATTAAATTTATAAGTTGAGTGCGCTTCGTACCATCGACAAGCTCAGGACGGGCTTCACCCAACCTACAAAACTTATTGTTCAGTGTCTTCGATAAATATATCTCTACTCATCTTTCCCGAAATAAATCATTTTTGACACATTTCATTGTTCATTTTTTGAGTCTAGCCCCGTATAAGTTTCTCCACTGCATCAGCCACAGCGCCGATGGTGAAGGGTCGCTGGAGTATTGCTGCCCATTGAAAATCTCTAATCAACTTTTGATTCAACTCCGTTACGCCACCAAGAAGGATAATGGGGACACCGATGCGTACCATGGCTTCTAATTCATGTCGTACTAAGATCAGATCGCAAAGCTCAAGTACGATCAAGTGAGGTTTTTTAATAAGCGGATAACGGAATGCTGCCAGCGCATGGGCGGGGTTTATATAGCCAACTGCCTCAAAGCCACGTTCGATCAGTTCGGCGCGTAAATTCGCACGCGGCCAGTGTTGGCTATCAATGATCCATATTACCGGTTTTGCTGGTTCAATCAAGAATATCTTAACAGGTCATTATAGTATTACATGGGAAAAAAACCTCTTTCCTTTATTCCCCATTTTCACGGGGACAAGTTTTCATGAGGCCAAGTTTCTGTGAGTTTTTACCTCTTCCCATCCCCTCCTTGCAAGGACAATGTCATTGAGTTAAAATACCATTTCTCCCTTTCAGGCCGAGCAATAAAATCCCTTAACACAAATTTTGAGAAGATCGTTAAAGAATTGTTTTCTTTCTATTTTATGGGAACAATTTCAGCCCTTCTGTTCAGGGAGCGGCCCTCTTCGGTATCATTGGGAGCAATAGGCTTTTTATATCCAAAACCCACGGTAGAGACGCGCGATTCATGAATGCCTTTTCCGACCAAATAATTCTTTACCGCCTGGGCTCTTTTTTGTGAAAGGTCTATATTGTATTCCATTGAGCCGATATTGTCCGTATGTCCCTCTATTCTTATATGCATATCCGGATTTTTTTGCAAAACATCGACAATGTTGCTGAGATTCGAGTCAAATTCCTCTTTAATATCCCATTTCTTATAATCAAAAGTAACTCCTTTTACCACCCAGCACCCTCTGGAATCAACAATAGCCCCTTTCGGCGTATCCGGGCATTCATCGTCCTTATCGTAAACACCATCACCATCACTATCACTAACTTGTTTTGGTATAGCTGTCAAAAACACCTTTCTGACAAAATCTGCCATGTTGTCACTGGACGCAATTTCATCAGCAGTTACCGAAAAACCACATTGTACCTCTCGTGCAAGCTCTCTTAGTGCTTTTTCTCCCTCGGCAGTGTTCCCCACAAAAATAGTATAAAGGCATACCCTGTCTCCATACATCTCTTTTAAATCTTGTGCCTTCTCCAGAGGACTTCCGATTAACTGTTCACCGTCACTGACAAGTATTACTGCATTTTGACCTCCAGACGTCAGTAATAAATTCGTTGCATCTTTAATAGCATTACCAGCCGGGCTGCTACCCTCGGGAATCGTTATTCCGTTCAATTCGTTTTCAAAAAGATCCCGTGAGTGCTTCGTAAGTTCATAAACAATAAACGTCCTGTCCAACGGCTTAAAAAATCCATGTCCAAAGGTTACAAGGGCACTGTTGATATCGATTTCAGGCAGGGTATTATTCATTCTCGTCAAAATATCTTTAGCAACGGTAAATTTGGGATGCCCATTATTAACGGCGCCGGCAAATGCATCTTCCATAGATGCTGATGCATCTAAAATAATTACAAAACTTTTAATTTTTGGTACATATTCCACATCTTGAAATTCTGCATCTAAATTTTGAGGAACGAAAGTTTCAAGGGGCCCGATAGGTTTCTTAAAAGACTTCAGCTGTGCACAACCTGTAAAAATGGTCATTGATGCCGTAAGAAACGATGCTAAAAGATATATTTTCCGCATAACGATTCCTCTATAAAAAATATTAGATGAGATAACAGGAAATCGCTTTCCCCATTGGGTGGATAGCCTAACAAAAATGAAGAAGATTGCAAGTTATTTTCATTCTTTTCAGTTACATTGATCGAAAAGATGAGTGAAAATAATTAAGAATGGTATGAAATTATAGAATTAAGGAGTGCCTTGATAGACGAGACTGACAGTATCCGGATCTATCTCTCTCAGCACCACAGAGGATAGGTTTTCGGATAAACGACTTTGGCTAGATCGCTTCTCCGAGCCGTCGGATCCATAATTTTTGAAGCGGATCGAGATTTCCCGCATCGCCGGCTCGCAGGGCTTCAAGATATTCATGACGCCGCTCAGGGTCCGTTGGTGCGGCTTCGACAGGAGGCAGGGCAAGCTTATAAAGAAGTGCGGCCAGCACCAGGCGACCAATGCGACCGTTGAAATCTTTGAAAGGGTGAATCCACTGAAATCGCCAGTCCACCCAAGCAAGAAACGCTGCTATCTCCGGCAGATTATCATCTTCCAAATGCCGCAACCGCTCGGCTAAATCGTCACAGAAAGACCGCACGAGAATCGGCACTTTATAATAAGCCGGTGGCTCCAGTGTTCCGACTTTCACATCCGTTGTGCGAAACCGGCCAGCCCATTCGGGGAAGAGGTGCCCGGCAAGTTCCCGGTGCCTCTGGCAGAGCCACTCGGGCGTGATGATGATCTCATGGGCTGGAGTTTGCAAAATCTGAGCAAGCATCCTGGCAAGCGAGACGGCAAGCCTTTCTGAGACTTCCGTATAGGTAAGCACGCCCTCAGCCGTGTCAAACGCACGGGTTGATCCTAACTGTCCTGATTCTTTGCCCATTGGTCTAATTGATCTAACAGGATTTTAAGACGGGTCACCGTAATCGGTTCGCCTTCGAATGTCATTGATTGGGCCACTCGTTCCAGCATGACTTCCCGATGGGCAGCGACAACCGTGTCTGGTGTTTTGTGCTGAGCCCGCCATTGGCGAAACCTGGTTGCTAACGCATCAAGATCGATGGGCTCGCTACTATTTGCTGTCATAGCGTGTGTTCTTGCATGGATCCGAGTTTCGGGCAATCACTTTCCTCTACAGGAGAGACCAACGACATGGCGTTGATGATGGGAAATTACCTTTTTCACTCTGAGGCAATGTTAAATAAAAACGGAGAAGATTGCAAGCTTTTTCATTCTCGGTTGAATAGACCTGCTGATTTTGCAGATTCTTTGTCTCTTGATACTATTCATTCTCGTTTAAGTTATACATGCAAAGATACGGCATTGCCTTGTCTCTATTGCCTGAAAAACCCGCTTCAATAAAATGAAAATTCCTGTGTAATCGAGTTATTTGACATGCTTAGTCAAATCTGCTATCATTGAGCCAAAACTGTAATCACTGGAGGCTAATATGGTACGTACTCAAATTCAATTGACAGAAGAACAGGTAAAGGCATTAAAAAAAATTGCATTATCCCGGCATCTATCTATTGCAGAGCTCATAAGGCAAGCAGTCGATACCATGATCCGGTCCAACACAATGGTTGACATCGAAGAAAGACGGAAAAGGGCTATTGACATAGTGGGCAGATTCAGTTCCGGCAAACGTGACATTTCAAGGAAACACAATACATACCTTGTAGAGGCATTCGGCAAATGAGAATTTTTGTTGATACACCGGCATTTTTTGCCCTGCTCGACAGAGACGATGCCAACCATAAAAAAGCAAAAGATGTATGGAATAAAGTACTCTGCCCTGAAAATGTCCTTATCACCACAAATTATATTTTGGTGGAAAGCTTTGCCCTTGTACAGCATCGTCTCGGCATGGATGCAGTAATGGGATTTCAGGAAGACATCTTGCCGATTATCAATATTGAGTGGATTGCATCGGGAGTACACAGATCGGGAGTAAGCGCCCTTCTGGCGGCTTCGAGACGTAAACTGAGCCTTGTTGATTGTATAAGTTTCGAAATTATGCGCAATTCAGCAATTAAAACCATTTTTACTTTTGATTCCCATTTTGAAGAACAGGGTTTTCATTGCATTCCTTAAACGGTTTAGGTGATCAGGTCTTTCCATGTAATAAGGGGCAAACACTATTTATTTGTGTTTTGTTTCTTCGGCCTTACCCCTGGCAAGAGATGCCTCTTTTCGTGGGGTTGCAATAAAATGCACATGATTACCAATCAGGCAGTAAGCAAACAATGATAGATTATATGTCTTGCTGTACTCATCAATCCGGGAAAGATACCGTAATCGATCTGCGTCATCTTGAAAAATATTTTGACGAGCATCACCTCTTTGGGTAATATGGCAAATATCGTTTGGAACAACTACCCCTGAAGTACCTGGCATGTTCAAACATCTGTCCCTATGTGTCTTAACCTTAAATTTCCCGGCAAAAATGATTCATAGAACTTATAAAGAACAATTAGAAACCTGGGATAAGACCTATCTCTGGCATCCTTTCACCCAGATGCAGGATTACACCAAAGAAACACCTCTGATTATTGAAGAAGGAAATGGTATTTTTCTTAAGGACGTTGATGGCAAAGAATACATCGATGGGATCTCCTCCATGTGGTGTAATCTGCATGGCCACCGCAAGAAGGAGATCGACAATGCCATAAAACGGCAACTCGATAAGATTGCGCATAGCACACTCCTTGGCCCATCCAATATACCGGCCATCGAACTAGCAAGAAAACTTGCAGAAATCGCGCCAAAAGGGCTAACAAAGGTTTTTTATTCGGATAACGGTTCCACCGCGAATGAGGTTGCACTCAAGATGGCCTTCCAATACTGGCAACATAAAGGATTGAAAGATAAGACACAATTTGTAGCCTTGCAATACGGTTACCATGGAGACACTGTAGGAACTATGAGTGTTGGCGGAATAGAAATATTTCATCGCGCCTTCCGCCCCCTGTACTTCAAGACACACTTCGCACCATCACCTTATTGCTACCGCTGTCCACTGGGAAAACAGGATAAGGATTGTGCTTTGGCTTGTCTTGAGGAATTGGAAAATATTTTAAAGGATCATTCAGACCACATTGCCGCTCTGATTATGGAACCACTGGTGCAAGGAGCCGGGGGGATAATCGTCCATCCGGCAGGCTATCTATCAGGAGCGCGGACTTTGTGCAAGAAATATAACGTGCTTTTTATTTTAGACGAGGTACTTACCGGCTTTGGACGGACAGGCAAAATGTTTGCCTGTTTCCATGAAAATATTGTCCCTGATATCATGGCGGTGTCCAAAGGCATCAATGGGGGCTATATGCCATTGGCCGCCACACTTGCCACCGAGGAAATTTACCATGCTTTTTTAGGAGAATATTCACAGCTTAAGACATTTTTTCACGGGCATACCTACACGGGAAATCCTTTAGGTTGTGCAGCCGGGCTGGCCAGTCTGGAATTATTTGAAAAGGAACATCTACTGGAAAATCTGAAATCAAAGATTAATCATTTACGAGCCAAACTTAAGCGCTTCGAATTGTTGGAACATGTTGGAGACGTCAGACAATGCGGGCTTATCGCAGCTCTTGAACTGGTGAAGGATAAATCCACGAAAGAACCATATCCCTGGGAAGAGCGGGTAGGAATCAGGGTATGTCTCGAGGCCAGACAACGCGGCTTGCTCATACGACCGCTTGGACACATTCTTGTTCTTATGCCCCCACTAACTATCGAAATTAACGAATTGGACAGATTACTCAATATCGTTTATGAATCTATACAAAATGCAGTATGAATTTAAAAAGAAAAAAATCACTGTTATGGGGTTAGGCTTGTTTGGAGGCGGGGCAGGCGTTGCCCAATTTCTTGCAAAACGCGGTGCTCACGTTACCATAACCGACCTGAGAAACGCCACAGAACTTGCTCCATCCATAAAACAACTTGAAGGACTTCCTATTACATACAAACTCGGTGGACACTGCGACGAAGATTTTATCAATGCGGACATGATTATCGTTAATCCTGCTGTACCAAAGGAATCAAGATTTATACGAATCGCAAGAGATAACCACGTTCCATTAGATACAGAAATAAACATTTTTTTTCAATTATGTCCGGCCCCTATTATTGGCATCACCGGTAGCAACGGGAAATCAACTACCACAACACTTACCGGTAAAATATTGCAACAGACACAACGTACAACGTGGGTCGGCGGAAATATCGGGAAATCACTCCTCTTACATCTTGAAGAAATAAAGCCTTCCGACATCGCGGTCCTTGAGCTTTCCAGTTTTCAGCTGGAAGAACTCCATAATGCAAAAAAAAGTCCCGGCATCAGCATCGTAACCAATATATCACCCAATCATTTAGACCGCTACTCAAGCATGGATGACTACATTCAAACAAAAAAAGGCATCATCTTACACCAAAAACCAGATGATTATGCAATCCTCAATTATGATGATCCGGAACTGAGAACGTGGCAAAAAGAATGTAAAAGTACTGTTTTGTGGTACAGCGCAAAAGACACGTTAACCGAAGGTGCCTTTGTAAAAAATGATACCATCGTCCTCTCTGTGAAGGGTAAGATGACGACAATACCGTGCATATCCAGGATCAGGATACCCGGTGTCCATAATCTTCAAAACATTCTTGCTGCCTCAGTGGCAGCCTATCTGGCCGGCACCGGCGAACAATACATTGAAAAGGCCATAACCACCTTTTCTGGATTAGAACACCGTCTGGAATTTGTTCGTAAGATAAACGGTATACGGTATTACAACGATTCTAAGGCCACTACACCAGAATCGGCCATGGCTGCCATTACGGCATTCCAGACACCAGTAATACTTATTGCCGGTGGATATGACAAGGGTAGTAGTTTCGAGAAATTTGCTGAGGCATGTGCAAGGCACACCAGGGCAGTTGTCCTCATGGGGAAAACAGCGAAAAAAATAAAAGAACTCATACTACAGAAACAGGCGCAAAAAGAAACCCCATCAATATTCACGTCAAACACCTTCCAGGAGGCATTTCAGCAGGCAAATATCCTGGCAAAGGCGGGAGATGTTGTATTACTTTCTCCTGCCTGCGCCAGTTACGACATGTTCCTTAACTACGAAGAGCGTGGAAGGCAATTTAAAGACATGGTACAAGCATTATGAACACATCGGTCCTGCAGAACAAAAAAAACTTTTAGCCCGATTTAACTTGGCCAGATACCACACACGGTGTTTTCCACTGAAAAATTTTGTCTGTTATGGAAAGAGAAGGGTATGTTGTTTTTGTATAATCCCTTGGACATGTCCGATGACATTTGATATATATCCTTTGAACATTGTATATTTGTCGTTATAATAAAATAAGTCTTGCGGTTTTTAAAGTAAAATCAGGATGTTTTCGAGTTAAGGAAATCTGTATGAACAAATTTATGACACACGGTGGAAAAACTGCCCGTCATATTATACAAAAAGCCTTAGTCCAGAGTCGATATGAATTACTTGAACCTGAGGCTAAGGAATTCATTGAAACGTTTGGTATAAGCGCTACCAGGCATATCGTTACATCTTCACGTGCAGATGCAATTCAGGCCGCGACTTCTATCGGATATCCGGTTGTCCTCAAGATTGTTTCTCCTGATATTAGCCATAAAACCGATGTCGGTGGTGTTAAGCTTGGTATAAAGGATGATGAAGGTGTCAGGAGTGCGTACGACGAAATTATAAGAAGTGTAAAAAAGAGGCAGCCGGACGCACGGATTGATGGGATTCTTGTTCAGGAAATGGCAACACCTTCCACGGAAGTTATTATAGGCGGGCTTCGGGACCCTCAATTTGGCCCGGCCGTGATGTTCGGGTTGGGGGGTATCTTTGTTGAGATTTTTAAAGACGTATCTTTTCGTATCGCCCCGGTGGAGGAATATGAGGCATTGAATATGATTCACGATATAAAGGGGGCAAAGGTATTCAAGGGTTTTAGGGGTAGGGAAGCAGCGGATATTTCCGCATTGACACAAACCATTGTACGGGTATCAGACATCATGGTTTCCATAGAAGAAATTAAGGAGATAGACCTGAACCCAGTCCTTGTTTATCCGAAAGGCTTGAAGGCTGTTGATGCGAGGATTATTTTATGTCAATTGTAGAATAGAGGTATAAGTGAAATTAAAAGACACTGCATTTACGGTAAGGGCGGAACGCGCCATTCTTTTCCGGGTTATGCTGTCTGGAGATCATAGTGATAATGAAGCACCCCTGGAAGAACTTCGGCGATTGGCAAAAACTGCAGGTGCAAACGTTGTCCACACAGTAGTTCAAAAAAGACCGAACATCGATCCCGTATATTATGTTGGGAAGGGAAAAGCAGCCGAATTATCCGGGATTTCAAAGGATTTAAGTGCCGATGTGCTTATTTGTGACGACGACCTTACTCCGGCGCAGGTCAGAAATCTTGAAAGAGTTATCGAGAAAAAAGTAATTGACAGGAGTGAATTAATCCTGGACATATTTGCTACCCGTGCAAAAACATTTCAGGCAAAACTTCAGGTAGAATTAGCTCAATTAGAGTATACTCGACCCAGATTAAAGAGGCTGTGGACACACCTCTCCAGGATTGAGGGTGGTATTGGAACAAGGGGACCCGGTGAAAAACAATTGGAAGTTGATAAGCGCATTGTGTTAAAAAAAATCCATGACCTGAGAAAAAAATTACATGAGATCGAAAAGAGGCAGGAACGGCTAGTCGCCTCGCGGAAGGAATTTTTCACGGTATCCATCGTGGGATACACCAATGCCGGGAAATCGACATTAATGAATGCCCTGACGGAGATTGATACCTTTGTAGAGGATAAACTCTTTGCAACACTTGACACAAAGACAAGTATCTGTAAATTGGAAAACGGAAGAAAGGTTTTAGTAAGTGATACGGTGGGTTTTATCCAGAAGCTACCTCACCACCTGGTTTCGTCCTTTAAAGCAACACTTGAGGAGGCCAGGCACGCCGACCTTCTGCTCCATGTTGCAGATATGAGTTCCCCTCTGGTTCACAAACAAATCGGCGCGGTGAATGCCGTGTTAAAGGAATTAGGATGCGACAATAAACCGACGATCATGGTATTTAACAAAATAGATGCCATAAAAGACGAGTCTGCTGTTCCTTTGCTCCAGAGTTATTACAGGGATTGCGTTATGATCTCTGCGAGGACACACCAGGGGATAGAAGAACTGAAACGAAAGATCAGGGAAATACTGGAAAAAAATTTTATGGAAGTGGAGCTTACCTGCAGCCCAGCCAATGGGAAGTTAATTGCATATCTTCATGAACATGCACATACTTTAAGTAGCCGTTTTGAAGAACAGCGGGTAACATTCCGATTGCTTATAGAAGACAAGCTTATTCAGAAATTACGGGTGCTGGATGATGACATACAGATAAAAGAAGCTGTTGTGGCGAATTAAGTCTTTATGACCACTTCATGCTGGTTCAGGCTTGTAGCCTGAATCAAAACATTTTAGAGGTATCCAAAAAGGTCCCGTGCAACTTAATTTTAGCCCTAATCAAAACGTTGAAAAAGCTGTCAAGGGCTGATGAATTGGCATGGGTTTATGCCATAGCGCGGTTCAAAACCATGGTCTGGTTCAAAATAAACGGATAGCACTCATCCAGGGAAAATCACCCTCCCGGTTTCTTCCTTTGATGGGGGATTAACTTAATGACATTAATTATGTGGTATCCCCGGGTTGTTCCTTACCGGTTTAAGTCTGGAGATAGCAAAAAGACTTATTGATATAATAAACATAGCGATACTGATAATCTGCGCGATGGTAAAAAGCCCAAAGAATAATGGATTATCATCCCGGAGTGCTTCCATGCAAAATCGTATGATGGGATAAAGTATACCAAAGAGGAGCAGCACCTCTCCATCCCTTTTCCGATATTTAAAGAAAGCACTGAGAATAAAGAAAAGGGCAACATCGGAAAGAAATGAATACAATTGGGTGGGATGTATGGGCAGAGTATGTACATCAGAAAGGTGAACTAATCCGAGTTCGTATTGATGAAGGAAGGCAGGGCTGCCATCTATCATGCCTGTTTTATCCTGCGTTCTTGGGAATTGAATTGCCCAGGGGATATGGAGGGCAACCTTTCCAAAGCAGCATCCGTTCAGGAAACATCCGATACGGCCAAAGCCGAGCCCCAGTGCAGCAGAGGGCATAAGGATATCAATGATCTTTAAAAAAGACAGTTGATGCTTCTTAACATACACAAACAAAGTAACAATGCCGGCGAAGAGTCCCCCATAGTATACTAAACCGCCTTCGTAAATCTTAAAGATGCTCAGGAGATTGTTTTTATAATCCTCATAGAATTGAATAATAAAAAACAACCTTGCTCCAAAAATTCCCGCACAGACGAGATAAATGCCGAGATCTGTAATTTTATTGGGGTCAATACCTTCCTTCCTTGCCCGCCATCGTGCTATGGTAATGGCCACCAAAAAGGCGACCATCAACATGAATCCGTATGAATAAATGGGTATGTTTCTCTGGAAGAAGGGGAGTGGGATTTCGAATAAGATTCTTCTCATAACTAGAGAGTTTTCATGGGCTTGTTGTTTCCGTCAACGAGAATAATCTTCGGTTTCCAGTTTCTTGCCTCTTTATCTTCAACAAGGCAATAAGAAATAATGATGACCCGGTCTCCTGGTTGTGCCCATCGTGCAGCAGCCCCGTTTAAACAGATGATACCGGAGTTGCGTTCGCCCTCAATTATGTAAGTTTCTACCCGTGTTCCATTGTTAATATTGAGGACCTGTACCCGTTCATAATGCAGGATGTCTACAGCATCGAGAAGGGCTTTATCGATAGTAATGCTACCGTTGTAATTAAGATTGGTTTCCGTTACTGTTGCGGCATGGATCTTGGCCTTGCACATCTCCCGTAACATTGTTTCTCCCTATAGGTTGATTACATACAAATTTCACAATGTACAAATTTTATCTTAAACTAAGGCAAAATCAATAGTAAATCCTTATTGTCCCTGCGGCGGGTAATAGCTTCTGACGCATACCTTAACCAGATCAACAATCTCTTCGTCTGTCAGCTTGCCCTTATAGCCAGGCATCTTCCCTTTACCATTGGCCACAGAAATAATTAATCTCGAATCGGATACGTTATCTTGCCATTTGCTATTGGTAAAATTAGGAATTTTGTAGATGAATCGACCGATAAAACAACCTTTTCCACTGACCTTGTGACATTTCCGGCATTCCCTGTCATATACTGCCCAGATGCCCCCTTTTTCGGATAAGGCCGTTTGTTTAGGATTACATCCGTAGAATAACAAGGCACTAAAAATAAAGATACCCATAAAGGAAGTAATTTTTTTCATCTTTCTCTCCTGTGATAATTCTTTGTGTTTGTTTTTAATTAACTTTGTGAGTTTACCATAAAACAGCATATATTCAAGTCTCTTATCCTTAATATTGTGATAAATTTAACACAAAATTAATAATTCCTTTACACTGCCTTAATATAAAAAATGTATTATTTTGCAGGGCTTGTATAAGGAGCTTCCTGGGAGAGTACTGGTAATGATACCCGCAGGCCCTCGCGGGAGAGAGAAACCCTCTATCTCTCTCCTGCAAATTGTGTGGGAAAGTAAATAATGCAAGATTATAACGAAAGGAGTTAATTATATGATGATGAACGCATATTTTGTATGTCCAAACTGTGGTAACGATAAGGAATTTAGGATTTTTACGAGCAGCTTTCAGGTCGTCAGACAGTCGCCTGAGTTAGGGAAACGTATAGACGAAAGCGATGTCTTACCCAATTTACAGCAGAAAGATAATTATATTGAATGCCAGTTGTGTCTTCGGAGGTTTGAATATGAGAATGCCGCAACTATCGGCAAAAAGTACATTCAAACCAGCTTACGCCTTTGCAAAATGAAGTGCGAACCACCAAAACAGGGTGACCAAATTCCAGGCGAAAAACAACCAACCGTGTGATTGTGTAATCACACAGATGAAAATATCTATTTCCGGTATTTTTGTAAATAGACAAAGGGGGTGTCGTATGCAGGCAATATCAACGAAAGAGAGAAAGACAGGTGTCTCAGAAGTAACGTCTTGTGAAGGAATTTATTTAACATTTGCCCTGAGTAACAGGGAGTATGGCATAGAGTTGTTAAAAGTAAGAAAACTTGTGGGTATTACAACACCTGTGCCAAAGGTGCATAGATATGTAAAGATCGATTTATGTTCATCTCATTTGTCTCCTTTTTTTCCTGGTGGAATCATGCCTCATTATGTAAAGGGAATAGTCACTCTTCATGGAAGGGTGATTCCTATAATAGATTTACGATTAAAATTGGGGTTTCAAGAGGCAGTGTATACACATGAGACGTGTATTATCATCGTAGATAGCAAAGATAAACCTGCGGGAATTATCGTTGATAAGATTTTAGAGCCGCTAGATGTAAAAAGTGAAGAAATAGACGATGTATTACCAATTGGGAATGAAATAAATACGGAATATTTCCTCGGGACGGCGATAATAAACAAAAAAGGGAAGATACTTCTCGATATTGACAAGGTCTTAAATGCGGAATAAGTCTGCAACTCTCTGGAATTTCTGATATCACCTTGAGTTCTGAAGAAAGGCCTCTGAAAAATTTTTAGGACAATGTTGATAAACAAGTATTTACAAACGCCTAGTCACCGTCTATTCTGTGAGGTGCCTTTTATGAAATTAGAGCTTTTGAACAGCTTCCTTAAAGACAGATGGATGGAATTTAATCCGTCTTTGTTTTATGAAAGACTGGCTCGGTGGATACTCAGTGTATTAATCCTTGCCATCCTTTCAAGTATGATGGGTGGCGCTGTAATTACCATCCTTCATTTAAATATTCCCCCAGTATTAAGCATCTGTAAGAAGTTTAACACAAAATTAACAGTTCCTTAATACTTCCTTCATATACAAAATTTATCATATTTTCATACCGTGCAGGTTTATCTTGATGTCAAGGAATTTCAAAGCTGCGGTTGTAGAGGAAGAACCTCTTCGCTCTACATTGAGAAAGTCGCCGTAGGCCTAATTTAATGTTAAGGAATTTCAAACCGGCTATGTAGTGGCAAGGCGCGCCTTGCCACTACACTATTAAAGTTGCCAAAGGCTAATTTGTTTCTAAACTGCCATGCATGCTTCTATGGCAGAGACAAAAGATGACGGAGAAATGCCACTATCCCTTACTCCCTCGGAGGGAAAGTTCCCTCGCCCCCTTGCGGGAGAGGGTAAGGGTGAGGGGAATTTTTGGATGAACATGAAAACATGAAAAGTGATTATAAGTCTCTAAAAACAAACCATATTTTAAGGAGGATGTAAAATGACGGATAATGAAACTACAAACAATACCACATGTGGTAAAGAAGGGTTAGGCAAGATAGGTACACAGGTCAAAGACGGCATAATCGGCTGCTTAAAGGGCATAAATGAAATCGAGGCTGAAATTGTAACCCTTGTAAGAAGCACTGTTTCCAATACCTTTAAGACAACGGGCGATGTGACCCGGGAGAGTGTGAATGTCACAAAGGATGTGCTGAAGGGCGCAATGGAAGCCACGTCGGAGGTGGGGGCAGGTCTTATGGTGAGCACGAAAAGCGTCGCAAAGGGCGTTGTTATGGGGGTAAATGATGTCGGCGGCGATGTCCTGACGGCTACGGAACTGACGGTAAAGGGAGCAGTTAAAGGTGCCTATGAGACTGGGGCAGATGTGGCGGTGGTGGCACGAAGGGCCGTGGATGGCGTTATCGAAGCAACCAAAGAGATAGGTGGAAATGCCGAAGAGACGGCAAAGGTGGCGGTGACGGATGCGATTGAAGCTGCAAGTGCTATTGGAAATACCGCTGTGAATTCCGCCAAGGGTATACTTATCGGTGTAGTTGAAGGGGTAAAGGAAGTTGCAGGTTCTACCCTTCCTAAGAAAAGAGGACGCTCTGAACCTTCTGAGACTTCTGAGTCTCGAGAAGAATAGCAATCCTTTTTTCGAATATCTTTCCGGATAATAAGAAAAGACAAAATATGCAAAAAACTCTGGTACAACCTATCCACACATCAGTCAATGGAAGGGCAAGGTTTAAAGTAGGCGGTCTCTATCGTTCTGAGCTTTTGGGAAAACACCTCGAATCAAGACTTTCGAACCATGATAGAATAAATGGGTTTTCCATAAATGTATTAACCGGGAACATCCTTATATTTTACAACTCCACCAGTACTCATTACGCAGTTGCAAGTTTCATTGAAGGTTTTGTATTAGAGTATAAAAAGACAAACGGTAACCGACTGTTCGAGACGAAAGACCGGAAAAAACAAAAGGGGAGACGGCTGTCTTCAGATGAAAGACGTTCGGGCGCGAAAAGTCTCGGTGTACAGAGGGGGAAAAAGCTCGGAAAGCTCACTGTTGGTACCGCAGGCCAAAGGATAGAATCATGGCATCTCAAGGGCGTCGATTATGCTTTAAATCTTTTTGCAACCGATAAAGATAGGGGGTTGTCTCGCAGCGTTACCGTTGAACGTTTAAGAAAATACGGTTACAATGTCATGCCGGAATCACCGCCGCGGTCTGCCTTCAGCATTTTATTTGGGCAGTTCAAATCCCTTCCCGTGATGATCCTGCTGGTTGCTGCCGGTCTTTCGATATTTACGGGTGGTGTGGTGGATGCATTGGTTATCATGAGTGTCGTTGCAATTAATGCAACAATCGGTTACATCACAGAAAATCAGGCAGAGAGAATTATTAATTCTCTGAAGAGGTTGATCAAGCCATCTTCCCTTGTTATCAGGGCCGGGGTTACAAAAGAAATTCGTGCGGAAGAGGTTGTCTTAGGGGATATTATGGTCCTCAGGGCCGGGGTATATATAACAGCGGATTGCAGGGTCATTGATGCAAGCCTTCTGAGTATAGATGAGTCTGCCCTAACAGGAGAGAGCCGGCCGGTTACGAAGACATCGGAGACCATTCCGATGAACCCGGAAGGAAGGGATATTCCTATTGCAGACAGAGTGAATATGGTTTATGCAGGTACCCTGGTCACCGGCGGGCAGGGGTTTGCAATCGTGGTAGCAACCGGGCGATTTACCGAGATTGGCAGGATACAGATGCTCGTCGGAGAGGCAAAACCCCCTGAAACCCCCATGGAGAGGCAGTTGAATAAGATTGGCAAACAACTGGTTGCTGTCGGGGGTGGTGTATGTGGAATAGTTTTTCTTATGGGGCTTTTGAGGGGTTACGGCTTGCTTGAAATGTTGAAAACATCCATATCTCTCGCAGTTGCCGCGATTCCTGAGGGGTTACCGACCGTAGCCACGACAACCCTGACCATTGGTATTATGAGTATGCGAAAGCGTAACGTCATTATCCGGCACCTTGATGCCGTTGAGGCGCTCGGTTCAATTCAGACTATCTGCCTTGACAAGACCGGAACGATCACCATGAACAGGATGACCGTTGTGGAGATATACGCCGGTATGAAACGACTGCAGGTATGCGACGGTAAGTATCTAAAAGAAGGTGAACCCATTAATCCACATGCATGTAAGGAACTACTGAAACTCATCCATGTAACAACGCTGTGTAATGAGACCGAGGTAAGCATTCAAAGAGACGGCTATGCGTTGAAGGGGTCTCCAACAGAAAGTGCTTTTATTACGATGGCAATAAGCTCCGGGATTGAGGTAGTAGCACTGAGGGAAAGATACCCTCTTTTACGGATAAAGCACCGTGCGGAAAGACATAATTTCATGATTACTGTCCACCAGTCCGTTCAGCATAGGAAATTTATCGCTTTAAAAGGAAATCCCTCTGAAGTTCAGGCAATGTGCAGCTGGCAAATAAGGGATGGTGAAAAGATTCCCATCACAGATGAGGACAGGGTGATTCTTGAGAAAGAAAATGAGCGCATGGCTGGTGATGCCTTGAGGGTGCTGGGCGTTGCATATCAGCATACAGAAAATGATCAGGAAGAGCCCGATCTGCAAAACGGTTTTACCTGGCTTGGACTTATCGGCATGGCAGACCCGGTAAGGAGGGGAGTCAAGGAATTGATCAATGAGTTTCACGGTGCCGGTATTGATACGGTTATGATAACCGGTGACCAGACACCCACAGCATATGCAATAGGAAGAGAGCTAAATCTGAGTGGAAACGGTGAGCTGAAAATCCTTGAATCAGCCCATCTTGCAAATATTGATCCGGAGGTATTGAAGGTGCTCTGCGGGAAAGTACATGTGTTTGCAAGGGTCAGTCCTGCTCATAAATTACAAATCGTTCAGGCCCTCCAGCGGGCTGGCAAGGTAGTTGCCATGACAGGAGACGGAATCAATGATGGACCTGCATTGAAGGCGGCTGATATTGGGATTGCGATGGGACACTCGGGAACCGATGTTGCCCGGGAAGTGGCGGATATCGTACTTGAAGATGACAATCTTGAAACTATGGTTACTGCTGTAAGCCATGGAAGGACAATCTATAGTAATATCAGGAAATCGCTCCATTTTCTGCTATCCACAAACATGAGCGAGATAATCGTCACATTTGGTGCCATTGCCGGGGGCATCGGACAGCCTCTCAATGCTATGCAACTTCTCTGGATAAACCTTATGTCAGACGTATTCCCCGCCATTGCCCTTTCTCTGGAGCTACCGGAACCAGATGTGCTGAATAAACCGCCCAGGAATCCGAATGAGCACATTATCAAAGGAACCGATTTTAAGAGGATCACCTTAGAATCATCAACGCTCTCGACGGGTGCGCTCGGCGCTTATATGTATGGTATGATGCGATACGGAATCGGACCAAGGGCAAGCACCATGGCCTTTATGAGCCTTACCACTGCCCAGTTGCTTCATGCAGTGAGCTGCCGTTCAGAAACGCATAGTATTTTTGACAGATATAGAAACCGTCCGTCGTTACCGCCAAATAAATATCTGAACATCGCCCTTGGGGGCTCTCTGATTCTGCAGGTGTTAACCCTTGCCGTTCCTGGGTTAAGAAATATCCTGAGACTTTCACCCATTGGTATCCTTGACGGCATCGTGGTTGGAGGCAGTGCGATCTTACCACTCTTCATAAATGAGGGTACGAAAAGAGGCGAGGAAAGGGGAACGTTACCATGAAAGAGGATTTCATCTTTACATCGGAATCAGTAACAGAAGGACATCCGGATAAACTTTGTGATTTGATAAGTGATGCAATAGTAGACCACTTTCTGCAACAGAATCCTTTATCGATGATAATTGCAGAATGTGCAGTATCTACTTCTATTGTATTCATTGCGGCGAGGTTTGTCTCTAATGTGATTGCGGATTTCCCTCACATAGCTCGTCAGGTCATAAATCAGGTTGGGTATGAACAACATTCCTTCAATGGAAAGACCTGCGGCATTGTGACGAGCCTGAAAGAGATGCCGGATGGTGAGCAGCGTTGCTTTGACGAAAGAACGTTGTCAGACGAGGAAATTGAGAGAATACCGGTGAAGAATCAGGTTACCGCTTTCGGTTTTGCCTGCAATCAGACGCCGGCATTCATGCCGCTGCCCATATGGCTTGCCCATAGACTTGCAAGAAAACTCACCTCTGCAAGGCTCCAAAAAATACTCCCGTATCTTGAACCAGACGGCAAGACACAGGTAGGGATTGAATACAGGAACCGGAGACCTTTCAGAATTCATAGCATAACAGTCATCGCAAGCCAGAAGAGGTCTGAAGAACCGGCGTTACGGAAACTGGAAAGTGATATCAGAGAGGCCGTTATTGAGTCCGTCTTTCGCGATGAACCCATTAAGCCTGACGACAGAACGAGGATATTTGTCAATCCCGACGGCCCCTTTCTTATGGGTGGTCCATCCGTCCATTCCGGACTTACAGGGCGAAAAACCGCCATAGACACGTATGGGGAATATGCACGGCATAGTGGGGCAGCCCTCAGCGGCAAGGATCCGACGAGGATTGATAGGGTAGGCGCGTATGCCGCCCGGTATGCGGCAAAAAATGTGGTTGCCGCCGGTCTTGCCGATGAATGTGAAGTTCAACTCAGTTACTCCATCGGTTTGTCAAGACCGGTAAGCATTCAGGTGGAAACGTTTGGCACGGGGAAAATATCCGATGACGAAATTGCCAGACTCATTGAGAGACATTTCGATTTTCGCCTTGCAAGTATTATCAAGCAGTTTAATCTCAGATATCTGCCATCACTGGTAAGGGGCGGGTTTTACAAGAAGCTTGCGGCCTATGGCCATGTGGGCAGGATGGATATCGGGCTGCCGTGGGAATTAATCGATAAGGCCAATCTCCTGAAGTGCATATAATTTAATGTTTAGGAATTTTCAAGGCTGGTTCTTGCAGATTGAACCATATGTTTGAACGATATGCTAAAGTTTGAACTGCCGTGAGACGGAATTCTACTTAATATTACGGTTCAATCGAGGACGATTGAATCGACGGAAAAAAACCCACCCCTAACCCCTCCCGAGAGGGGAATTGTGGAGTCTCTTCCTGAGAGGGGATTATAGGGGTGGGTTTTCAATGAATGAATTTATAGTACAGGAATTTTGATTTTATTTAAGCGGTTTTTTTGGGTGGCACGGACAAACTTTGTTTGTCCGTGCTTATCTTAACTTTATGGATACAACCCCATTACATGATACCGCAGGAAGTCATCTGGTAACACAGGTTCCTGTAGCCAGTGCTACGGATACGGTAAATTCCGTCCTTTCCGTCCTTCCCGGCAGGTTCTATGACACAACGGATGCTATCTATATTGTGGATGATTCAGAAAGGCTGCAGGGATTGGTTCGTCTTTCCCAGTTACTGGCAACTGATGGTGCAGTGACGATGAGTGAACTTATCGTACGAGACCTGCCTATGGTTAGCCCCGATGACGATCAGGAACAAGTAGCGATACTGGCAATGAAATACGATATTACTTCTATTCCCGTGGTTGATGTGCAAAAAAGGCTTTTAGGGGTTGTACCGCCTCAGGCCTTATTTGAAATTCTAAGACGGGAACATATGGAAGACCTTAATCGACTTGTCGGTATCTGGAAGGAGAATAACAGGGCACTCAGTGCGATTGAGGCAACACCAACACGCCGCGTCCGGGATCGGCTTCCCTGGCTTCTGATCGGTCTGTTAGGCAGCATGGTGGCAGGCTCCGTTGTGGCAGGGTTTGAACATATTCTTGAAACCCATATATCGGTGGCCTTTTTCATACCGATAATTGTCTATCTGGCGGATGCCATAGGGACGCAGACAGAAGCAGTTGCAGTGAGGGGTTTGTCGCTGAGCCATGCCCCGATAAAGAGCCTTCTTAATGGAGAACTAAGAACGGAACTCCTCATAGGATTGTTACTTGGTATACTTCTCTTCCCTTATGTGTTTCTGACTTCCGGAGATACCCATTTAGCGCTTGCCGTTTCGTTGGCAGTGGTTATAGCGGGCGGATTCGCAACAACTATCGGATTTCTCTTGCCCTGGTTTTTGTCCTATATGGGTAAGGACCCGGCATTCGGAAGCGGTCCTGTTGCAACGATTATTCAGGATGTACTGAGTCTTCTGGTTTATTTTCTTGTTGTTAATGTGTTGATCATGTAGCGATTTTATAGATATGAAAAAATTTCCTGTATCGAACTAACGTTATGAATTCTACTCTCTTATATGAAAACGAGGTGGAAGAAAAACTTCATCGAAATGCCATTCTGGCTCTTGTAAGGGAAACAGGGATGCCTGCAGAGGCTGTAATTCCGTTGTATGAATCGGTATTTGAAAGGTTAAAACACTATGCAAAAATCAAAGAATTTTTACCTATTCTTGTAAGCAGGGAAGTAAAAGATATACTATTACATAGAGTAAATTTAAGTCTGATGGAGTATCGAGATGATTACCTATAATATCGTTCACCACATTGATGGTCGCATACGGCTAAAGGTGCCTTTCATAAAAAAACTCATGGGTGTCAGAAACTTGCCTGAACATATCAAAAACCTCTCATTTATTTCCATACCGTCGGGAATAAAGGATATCCGTGCTAATCCATTTGCAGGAAGCCTTGTAATTATTTATGAACCGAAAGAAGTGGATGTCATAGAATTCATTAAAACTACCTTTGATTCTCTTTCATCCAATGACGAGATACAGAAAATTGTAAGGGAATTAAACCAAAATTATTCACGTATGCCGTATTTTTTTTAATGCTGCTAACTCCTGTTCAAAAAGATATCCAGAAACCTTTATAACTAACAGTTGATTTTCATTTAATAAAATATGAATCACCTTTTCCAATTTATTGAACTTCCTCTCATTGCTGCATTAATAGGCTGGTTTACCAACTGGGTGGCCATTAAAATGCTGTTTCATCCGAGGAAAAAAATCAAGATTGGTATTCTTGAGATTCAAGGGGTATTTCCTAAACGGCAAAAGATTTTTGCTGAAAAATTAGGAATGGTTGTAGCTAAAGAACTGTTTTCCTCAGGTGATATAAAAGAAAAAATCAACCAGTCAAACATTGACAAGGAAGTAAAAGCGTTAATAGATAAACATATTCATACTTTTTTAAATACAAAATTAAAAGAAGCCTATCCACAAATCGTAATGTTTATCTATAATTACATTATTCGTCAATTCAAAGACGTTACCATGAAAGAAATTGAAACGCTTTTTCCCCTTATCTTAAATACGTATAAACAAGGCATAGAGAAATCGCTGAATGTAGTGGATATAGAAGGCACCATTGCCGGCAAAGTCGCCAATTTCTCCTCTGATAAGCTGGAAGAAATACTAAACTCCATCATGAAAAAAGAGTTCAGGTTTGTAGAAATCTTAGGTGGCGTATTGGGATTCATCATAGGATTGGTACAGGTGATATTGGTGAAATTGTAGAGCAAAAATCAATTTCGATATACATATTTCATGTAGTGGCAAGGTGCGCCTTGCCACTACAATAATATCGCACAGACAAAAAATTTTTGGATAGTCCCCTCAATAGCCCACTCATATGAAGGTATACAAGCTTACTTTTTTCTCCGTCACTGGAGTTGCATCTTACGCCAATCGCCGATGAGCTGCCTTCAGACCGGTCTGGCACTGCCTTTTGGTGCTGTTCAAATACACATCGCATCTCAAGAGAAAATAATGCCTCTGTGCGAAACGCAATAAACAGAAAATTTTATACATTCGCGCATTATTTAGCTTAATGAATAATTCATATCTCCTTAATAATTCCTTAACAGAAGAAACTTATAATTTTTAATCAAAGTGTCACAAACCTGTAATGGAGGTGTGTATGGCTGCAAAATTGAGACGGAACAGAAAGGATGATGGAAATGGTTCTTCATCAGAGCGTGATTTTCGTGAAATTAACGGGCGAAAAATCCCTGGATTGAATAATAATTCCATTCCAGTCTATTTTCAGCCGATCTTTTCTGCAAAGGATGGCACTATCTATGGCTATGAAGCATTAACACGGATAGAGGGGGAAAATTCATCCGTCGCTGCAAGTAAACTATTTCAGAAGGCAAAACAAATAAATGCAGTATCTTCTCTCGATTACCTGTACCTGGCTAATGTTGTCAGAAGGGCAGCAGATCTTGGATTGACACGGAAGGATATCTTTCTCTTTATCAATGTATCTCCTGATACCTTAACAAGCCCTGTTTACAGGGTTGATGAAATTGGCGGGCTTATAGAAAGATGGGGAATGGTAAAGGGAAAGATTGTTTTTGAGGTAACGGTGGAGAGCGTCATTCGGAACTATGATTTTCTAAAACAGGCAATTACCTATTATAAAAATAGTGGATACCTGATAGCCATCGACAACTTTAGAGCCAGCTATAAAGGTTTAAAGATGCTCTCATTCATTGAGCCTGACATAATAAAAATTGATAGACAATTTTTAAATACAATGCGGATAAATTTCAGCTTCATTTACCGTGTTATCAGTGTATGCCAGAGAATTGGTATAAAAGTTATAGCCACAGGTATAGAGAAAGAAGAAGAGATGGAGGATGTTTTGACTATGGATATAGAATTACTCCAGGGGGACCATCTCGGCAAGCCTTTTTCTCTTACCAGCGGTGAATTATCAACAATTCCGGAGCGGCAAAGAAAAAACAAGGAATCTGCGAGGAAAGGCGTTCGTTGTAAGTAATACTGTATCAAAGGTGGAATCTATAGATAAAGATTTTTAATACACAGCAAAATAAGCAAGAGAGTGTTAATAAGTAATTTTAATCTTAACGCAATATTAACAATTTCTTAATAATTTCTTAACATTACATTTTTACAATGCTTCGTAAATTTGCATAATATAACCTTTCTGTGTAAATCTCCGGTAAGGACAGCCTGATCCCCGTGCGGAAGAGAGTTTCCTCCCTCTCCCGCATTCTAAATGCAATAACGGGTGAAATGATAAATTATACTCAACTGACAAGGGTTTGTTCCTTTTGCCAACCAGCAGGTCTCAAATTCATTCCGCTTGTGTCAGGTGATGCTGAAAACAAGTTCAGTATGACACGTATATGGTAAAAAAGATGCACTTTCTTATTCCCGTATAAATTGTAAATTGCGTGAAAAATAACTAACGCAAGATAAAACGTGAAAACATAATATAAGGGAGGTGAAGAATGGAACTGATCATTACCAGAACCAGGAAAGTAAGAGACGGTGAGATTATCGTTCAGGAGGATACGTGGCCATATTATGCCTATGTTTTGAAAGAGGGCAAGGCCAGGGTGTTTAAAAACGTTGATGGCAAACAGGTATTAATTGGTTTATTAGCTGAAGGAGATATCTTTGGAGAAATTGACTTCCTTGGAAAGACAAAAAGGACCGTTTCGGTAATAGCCGATGGTGATGTAACAGTGGAAATGATTACAAGGGATACCTTTATGGATTTTGTTGCTAAATTACCCCGGAACGTACGAATCAAGCTGTGTGCAATGGCGAGCGATCTCACAAGCATGACCGAGATTTACAGTCGTTTGGTTGTTTTATTACAAAACATGAATGTTGAAAAGAAAATGATCACGGCAGAAACCTTTGAAACAGAAGTTAAAAAGATACCAGAGTTTATGCGCCATGTAATTACCGAGATGGATAGACGTCACAGTGTAGCGGTTGAAGGCCTCAACAGACTGTCGTCCCAACTCGAAAAGAAGCAGTCACGGCTGTTGAGTAATTAAATAGTATAGGAAGTTTCATTTTATCATGCAGTTTTTAGGTCGGTAGAAGCATAAAAATCCCCGTAGGAGCACCGTGTCCCTACAAAGGGGATTGACTTGAAATATTGTGGTAAGGGTCGTTTTGTACGTTTATATGAAAGGTTACTTTGTAGAAAAGGAGGGATTTTGAATGCGTAGTAAATGGCGTAAGTTGGTATTATCGTCGGCATTGGTAATCGGTAATGTATTTACCGGTAGTATATTGCACAGTGCCTTTGCCCAGGAGACAGAACAAACCGAGGAGATATCAGGAAGCGCGCGGGATTATTTACAATGGCAGTTGAAACGGATGGAGGAATCAATGCAAAGGCAGCAGGAACAGATACAGGCCTTAAAAAGCCGTATAGAAGCAGTTAGCGCCGAGCCTCCACCAATTACAAAGGAAGAGATTAAGCATGAAATTGAGGACTATCTTGCCACAGATGAGGCACGGAAAAAGATGGGGCTAGGCCTACCCAGTCTTCCGGCCGTCTACACCCCTGATGATGAAAAATATGCACTGAGCATTAAGTCGCCTGATGGTAACTTTTCCTTAAATACGGGTGGCCGCTTGCAGTTCCGATACACATTCAAGGATAGAGATGCAGATTTTGGGAAAAACGACACCAATAACATTGATGTTCGCCGGGCAAGGGTTTACTTTGGTGGAAATATTTACAGTAAACTGGTGCATTATTACGTTGAGCTAGACGGAGATAGCTTTGATGTTGGCATTAGGGATTTTTATGTATACTGGACTCCTCTTGAAGAATTAAATGCCAAGATCGGGTACTTTAAAGTACCCTTTAACAGACAAAGAGTTTCATCTTCTTCAAAGCTCTTATTCCAGGATCGATCGATTGCCAGTGAGGCCTTTGATCAGGACCGGGACTATGGATTCGATATCTATGGACAACCCTTTGAGGGACACATGGAATACCATGCAGCGATATTTAATGGGGCTGGTGAAAATCCCGAAGATAGGGGTACGGATGATAACCTTGATAATGAACTCATGTATGTGCTTAGTGTTAGATATAATCCATTTGGAAAGTATGATTATTATGATGAAACCGATGTGAAGTATTCCGATACCTTAAAAGCAACAATCGGTGCTTCTGTAACTTTTAATGCAAAAGATAGAGATGAAAAGCTTGAGAATACTGATGCAATAGCCGGAGTCATTGATCTTGGTGTGAAGTACAGGGGCTTATCATGGAACAACGAGTATTACGTAATGACACAGGACCCTGAATCCGATGGCGATTCAGTAGATTCCGATGGTTTCTTTACCCAACTCGGCTATTTCGTGATACCGAAAAGACTGGAATTGGACGTTCGTTATTCCCAGCTTGATCCCAATAACGATGTATCGGACGACTTTGAGAGGGAATATGCGGCCGGTGCAAACTATTACTTCCGTGCCCATCGTTCCAAGATACAGGCAGATTTTGGTCACCATGTAACCAAAAAGGGTGATGCGGGAGATGAAGATGAGAATCGGTTCAGGGTGCAATATCAGATTATATTTTAATATTTAGAATTTCAAACTTTTCGCCTCCCCCTTAATCCCCCTCATTGAGGGGGACAACAACTGTCCCCCGCTGGTGGGGGTAAGGGGGTGGAATTTTGTTGTAAAAAAGGCGTACGTGTAAGTAGCCGAAGGCCTAATTTAAGGAGGTAAGAAAGAGTATGAGAAAATTGAGCAGAAGGTTTTCGAATGTGTTTTTTGCCATGGTTGTGGCTCACATGCCATCTTATGTTGTTTCGCAAATGGCAATGTCCCATGCTGCTGACCCATCGCAGGCCGAGTCATCAAAGGAAAGCGCATATCAGGAGACCGAAAGGGACGGAAGGCTGTATGTCTTTACTTCATCCACGTGGTTAACAGATTTTGAAAAATCGGGAGAACTTGGCAAGGCAGCAGTTATCAAAATAGGTTACGGACCAAATGGTGAAACGGTCGTCTTTGATTCTGACGAAGCTGTGAAAGAATATAACTACCGACGTTATGAAAAATGAATCGACTTCTGCAATAAATTTGATTAAGATATTGTCCACGAACATCTATTTAAGGAGGGGGATGTATGGTAAAAAAATTATGGCTTTTGATGTCAATTTTTAATCTGGGTCTGGCCTGTACTGCCATAGCTGGTGAAACTATCCATGTGGACCCGAAGATTAAGTCATATGTCAAAGTGGGTGGGGTTTCTGGAAATCTCAACAGCATAGGCTCTGACACCATGAATAACCTCATGACCTATTGGGCAGAGGGTTTTAACAGGGTATACCCAAACGTGAAGGTTCAGATAGAGGGGAAGGGATCTACAACCGCACCACCGGCCTTAATCTCAGGAACGGCACAGATGGGACCCATGAGCCGGGCAATGAAACCGACAGAAATTGATGCCTTTGAAAAGAAATACGGCTATAAACCCACAGCAATAAAAACTGCACTGGATGCCCTTGCAGTATATGTAAATAAAGACAATCCTTTAAAGGGTTTAACCCTTTCACAAGTTGATGCTATTTTTTCAAGAACCCGAAAAGGTAAATATAAAGAAGATATTAAAACATGGGGGCAACTCGGATTAACGGGAGAATGGGCAACCAGACCGATAAGCCTCTATGGCCGTAATTCTGCATCAGGTACCTATGGTTATTTCAAGGAGCGGGCCCTTTTCAAGGGAGACTTCAGAGATACCGTAAAAGAGCAACCTGGTTCTGCCTCAGTTGTGCAGGGTGTAACTGAAGACCGATATGCCATGGGTTACAGTGGTATTGGTTATAAGACTTCAGGTGTGCATACTTTGCCTCTTTCATTTAAAGAAGGGGAACCGCATAAAGAGGCTGAGATGGAAAATGTAATGAACGGTTCCTATCCGCTGGCACGGTTTCTTTACGTATACATTAATAAGAAGCCGGGTCAGCCGCTCGACCCTCTGGTTAGGGAGTTTGTGAAATTTATTCTGAGCAGAGAAGGTCAGGAAGTAGTCGTAAAAGACGGATTTGTACCTGTACCGACATCGGTTGCTGAAGAGGAACTGAAGAAAATAAATTAGTACATGAAAAGTTTGAAGAGAAGAAAGTTTACAGATATGGCTGCCCACTGGGTAATTACACTCGGTGGAGCGGCTACCGTTTTTGTTGTGCTTGCCCTGTTTTTCTTTATCTTTTTAGAAGTTTATCCGCTTTTACAGGGTGCTAAGGTAACAAAGGAAAATACCTATACTTTACAGGATAAGGCAATTTCCATAGGAGTGGATGATCACCAGGAGGTTGCCTTTGCCGTTTATAATAACGGCAATATAGAGTTTATCTCACTATCAAATGGAGAGGTCTTTAAAAAATATCAAATAGCAGGTCTTAACGGTTCTTCCGTAACACATCAGGATGCAACGAATTTCCC
Source organism: Candidatus Loosdrechtia aerotolerans (assembly GCA_021646405.1). Lineage (GTDB taxonomy): Bacteria > Planctomycetota > Brocadiia > Brocadiales > Brocadiaceae > Loosdrechtia > Loosdrechtia aerotolerans. The sequence continues at coordinate 31,770 of SOER01000029.1, forward strand.
CCATAAAACCAATGCACAGGGTAATTACATCACATCCGTTAGTCAAGATCGCGATCGTCTTGCTTTGGGAACAAATGACGGGAGGATCTTAACGGTATCTATCAACTTTTCTGAATCGTTTGACAATGAGAAAAGGATTATTCTCCCTGAGATATCAGAGGCAGAAACTGTGATAGTTAACACTGAAGGAATAGGGCTCAATTCTATTACATCCAGGGGGGATGAAAGCGCAACAGTTACGGCAGTCCATACAGAAGATGGAAAATTAGTGCTCATATCCTCAGAAGTCGAAAGGACGCTCTTTGGTGAGGGGGAAAGAAAGGAGATTAAGAAGGATATTACCGATCTCGTTGTACAGTATAGCTTAAACCAAATTACCCCCCCTTCGCAAGAGGGGGGAGGAAAACTTGAGACTGGTACAATGCTTGTATCACATAACCCGATACATGTAACTGAACAGGAAAACAAAATTGAAATAACCTCTCTGGCGCTTGACCTTTTTATGGAAAACCTTTACGTGGGGACATCTTCAGGTGAGTTGTTCCACATAAACGTGAGGGACAGAAGTAACCCCTATCTTGTAGAAAAGGTAAGAGTCTCTGACAAAGCAATTACCGCATTAGGTTTTTTATTGGGAGACGTTTCGCTCGTCACCGGTGATGCCGGCGGTGGAGTGAATGTATGGATGCAGGTAAGAGACGAGATGTCATCTTCAGGATGGGCTTTAAAAAAGGTGCATACCCTTACATCTCACAATGCCAAAGTTATCGCAGTTGCTTCATCAATGAGGGATAAGGGTTTTGTGACAATAGCAACTGACGGAACAATCCACCTCAACCATGCAACTTCCGAACAGACACTTTTAAACTTTGAGACAAAATCTATCCTTACAACTCTTGTCTTTTCACCAAAGGCTAACGGTATTCTGGTGACCGATTCAAATAACCGTCTTTTTCAATGGATTATTTCAAACCCACACCCGGAAACGACCTTAAAAACCCTGTTTGGACCGGTATGGTATGAGGGATACGAAAAACCGGAGTTTATCTGGCAGTCTACGGGAGGTACAGACGATTTTGAACCGAAGCTGAGCCTTGTACCATTGATCTTTGGCACTATTAAAGGTACGGTATATGCATTGATCATCGCAGTACCTATTGGCATCCTTGCGGCGCTGTATACTTCCCAGTTTCTTCATAATTCCTTAAAAATAATAAAGCCGGTTATTGAAATCATGGCGGCGCTTCCCAGCGTCATCCTTGGTTTTCTTGCCGGACTGTGGCTTGCGCCATTATTGGAGAGAATATTTCCTGCGATCATTATCATGCCATTTTTTATTACCCTTTCCATTGTCATAGCCCTTGTTATCTGGAAAATCCTGCCAGTCTTTGGAAAGGGTTGGTACAGGTATGGGACGGAGGCGCTCGTTTTGATACCTTTTCTCATTGGAGCGGTATATGTATCTCTCCAGCTTGGCGGTGTCTTTGAGTCCGTCTTTTTGGGAGGAGATTACAGAGAATGGTTTTCCAATATCCTTGGATTACGGTATGACCAGAGGAACGCAGTTATCGTGGGTATTGCTATGGGGTTTGCCGTGATACCCCTTATTTTTACCATATCAGAAGATGCCATGAGCAATGTTCCCAATAGCCTCCGATCAGCTTCGCTGGCGCTTGGTGCAACTCCATGGCAGACGGCTGTCAGGATAGTTTTACCGACAGCAAGCCCGGGAATTTTTTCGGCCGTCATGATTGGTTTTGGAAGGGCAGTGGGCGAGACGATGATCGTCCTTATGGCCACCGGCAATACTCCCATCATGGACTGGAATTTGTTTAATGGTTTCAGGGCGCTTTCTGCAAACATAGCGGTTGAGATACCGGAAGCACCGTTTGGAGGAACGCTTTACCGGGTGCTGTTTCTTGCTGCATTGCTCCTTTTTATAACAACCTTTGTCGTCAATACCCTTGCAGAAATGGTAAGACAAAGGATGAGGTTAAGGTACAGCAAGTTATGAAAAAAATTTTCAGAACCGGAAATCCTTATATATGGTTGACGGCTGGAACGCTGACGGTCTGTCTCTTGATGATATGTGGGTTAATTGTGCTCATTATGGTAAATGGGTTCGGCATATTCTGGCCTCGCAGGATAGTTCAGTTTACCCTCCAGGATGGTACGGTAGCTTTGGGAGAGATTGCAAAACGGGAGTCTATCCCCCATCAAAAAAATGCTTATCGTACAAAGCTGAAAGTTGGCAACAGGGATGTCTATGGGATGGACTTCAGGTGGATAGACAATGCAGATATTGTATCTCAGGATTATCCCGTGCATGTTTTAGCCTTTGAAAGGCGTGAGTGGGGCAATATGTATGGCTTTTTAAAGGGTTTAAGACAGGATGACGGTGTTAAACCCCTGAGCCTGAAAGGCATGGTGCCTTTGCTCAAAGAGAGCCAGAATCTTTACAAAAAGATACGGTATATAGAGAAAAAAGAAATTGGTGATATAAGCTACCGGATGGAAAAATCCCGTCTTGAGTTGAAACGTCTGATGCTGTTACGGCCATCCGAAAAAGTTCAAAAAAAGGTCTCGGTTGTAAGGACCAGTATGGACAATCTGGAAAAAACCTATCGGGAAAAAGAAGATGCGCTTGCAGGACTTTATTCGAAGGCAAGGGAAAAAGAGGTTGTTGTGCTCCTTGCGGACGGCAAGGAAAAGATTTTGCCTGTTTTTCAGATTATCCGTATCTATGCCCCGAATGAGATGGGAATTCTTGCCAAAATGGGTTTTTATACAACAAAATTTTGGGAGTTTATCTGGGAAGAACCGAGGGAGGCGAATACAGAAGGTGGTGTGTTTCCCGCTATTTTTGGGACGGTTATGATGGTCCTGATCATGAGTATTGCAGTCGTTCCACTCGGTGTATTGACGGCGGTATATCTCAAAGAATATGCCAGCGATAATTTTATTGCCAGGCTTGTCAGGATATCAGTGAGTAACCTGGCGGGCGTGCCATCTATCGTCTTTGGTGTTTTTGGCCTCGGTTTTTTTATCTATTTTATCGGGGGAGGTGTAGACAGATTGTTTTTCTCGGAAGCCCTGCCGACTCCTACTTTTGGAACAGGTGGAATTCTGTGGGCATCGCTTACCCTGGCGCTCATGACGGTACCGGTGGTTGTGGTGGCAACGGAGGAGGGTCTATCTGCTGTACCCATGTCCATACGAGAGGGCTCGTATGCGCTTGGCGCTACCAAGATTGAAACCCTATGGAAAGTGGTGATTCCTCAGGCAACCCCTGGTATACTTACGGGTACTATTCTGGCTATGGCAAGGGCTGCCGGAGAGGTTGCACCCCTGATGATTACCGGTGTTGTGAAGCTGGCGCCCTCCCTGCCAATTGACAGTCACTTTCCCTATATCCATTTGGAGAGGAAATTTATGCACCTGGGGTTTCATATTTACGATGTCGGATTCCAATCGCCCAATGTGGAAGCGGCCATCCCCATGGTCTACACCACAACACTCGTTTTGCTCTTTACGGTGCTTGTGTTAAACCTTACGGCCATTGTGGTGAGAAATAAGCTGAAGAGATGGTACAGCACAGGGGCGATGTAGAAGAATGACAATTTACCACAGTAATCTTGACTCGCAGAAATTTTAATTGCGGTTTCTCCTCTAGAAAGGGATAAAAAGGTGTGTAAAAACGCCTTTAACACACCCCTACCCTCTCAAGCAGGGATTTTCTGGGCGGTATTAATTTGACTGTCGTTGCAAACAGAGTGGTATAAATAAATATTATTTGAAACGGAAATCAAGTTTAAAATTGTACAGCCATGGAATACGAGGGTCAATGTTTTCACTCATGAACTTTTGAGGAAGATATTCATAATGTTTTTTTAAGAGATGTACATTCGGTGCGTTATAGTAAGTAATAACAATGGTATCATCCGTTACTCGTATATCTCCGTCCAAGCCGTTGAAGAGAGATTTTGCAAGATGGCTGGAATCCCATTGGACAATTGGTTCTCCGAGTCGTTGCCTGAGTTGGTGAATAGAGGCCTGTGCGATCAATGCCAATGTCATATGTCCGTATCGGATATTGATGTTGGTTGTGCCAGCCCGAGACCAACCCAGGGCCTGATTTGCATTGAAAAATTCTTCAACGTGCCAGCGACTTGGGTAATGAAGGGTCAGATCGTCTACTTCTTGACGGTCTGCAGTTGAGAGAAATGCTTTATATTGATACTGATCGGGTTTTTCTCCGCAGCGTTGAGTAATTTGGTACAAGGGCATCTGAAGACTACCGTTTCCTGGGTTATAGGGGCTCTTATGTGTAGCAAAGCCAGCCCATCCGGGAACAAACTGTTCGTGGGGGATATTTTTGAGTTTCTTTTTCAGTGCTGGTTGATTGGGTAATTGGACTAATAAATCAAAATGACTCCGATTATGGATATTGTTGATTACATCTACGGTGAAATGTTCACCGTCCGCTACTACAAGAGATTTGTTTTGCTGGGGACTGAGGATGGCGGAGGCTAAATCGAGAAGTTCCGGGGTTGCCTGGGAGACTGTCTTTGAGGCTGTACCCGTGGTAAAGCAGAGCGGTTGTTTGTTGAAGGTATCGAGGCAGAAAAAGGTTTGCGCCATTTTGATTGGTTTTGGTGCTTTATCAGTTTGGTGGCGACGCATTTGGCGTTTACTGTAAGAAGGTATCCGGTGAGGATCAATAGCAAGTACCTGCGCATTGTAGTGGCCACTGGCTCGTCGAATCTTTCCCAGGGCAATTTGTAAGGCTTGCGCTTCTGCCACGGTATGAGCATTGAGGAGTTCGTGTATAGCCTTGTCGGTTGCCACAAATGGTAATCCATTGGCCAGTTCGAAGCCTTTTTGACTTAAAGAGCGTGCCTGTCGTACACCAGTAACGCACAAGGCGGCCTCGTGTACCAGTTGAAGAGCCAGGCGCGGTTCGACCTGCGGTGTGGATTTCCTGGTCCATCCACAGAGCAGGTCCCATGTGCCTATGCGGAGATGCTCTGGTATAAGGAGCCAGATACCAACCATGGTACCGGAAACTTTATTGGCCAAAAGTTGCCTGATGCCCCGTTCAATACTGGTGGTATCGCACGGCTCAAGCCGGCATCGTGTTTTCGTGCGATGGGTATCAACCTTCTGGTCTGTCCGATCAGGTCGATAGGTGTATAGTTTTTTTTTGTAAACCGAATTGTTCAATGATACGTTCAACACTTCGTGTGCTGATGGGGAAATGGCATTGGTTTATCTTTTGTGCAATGATTTCTACGGAAGCATCTGAATCGAGGAAACGATGGCGAATTACTTGTCGTACGACTTCATCGGTTCTTCTGTAATTTGATTGCGGCCCTCTTTTTTTACTTTGAAGTGCTAGGGCGCCTTGCTGAGAATAGAGGGTAAGGAGTTGGAAATAGCGCTGTTTGGAGTATCCGTATTTTTCGGAGGCACGCGTTGGTCCAAGACCTTCGCATTCACCTTCATAGAGCATGGCCAGTTTGGAGGTAATTTCGTCTTCCTTTGGTACCGTGATTGACCCGGCAGGTCCGACAAGTATGATATTTTGTTTTTCGATTTGCAACATATATAGCTCCTCCTGTATTTTAGGATAGAGGGATACCCTGATACATTGGAAGGGGATTATACCGCATAGGGCAAAGATAGTCAAATTAAATATGGCGGTACAAGGGGAATACAAATGTATTACAGCAAGGATAATGTAAGCAATTATAGAGATTGGTCGGCGAATAAATTTAAATATACCGCCATATTTAATTAGACCCTGGCAGTGAGAACAAGCGATGCGTTACTTTATTACAAAGGGTAGATAATTGGCTGGGGGTTCTGATGTCAAATTAATACCGCCCAGAAAATGCCTGCCAAGGAGGGGATTTAGGGGTGGGTAAAAAAGTCGTTGGGTTTTGCAGTTTAAAACCCAACCCAATTAAATTGTGCGGAGCAAAGCGACGAAGCAATCTCAAACGAGGATTGCTTTGCTATCGCTCGCATGACAATCGCATGCCAACTTATTAGAAACGTTTACCATGATTATGGAAAAAGAGAGCATAACAGTCCCAGAACCGATCGTTAATATCATAGACCTGGTCCTTTATTATGGCAAAACGAAGGCGTTGAAAGGGATAAACCTGGATGTTTCAAAAAAAAAGATAACCTCTTTTATCGGTCCGTCCGGGTGCGGGAAGTCCACATTAATCCGGTGTTTGAACCGTCTGAACGATCTTATAGAAAGCGTAACAATTGAAGGGAGTATCAAAATAGACGGCAGGGATATCTATGATCCTGCAATTGATGTTACTGATCTCAGAAGAAGAGTTGGCATGGTCTTTCAAAAGCCTAATCCTTTTCCAAAAACCATTTATGAAAATGTAATATTTGGTCCCAGGATTGTGGGGATTAAGAAAAGGGGTGTACTGGACGAAATTTGCGAAAAGGCGCTGAAAAAGGCAGCCCTCTGGGAAGAAGTAAAAGAGAGGCTCCATACGAATGCCCTCGACCTTTCCGGCGGCCAGCAACAGCGAATTTGTATTGCCAGGGCGATAGCCATGGAACCCGAGATTATCCTCCTTGACGAACCATGCTCTGCCCTCGACCCCATTGCCACAGCTAAGATAGAGGATATGCTCGTGGAACTCAAAAAGGATTATACCGTTATCATTGTCACTCATAATATGCAGCAGGCAGCCAGGATATCGGACTTCACAGGCTTCTTTATGCTTGGAGAACTTGTTGAGTTTAACGTTACCACCGGGATATTCACGAACCCACGGGAAAAACAGACGGAAGACTATATTACGGGGAGGTTTGGGTAAATTTGCTGTAAGAAGTTTCCTGCTGGACGCGGATGAACGCAGATAGATACGTATGTTTATAGTAGAGGTTTAAGATTTTAAACCCCTAACCCGAATGGATCGGAAGAGACAAAATCCGAAGCACGAAATTTGTGAGCTAACCCTGTCAGGGTTTAAAACCCTGACAGGGTTAATATTCATATTTTTGCTAAAAATGTCAAAATTTTTTTTATAAGATATATTATGTATCTGTGAAAATCTGTGTCCTGTTTTAAAATAAAAATGAGGAGAAACCATGACACGTGAGGCCTATCACAAGGCATTAAAAAATCTTGAGGACGAAGTGCTGCAGATGGGGGAGATGGTGGCAAACGCCATAAGAAACTCTGTGGAGTCGTTACAAAAAAGGGATATAAATGCATCCAGGGAGATCATAAAGAACGATCTTCTCATAAATAAAAAACGGTTTGATATTGAAGAAAAGTGTATTTTGCTTATTGCCACACAACAACCCATGGCGGTTGATTTGAGGGAGTTGACTTCTATCTTAAGCATAGTAACGGATCTCGAACGCATGGGTGACCATGCAGAGGGGATTGCAAAGATAAACATTTTAATGGGTAGCGAGCCGTTGGTAAAGCCTCTGATAGATATTCCCAGGATGGCCGATATAGGGCTATCCATGCTTGACAAATGCCTTAAGGCATTTATTGATAGAGATACGGAGACGGCAAGACGTATCTGCAATGAGGATGATCAGGTGGATGCCCTTCATGACCAGATTTACAGGGAGCTCCTGGTACTCATGATGGAGAATCATCGGATAATCCGCATGGCTACCTATCTTACCTGGGTGTCCCACAATCTGGAACGCATTGCTGACAGGGTTACTAATATTGCAGAAAGGATTGTCTTTATGGTCACAGGGAAGATGGAAGAGATAAACGTGTCGAAGTATTAGTCTTGTTGTGATTGTTTCTGATTGTGAATAAAATCGGCTCGATTTTCAGTACCTCCATACTGATGTTGCCCAAAAAGTTTCAAAAAACGATTTTGGTATACAACATGTAGCGCGAAGTTCACTTCGCTTTACTTATAGTGTACAGGTAAAGTATGGGCAGAAATTTTTGGAGATTCCCAAAACGTTTCGGTTCAACCTACAAGATTGAACCGGCAAAAGAGTATTTCATTTTCAAGTTTCATTCTATAAAAGTAATGCTTCGGCACAGAGGTAGAGTTTTGCATGCTGCCCGGCAGAACAGTATGCTTGCCAGAGGGTTCCACTGCCTAATGATCCGCTCCATAACTGTTAAGTCTTGCACGCTTATTGGCAGTAAAAATTAAAATATCATTTGATATTGTAGTTTGAATCTGTTTTCGTTTTCATCCGTCTCTGTGGTATCAGTTACGAAGTGACTCATGTCGGCCTGTATCTTTGAGCGATGGCCCCTGAAGTAATAATTGATACCATCCGCATACTCCTTCTGGACATCATCCGGCATATCATTGTCAGGGTCAAGCAAAGAGTAACGGGCTGCAAGTTCTAGTTTTTGGGGAAGTACAAAATACCCTGCCTGGGTATAGAAACCGTCAGAAGTTATTGAGTCGCCATTATCCTCAGGGTCATTTTTCCTTATGTAATATTCACTATCCCAGGTAAACCCTCTGTATCTCATACCCAGGTCAACGTTACCCATGATGGAATCGGTATCCGCCAGCTTTCTATCTCTCTCCTTTGCATTACTGACCACAGATGCACCCATTACGGCCTTAAATTGCTCTTCATATTTCAGGTCAGTCTCATCCCAACCCGTTGCCAAATTATAAGAATTATACCATCCAAAAGGATAATACCGTGCGGTAAGCACATACAGGAGTTCATTGTCGATATTTTCATCCTTTCCGAGTACCTTTGAGGGATTCTGACCAACACCGCGGAAAACGGCTGCGTGATATTCCATATGGCCATCAAATGGTCGTCCAAAGATATCCAGGCCATAATCACGGTCCTGCTTAAAGGCATCGCTGGCAATGGACCTGTCCTGGAACAGGAGTTTAAAACCCGATGAATTCCATTGACGGTTGGCCGGTACCTTAAAATACCCGGTCTTTATATTTAATTCCTCCAGGGGTGACCACCAGACATAATAATCCCTCAGATTTACCTCAAAGCTGTCGCCATCGATTTCCACGTAATAATTCACATCCTTGCTATAGATATTACCACCAAAGCAGAGTCTTGCCCTGCGCACATC
>SOER01000002.1 GCA_021646405.1 Candidatus Loosdrechtia aerotolerans
TACGCAACTGCATGAGGATATTCTGAATTATTTCACCTTTGATGCCACAATCTATCAACCATTAAAAACTATTTCTTCTGCTTAAGAAAAAAAACCTCTTGAATGTCAGATATATCTGATATTCAAAAGATTTTTTATTGAATTACTCAGGTTCAAAGTTCAGGGTTCAGGGTTGAAAGCCAGGTAGGGCGGGTATTGCCTGCCAAAGGAAAGAATATCTGTTTTGAGATTATGAGAGCACCTGAGTGATCAGCTTCAGTCCTCCCTTGCCGAATATTAAACCGGGAACCCTGAACCTGAGCAGTCACTATTATTTCTTTAATCTTCCCGAAAGACAAAATCGTCGTAGTACAACTCTAATTTGTGCTTATGTTTCAGTTCTTCCTGGGCCAGCATCCTGCACAACTTTTTTACCTCTCCGTTATTCATTGATTTTGCCATACTAACGTAAAAATTATAGGATTTCTGCTCCTTCTTCATGGCAACGATTAGCAGGTCCTGAGCATCCTTAACCTCTGTGATTTCTTTATCAACAAGGTATTCTGTAATATGGAGGTCCTGGATGTCATCCGGTTTAAATTCTTTAATTTTAGATACATCCAGCGCCTCCAGCATCTTTTTATGTTTTAGCTCCTCTTCAGCCAATTCTTTAATCCATGCCCTTGCGGCTGCGTCCTGAACTGTTTCTAAAGCGTTCATGTAAAACTTGTGTGCCCTATCCTCTTGTTCTGTCGCCTGTTTAACAATTTCCTGTATATCCATCGTTCTCTTCCCCCTCTTCCAACATGAAAAAACTATTTTTTTATTTTACCCAACGTTTTCCATTCGTTTAATTTATGTTCAGCAGCTATAGCCGCAGTTACCCCTTCTCCTACAGCGGTTGCAATTTGCCGGTAGGAGTTCTTCCGGACATCCCCGGCGGCGTATAGTCCCTCAATAGCCGTCTCCATATGGATATTTGTCTCAATATGGCACCCGGGATCCACACACAACAGGTTGCCTAAAAAAGCTGTGTTGGGAGAGCTCCCGATAAAAATAAAAATCCCTTCACATGGAATATCCTTCTTCTCCCCCGTTACTACATTCCTGGTAATAATACCCTCGACACTCTCATTCCCGTAAATACTTTCGACCACGGTATTCATCACCGTATGTATTTTTGGGTTTGAAAGGGCGTCGTCCAGATAAATCTTTGTTGCTCTGAATTGGTCCCTCCTGTGGATTATGCGAACAGATTTAGCATATTTCGTGAGGAAAATACCTTCGGTTATGGCAGAATCGCCTCCTCCGACGACGACGACATCTTTCTCCTTATAAAAAGCACCGTCGCAGGTGGCACAGTAACTCACACCTTTACCATAAAACTCTTTTTCACCCGGCACGTTTAATTTTTTGGGGTCTGCACCGGCGGCTATAATGGCTATGTGACTTGCATATTTTTCCGCATCTGTTGTAATGATCTTTACGTTATTCTCAACCTCTAATTTCAGAACGTCCTCATACCGGATCTCTGCTCCAAACCGCCTGGCCTGTGCCTCCATTTGCTGCGTCAAGTCTACGCCGGTAATAACATCGGGAAAACCAGGATAATTTTCAATGAGTTCTGTACCGATCAGTTGTCCTCCTAAAAACCTTTTTTCAAGAATAACGGTCTTAAGCAGGGCCCGACATGTGTAAATTGCAGCGGAAAGGCCGGCCGGGCCTCCACCGATAATTATTATATCATAATCTTTATTCACATTCCCTTTAGTCCCTTTACTGTATTTAAAACCTGCCATCCATAGTAATTCAGGGCAAATTGCTTTTTCTCAATATGACACATTAAACACTGCCTGGTCCCTTTTGTAACCCATTCACGCGTTACAAAAGCGGTTTTAGATTTTTCCCCTCTTGTTGTTAATTTATCCTTTCCGGCATGGCAGAAATTACATTCCGTTCCCATAGTCTCACTCAGCTCAAACATGTTTCTCGCCTGCTGCTCATTTTCTCTAAAGTTCTTAAGGTCAATATGACAATAATCACATTCCACACCTAATGCCACAGAGGCATTCATCATTTCCTTTGATTTCTCTCCTGCCTCTGTAAAAACCGTCAGATCATCATTATGGCAAAAATTACAGTCAACCCCTAACAGGGATGTCATTCTCTGAATTATTGCCTCCCGCTCTTCCTTTGTACCCCGAAAGTACGGGTTTGAGTATATGGCACTTGGTGTGGTTGTCTCTGTCTTCTCTGCATATGATACAATAGGATTCCTGAGGAAAAGACAGAGTGTACCAAAGACGGCTAATCCGCAGAGTATTAAATATTTTTTTTGGAATGGTTTTACCATAAACATGTCCAGTATAAAAACAAGATTTTTAATCAATTTTATCAAACATTTCCTTACCCGCACCGCAAGAAGGACAGACCCAATCCTCCGGTAAATCTTCAAACGATGTTCCGGGGTTCACACCATTATCCGGGTCACCCTTTTCCGGGTCATAAATATAACCGCATACCCTACATTCCCATTTTGACATATTCCCTCCTTCTGAAAATTAACAAATCATCGGTTCTATCTTACCTGCACGCATATCTCGTTATTTTACACTGCCCTATGGACCGTTATCAACTCTTAAAATAAAAAAGTGCAAAAGCGGCTTTTGCACTTTTTTATTTTCATTCTAAAAACTAGCGGTTTTCAACTGGTATTTGTTTATCCCTCATCTCTGCATGGCAATCAAAACACGTTTTTTCAACCATATTCGTAAATGCCTTGAATGTTGTACGTTCATCGTATGATTTTGCAGCATTCTGTACCTCAAGTGCAGATGAGGCTATTCTTTTCAGGTATACATTAAATTCTTCTTTTAGTTTTTCAACCTTTTTTGAATCGCCCGGATCTATTTTGGCACGCTCAAACCAGGTATTTTCTTTCGGGTCTGTAGGAAAGAATGTTTCATTAATCTTGTAACTCTTATTTACGATCTCACTTGCTTCCTGCCCGACGTATTTAAAGTTGCCAACCAACAAACCGTTTAGCATATTGTCTATATGCTTTGCTATCTCATTCATCAATACCTTGGTGGGCTCCATAACTTTTTCATGCCCGGGAATCATCTCTTCGTTTGCAGGAACCGCACAAGGATTAACAACACTCATCAACCCTACTACACATAAACCTAAAAAACTATTTTTCAGGAACCCCTTCTGTATCATGGCCCCTCCTTTCATCATGAAATATTTTTTATAGAAAAGCATCTTACTGTACGTAATTTATTCTCTCAGATTAGCGATAAGAAAGGTAACTACTCAGGTTCAGGGTTCAGGGTTGGCTTGTTCCCAAACTCTGTTTGGGAACACCATTTCAGACGAAACTCTGTTTCGTGTTTCGTCATCGAAACAGAGTTTCGATGCCCATTGTGTTCCCAAACAGAGTTTGGGAACAAGCCTGTGGCAGGCCAGCAGGCTACTAAGACTTAGCTTGATGCATATGCCCCTACCCCTGAACCCTGAACCCTGAATAATTACTAAGAAAGTGCAGATTATCAGGAAATCTGCACTTTCTTTCTGCTTATCCCCATAATTGAGAACGACACTTTATGTGTCAGTTCTCAAGGGTTTGTTTCCCTTAATCCCGGTATTCTTTGTGACATTCAACACATGTCTTCTTTATCAAGCCATGAAAGGCATCCAGGGCTGCACCCTCATCTCTTGCATCGGCAGCTTTTTTAATTTCCTGTAAACCTGAATCTATTCTGCCGAAATAGGACATAAAATCTTCCCTTAACTTTACAAAACTTTCTAAAGCTTCCGGCTGTAAATGGGAGGTTTTCGGGTCTTTTTTGAATGCTTCGATATCTAAACTGTGAGGAAAATAGGTATTGATAATCTGATGCCCTTTCGCTGAAACAACCTCAGCATTTTCCTTAACAGCCTCATAATTACCCTCCAGTATTGCGTTAAGCATATCATTTACTCTTTCCCGTATCTCAATTGCTACATTTCTCAGGGGTAATTTGACATCTTTATGCCACATAGTCTGGTATTTATGATATATCATCTGGCCTCCCTCAGCAAAAGCAGGAGAAGAACCGACAAAACCGGATAACCCTACGAAACTTAATACACCTATACCTAATATTACCCTCTTCTTCATAATATTTGTCCTCCTATCTTAGTCAAAGCCTCTATCCTCATACACAACAATACATTTAAAAACACTACCATCACAATACTATGCAGATAATACCACTCCTCATTCCTCCTTTCTCAACATTGTGCCAGAAAAAACACAGTAGACTATGCACTTTATGCTGGAATATCCTTACCATGTGGTTCCGTCATAAAAACAGGCGACAATACCTGATTCAGCTGATCATCGGAAATGAGTTTTTCCCGGAGAATAATGTCTTTTATGGATTCTCCTGTCCTCATTGACTCTTTCACCACCTCTGCTGCTTTTGAATATCCTATAATAGGATTCAAAACAGTAACGATTCCAATACTCTTTGTAGCATAATCCCAGCACTTATCCGCATTTACAGTTATACCAGAGATACATTTATCGTTAAACACCTTTGCGGCATTCGTTATGATATGGAGTGAGTCCAGTAATTTATATTGGATCAAAGGCATCATAACGTTAAGCTCAAATTGTCCTGCCTGCACAGCCATAGTAATCGACATATCGTTCCCTATTATTGAAAAACATACCATATTCATCATCTCAGGAATGGCGGGATTCACTTTTCCCGGCATGATAGATGAACCTGGCTGTACGGCGGGCAAATTGATCTCCGCTAATCCTGTATTGGGTCCGGAGCACATAAGCCTTAGATCGTTTGAAATACGGATAAGTTCTCCGGCTAATGTGCGGAGGGCACCTGAAACTTCAATAAACGGTGCATTACTCTGCATAGCTTCAAACCGGTTTTTCGATGCCCTGAGATCTAAGTTCGTCATTTTCCGAAGCTTTTCAATAACCCTGGAGGTAAATTCCGGATGGGTATTGATTCCCGTACCTACAGCACTCCCGCCAATTCCCAGCTCTTTTAAGCCTTCACTTACCCTTTCAATCCCCTTCGTTGCTTTAAATATCGACTCTGCATAACCGGAGAATTCCTGACCTACACGGATAGGTACAGCATCCTGAAGATGTGTACGGCCTGCTTTTACTACAGAATCAAAGGATTTTGCTTTCTGGTTAAAAGTTTCGGTTACAATATACAGATTTTTAACAAGTTTCTTTGTAAGCTGCAGTGCCGTAATACGCATTGCTGTCGGGTAGACATCATTCGTAGACTGCCCATAATTAACATGATCGTTCGGATGCACTACAGAGTAATCCCCTTTCTCCCCGCCAAGCATTTCAATTGCAATGTTTGCAATAACTTCATTTACATTCATATGATGAGATGTCCCGGCACCTGCCTGATATACATCTACCAGAAACTGGTCGTGAAACTCGCCATTTAATATCCGGTCACATGCAAGAATAATCATGTTACCAATTTTGCTTTCGAGACAGCCAAGTTCTACATTCACCATCGCTGCCGCTTTTTTTATTTGAACAAGTGCTGAGGTAAAAACAGGTTGCGGTGTTTGCCCGCTAACAGGGAAATTCTCAATGGCTCTGGCAGTTTGGATTCCATAATAAACATCAACAGGAATCTGCAATTCACCCAAATAATCTCTCTCTGTACGAAATAAATGTATCACGCTTTTATTCATCATTCTTTATCTTATTTACGGTATTCATCCACATATCATAGATACGCCCCTCGTTCTCCGCTTCCCAGAGTTCTTTCTGTTCAAGATATTTAAGGGTATTCTTTAATATATGGAAATGAAGCTTCTCTTCATTAGCAAGAAAGTGGTATACCTCTTTTTCTTTTATATTCTCAGTCTCTCTTCCGGCATGTTCATAAAACGTAATCCCGTCCTCTTCTACCTTCATCGCTAATTTTATGGCATCTATATCACTGGTACTGGCATTCACCCGCTTTTTCAGCTCATTACCCATCTTTTGAAATACGTTGATAAGCCTCTGCCCGGAATTTGCTTCAGCCTTTTCCATTGGCCGGGATGTTTCTCCGGAATTGAATAGCAACGCCCGAAGCCTTTTTACATGCATTTTTTCATCTTCTACAAAAGACCGGAACATCGCCTTCCCCATCGGATGAGAGGTCCTGGATGCCAGGTTGTTATAAAGCTTTATTCCATCCATCTCCATCCGGAGTGCAATTGATTTTACATCCTCTAACATATTATCCATTATCCCCTCCGTAGTCCTACACTGTACTCGTTCTTGCTGTCTGTCTTCTGAAACAACTTACTCCCCCATACATAACTTACGATAAATTGCACCTGTGGTATCATGGAAGGGGTTTTATTGTATAGTCATTATCTATATCAATAAGGGCAAATTTCTGGCAACATAATGGACACCGTTCTTCGTTTCCTATGGAAGGCATCTTTCCAAAATTAATTTCCCATCCACACATGAGGCAATAAAAGTTTACGTCGTGATCGTCTGTCTCAATATTTCTGATAACCTTTCCAAGGGCATCCCGGTGACTCTTTGCCGCTCTTGCCAGATGTTGAAATGTTTCTTTTACCTTACTGTCCTGAGAAACACCGGCAAACTGGTTATACAAATGTTCCTGCTCTTCCTCTACCTCTAAGTTTGATTCTAAAAATTCTAATATTGACTTATATCCTTCTCTCATGTATCTCCCCTTTATGATGATAACCTGTCAAGATGGTCTTCCAATTCTGCCTTATACCGTATCTCATTATGTAATATACCTTCAAGAAGGGCATTAATTTGTGAATCACTAAATGCCTTAATTTGGCTACTATATCGTTCTATAGAAATATCCTTTTTCTGTATTGCCTGTTTTATGTTCTCGATATCGTTACTTTTGCTCATTATTATAACCCTCCTAATTCTGATAAATGTTTTTCAATTACATTTACCATACTCAATTATTGTACCAAAGTAGTAACTTTTAAAAATTACACCCAAATTTATTCTAATTATGATAATTAAACACAGTTGTAATGTGTATACAATCAGAATAATTTGAGACGATAAGTGTCATACCTGTCAAAAAACGTAGATCAAAAATCCACGTATTTAGATTTTCCTGCCATAAATCTGTGAATCAATTTAACAATTTATGTATTGACAATAGATGATATACATTTATAATGATCGTACAGGTTAGGGGTAGATTATAAACAATTGAAAGAGTAACAACAGAAAGCTTCAGTCGTAGCATGCATATGCATGCAAAACAGTAGAGAAAGCTGTGGGTAAACAGACGTTAAAAGCCTTACAGTGGAAGGAAGTCTAACAATCTGTAAGGTTTTTTTAATAAAGCAATTACATTAAAGAGCCTCGCAGAGAAACACCGTTGTATTACTTACTTTCAGGTTACAAATATGGGCAAGCACGAGAGGATTATCCAATATGCATCGCTCTTTACAACGGCGGCGACATTAGGGGTATTTATCTCTTTATCCTTTCTTGATGATTTAACTATCGGGAAGACACTGTTTCTCTTTAACCCTCCGCGGATAGACCGGTCAGACCCGGAATTCAAAATTGCACATCTCTGCTATACAGATGTAACTGAAAACCAGTGGAAATATATTGTTATTCATCACAGCGCAACCACAAAAGGCAATGCTGCCCGGTTCGACGATTATCACAGGAACAAAAGGGGCTGGAAGTACGGACTTGCCTATCACTTCGTCATTGGAAACGGAACGTTCTCAGGTGATGGTGAAATTGAGGTTGCCGAGAGATGGAGGAAGCAAATCCACGGGGCCCATACAGCAAATATGGATTGCAACCGGATAGCTATCGGAATATGCCTTGTTGGTGATTTTGAGAATGCAGGTACCCCTACCAGTAAGCAACTTGATTCATTGGTTAGATTAACCCATTATCTTTCCGAAAGATATAACATACCTTTATCTAACGTAATATTGCACAGCCAGGTACATCAGAAAGGTACCGCGTGCCCCGGTAAAAATTTTCCATTTTCGGAATTTAAAACACGTCTTATGCAAAGCGTATCAAATCCGGACAATCGCATCTGATTCATCTATCGTATTTTGTCTGCTCCTTTAGAAGAGTCTTCTTTACGTCTTCTACAGACAGGCCGTAAAGTTTCCCGTACTGCTGCAATCCCTTATCATATTTATAACTTCTTACAGCTGCAAGCCCCAAACCTCCTCCCGGGAAATACTCATAAACCATGATAGTCTGCTCTTCTGTATCTACAAGATAGAATGGTTGCCGGTTAACAATTGGTACCCCTACTACTCCAAAGACCCGCCTTGCACTGCCATCACCCTGTGCAATAACGTAATTTGGTGTATGTTTAAAAATCACAATTATGAGTAATAAGGCAATAATTATAAGTAAAACCGTCTTTACATCATATAATTTGCACATACCATATACTCCATAGCTAATCCTTACAAATAGATTAAGTTAAAAATAACTCCCCAGGTTCAGGGTTCAGGGCATATGCATGAACTTAACGCCTTCGGCGGACTTTTACTCAACACACTCCATGGTATAGTTGTTACACCCCGGACATCCGACTTTTGGCGTATACCCTATGACAATACATGGTGTTCCTCTCTCGTACAAGAATAAATCTCTTTCATCAAGGATGAGACCCTTCGCTCCACTCAGGGTGACAGAATACAGGTTGCCATCCTGCAACCCTTCATTTCACTCTGGATGAGATGTCAGCAGGGAATTTGTCATTCTGAACGAAGCGAAGCGGAGTGAAGAATCTCAGCAGCGAAGAATCTCGTCTTTTCATGGTGTTAAGAGAGCATCTTATGCTGAACAAATGAAAATTCCTATACAATCAAGCTAAGGAGCCTTTCCTCACTCTGCTATCAGCTTGCGCACCCTTACGCTCTCTCTACATCAAGAAAAAGTACAGCGCTATTCCGCATGCTATCGTGAATCGCACCCTAAAGGGATGCGGCTACATTTTGCGGCAACACGTTGCCGAAGGCAACGACAAGTAGCCGCAGGTCTTTAGCCTGCGCACACCCACGATTAAATTCCAGAAAACAGTACAGCAAAATTCCTTAGCTTGATGCATATGCCCTGAACCTGAGGAAAATTACTAATTATCTCTTATTATACCTATTATACAATCGTTCAAAAGTGTTTTCTGCCTGATCTCTCCTGATAATAATTGTGGGTTTTAAGAGGATTATTAGATTCGATTTTTCATTCGTTTTTCTTGTACGGGAAAACAACCTTTTTATTACCGGTATCTTGGACAACAGGGGAATACCTGTTGTTATCGTTTGTCTATCGACATCACCCAGTCCACCTATCATAAGTGTTCCTTTATCGGGCACACATACCGTTACCGATACCTGAGAAACATTTAGTCTGGGCAATTGAACCGTTTGTGTGGGAGGAATATCAACAACCCCCGCCACTCCGCTTGAAATTTCAGTATCCGGACTAACCCCCGTAGTAAAAGTAAACTCATCAATTGCCTCAATTTGAAACACTGATGGGGTTACTTCAAGGTAAATATATTTCCTGTCTGCACTTACAATAGGTCTGACATCAAAAGTGGTTCCCTCAGGTACTGTGCCGATAACAGGCGTTACAATACCTTCCGAAACAGCTGTACTTTGAACATAATTTCTTGTCTGCACAACTGCAATATTTCCGCGTTGGGTATTGGAAAGTGTTATTCGCGGAGACGTGAGTATTTCCGAATCCCTGCTCTCCTGAATGGCACGGATAAGTCCCCTTACCAGATCATCGTTTAAAATAGAATAGTTAATGCTCAGCCCCTGAATCCCTTCATCAAGAAGGCTTCCTGATATATCCTGAGCACCCGTATCTACCTCTACACCATCACTAAAAAGCTTCGAGAAATTACTCCCAATATCTTCCAAAAACTCATCAGTAACCGTAACGAAACGGGCCTCTATACTTACCTGAAGGTTTTGTGAAGCCCTTAAGGAGGTCAGCAGATTTGCAATCTGCTTGTGAACAGATTTTGTGTTAACCACTACCAAATCACCCGGCTGGCCTTGCCTTGCAACGATGCTCCCTTCGCCCTGACCGGGAATATTAATGCGGCGCATACTGCCATCGGATGTACCACCTACAATACTTGTGCGATATGACCATGATGAAGGGTCGACAGTTGTTACAATGAGTTCAATCAGGTCAAATACCCGGGCAGAAGGATCCTTTATCTCTCCATCATCCTTTCTCTTCATAGCCATCTGGGTATAAGATGCAGTAATATCAAACTCGAGAGGTTCTTTATCCTCAAGATTAATTAAGATATCCCTCACATCATAAACCCGTAGTTCCATTTTTTGTTTATAGATATGCAGAATATCCCCTTCAACTACATATTCATACCCTTTCGGTAAAATATAGTTCAGAGCGGTTCTTAAAGATACATCCTTAAGTTTTAGCGTAATCGGAACATTACCTGCTTCCGGTTCAATAATCATATTAATATCTGCCTTCTCTCTTAAGAATGTGACAACGTCTTTTAAAGATGTATCTATAAATTCGAACGAGATAATAGTATTCAGGGCGTCTTCGATTACATCTGGTAAAGGGCCATCCAGTGGATTGGGATTTATCTGGAGTAACTTCGTCTTTCCTTTTGTCACTTCAAAAATCTCATTTAAATGAGGTGGTGTACGCTGTAAGATCTCATTCCATTGTTCCCTTGAGGGATATCTCAGGATATCCTGATAAGGAATGGATAGTTCGGAAATATATTCTCTGTTCTTCAGTCTTTCCTGGGTATAGATCGTATTTAAATATTCTTTCATACCTGTATGTTTTATATCATCCACTTTTCTCTTTATGTACAACGCTTCTTTATTGAACGGGTTTCTTTTTAGTATGAGCTCCGCAATTGCAAGGGCATCATCATATCGCTTCTCCTGTACTGCAACAGAAGCATCCCGGATTAAGATCGATGTATCCCGTGGTATTCTTTTCTCCGGAGAAGGCTGGTCAGATTTTTTTGGCACTATACCTGCTTCTTCATTACGGGGCTCAGGCCTTTGCCTGTTTTTGTTTTGTTTATCTTTGCCCTGTATCCCTGTTTTATTTGATGATGCAGCAACCGCCTCCTTCTCTTTTAGAACTTTACCTTTATCAGGTACCTCCTGCGGCACTTTTTCCCCCGAAATGCGTTGTTTTGATTCTGTTAACAGTTCCCGGATTTGTGTGTTATCCGGTTCCAAAAGGATGGCTAACTCAAGTGCCTCTACAGCTTTTTGATAATCCTGTAACTCCAGGTGCGTTTTAGCAGACTTGAGATAATAATTATTTATTGCAGAAGACTCCACTGCCAGGACATGGTATGTATGCACATGTGTTAGAGAAAACACGAAAAGTACCATAAAAATAATAGTGAAAATTGTTCTGTTTCCCATATACCCTTATTATTAAAAGAATATGAAGATTTAATGTGTGTTATTGTGTTATTGAAGCGTGTATTGTTGGGCGAACGGTAGCAGTATCTGTTCCTAAATTTACCAATTCTCCAATCCATAAGTCATAAGACTTCCCTTCCTTATACTCAAATACAATTTTTGAAGCGGTAACCATGTGTGTTTCTTGTATAAGTGAAGTACCCAAAAAGTTACCACCCTCATCCCGAAGAACCTGTGTTTTGGTAATACTATATGGTTTGCGTGCAGAAGGAACAATTTCTCTTAACTTACAACGGGTAGTAAAATCTACCATTTCTTTTTTTACCGCAGCTTTTTCACCTATCGCGCTCCCCTTATGAACAACAAAACTCTTTGTAAACCATGCCTCCTTATATAATTTCCTCACCTGAATTAATGCAAGTTCTGCAGTACCGCCTTTATAGATAAATTCAGTCCCCCCCGGAATATCGACATTCAAACGGGGATGGATTTCCGGCTCTTTCGTTAATAAATCCCCGGTTGTAATATCAGGGGTTACTTCTTTTTTTGAATACTTACTAAAAAGCTGAGACCGTTGTAACAGATTTATACCGGGCGGTGTTGTAAAACGTAATTTTAGTTGTTCTGCATCTCCAAGCTGTATATCCGTTGCCGGCGGTACTTCCGTCTTCAGTCTCCGGCTAATGACATTTGATGATACCCGGGCTTTTGCATCAAGTTCATGTGTTTTTCTGTTTAACGTCACAAATGTATGGATTGCCGTATATACCAGATAATATACAGCAAGGCAGAGGATGAATTTTTCAGCATGTTTAAACAGGAAGTTTTTAAAATTCATGCTTCTCGATAAAATCACTTTCTCAGACTTATAAGAGTAACGAAGGCAGGCTATGCTTTGTAATCAATGACATATGCATCAACAGTAACATGAATAACCGGAGTTGATACCGGATCGCTGATATCCTGACCCGGAACATCTCCGTTCTTCAAAGACCGGTCAGGAGTATACACTTTACCCGTACGTACAATCGTAACACCCTCGATAACAAATGGAATCTCTGATTTCAAAATCCCGTGCAGCAGAAAATTTATATGGTCTGTTCGCAGTTCTGCTCTGAGGGAAACGGGTATAGCAGTATAGAGGTGTGCAAAAGACGGATCATAAGAATATGAGGACTCCCGGAACTGAATCTTTTCAAGTCTTACAACTCCAGCATCGTTTACAATACCATGGATAAGCGCCTCGATAATCCAAAACTTTTTTTGTACAGGTAAAATATCATCCCACGGCGGAATATCAGCCCCCCAATCCCGGAATGGTAAAGCACCTTTATCCAGAATAACATTACTCTTCTGGATTTTCTCTAACAGAAGAGCGATTCGCCTTGTATATTCACTCTTCCAGAGTGCCACATCTCCTATTCTGACACCTCCCTTTTCAGGATCTTCCGTCATAAAAACAGCCTCCAGCCGGTCATCCATTTCTTTCAGAAAGGAGTTACACTCCTCAATTTCTTTCCTGTAGAGATCAACCTCCCGTTTTTTTGATTCAATCCATTTCCCGTTATAGAGATCTTTTTTTAAAACATTCCTTTCCAATGCAGTTGATGAGTCCTGTATAGCACTACAACTCTTTGCGTATTGGTTTGAGAGTGGATAAATACCTATAAAGAACACCAGTATGAGAATGAAAAAAATAATACCAGCGGCTATCCAGAAACCAAACACACCGGTAAATGTATCCGATAAGGTTTTTTTCAGTTGAGAGAAATCCATACCTTAAATAAAATAATTCCTCTTTTTCAGGAAACCGTTCAAAACACTTTTCACATTCATGACGCTGAAGTACCCTTTGTTTGGGATAACAATAGTTCTGTTTCAGCCCGCATCTCTTCACGTGTTTTTATAATCCAACGTATCTCAAAACTGATGAATCCTCCTGATTCGTCTTCTTGTTCTATTTGACGGCAGGACCCGGGAACAATTTCAACATTTCTAAATGCAGGAACCTTTTGATTGAAAAGGGTCAGGCCTTGAATTGGTTTTAGAACGCTCTCCTCGATAAATCCCATCCTTGGGTCCTTACTCTCTCCCTTCATCCCCATAAGCAGTATTTTTTGGGGAGGTGCAGGTTTTTTCTGTGGTGCCGCCTTTTTATTTCGAAAGAATCTCTGTGGTGCTTGTTTGGGTGTCTCTTCAGTTTTTATTGCATCAGCATCTACCCAGGAAGACTGAATACTCGCTATAAATACCTTATCAGGTATTACAGATACCAGCTTATCCAGTGCTTCTATCCAGAAAAATCTTGAAGAATCAATAGAAGAAGTAACGGCTAGTGCTGATTTGTTTGTTTGTGCCTGAGTTTCTGCGCCTTTATACTTCCTTTCGAATTCACGAACATTCTGCAATACCCTTTGATTATCCGTTTCAGTATTGTTCAGATATTTGGTCTGTTCCTGTAATCCGTAATACTGAATACCAAGTGATACCGCTAAACAGCCAAGCGTAGCTACAGCATAAGGTTTCTTCTTCGAGATCTCTGCCGCCTTAACGAACTCTAACGGTAATAAATTTGTCTGTACCCGCCCTAATCCTACACCCTGAAGCGCAAGTCCCAGAGCGACACCGAAATTTAATATATTCTCATGAAAATACGCAGGATCAACTTTGCCTGATAATTTTAAATTATTTACGGCTCCGGGAACCCTCACCTCGTAATTGAAATTATTGGATATATATTCCACGCAAAGCGGATTTTTAAATACATTTCCCAGCAATACAATGGTTTTAAAATTAACCGCATCTTTTGCCAGCGATTTATAGTACTCCATCGATTTCTGTATTTCCTTAACAAGGTCGGTAGTTACTACAGCATGTTGAATACTTCTTAACCAGAGATGCGAACCATCTGCAATAATCAGGTCAGTATTTTCAGCTTCTGCATGTATGATAATCGTTGAGCCATCAATATGCTGGTCAAAGGTGGCAAAGTTATAAACGGCAAGAGGAGAGACCTGCAACATCCGGACCCTCTGTTTAAGAGGGGTAATGTTGGCTAATATATGATCAAGCGTTGCCCTCTTCGATGCAAAAATCCCTATTTCTATCCCCTCCATATCAGGTTTAAACTCAGACAACTGCTGATAATCCCATACGATTTCTTTCATATCAAAAGGAATCTGTTGTCTTACCTCATACTGAATAACAGCTTTTAGTTGTCTCTTCTCTGCGGGGGGAACAACGGTAAATCTGGGTAGTATAAGCTGGCCCGGAACGGAAACCGACAGAGTGTGGAGACTATCAATTCTATGCTTTACCAGGAAGGTCTGTATGGCATCTTTAATATGCGTTGACTGTTGAAAACCTGTATTTGGTAAAAGGGAAGAATATTCAATAACCTCTGCCTCATCAATGGATAATGACCCTGATGTTTGTGTAACTTTCACGGCCTTTAAGGCGTGCCCGCCAATATCTAACCCCCAGGCAGCCTTCTCCTTGCCATACCTGAAAGTCTGTAAGAATTTCAGGGTATGCAGATTAGGCTTTCTTAATCGTATTGATATGTGTGGTAGTTTTATTCTGGAAAGATATTTCATACTCTATACCGGATACAAAAATAAAGGCCTTATCCCAAAAAAGCATAATAAAACATCTTGGGTAAGGCCTCTGTCTTTATATTTTCTCGTTTATGGCTCATGTTTGGCAGTAAGGCTATCTTTCTAGCAGTCAGAATAGTTTATCGTGCTTAAAGACCCTTTCCTTTGCGTCCCCCAATCACTTGGGGTTTGCCCTTTTCATTTTTTACAGAACTATACGCCTGTTTATATAACACTCCTGATAGTATATGTCAAATAAAAAATGGTATAGATTGTACAGGAATGATTGCAGTCACGAAAATGCCTTTATCTGTAGATCTTATTTTAACTATCTGAAGCAAGACGCAGAGCGTCCTGGAGCACATTCCAATGCGGAGCGTTGGAACGAGATAATACGGGGACATGGTTTATCCATAGCACCCAAGGTTTTCAGTAAGTTAATGCTTATGGCCTTAAACCGGGAACCTTGAACCTGAGGAGTTACCAGATTTTTCTGTTTGCAATCCGTAACTATTCAGGTACTTTTTGATATAAGACATAAAAAGTGATCAAATTCGTTATTTTTTGCTGGATTTAGTAGAGTTATTCACTTAAGGTTTAAGTATGAAAGCTTTAACACCAGAAGAAGCACTGGAAATATATCATGCTGGCCCGGAAGCGGTTGTAAAAGCTCTCTGTGAGTTAAGCGCTGCTGTTGAGCGTTTAGAGCGTCGAGTCAAAGAACTTGAGAACCAATTAGCTCAAAATAGCAGGAATAGCAACAAACCACCGAGCAGTGATGTATTCAACAGACCCAAGAGTTTGCGGCCAAAGAGCAAACGAAAACCAGGAGGCCAGAAAGGACATCCCGGTCAAACACTCCAGATAGTTGAAAATCCTGACCACATTACCTGGCACAAGGTTGATAAAAAGTGCAGTTGTGGACACGTTTTGAAAGACCAAACAGTTCAGACTTACAGACGTCGTCAGGTTTTTGATATCCCCCCAATTAAAGTACAGGTAACTGAACACAGGGCTGAAGTGAAAACTTGTCCTCAGTGTGGTCTGACACATAAGGCACCATTTCCAGAAGAGGTAGCAGCACCAGTACAATATGGATCAAACTTGAAAGCCATAGCCGTTTATTTAAGGGGGTACCAACTTCTGCCTTCCCAGAGGACTGCTGAGTTATTTGAGGATTTATTCTCTTGTCCAATCAGTGAAGGGGTATTGGATAGTATTCTCAAAGAAAGTTCAGCACATCTGGAAGAACCGGTTGAAAGAATTAAAGAGCAACTGAAAGTCTCATCATCAGTAAATTTTGATGAAACAAGCATATCCTCTAATGGGGATACGCATTGGTTACATACTGCCAGCACCAAAGAGCTCACTTATTATTCAATTCATCAAAGACGTGGCCAGGAAGCTATGAACGATATTGGAATATTGCCCGAATTTCAGGGAACGGCCATCCATGACAATTTGAGTGCCTATTTTACCTACAAGCAATGCCGTCATGGTTTATGCAATGCTCATCACTTAAGAGAACTTGTCTTTATCAAAGAGAACTATGATCAGTCCTGGGCCGGTGAGATGATCAAATGTTTGTTAAAGATGAAACACAAGAGCGAAAAAGCCAGAGAAGCAAATCAAAGGCAATTGAGCCAGAGGCAAATCAAGTATTTTGAGAGACGCTATCAATCGATTGTTGAAAAAGGCTATAAAGCGAATCCACTCAGAGATCCTCTCGGTGGAGGGAACAAGCGGGGAAGACCCAAAAAAGGTAAGGCCAGATGTTTGGTAGAACGATTTGATATCCATCGTCAAAAAGTCTTGGCCTTCATGTATGACTTCAATGTCCCTTTTGATAATAACCTGGCCGAACGGGATATCCGAATGGCCAAGTTGAAGCAAAAGATCTCAGGCACATTTCGTAGTGAAGAGATGGCTCATGACTTTTGTCGAATCCGCAGTTTTATCTCCACTGTTCGTAAACAATCCCGAAAGGTCATAGAAGCCATTGGAACCATATTTAGCGGTTCGCCATTAATCCCGGTTCATGGATAAACGTGTCAAAGAACAAGAGACTTACCTAAAAATTTACTCGCTATTTATGCTGTTTTTGTGAAACTACCTGAGTAGTTACGATATAAATATATAATAAAAAATGAAATTATTCCATATTTATACTTATTTTATTCTTTAAACCATTTAAATTGCTTACCTAATATTTCATATGGTAAGTCTTACTTGACAAAGTGGCATAATTAGTATTATTGTATAGAAGGAGATGATAATTCTGTTTCTGTTTCTCGATAATTGACGATATCCTCTCTATAAATGAAAAAAACATCATTGGCAGCTAAATAAACATATAATAAACAACATATCGCAGTAAACCTTCTCCGTCGTCATATCTCTGCGAGAAATAACAGTACAGGAAATTACCGGTTTTGGAGGAAGAGGGTATGACAAATAAACACCAAGTCCATATTGCCATCTGGAGTGACTATGTATGCCCATTCTGTTACCTTGAGATGCCAATTTTTCATCAAATTCGGAAAGAATTTGATGAAGTTATTGAGGAAAAATGGTATGCATTTGAACTCAGGTCTGATCCTGTTCCCACACTTGATCCTGAAAGTGAATATCTCAGGGTTACATGGGAACGTGCCGTTTACCCAATGGCACGTATGCGGGAAATGACACTCCGTCTTCCACCGGTACAACCGAGAAGCCGGAAAGCATTTGAAGCTGCAAAATTTGCCCATGAAAACGGGCGCTTTGAGGCTATGAACCAGGCCATCTTTCGTACCTTTTTTGAAGAGGGACGGGACATAGGTGATAATACTGTTCTCCTTGATATTGGGGTGTCGGTTGGATTAGACCGTGAAAAACTGCGGGAGGCATTAGATACAGGTCAGTACACAGATCAGGTTCTTGAAGATGAAAAGCTTGCCCATGATTTAAGAATTACTGCAGTACCAACAATGCTTATTGGCAAGTCTGATCAACCATTAAAGAAATCGGTTGTAATTACTGGTGCCCAGCCGTATAAGATATTGAGGACTACCATAGAACGCATGATACATGAAAAACCTTTAGAAACGAAACAGTAAGAGAAGGAAAATGTTATGATTACAACAACTGAAATCGCACCAGACATATACCGTATTTCGACCTATATAAAGGAAATTGACCTGCAATTTAACCAGTTTATTATTAAAGATAGTGAACCGTTGTTATATCATACCGGCATGAGACGTATGTTTCCCCTCGCTCATGAAGCGGTATCAAAAATTATTGATCCATCACACATCCGATGGATCAGTTTCAGCCATTTTGAGGCCGATGAATGTGGTTCCCTGAACGAATGGCTTGAAGCAGCGCCATTGTCGCAGGCGGTTTGTAGCACCGTTGGTGCACTGGTGAATTTGAGTGATTACGCATCCCGGCCACCCCGCGGAATGGCAGTAGATGAGGTATTGAATACGGGTAAATACCGGTTTTGCTTTCGGCCAACACCACATCTTCCCCACGGCTGGGATGCAGGTATGACGTTTGAAGAGACGAACCGGATACTGTTCTGTTCGGATTTATTTCTTCAGTATGGTAATAGAGAGGCATTGACAGAATCAGATGTGACAGATCGGGTACGAGATGCACTGGTGAAATACCAATCTGGTCCATTGAAGGATTCCATGCCATATACTTCAAAGACGGAACCATTATTACAAGGACTTGCTGCATTGAAACCAAAAATACTTGCAACAATGCACGGCTCATCCTTTCAGGGTGATTGTGAGCATGCATTGTATGAATTAGCACAGGTAATGAGAGAAGTATTTGGTGGAAGGTAGAGAATGTACCCTGCGCTTATCGACCAGAATCACACGAGTCATCACGAATCATTACATAATGATCAATAGCGGCCTCCCGAAACATATTTCCAACGATCGTAAATCCATGCTTTTGATAGAAATGGGTAAGGTATGCCTGTGCGTGTAGCTTAAATTTCTTATAACCCCGCTCCTTTGCAGTGAATATCATAAACTCCGTTAATTGATGGCCTTTGTTTTTTCTCCGGTATGATTTTCGTACTGCTATACGTTCCAGCTTTGCATATTCTCCATAAGCACGTATACGACCGGATGCAAAAGGCTCTCCGTTCTCTTCGCCGAGAATATGTATTGCTGAGTAATCATACGCATCTCGTTCTATTTCGTAGGAAACACCCTGTTCTTCGAGAAATACTATACCGCGTACAATGAATACCTTGATCAGATCATTCAGATCTGTTACTACTTTAAACATGTTCAAAGGAGAAATGCCAACGGCCGTGGAATGTGCCATTCTGAATTCTACCCCTTGTCCGATAGATATCTTTCGGTTTTCGTACTGGAATCATCGTTTATTTCTTTCAACGTTGTTTCCTGCCAGCAAGAAAAATCTTCCGAATGTTGAATCCGTGTTGAATGCATATTTTGCGGTGATAAAGAGGAGAATGCCTGCCGGCTAGTATCAAAATTCTTTCTCACCCATTTTAATATGAAGGGTAGTTTATATGTTATTATGCGGGCCAGGATTACCAGTAGGCGGTTTTTGAATCCCGGGATGTATATTGCCCGGCCCCTCCTAAGTGCTTTTAGTGATTTTACTGCTACTTCTTCTGCTGTCATCCAGAATATTTTAGGGATTCGTGAACGATTAAAATTTCCAAACTCAGGGGTATTATGAAATCCGGTATGAGTAAAACCAGGGCAAAGGGCCTGAACTTTAACACCAGTACCGACTAATTCCGTTTGTAACGCTTCAGAAAAGGTAACCAGGTATGCTTTGGTGGATGAATAGGTAACACTTCCCGGAATCGGTTTAAAAGCACCAATTGAAGAAACATTGATAATAGATCCCTTCCGATGTGCAATCATTCCTGGTAAAGCAGCCCGGCAGAAACGCATAGTGGCTATAATATGAACATGTATCATATCAAGTTGTTTCGAGAGATTAACTTCAATAAAATTGCCGGATGTACCAAAACCTGCATTATTAATCAGTATATCCAAATTTTTTATCATAATAATATAGTTTTCTATCTTTTCAATATCAACAGGATTTGATAAATCAGCAACTAAGATTTTAACAGTAACTGGATATTGTTCCTGTAATCGGGTAGCCAAGGTTATCAGCTGCTCTTTTTGTTTATCAAGAAGGATAAGATTTTTTCTTCTTGCCGCCAGTTGACAGGCAAAGGCCGCGCCAATTCCACTTGATGCTCCGGTGATAAAGGCTGTTTCCATTGTATTTCTGTTCATCTTATACTTTCTCTCATAATATCCTGTACTGCTAATCTTCGTAATGTGGAATGGAGCGCCGTATCTTTTTGATCTTGCTGCGGTGATACTTGGTCTCCAACTGACGTTTTTTTGCCGCAATTGTTGGTTGTGTCCTTCTCCGATGTTTCGGTTTCTCTGCTGCCTTACGGATTAAATTGATTAAGCGATCAACAGCATCCTGACGATTTTTTTCCTGGGAGCGGAAACGTTGTGCACGAATGATAAGAATACCATCTTTCGTAATTTTTTTACCAGCCGATTGAGTAAGCCGGTTACGGATATCTTCCGGCAGGGAAGATGAGTTTTTTACATCAAACCGGAGTTGTACGGATGTTGCTACCTTATTTACATTCTGTCCTCCTGGCCCCGGAGAGCGAATAAAGTCCAGTTGAATTTCCCTTTCATCAATTACAATATTTCGTGTGATATAAATCATGCCTCCCAGTATAAAAACTTCCTACGAAAAATACAACAATTTGTAATATTTTCGTTTTTTAAAAAAACCTGAAAGGGTTATGTTTCCCTTTATTGATACAGCTCCGTTAGGAGCGATCTGTGCTCTGTTTTTAAAGTATTTTAAAGATGTGGGTAGTAAGGATAAGCTCTGGAAGGGGACAGCCTCCTTACGGAGGTTATGGTTCGCTGCTTTTCGTTATCTCAAAGGAAAATAGTTACCCTATGTAACCTGTGCAGAATATAGTTTAAGAATTCGAACGGAATTATTTTGGTGGTGATGATGTAAAACGATAGATCCCGCCGTCAAAAGCTACCATATAGAGTTCTTGTTGCTCATCTATTCCAAATGATGATATACTAAGCTTCGTAGTCAATAACCTTGTATTTACCGGAGGATGAGAGCCATCATACTTAAGAGACCAAATATGTCCCGAATAAAAATCAGTATAGATATATGCCCCGGTTAATTCCGGAACCTCTGATCCCCGATAAACGTATCCCCCAATGATTGTAGCACCGAGTTTGCGTTCATATTCCCACAGTGGAAGTTCCAGGCCTGATGTATCACATCCCATAGGGGGATTGAAGCAGTGCAGCCCTTCCATAATATTCCATCCATAATTTTTTCCTTTTTGGATAATGTTTATCTCTTCAAAACGCCACTGGCCTACATCTGCCACCCAGAGCATTCCGGTTTCCGGATCAAAGCTGAATCGCCAGGGATTGCGCATGCCATAGGCATAAATCTCTTCCCGAAATCCGGAGGTATTTTCTGTAAACGGGTTATCAGCAGGGATTCCGTAATTTCTCGTTTCTGATGGATTATCTACGTCTATTCTGAGGATCTTCCCCAGGAGTGTTTCACGGTTCTGTCCATTTCCATGCGGATCACCACCTGATCCCCCATCGCCGGTAGCAATGTATAAAAACCCATCCGGACCAAAGGCAATTTGCCCTCCGTTATGATTACTGAAGGGTTGAAGAAATTGCAGAATAATAAATTCACTGTCTTTCACTGCAGTATTGGGATCTGTCTGGCTGACACGATACCGTGCGATAACAGTACGTCTTGGATTGAGAGCAGTATAATTTACATAAAAACAACCATTGTTCTTAAAATGCGGATGAAACGCCAGACCGAGTAGCCCTTCCTCGCCACCGCGATCATTCACCCTGTCCTGAATATTTAAGAACACCATCTTCTCTCTGGTGCGAGGATTATTCTTAAACACAAAAATTATTCCCCGTTTTTCTAAAACAAAGAGCCTGTTCGTTCCATCGCCCGGATTTTGTAGATCGGTAGGGTGAACGAATTTGAGATTAGGGAAGGCTGCTTTAATATGAATTTGAGTATATGCAAGGTCCGGGAAGATATAA
This sequence comes from Candidatus Loosdrechtia aerotolerans, assembly GCA_021646405.1. GTDB lineage: Bacteria > Planctomycetota > Brocadiia > Brocadiales > Brocadiaceae > Loosdrechtia > Loosdrechtia aerotolerans. The sequence goes on from SOER01000002.1 coordinate 22,199, forward strand.
ATAAAAAAAATCGTAAGGGGTATTATCAGTATTTTCATATGTCGTCTTATATAAGTTTCTTTACATAACGAAAGATTTTTTCTTCATTGTAATAGTTCGTTAATTCCGGAACAACTTCCCTGTATCTTACAATATCGTCTCTGTCAATAATAAAGATAGAGCGGGCAAGAAGTCTTAACTCTTTAATTAAGACTCCATATGCATTTCCAAAAGAGGCATGTCTGTGGTCGGAAAAGGTTTGTATCTTATCTATACCTGCAGATGCCCTGAACAGCGAAATTGCAAAGGGAAGATCCATGGTAACAGTAAGTAAAGCAATGTCATCCGGCAATTCTGCTGCCCTCTGATCAAATTTTTTTGTCTGCATATAACAGATAGGTGTATCGAGAGAAGTCGCTACGCTGATAACTTTCACCCGCTCTGTAAAATCTTTTAATCCGGTTTCATTCAGATCTCCATCGAGAACAGTAAAATCGGGCGCTTTATCACCGATCTTCAGTTCTGAACCGACAAGGGTAACAGGATTTCCCCGGATTGTGATAATATCTTTTCTTTCTGTTATATGTTCTGTCGTTTTCACTTTCATAGTATAATAATCAAGAGATTTCGAAGTGTTTGGCTAACATTTCGTAATATTTCAATGGTAAAAGAGCGGGTATCAATGGTAGCACAGGTATTTTGTCCGCACTACCATTGATGAGAGGGGCTAGAGAAGAATTATCCTTTAGGTAACCTCAGGTAACCTCGCCACCCTTAATTGTTCCGCGCCATGCACCCGTTTCGGTTCCGCGCTGCTCAATAAATCTCTTAAAGCGCTCTAAATCACCTTCAACCCGGCTGGAAAGGGCGCCAAATATATCACCCATCTTTTCGGTTGCTCCTCTTGGCTCATATTCTAATCCTACCGTAACAACTGTTTTGTTGGGATCTGCAGTAGAACTTTTAAACGATACGGTACCTCTGTTCGGTGCGCCTGATGTGCTTTCCCAGGCAATTTGGCGATCGGGAAGCTGTTCGGTAATTTTAGCATCCCATTCCACATCTTTTCCCATAATCTCTGCACGCCAGTGAAGATGCTTTTCATCAAGTTGTCTTACTTCTTTAACGCCTTCCATAAAACGTGGAAATTCTTCAAATTGGGTCCATTGGTTATATGCCGTGCTTACCGGTACATTAACTTCTATTGATTTTTCAATTTTTTCCATAATGGTACTACTCCTTTCATAATTGTTGACAAAATAGAAACAACATGTTTTTCTGCTTTATTTCACTCTTCTGAAGAGGAAAGTTCACTATCAAGTTGAGATAAGAAGGCATCGGCATCACTGGTAATAGAATTATCAAAGGCATCCGGAGTTACTGGAAAATTAAATGATCCGGTACTGCCTGTTACAAAGATATTTCCCTCTGTATCCCGGGCAATGGAACTGCCAATATCAACCTTGGTTCCTCCTAGAAAGGTTGAGACAAAAAGGCTTGTTAAGGTATTGTTTAGCTTTGTTATAAAGATATCAGAAGAATCATTAAACGAGGTATCGAAAGCCCCGGGGGTCGTAGGAAAATCAGGTGATCTCGTATTTCCACTCACATAGATAGTTTCATCCGGCCCTAAGACGAGAGAATTGCCGCTGTCACTATCGAATCCTCCTAAATAGGTAGATGCAAGAAGATTCATTAAGCTTGCATCCAGTTTTGATACAAAGGCATCCTGGTTGCCACCGTTAAAAAAAGTATTAAAGGTAAGAGAGGTCACAGGGAAATCAAACGATCGGGTAAAGCCGGTTACGATGATATTTCCGTTTGGATCTGTAATAATAAAGTTGCCTTTTTCGGTCTCGAATCCACCGAGTAAGGTAGATGCGAGAAGGATTGTCAGAGAGTTATCCAGCTTTGATATGAATACATCAAAGCTACCACCCGGAATAGTATCGAAGGTTCCCGGTGTAATCGGAAAATCTACCGATGCAGTACCGCCGGTTACATAAAGATTTCCACCAGGGTCTATAGTTAAAGAGCCAGCCGATTCTGATGCAAAAGCTGCGCCTCCCAGAAAAGTAGATCCAAGAAGGACAGTAAGATTACTATCCAGTTTTGATATGAAGGCATCGCTGCTTCCATTAAAGGATGTATCAAAAGCATTGGGAGTTACCGGAAAATTTGTTGATGCTGTAGACCCGGCTACGAAGACATTTCCGTCAGAATGAGTCGCTACAGAGGTACTGTTATCGGCAGAGGATCCGCCTAGAAAAGTAGAGGCAAGGAGTTCTGTTAAGTCTTTATCAAGCTTTGATAGAAAGGCATCACTGCCCCCATTAAAGGATGCATCAAAGGCACCGGGAGTTACTGGAAAATCAGAAGAGAAAGTATTTCCCGTTGCATAGATATTCTCATGAGAATCTATTGCCAGAAAGCTAATACGTTCAGAAAAAGATCCTCCCAAAAAAGTAGAGGCAAGGAGTTCTGTTAATGAATTATTGAACTTTGATATGAAGGCATCGTTACTTCCTGTAATTGATCCATCAAAGACGCCAAAGGTTATCGGAAGATCAGGTGAAAAGGTCTCGCCGGCTACATAAACGTCCCCGGCAGGGCTCACAACCACGGAGTTAATTTTCTCAAAAGAGAATCCTCCCAGATAAGTGGAAGCGAGGAGGGGATCGATAATAAGTTCCCTCGTTCTGTCATAAGGCGCGACTCTGAAACCGTACACAAATTTTTTACGGAGAACGCTATCATTTTGCATGTTGTCTTCCGGAGATTGAATACTATAATGAACAGGTATTTCTTTCCTTTTTCCATCAATTTTCTGATATGCAACCGGTTTGGTAAAGGTAACCGTTTCTCCCGATATATCTACCTCAAGCTCTCCGTTTTCATTTATCCGTAATGCGGTTGCTCCGATTAGCTTTATCTTTATCATATCCGGATTGGCATATGGTTTCACGTAAAAGAGTTTTTCGATACTGTCTCTCTGAGACCTTACTTTTACCTCTATCCCCTTGTATACCTCTCCTAGATGAATATCCTCATACGCAGGTATATTTCCGGTTCCTGAGGAAGGGCTGTTCCCTTTAAAATAGCCTACCTTTGTTGCTGTCTTTTCTTCTCCTGTTATTTCAGTTACCTTTCCATAGAGAATTTCTTCTTTAAATACTATCATCCGATGTGCCTTTTTATTTGTTCTCAGGGAATAAACTATCTCACCCTTTTTTGTTACAAATACAGTTCCATTTTTGGTGTTGGAATAAAATTTTATTTTGTTATTTACTTGTCCATGATTAGAGAGAAAAGGTATGTGGAGCTTTTGTAATGTTTGAGTAACCTTTTCTACGGATGGATTCCTCCTATCATCTGGTCCGGCAAGGAGTATCCGGGTTAAAAATAGAGCAGATAAAAGAGTTTTTAGCAATATTCGGGCCAGAGTTTTCCATCTCATTATTCCGCTGTCTCCAGGTATATTTTTAGTGACTTTCCTGAATTATCTGTTCATCAAAAATAGCCGATGAGTATCAAAATGATAATAATAATAAGAAGAATTAATCCTAACCCCCGGTTGGATAATAACCCCATCCAGCGCTATAAGGCCAAGTGGGCATTATACCGATAAGTGCCAAAATGAGTAAAACTATCAGTAGGATTCTTAACATAGTATACTTTCCTCTCTTAATGGTGATAAAGATACTCCATCTCTACTCCTGATGGCTGATAAAATCTCAATGTCAATACACAAAGGATTGTGTAGGGTAACCTATCCGGTACTTTTTCTCTAAAGAAAGAGCGTAATCCCCCTTCGTCCCCCTTTAAAAAAGGGGGAGAGCATAATCCCTTTTAAAAAGGGGGAGGAAATGACACGGGGGACTAAACAGTCTTATCATTTCACCTGAATTTGACAATGTACTGGCGCTTCATGACATCATGATCATGATATCAATATCAATGGATTTCTTTTGCAAGATGCCGTAAAGTAGTTATGACTACAATACTCGTTCGTTTATAAAGACTTTAGATATTCAACAAGATCGTTCATCTCCTGATTGCTTAATCCAAGGTTTAAAGCTGTATTATAGTGCTCGACTACATCTTTTAACGTTTCAAAACGGCCATCATGAAAGAATCTGCCTTTATTTTCCTCTTTCATAAATATGCCAAGCTCACGTATAAAAAGACCTTCCAGGTTCATAGTCTTATATTTATTATCTGGTGCCCGGTCGGCCTGAAAGCTGTCAATACCGATTTCATCAGGTTCATGGAGGTTCCATCCCGGCTCTGTAAAGAGTGGTACAACATGGCAGTTATTACATTCTGCTTTACCTACAAAAAGTTCTCCTCCGCGTTCGGCAGCATCTTGATTAAAATGTGTGCCTGGTATTGGTTCTGGCGCAGGAATGGCTAATTGATAGAAATGGAGTGCCGGAAGTTTCGATGTAATTAAATCCTCTTCAGGTTTTGTTTGGATATTTCCAAAACCCTCCCTGGCGGCAACGGGAAATTTCGAGGAATCGCTCATGCGGGGGTCGAAGAAGGTTCCCTTGCCGTGCAGTTCTATATTCGCTACAAAGGCATTCCAATAAGTAACCGTACCCCATGCACCGGTCCACGTATGTAAATTAAACCCTGCCTGATCGAATGCATTAGGAATAAGGGTTGCCGCGGAACTACCATCCGGCGCAAAACCTTTACCATCCAGGATAAGTTCTGCATCAAATTTTCCTGGACCCCAGGCATTAAGCACATTTTTTACTGTATCAACATTCGTATTAAGTATATTGGCAATAACATTTAAATTAGGAGCAAGGGCTATGATAGCGCCAACATTGAGGTCATGATTTGCCCAGCCATCCAATCGCTCACCAATACCAGAAGTTAAAGAATTATTTACCGTAGAATGACATAGCGCACATTGAAAACCTATTGATTTTAAACTGCCGTTATTATTGAAGAAACCAGTAACACCAACAACTGCATTCTGTTTGAGCAGGAGTAGGGTATTATTTGGATCGTCCAGATCAAACTCGCCATTCCTGATCATGCGAATAATAGGGCTCGGAAGTGCTTCTTCATCAACTTTAAGCCCTAACTCTAATGCTTGTCTAGGAGTTACTGTTTCAATAACTTTATGAAGCTGAAGTTCGTCACCCCAGAATTCCTCATCACCAAAGGTATCAAACCGGAAGATTTGCTGACCTTCGGCAAGAAAATCCGATACCTCTGATTCTGGCCTTTTTACTTTAGCAACCATTTTTTTAATGAATGGATTTACTTTTCCAGCAATTGGGTTGTTGCCCCGCGGGTCTTGTTTCCGTTCTTTGCCTGTTGAATCCTTTTGACTTGATAAAATGAGGCTGAAAGTTATTGCAAGGAAGATAACAGGTACTGTTCTCATGATCACCTTCCGTTTTGTTGAAGAATGCATTTCTCCTCTCCTCTATAAATAAAGTTTAAAAACCTAACAAAGATTTGACCCAGAAATGCAAGAGATATTTGGTAGACTTATCTCACTCTAACAAACAACATGCCTTTAAAACGTGTGTTATATTGAGAATTCCTATCAGGATAAATATTGCATATAACTTTTTAAGAGATAACTAGTTGTAACCATAGTCATGTTCTAAATGATTATCCTGGAGAACCTGTTCTTTTTTATTTTTGTATGAATACCTATACATGCACTCGTTGATTTGTTTTCATGTACTTGCAATATAAACGGTTATGTTGTTTTGTATCTGTTGGCAAAAGCATACTTTCAATATGGGATTGCATACATTTTGTTTAAGGGGATTAATCCTGAGTGGAATAGAGATTATGGAGAGATAATTCTGTCAATACTTGCAGAAGACATACTTTGTATGATATGAAATTGGAGGCTGAATCTGGTAGACTCAGAAGGTGTGGCTGTCAAATACCTTAAAAAATTTGAATGAAGTAAAAACCCCTTGTAAACTCATTATCCTTTTTCTTCGGTGGATACAGGCTTATAGCTCAATTTTGATGTTAGGTCTCTAAATATCCTGAGTACTATTTTTAGTTTTACAGCAACTTTGCCGGGAGTGCATCGTATATATTTAATCGTAAGGTATGGTAAGTAGCGGCTGTTTACAACCTTATTATCCTTCAATGCGGGAATTTTGTTTAAATAACATGTAAGTAATTTTGCCTTTTCTGCATTTTTCCCCAATTTTAGAAATGGGAATTTCAGATGTATTACGTTCAAAAATGGTTTGTAATAGAATGGTTTAAGATCAAGTATTCTAAAGGTTACCGACCTTGTATCCTCACTAAATTCACATGATTCATAATGAAGGGTAGCTTCAATATTTGATGCCTTTAATACAAAATATCCATCGAATAATTTGATAGAAAGGGTTTGTGAAAAGTCCTTGATACATTCATTGATACGATCCTCACTCAGGTTTAGCTCTCTTTTTACAAGGCTTTTTATAGTCATAACAGAGAATATGCTTCTCTCTTTCTGAAAAATATCTGTTTTCCCAAAATTCATCATTCGTAACACCTTCTACCTAATAGACACCAAAATTAATTAGTTATATATACCTTAATGAAGCGAAGCCCGCCTATCTTCATTTTAAAACCCGGACTGTTTACCTTATACATTTTTCCTAACTATTATAAAATAGTTAATATTCTCCTATTTTTCTGTACTTGTCAAATACAAATTTTGTAAGCTCTTAGGCCCTGTAAAGAATGTAGAGGATAAAAAGCTTGCAAAAAAGAAATTTTTGCATTGTAATACAAGTAAAAATATCCATGAAAGGGCAATATGTCAAAAGCAGAATGCGTAATATGTCGTTATACCTATGATCCTCAACGAGGTGACCCGAAAAAGAATATTAAGGCAGGGACAGAGTTTGAGGATTTACCAGCAGATTGGGTGTGTCCGATCTGTGAATCTGAGAAAGATTTATTTGATATTCTTGACAGGACATGAAGAACAGTGACGTGAAAGATTACATGCACAATGAAGAGACGGAAATTATTAACCTTGCATGTAAATTAATACATCAGAAGACGGAAAATCCTCCCGGAGACGAGATCCTTGCTGTACGGGTTGTAGAGGATTTTTTTCAATCATTATGCATTCCGTATACCATCTTTGAAAAGATAAAAGGTAGGGCAAATATCGTTGGTTATATAGGTCGCAAGGAGGTTGGGGTTCCAACCTTACTGGTGGCATGCCATCTTGATGTTGTACCGGCAGGCAATGGCTGGGCCGGAAATCCATATGATGCCTGGATAGAGAATGGGCGGATTTACGGCAGGGGGGCCTCTGATAACAAAGGGCAAATGGCTGCCATGATGGCGGTTGCAAGATTTCTCAAGGAGAATGAGTCCAGGCTAAAAGGTCAGTTCTTGTTAGCCGGTGTTGCTGATGAAGAACGAGGCTCGGCCTTAGGATTAGAATATTTGCTCAATGAATGCGGGGTGAGCACAGATCTTGCCATCATTCCTGATATTGCACATAACATGCAGATGATTGATGTAACTGAAAAAGGTACCTTATTTTTAGAAATCACCTCTCATGGTAGACAGGCGCATGGTTCCACGCCGGAAATGGGAATAAACGCGATATGGAATATGATGATATTCCTTGAGCGTATACAACAGTTGAGATTCAGACAAACCTCTCATCCACTCCATACTCCACCTACAATAAACCTTGGATCTGTTCATGGTGGAACAGCGCCTAATATTGTTCCTGCCCTCTGTAAGGCACAATTGGATATTCGTTATTTGCCGGGAGACTCATCTGATGCTATCGTCGGCGATATAAAGGGTATTCTAAAAGAAATTGAATCGCAGTATCCTGCCCGCTTTGACGTAAAAATTATCTCTGATCAGTCACCTACTGCTGTCCCTTCAGATACCCCCCTTGTGGAATTAATCTCAAAACATGCGCAGTCTGTTCTTGGTATTCGTCCGGAGCCAAAGGGATTATCCGGTGCTACAGTAACAAAACAACTTATCCAGAAAGGTATTACAGCCGTTGGATTTGGTCCTGGCGATGAGACTGATGCACATGCTGCAAACGAATCAATCAGTATCAGGGAACTGATTGATTTCGCAGAGATTATGACCTTAGTTTCCCTTGATATATTAGCAGAGTAGCTATACGTTTTGTAAACCATGCAAAGATAATTGAGAGAGATAAAAACTACCTTCTTGAACTTAAGGCGAAAGCTATTGGTCAAATTGAAATTGATCTCCTTTTCCCCATTTCGTATTCTTCAGGCTTATAAATTGTTTAAATTCAAATTGAAAAGCATTAAAAGTGTGTTATAATAATATGAATTAAGAGGGCCCATAGCTCAGTCGGTTAGAGCAGCGGACTCATAATCCGCGTGTCCAAGGTTCGAATCCTTGTGGGCCCATATTTTTCAAACCACAACACATAGCAACCTCAAAAGCTTGCCAGACTGTTCCGCACTTTAGCGCGAAGCGCATTCTAAAGGGATGCGGCTATCGTTGTGCCGAAGGCAACTCCATGTAGCCGTAGGTCTTTAGCCTGCGCACACTCACGCTCAAACACCAAAAAAAGTACCGTAAAATTTCTTAGCTCGTATGTATAGGAATTTTCATGTGTTCAGTATAAGGTGTTCTCTTAATACCATGAGAGGGTGAGATTCTTCGCGGAGTGAAGAACCTTGAAAGGTTTTTGCGGTTTAAGACCCAGGGAAGGTGTGAAGCTGGTTTGTCATGTGTTCTCCATAACCTTCAGGCAGTTCTTTTCCTAACGCCTTTAACCCTGCGCTCTGAACATTGAGCCTGAGTAGTTCATAATATGTACGATAGAGAGTGTAGGTGCGTCGTCCTACACATCACAAGCCAATCCGAAAAATAGAAATCCCCCTGTATTCTTTCTCAGAAATACAGGGGGATGTTAAATTTCTCACATTTCTTAAGATTCAAGAAATCTTCGCAAACTCTATAATTTACGATTTAAAATCTAAAATCAGCTATAGTTTTTAGAAGATGTATTCAATTCCTATACCATAGATATTTGCTGATGAATCCTTAACACCAATGGCATCAGGGTCAGAATAGTGAATGTACCGGTATTCTGGCCTGAATAAAAGGTTTTCCCTCATTTCTATATTCAAGGTAAGGGTTACATCCCATATCGTTTGATCAAAGAACCTTACGCCGTCCCTGTCATCAAAATATTCATACCGTATAACTCCCTGGATCCAGTCGGTAAAATCATACATAGCATATGGTGCAACTCCAAACCAATGTCCGGTATTCCCCGTAGCAACACCGTTTGCGATATCCAACCCTGCATCTTCTGCCTGACCCCAATCAACATTAAGCATAAATGCCAGATTGCTGGTCAACTGATACGTGGTTACAAGGTCAAAGAGCGAAACAAAACCACCATTGGATTCCGTTCTTTGAACATTAGCGGGAATCGGACCTGCTTCATTGTCCCATCCCTCAGCACCGTGGATACCGGCCAGAGAAATAAAGAACCTATCCGTTGGTGTATACGTAAGGTACCAACCCCAGGACTTTGATGAGTTATTATCGATAAACGAATCCCATCCGTTTACTCCATAAAGGGTTAAACTTACGGTATCCGTGAGGTCATAACTGGCACTCATTCCTGTATGGGTAAAAGGGATGGCGTTGTTGTACAGGGTTCCGTGCTGATAGTTCGGATTATTTATGTTCTCTACCAGTTCCGCCCCGATCCATGTGTAGATCTTACCAAAGGTAAATGTTATACCTTTTCCAATAGGTGCTATCCATGATACGTTTGCAGTTGCAACAGTGAAAATGTCGTCACGGTCAACGTCATTTGTATCTTCTTCACCCAGGAAGGTGATCCTCTTTGCCTTTTCTCCAAAATAAGTATGTAATTGCCAGCCTATCGGGTGTTCGTCGGTAGCCTCTTTATCCAAAAAGAGCGCAAAGCTTTCAAAGGTAAGTGAATGATTTTCGTTTTCACCGATAAAATTAAGCGGGGTTAGAGAGTCCTGCCCTGCAGGTGCTTCATCATTATAAAAATAATTTGTGTCTACAAAACCACTTACATTCAGATCCTTTAATAACGTTGTGAGTATGCCTTCTTCTGTAACCTGTGCATCTTCCTCCGGCACAACATCCAAAATCTGTGCAGAAACTGGTGTGGTAAAAGCCGCCATTGCACTACATAATAACCCAGCCAACCCCCAATTGTATAAAGATTTCATCGAAATTACCCCCTTTCCTAAATTTAATATGCTTTAATGCAATGAGCAAATACAAGTAACATAATCTATGGTATTTATCTGATAATTTATCCCTCCTTTCTTAACGATGGTAAAACAAAGACCTTAAAGAAAAGGTTTTTAGCCTAACTGATTAGTAAAGCTAATAGTGCAGTTAGATATAGGTATTTTGCAAAAAGAGTACCTTTCCATACTTACTTATAATACACAATGAATATATTTATTATTTTTAAATTATTCAACAATAACAAAGGCAACCCTTACATAACTAACACTTAATAAGTTATGGCTTCGATGTGTTCCGTAAAAGGGAAAAGATAAATAGATCTTTTACTTTGGACAAGATAAATAAAGAACTTATGGTATTTTTTTTGTTTGCTTTAAATCGACCATAAAGTGGATGATATGCTACAATTGGTTAGCTTGATAAATTTCCTTTATGACGCATTATTATATTTACTCTGGCTTTTGTCAATAAAAATCTTGTCAGGAATTATCTGATCCTGCATTTTTTTTCTTCCTTGACCTTGATAATTTTCCCAGTATAATTTCTCAATTCAATTATAATTCTTTTGTGTAAATATAAAGAATATTATTAAGGAGGGAAAAATATATGGCACTGGACCCTACCAAACATGCTGATTGGGAGATAGCAGAAGATGCCGAGACCCGGATGAAAACAGTTTATCAGCTGGCAGAGGAATTGGGTTTGACAAAAGAAGAGTTACTTCCTCATGGGCATTACGTTGCAAAGGTTGATTTTCGGAAGGTCCTGGAACGGGTTGAAAATACGCCTAACGGAAAATTTGTTGATGTAACCGCCATAACCCCAACGCCGCTTGGTGAGGGAAAATCAACTACTACGATGGGACTGGTTCAGGGCCTGGGAAAAAGAGGGAAAAAGGTTGTCGGTGCTATTCGCCAGCCATCAGGAGGGCCTACGATGAATATTAAGGGCTCTGCTGCAGGTGGTGGTCTTTCCCAATGCATCCCTCTAACCCCTTTCTCTCTTGGATTAACGGGCGACATTAACGCCATCATGAATGCCCATAATCTGGCCATGGTTGCCATAACATCCAGGTTGCAGCATGAATTCAATTACAATGACGAAGAGCTTGCAAAGAGGAATCTAAAACGTCTTGATATTGATCCGGACAGGGTTGAATTGAAGTGGATTATTGATTTTTGTGCTCAGGCGCTGAGAAAAATAATTATAGGCATTGGCGGCAAGATGGACGGTTTTATGATGGAATCCGGATTTGCTATAGCGGTATCCTCTGAGCTTATGGCGATTCTCTCCGTGGCAAACGATTTAAAAGATATGAGAGAACGGATCGGAAAGATAGTTGTTGCCCAGGATAAGAGAGGTAATCCGGTAACAACCACAGATCTTGGTGTGGCAGGTGCCATGACTGCATGGCTGGTAGGTGCTATCAATCCAAACCTTATGCAGACAATTGAAGGACAACCTGTTTTTGTTCATGCAGGACCCTTTGCGAATATTGCTATTGGTCAATCCTCAATTATTGCCGATAGAGTGGGCTTAAAGTTAGGTGATTATCATGTAACAGAATCAGGATTCGGGGCGGATATTGGATTTGAAAAGTTTTGGAACTTAAAATGCCGTTTCTCGGGACATCGCCCAAATGCAGCTGTAATTGTTGCCACCATTCGCGCTCTGAAATGTCACGGCGGTGCTCCCATTCCTGTGCCTGGACGTCCTTTAGATCCGTGTTATAAAGAGGAAAATGTTGGATGGGTGGAAAAGGGAACAGAGAATCTTATCCATCATATTAACACAGTAAAGAAGGCTGGAATCAACCCTGTGGTTTGTATTAATCATTTCTATACAGATACCGAGGCTGAAGTTAAAGTAGTTCGCAGACTCGCCGAGCGGGCCGGAGCCCGTGTTGCCGTATCATACCACTGGCAGAAAGGGGGAGAAGGTGCCTTGGAGCTTGCTGATGCGGTAGTTGATGCCTGCGAACAGCCCACAGATTTTAAATTTCTCTATGAGTTAAATACTCCTTTAAAAGAGCGCATTGAACTGATAGCAAAGGAAGTGTATGGTGCGGATGGCGTTGATTACGCCCCGGAGGCCCAGACAAAGATCAAGGCACTGGATAACGACCCTGATATTTCAAAACTGGGAACCTGCATGGTGAAAACCCATCTTTCTGTTACCGATAATCCGCAATTAAAAGGCGCACCGAAGGGATGGAGATTACGTATCCGTGATATATTAACCTTCAAAGGAGCCGGGTTTGTGGTGCCACTGGCCGGAGATATTAAACTCATGCCGGGTACAAGCTCAGATCCTGCATTCCGGCGCGTAGATGTTGATGTAAATACAGGAAAGGTAAAAGGACTTTTCTAACCCTTTACAAAATTATTGCAAACCGGTCTTAAAAAGATCTTCAAGGCGAAAAGCATATCCTGAATCGTCAAAATATCTTTATTTTTTCAAGAAGGCTATTGAACGGTACCGTTCAATAGCCTTCTTCTTTCATGACTTCTAAACATTACCTTGACTATATATTCGTATTTGCTTACAATACTAGAGAGTGTAAATATTATTTGAGATTTAAAAATATTATAAAATCTTCCATATAGAAAACCATGAGCTTACTAACCAAAATATTTGGAACATCTAACGATCGGTATCTGAAAAAGATTAAACCTGTCGTAGACCATATTAACTCCCTTGAGCCAAAAATGATGTTGCTGACCGATGCAGAACTCCGTAAAAAAACAGACGAATTTAAGGAGAGGTTATTAAGAGGAGAAACCCCGGATGAAATTCTGCCGGAGGCATTTGCAACGGTAAGGGAGGCAAGCAGAAGGATACTTATAGCTCCTAATCCTGACAGTCCTAACCGCACCATGCGCCATTTTGATGTCCAGTTAATCGGCGGTATTGTCCTTCACCAGGGAAAGATTGCCGAAATGGCAACGGGAGAAGGAAAGACATTGGTTGCTACCCTGCCAGCCTATCTGAATGCGCTGACAGGAAGGGGCGTTCACATTGTTACCGTTAACGATTATTTGGCAAAACGTGATAGGGATTGGATGAGTCCCCTTTATGAATTTTTAGGATTAAAGGCTGGAGCTATCCAGGGACATCAGGAGCATGAAGAAAAAAAGGCTGCTTATGCGTGTGATATTACCTACGGAACGAATAATGAATTCGGTTTTGACTACCTCCGTGATAATATGAGGGGGAGGGTGGAAGACCAGGTTCAGATTAGCCGCGGCCTGCACTATGCGATTGTTGATGAAGTTGATAGTATATTAATTGATGAGGCACGTACCCCCCTTATTATCTCAGGCCCGACAGAAGAGTCTACGGAAAAATATTATATAGCAGACAGGGTTGCCAGGCGTTTAAAATCAGGAAAACACTTTGAAATAAAAGAAAAAGAACGAATGGCACATCTTATTGATGACGGTATCGAAGAGGTTGAGAAACTTCTGAATGTTGACAGTATCTATACTGACAGGAATATGGAATGGCCCCATTACATCGAACAGGCCCTTCGTGCACATCATCTTTTTAAAAATGACAGGGACTATATCGTTAAAAACGGTGAAGTAATTATTGTTGACGAATTTACCGGGCGTTTGATGGAAGGGCGTGTATGGAGCGATGGATTGCACCAGGCCATACAAGCAAAGGAACATCAACGCATCAAGGAAGAGAACCAGACCTTAGCCACTATTACCCTTCAGAATTTTTACCGATTGTATAAAAAGCTTGCCGGAATGACTGGTACAGCACAGACAGAAGCCGCAGAGTTTGACAAGATATATAAGCTGGAAGTAGTTGCAATCCCAACCAATAAGCCCATGCGCCGTACAAATTATCCGGACCGTGTCTACCGGACGGAAAAGGAAAAATTTGATGCTATTATTCAGGAAATTGTAGAAGTCCATAAGCAGGGAAGGCCTATACTGGTTGGAACGGTATCTATTGAGAGATCTGAAATTCTCAGTGAGAAACTTGGGAGAGAAGGTATTGAACATGAGGTACTGAATGCGAAGCATCATGAACGGGAAGCCCAGATTGTGGCAAAGGCTGGCCAGGGAGGAAACGTTACTATCGCAACGAATATGGCCGGGCGCGGAACGGATATCGTTCTTGGTGAAGGAGTAGCTGCCCTCGGTGGACTCCATATCATCGGTACTGAAAGACATGAAGCAAGGCGTATCGATAATCAGCTCCGCGGGCGTGCAGCTCGTCAGGGAGACCCTGGTTCGTCCCGATTCTATGTATCCTTGCAGGATGATTTAATGCGTATCTTTGCCTCGGAACGCGTAAGTTCACTTCTGAAGATGTTTGGTATGGAAGAGGGGATGGCTATCGAACATTCTATGGTCACAAAATCCATTGAAAGGGCACAGAGAAAGGTTGAGGTGCATAATTTTGAAATACGAAAACACCTGCTCGATTATGATGAGGTTATGGACGAACAGAGAAAAACGATATACGGTATACGGCAGAATGTCCTCGAAGGAAAGAACCTCCGTGATTATATTTTTAGAATGATAGAGGACAGTATCCAGGAGACGGTCCGTTTTGCCTTTGATGTCCGGAAAAGCACTGAAGAAGATCAGTTGGATCTTGCCGCCTGGTTTAAACAAAAATTCGGAATAGAAGTTAGTTTGGATGGAAATGAGGATAGAACACGCGAAAATGTAGAAGAATTTTTCATAAAAAAGGCCATCGAGGCTTACGAGGAAAAGGAGAACACCATTGGCAAGGACCAAATGGAGATGATTGCCCAAATACTCTTACTGGAAAAGATCGATATGAAGTGGAAGGACCACCTTTATGCCATGGATCACCTGAGATCTGGTATTGGTCTCCGGGGATATGCGCAGATAGACCCGAGGATTGAGTATAAGAAGGAGGCCCTTTCAATGTTTGAGAGCATGAACGTATCAATTAGAGATGAAGTAACCGATCTCGTATTTAAATTACAACTTGGCAGAGAGCCTGAGAAGAAAGATATCTGGCACCCGGATCATTTCGTTCATCAAGAAGCCCCTGGGTTAAGTGCAACCCAGCAATCTCCATCTGCTGTAGCCACAAATCAGGTCGCAAATACACATACAAATAAAGAAGAGCGTGTAGAGCAAAAGGTAGAACCTATTCGCGTATCAGTCAAGATTGGTAGAAATCAGCCTTGTCCGTGTGGTAGTGGTAAGAAATTCAAACAGTGCTGCGGCAGGGCTATGCAATCGTAGTATTGCTACTCTCTCAAGGTGCCAATGAAGGTATGTAACCGGGGAATTCATTTCGTACGCTATGTCTGCCATCTTTAACATTATTTATATAACGGCACTTACCTTTAGTTCACCGTATCTCCTTCTAAAGATTCTCACAAATAAACGGTACCGTTCCGGCATTCCGCAACGCCTGGGCTGGATCACAGTAAGAGAGAGGAAGAGCCCTTGTATGTGGATTCATTGTGCTTCGGTTGGAGAGGTTTTAACAATAAAAACACTTGTAAAACACTTGGAAAAAGAGTTTAATACATGGGATATCGTCTTATCTACAAATACGAATACGGGGTTGTTCGTTGCTCAAAAAAACTTTCCGGGAAGGAAGGTTTTCTATCTTCCTCTCGATTTCAGTTGGATCATTGATAAGGTCCTGAATGCGATAGCTCCCAACTGTTTGATCCTTATTGAATTGGAACTGTGGCCTAATTTCATAATGGCTGCGGCAAAGAGGAATATTCCGGTAATTCTTCTGAATGCCAGAATATCTGAAAAATCGCTTAAATGGTACCGCATACTGAGTAAAATCTCGGAACGGTTCTTTGAGAGTATAACACGAAAAGGGAATTTCTTTTGTGCAAGAACTTCCGGTGATGCAGACAGGCTTAAAAATTGGGGTATACCAGAAGAGCAGATGGTAATTACGGGAAATATGAAATTTGATACTATTATAACTACTTTGCCAAAAGAAACAGAGGTACAGTTAACGCAGGTATTTGAGATTGATAAACAGGATAAGATCATTGTTTGTGGTAGTACCCATGAAGGTGAAGAAATTATTCTGTTGAGAACCTTTCAACATATACGGAAAAAATTTAATACCCTGAGATTCATTTTAGTACCGCGACATATCGAAAGGGTTAATGATATCATTACGGTAATTGAATCCCTGGGGCTCAAACATGTTAAAAAAACCTCGCTCGATAAGGGGGAGGGCACTATAGACAGGCAGAAGTATGAGACAGTTATTCTTGTAGATACGGTAGGGGATTTACTTGCCACATATAGCATAGCTGATTGTGTTTTTGTAGGAAAAAGCCTTGTGCCAAAAGGTGGACAAAATATACTGGAACCTGCAGGACTGGCTAAACCAATCATTATCGGACCTTATACATTCAATTTTCATGAAGAAGTTCAACTATTAAAAGAGGCAGATGCAATAAAGATTGTTCAGGATGAATCATCATTATCAAACGAAATGATGTATGTATTGGAGCATCCAGTAGAGGCCCAAAACATGGGTAAAAGGGCGCAGGCTGCTGTACGAAAACAAAGGGGTGCTACTGATCGTAATGTAAGAATAATAAGGGAAATTTTATTGAAGGAGAAGGTAGTATTCATATGAAGAAAGGAAGGCACTTATTTACCTCTGAATCAGTATCTATGGGGCATCCGGATAAGGTTGCCGATCAGGTATCTGATGCCGTATTGGATGCAATGCTTGAGCAGGATCCTATGAGCAGGGTGGCATGTGAGACCCTGGTAACAACAGGCGTTGTCTTTGTCGCAGGTGAATGCACCACAAAGGCTAACATAGATATCCCGGTTATCGTAAGAGATACGATAAAAGAAATTGGCTATACTGATGCCATGATGGGGTTTGATTATAATTCCTGCGCAGTTATTACCAGTATCGGGAAGCAATCCCCTGACATTTCTCAAGGTGTAAGTGGGGAGGGTCTTTATAAGGAATTTGGTGCCGGCGATCAGGGAATGATGTTTGGCTGCGCCTGCAATGATACCCCGGAATTAATGCCGCTTCCCATTATGCTGGCTCACAGGATTATTATAAAGATTGCCGAGATGAGGCAAAATGGAATACTAAAGTACTTACGGCCTGACGCAAAATCTCAGGTAACCGTAGAATTTCAAGATCATATACCTATCCGGGTTCATACAATAGTTATTTCTACCCAGCATACATCTGATGCGAAGTATGAGACGATTAAGGAAGACATGATTGAAAAGGTTATAAGGCAGGTAGTGCCTGCAAATTTATTAGACGATAAAACAATCTTTCATGTTAATCCGACAGGACGTTTTGTGATTGGTGGTCCTCAAGGGGATTGTGGTCTGACCGGAAGAAAAATTATCGTAGATACCTATGGAGGCTGGGGACGTCATGGCGGTGGTGCTTTTTCGGGAAAAGATCCGACAAAGGTTGACCGAAGTGCGTGCTATGCAGCAAGGCATATTGCAAAGAATATCGTGGCTGCAGGTTTAGCAGACCGATGCGAAGCTCAGGTAGCGTATGCAATCGGTGTAGCAAAACCTCTTGCCATTCATATTGCTACGGAAGGTACGGGGAAAATACCCGATGAAAAACTTACCCAGATTTGTGAAGAGGTCTTTGATATGACACCGAATGGCATCATTGAACGGTTAAAGCTAAGAAGACCTATCTACAGGCTTACAGCCAGACACGGCCACTTTGGCCGGTCAGAGGACACATTTACCTGGGAAAAGACGGATATGGTAGATACATTACGAAAGGCTGCTGGCATCTGAGTCAAAAATACGGATATAATCTTTTTTCTATCCTTTCCAATGATTTTCAAGAAGGTGGTGTTAGCACAATATTTTGACAAGAGTATGATAAAAACAGGATTTACGATATTTAAAGAAAGGCAGAATTCATGAATTATGATATTAAGGATATAAACCTTGCACCGGCTGGTAAAAAACGCATTGAATGGGCGGATCACGATATGCCTGTCTTAAGACAGGTAAGGGCACGGTTTGAAAAGGAAAAACCACTGGAAGGGATGAAGATGTCCGCATGCCTCCACGTTACGGCTGAGACTGCAAATCTGGTAAGAACTCTTAAGGCAGGAGGGGCAGATATCGTTCTCTGTGCCTCGAATCCATTATCTACTCAAGATGATGTTGCCGCTTCCTTAGTACAGGACTATGATATCCCTGTCTTTGCTATCAGAGGAGAAGACAACAAAACGTATTACAATCATATTACATCGGTGCTGGATCATAAGCCAACCGTTACCATGGACGATGGTGCCGATCTGGTTTCTGCTATTCACAAAGAACGGGCGGATCTCATTCCGCAGATTTGTGGAAGTATGGAGGAGACCACAACAGGCGTTATACGGTTAAAGGCCATGGAAAAAGATAAGTCATTGAAAATTCCTGTTATTGCTGTAAATAATGCTGATACAAAACACCTTTTTGATAATCGCTACGGAACAGGCCAGTCAACTATTGATGGAATTATTCGTGCAACCAATACCCTCCTTGCCGGGAAGACGTTTGTAGTGGCTGGTTATGGATGGTGCGGCAGGGGAGTTGCCATGCGTGCAAAGAGTATGGGGGCAAATGTGATCGTTACTGAGATTAATCCGGTTCGATCCATTGAGGCAGCCATGGACGGCTTCATGGTAATGCCAATGCTGGAGGCGGCAAAGGTTGGAGATATTTTCTGTACGTTGACCGGGAATATCCACGTACTCCGGAAAGAGCATTTTGAACTCATGAAGCATGGGGCAATCGTTTGTAATTCCGGTCACTTTAATGTAGAAATTGACATCGGCGCCTTAGAAGCCCTTTCTACGGATATCCAGAGAGGTGTTCGCGGCTGCGTGGACCAGTTTCTTTTAAAGAATGGCAGATCGGTTTATCTCCTCGCTGATGGCCGCCTTATTAACCTTTCAGCGGCAGAGGGCCATCCTTCCTGCGTAATGGATATGAGTTTTTCTACTCAGGCACTGGCGACGGAATTTGCAGTGAAAAATAAAGGGAAACTGGTTCCAAAAGTTTATGACGTACCAGAAGAAATCGACCAATGGGTTGCAAGCTTAAAGTTACAATCTATGAGCATTTCCATTGACACTCTTACGGAAGAGCAAGAGAAATATCTCAATTCATGGGAGGAAGGTACCTAATTTTCTATGGCTGTTATAAAACCGTTTCGTGGATTAAGATACAACCAGGATGCCATTACTGATATTTCATCGGTCGTAACACCACCCTATGATGTGATTTCTGCTCATGATCAAGAGTGGTATTATCAGATGCATCCTCATAATATCATTCGCCTCGACCTCGGTAAGGATATGCCCGGGGATACGGAAGAGGTTAATAAATATACCCGTGCAGCGGAATTTTTAAAAAACTGGAGGAAAAATGAAGTTCTTAAACAAGAAGATGCTCCTGCAGTGTATATTTATGAACAGGAATTTTTAATCGGTACCCAAAGGATAGCCCGGCGAGGATTTATTGCTCTGGTAAAATTAGAACCTTTCGATAAGGGACAAATCTATCCTCACGAACAAACGCTCTCTGGTCCCAAAGCAGACCGTTTGAAACTCATTCAGTCGTGCCAGGCAAATCTCAGCCCGATATTCTCTCTGTTTCCGGATGAAGATAGTACCATCGATAATTATCTGTCTGCAGTTACCCCTTCAGAACCAGAGGTAGACTTTATCGATACTACGGGTGTGAGAAATAAAGTCTGGGTAATTAAAGAAACGTCTGTTATTGAGGAATTGATTAGACGTATGAGAGAAAAGCCTCTCTTTATTGCGGATGGGCATCATCGTTATGAGACTTCATTGGCATATAAGGAGCAGATGTGCAGGGGAAATGGCAAGCCTGAAGATGATTTAGCCGTAAATTATGTAATGATGATGTGTGTTTCGATGAATAATCACGGATTGAAGATTCTTCCGGCGCATCGATTAGTACGGAATATTAAAAATTATCACTTTGATCAGGTTCTCCAATCAATAGAAGAGGCTTTTACGGCTGAACGGCTTAATAGTGGATGTCAATTGGAGGACTTTATTTCACGATTCAATGCAGAAACGAGAAACCATACTTTTGGTATGTACGTTGGCCAGGAGGACCTCTATTATACGTTGTATTTACGGAGTCAAAAACTGTTAGATGCAGCATTCGCTCATGGACATCCGGAATGGAAACATTTAGATACCGGTATCCTGCATGGCATGATTATCAACAGAATACTGGGGATAAATTTTTTTGATGTTACCCAGAAAGATAATGTAAAATATGTGAAGGATGAAAAAGAGGCTGTAACACTCGTAAAATCAGGTCACTATCAACTGGCATTCTTTCTTAAGCCTACTCCTATTGAGCAGGTAAAAGAGATTGCTATGGCACGAAAGGTTATGCCTCCAAAATCGACATATTTTTATCCCAAATTAATTACCGGTATTGTTATCAATAGCCTGAACGAATAGGTATTCCATCGTTTGTGATTAGTAATTGACAGGCAAAATATTTTTCGCTATAATTACGACAAAATCGATTTGTCTTATCGAGAGTGGCTGAGGGACTGGCCCTACGAAGCCACAGCAACCGATTGTATCCAGAGGATGTAGTAACCGGGTACGATGCTGGTGCTAATTCCTGTCTCATACTATGGGAAAAGATAAGATAGGAACACAGAAAGCCTCTTCCTATCTTATATTACGGAAAGAGGCTTTTTTATTTCCTGGATCAGTTGGAGACGAAAAGATGGGATTTGTAAAAGGCTTAAAATGCCGGGAGTGTGGAAGGCTATATCCAAAAGAGCCATTACACGTGTGTAGTTTTTGTTTCGGTCCTTTAGAAGTTGACTATGATTATGACGGAATTAAGAAGGTTCTTACAAAAACAGTAATAGAATCTCGTGGTAAAACGATGTGGCGTTACCGGGAACTCCTCCCGGTCGACGGAGAACCTACCGTTGGTGCCCTGGTTGGTTTTACGCCTCTTATTAAGGCAAATAACCTGGCAAAGGTTTTAGGGGTAGAAGAACTCTATATAAAGAATGACTCGGTAAACTACCCAACGTTTTCCTTTAAGGACCGGGTTGTCTCAACGGCCCTGACAAAAGCAAAGGAGTTTGGATACAGGACTGTAGGGTGTGCTACAACAGGAAACCTGGGTAATGCGGTAGCTGCTCAGGCTGTACAGGCAGGTCTGGAAAGCTATATCATTATGCCAGCTGATCTGGAACAGGGTAAGATCATCGGGACTTTGATTTACGGTACAAATGTAATAAAGGTGAAAGGAAATTATGATAATGTAAATAAACTCTGTTCTGAAATTGCCGATAAATACGGTTGGGCTATTGTCAATGTCAACTTAAGACCTTATTACGGTGAAGGTTCAAAGACCTATGGATATGAAATCATGGAACAACTGGGATGGAAGGTACCGAAACATATTGTTGTTCCTATGGCAGGCGGTTCTCTGATTACGAAGATAGAAAAATCTATTAAAGAATTTGTAAAGTTAGGGTTTATTGATACGGCAGATACAAAATTACATGGTGCCCAGGCTAGTGGCAGTGCACCGATAACTACAGCCGTTAAGCTGGATACCGATGTGATAAAGCCTGTGAAGCCAAAGACAATTGCGCAATCAATCGCAATCGGTAATCCGGCAGATGGATTTTACTCTGTAAAAACTATCGGTATAACAGGCGGATGGGCAGAGGATGTTGTAGATGATGAACTTGTAGAAGGTATTAAATTACTTGCCAGAACTGAAGGTATTTTTACGGAAACAGCAGGTGGTGTAACCGTTGCCGTCACAAAAAAGCTTATTGAACAGGGTAAAATACCAAGAGATGAATCTATTGTAATAAGTATTACAGGGAATGGGCTAAAAACCCAGGAGGCAGTATTAAATAGATTAGAGATTCCAAAAATTATTAACCCTTCCCTTGCTGAGTTCGATGCCATCATGGAAGAGAGAATGGCAGCTATACAGTAAAGTTATAAAGGTAAATTTGAAAGGAGCATACGAATGCCAATAACGGTACGAATCCCGACACCATTAAGGACTCTTACGAAGGGTGCTGATGAGGTAACGGTGGAAGGAGAAAACATTAAAGATTTGATTGACAATCTCGAAGCCAATTATAAAGGGATTAAAGAAAGAATCTGTGATAGTGATGGTCAAATCAGGAGGTTTATCAATTTTTACCTCAATGATGAAGATATCAGATTTATGGGTGACTTGAATACGCCAACAAAGGACGGTGACCATATATCCATAGTACCAGCCATTGCTGGCGGTAATTACAATATTTAAAGAATTAGAATTGCTGGTCCAGTATACTAGTGTTGCTAACTATTTAGTATGCGTGTAAAGGGGTAACGCGGATTACACCCTTGCATGAGAAAAGGGAATTGGAGTGATAATGAGCGTTTACCGTACGGGAAGGGTAGATACATGGTATACCCCTGGTTGGGAGGAGTAGAGAATAAACGGAAATGATTCTTGTTGTAAATGCCTGATTATGAGAGATTTATAAACTTATTTCTGACCTCTTCAATTTTTCCGCAAGTCATTTTTCCCTCAGGGCATATATCATCAACACAACCAGGGCCAGCATTCTTAAATATATTTGGTGAAACGTGCTTAACAAGCCGGAGCATCTCTGTTGCCATGATTCTAATCTCCCATTGAGCGCGATTACAACAGCGAACCCGAAAGAAGTGTAATAACTCGCGGGCATTCATGGTAACAATAATCTTTGTTTCTGTGGCATTCGGGAGTAAAAAACGGGCATCCTCGGAAGCGCTCTCTCCATTTTTTTCAAGAGCCTCGGCAATCTCATCATACCACTTTTGAATAGTATCCATTTTTTCCGTAAACCATTGTTTTTTGCCTATTTTTTCAATACTTGGCGGAATAATAAAGCTGAATCCCCCTGTTTTCTTTGCCTGCTGGCTTACATATCTCTGGCTCTGCTGGGAATAGGATGCTAACCGGTGTCTTACGATTTGATGAGAGCAGGCGCGTGAGATACCTTCTACACCAAAAGTAAAGGTGACGTGTTCGACCGGCGAGAGATGTCCCATATCGATTAATTTCATAATGAGATTTGTATAGTCCTTGTTTTTAACCTGTGTCTTTAACTCATCAACAGAGGCAGGACTATAACACAGCTTAGCTGCCTGGGCTATTACTTCTTCCGGATTAGGGGTATGTTTTAATAATATCACATGTAATTTAGATTCAGCCATACATGAATAACTCTCTTTATATGTTTAAATACCTGTTTAAAATTCGATACCCTTTTGTGCCGTAATACCTTTCTTATAGACATGTTTAATTTCCCGCATATCGGTTACGGTATCGGCGATTTCAATAATCTTAGAATGGGCATTGCGCCCTGTAAGTACCATATGCAATCTTTGAGGCCTTTCGTTTAACACCGTGATCACGTTATTAACGTCGAGGAGGCCGTAATCGATCATATTATTAATCTCATCAAGGATAACCATATCATAGAGATCAGAAAAAATTTCCTGTCGTGCATAATCCCAGGATACTCTGGCATTCTCAAGAATGGTATTTGTATAAGGAAGCTCCCCCTGACCTCCTTTATTTCTTACCTTAATAAATCCCTGCCCTAATTGTACAATTTTAAAATCTGGCCCTAATCGCTTAACTGCTTCAAGTTCACCAGTAGGCAATGATCCTTTAATAAATTGAAGCATAAGCACCTTCATACCATGCCCGATGGCCCGCAAACCAAGACCCAGTGCAGCCGTCGTCTTGCCCTTTCCTTCACCGGTATTCACTATGAGGATGCCCTTATCCATATTTATTCTTATCGCAACTCGTAAAATTAGCCGGAATAAAACAGAGGGAAATTTATGTCCATTGAAGAGATAGTTATATATATCAGGTACTTGTTGAAAAGAAACTATAAATACTATAATATGTTAAAAAAGGATATTAATCAAGGGTTAATGGGTTTCTTATTAAATCTTCGAAGTATGAGAAACGTTTATCACCGTTTTTCTGTTTCTGTACAGTTGAGACTGTTTTGAATGAAAGGGGTTAATATGTCAGAAGTTAAGGAATCTGATCTGCCGAGTATTGGTAAGAAATTTACCTTACAGCTTGATTCGGGTGAGAAGTTGGTTGTTGTAATTCACTTTTCAGGAGAAAGGGAGGTCTTTATATTTGCGAAGGGCAGTGAGGAGCCTACCTTAGTAACAAGGTTTACTGATGAAGAGGCTCGTCAGATTGGTGCAATACTTTCCGGAACATATTTCCAGCCGGTTATCGAGAAAGAACAGAAATTAATGATGAAAAATGTGATTATGGACTGGGTTAAAATTGAACCTGATTCAGTACTGGCCGATAAAAAAATCGAAGAACTTAGTATTAGAAAAATAACTGGGGTATCTATTACGGCAATTATTCGGGGCGAAACCATAATACCCAATCCACAGCCGGGTGAGGTTATTTTACCCCAGGATACAATTATTATTATCGGAAATAACAAACAGATTAAAGATTTTATAACCACTTTTAAAATTGAGGACTATTTAGAAAATGTTCATTGATGAGAGTGTTTTATCCTTAGGTATTTCCCTTCTTGCCTTATTTTTTGCCGGCTTTTTAGCCACCAAAATAAATCAATCCCTTACTGCCGTTTTTATCGGGGTTGGCATGCTCCTTCAGTATTTTTTTTATGTCACAATTATAACGGAATTTATTGCTATGCTTGGTATTATCTTTATGCTCTTTATGTTTGGCCTTGAACTCTCCGTTGGGAGTCTTGTTAAGAATCCCGGGAGGGTGTTGTATGCAGGAACATATGACCTTCTCTTCAATTTCCCCGTGGGGCTGTTTGTTGGTTGGCTGCTGGGATATGATTTGATACACACATTCGTACTTGCAGGAATTATTTATGTAACAAGTTCGGTAATTGTCGCAAAATCTATTATTGATTTAAAACGGGCTGCAAATCCAGAAACTGAGTATGTTCTTAATGTCTTGATTTTTGAAGATATATTTATTGCCATATTTCTTGCATGTATTGTAGGCATTACTCATCATGGTTACTTAGATGCAACGAGTATCTTTTTTGTTATTCTGAAGACCTCCGCCTTTTTTCTGTTTTTTATCATCCTGGCGAGAACTTCCCAAAAATATATCGATAAGATTATTAATATTGATCATACGGAATTATTTGTGATCCTCATCCTTGCAATTATTGTACTTTCAGCAGGAGGTGCAGCAAGAATAGGGCTGTCTGAGGCAATCGGTGCATTTCTTGCCGGGCTTTTATTATCAAGTACACAACAGAGACAGAGAATCTCGGAAGCGATCAAGCCTTTTCAGCAATTCTCAACAGCCATCTTTTTTGTTGCATTTGGAATGTCAATTAACTATAAACATATTGTTCACCTTATCCCCATGGGGATATTTATTTTTATCCTCTCTTCCTTTAGCAAGGTATGTGGAGGATATTTTATAGGCAGGAAATATGATCTGAGCGAAAAAGCCAGTCTGAGACTGGGTTTTAACCTTGTTCCACGGGGAGAATTCTCAATCATCCTGGCAGGTGCTGTTGCCATGAACCAGAATATGCCTTATCCACTAAAGTCTTTAACGGGTGTATATGTATTATTGAGTGCTATTCTCGGCAGTATTATACTGAAAGAGTCAGATTGGATTATAAAATGGTTTATTGAACGAAAAAATACAGAGGTCCAGAAGTAAGTTACCCGGAGACAAGCGTGTATGAGCAGATTACCATAAGATTTGTTACAACACCCTCTTACCCAATTTATGCCGTAATGACATCAAAACTTCCCGTATCATTAGCCATTTATCTTCAAGTGCCCACATGTGGAACGGGAGTACACAGCCGCATCGTAAGCAATCGGCCTGGGGACCCATCATACAAGGTTTTTTAATCTGACCCTGAGGATCAAGACAGAAAGCCACCTCTTTGAATATACAATTTCGTGTTACTTCTCTGCACTTATCGGACTTCATAAGTTTAAGAACAAGGCTAGGTACGCCTATGAAGTCGCCATATTTTTCTTCCTTTAACCTGAGCAGTGTGTCTAATATCTCATCGCGTAACTTCCAATCAGGCCAGAGATCATTATTTTTTAAGCCTCTTATTGGCGTATGTATCTGAAATAAGCATCCTTTAACACCAACATCCTTCCATTCTTCAATAAAATATTCAATATCCTGATAGTTTACCGTATTAATGACCATTGATACCAAAATCTTCAATTCGGGCCTCCTGGCGTTTCTTTTTATCCTGTCATGGCAGCCCTTTCCCCGGATGGTATCATGGGTATTCTTCTTTCCATCTACGGATATATAAAAATTTACATCAGGCCAATTAGGAAGCTCAATAGTACCATTGGTTGCTACCAGATTTGATTTAAAATATTTCATTCCACGTTCTATTAATGCTTGCCTGAGGAGAGGTTCGCCACCAACCCAGGAACATTGATAAAACGGAAAATCCGTTTCTTTCAAACTCTCCAGTTTTTCAATCCATTCATTATCCGTAAGTTCAGGTTTCTCCTCATAATCGTGTGCATAAAAATAACAATGTTTGCAACGCAGGTTACAGCGATTGGTAATATCAATTGAGCCTATTGCACCTTTCGGTTTACCAAAGAGATCAAACCTGGCCAAGTCGTATAACTTAAAGAAAAACTTTGTTTTTTCTTTCCCGATCTTTTTACAGGCGTAATCAAAGAGTTTATCCCTGAACGTCTGTTCCGGACCGGTTCGCTTCTTTTCTAAGGTAGTGTTTGTCATTTTATATGGGAAGGATCAATGTGAATTTCTTCGGATGTTTGAGTATCCTTATGGATATTATTCATATAATTTAAGTTCTTTACCGGTAATCATGGCGATTTTTTTCCCAAGATTCTTCATCTCCCTGAAGCCGCCTCGACTTGAAGACTGCCCTACCTCATCTACTAGTATCTGTCTTCCATCGGTTAAATGCAAAAATACTAAATACCGTATACAGTTATCTGGTACCGAATCAATTTCTTCTTTTACAACTTCCACCCTTTTTATCTGAGTGAAAGGAAAACTCTCCTCATTATCAAAAAAAAGAGTCCTTCTTACCTTTGTTGTTACATGCTCTGTTCTTCCGTCAATGGTAATTGCCTTGAAAAAGGAACTTATTACAAGTTTATTTGTAATCTTCTTTTTCACTACCATGATAATCCCCTTTTTTTCAATAGTAGTTTGGATGTAAGGTCAATTGAATTACAGGGGAATATACCACATACACATTGGATAGTCAAAATTATATTTTCATAAATTGTTCTGTTCATTTACATTATGGAGCATTCATATACACAATACTCCATTGGCAAAATAATCCACTGACATCAGAAAAACGAATATATCTTATTGATAAAACTGAAAAATAGAAAAGCTTCCCATCTCCCGGTAAGATTGGGAAGCTTATTGTTGAGGATTATATTCAAGAGATATAAGGTATGAACCGGAGATTCTCCGCTCTGCTATACCCTAATATCTATCTCGGCCTTCTGTTTAAGTTCTTTTAATAAAGTGTTAAGGCTTTCAGACATCATATCAATCTTAACATCCCGCTTTATATCGTTAAAATTAATGTCCTGTCCTTTTCGTATGTCTGTTACCTTTATGATGTGGTAACCAAAATCTGTTTCTACGGGATCACTTATCTGTCCTTTTTTCATGGAGAATGCAGCGGCAGCAAACGGTTCAACCATTTGTCCTTTTCTCACAAAAAATCCCAGGTCCCCGCCTTTTTCTTTAGAGGGACAGTCTGAATATTTCTTTGCAACCTCGCCAAAATCCTTTCCGGCCTCTATCTCTTCTTTTGCCTTCTTAATTTTCTCCTTTGCCTGAGCTAGTTCTTCTTCTGTATTCATTTTTCGTGTATCTACAAGGACATGACTTGCCTTTACCTCGGTACCATCGTATTCTGACCTTTTCTTCTCAAAATACGATTTTATCTTCTTATCGTCAATGTCCTTTCCTAAGTACTTTTCCAGGGAAAGGGAGATCGTGATATCTCTTTTCAAATCTTCAATACTTCCCCCATGACGTTCAAGTATTTGTTCTAATGTCTGGCCCTGGAGTTCCGGGTTAGATTGGGCCTCCTCCCGGACCTTATTCAATTCTGCTTCTACATCAGCTTGTTCGGCCTCGATCTTCTTATTCTTAATAAATTGCATAATAAGCTTTTGGGTAACGAGACCATCAACGATCTGTCTTGTTACCGTTGGAACCTGTTCTTGGCTTATCTGATTTGCAAATCTCCCCAGTATTTTATCAACCTCCTCCTGTGTAATAGTTTCACCGTTTACTGTTGCTACTACCCTCTGTTCTGCCTTTGTAGTTTCTTTTTCAGCAGAGGCAAAAGCATTCATATGAATGCATAATATCCCCGCCAGTACAATTCCTGTTGGCTTCATGAATCTATTCAGCATTACCTATTTCTCCTGTAAATAATGAGTTTAAAATAACAATTCTACAATTCTAATATAGAACAACCAGCAAAGTCAAACCAAATAAAGTTAAATTTAAGAAGACTTTGTTATGGAGAGTATTGTGTCTGTTATTCCCCGTCTGATCATCATTACTGCTATAGAGGCTAATAGAAGGGATGCTACTTTTGCAAATGCCCTGGAACCTCCTTCACCCATAATCCGGTAGATAAAATCGGAATTCATAAAAACGATCCATACAATAAAAAGATTTACGACGAGTGACACCATGGTAGGGATATAACCGTAGAGGTCTATTATAATAATAAGGGAAGTCAAAAGAGCTGGTCCCACAACCAGGGGAATTCCTAACGGAACAACACCTACCGTTGAAGTTATAGTCCCTTTTGCCTTTCTTTCTGAAAAAAGCAAATCATTAATGGCAAAAACAAGCAATAAAAGCCCTCCTGCCATTTTAAAATCGTACATTTCAATTCCTAATATGGAGAAAACAAATTTACCAATAATGACGAATCCAATGCTAATTGAGATGGCGGTCATAAGAGACTGATTTATAATCCGTGTTTTCACTGGCTTTTCTATTCCTTCCACCAGTGATATAAAAATAGGGAGTATCCCTAAAACATCGATTGCTACAAAAATGGGAATAAAGGCAAGTAAAAAATTATGCCAATGTGAAAAGTAAAGAATGTGTAAGTATTCCATTGATTTAGATTATTCCAAACTATAGGAGCTCTGTAATTTTATGCTTTTTTAATTTATTATAAAGACTTGCCCGGGAGATTTGAAGTGCGTTCGCTGCCTTCTCTTTATCTCCGTCCATTAATTCAATCGTATTAACAATTATCTGATGTTCAACTTGATCCATTAATACGTGAAGTGGTTTCCCAGAAAAATCTTGCTGGAAACTCGTTTTTTCCTGATAGAGAGGTATATCAATAGGTTCTATCACCTTTCCTTTGCAGAGAATTACTGCACGCTCAATAACATTCTCTAGTTCCCGCACGTTTCCCGGCCAGTTATATGACATCAGTCTGTGTAGTGCCTCACGGGTAATGCCCTCTATTGTTTTTCGGTTCTTTTTATTATGGAGAGAGAGGAAATGTGAGACGAGCATCGGAACATCGTCTATGCGCTCTCGTAAAGGCGGAAGAAAAATGCGGATGACATTCAGACGATAGAAAAGATCCCTGCGAAATAAGCTCTTTTCAACATGATCCTCCAGATTTATATTTGTTGCGGCAACAATACGTACATCCACCCGTATCGGATGGTCACTTCCTACCGATTCAAATTCACTATCCTGCAGAACACGAAGTAATTTTGCCTGAACAGTAAGAGGGATGTTGCCAATCTCATCCAAGAATATCGTGCCACGGTCTGCCATTCTAAAACGGCCGGTTCTGTCCTTTGTTGCCCCGGTAAAGGCCCCTTTTTCATGTCCGAAAAGTTCACTCTCCAGAAGTGTCTCTGCCAGTGCAGCACAATCGACTTTTACAAACGGACGGTCCTTACGGGCACTATTATAATGAATAGCCATTGCTACCAATTCTTTACCTGTTCCGGTTTCACCTTGAATTAAAATATTAGCTTCGGTATTCGATACGTTCGATATAATATCATATATCTTTTTCATCTTTGAACTCTCACCAATAATATTGCCAAAGGTATATTTTTCACCGAGTTCAGAGCGTAGCCGGTCCACTTCTCCTTCAAGCCTCTGCATTCGTAATATCTTTTCAATAACAATGACAAGTTCATCACGTTTAAATGGTTTTGTAATATAATCTGTAGCTCCCAATTTCATAGCTTCTACAGCATTTGTAACAGTACCATAGCTTGTCATTACAATTACGTCTATAGGTGAATTTTTCTGCTTAACCTTTTTCAAAACCTCCATGCCATCCATGTCAGGCATTGCTAAATCAGTAAGGACGATTGAATATATTTCATTATTGGGGAGTATCTTTTCAATGGCTTCTCTGCCGCTGGTAACGATATCCGATGTATATCCCCTGCTCGTGAGAAGCTCTTTGCACATTTCTCCCATTGCTTTATCATCATCTACAATTAGTATTTTTTTCAAGGTTTACTATCCTTTCCATAATTTCGAAGCTTTTTTGCAATTTGATTTTCCTGCAAATCAGGCAGATTCCTGATCATTTTCTGACATTTTTATCATCTGTTCAAAAATGACTTTAGAGCGATCTCACGATTTCTCGTTGATAAAATTATCGTAATTCGCTAGAATGATGCGTTAAATTTATTTCTATACTGTATTATACCAATCTTTTTGCGTCTTTAAATAAAAAGAATTATGATAAAAAATAATCTGTGGAGACGGATTATCTTTGGTTATATAATCATTACCCTGTTTATGTTGTCGATAAGTTTTTATTTAATCTTTCGTCTAAATTTTTTTAATAAAGTTACTGATTCGGTTATAAAATCCAATATTCCTTCCATAGGAAATAGTGAAAAGCTTATAGACAACCTTCTCGAACAGGTTCGAAACGAAAAAAAATACATTATTACCAATGATATTGCTTTTTTAAACCTTTTTCATAAGAAGAAAAATGAATTTTTTGATCGGTTAAAATTTTTAGAGGAGTCGGTAACGAAGGAAGAAAAAATATTAATAAATAAGATAAAAGAATGGTATGACAAATACATCGAAATGGTTTCTAAAGAGTTTATTCTCGTTGGTAAAGATAAAATTATTCCGCCAAGCACCCGTTATGAAGATGAAAAAAAGAATATCCTTGAACAAATTACCAAGTCGATTAATGAAATAATTCTGTCTCAACAGGCCATATTAATAAAAAAAATAGAACAGTTACAAATAACTGTGCATAAATCTACCCAGATATCTCTTTCCTTAATCCTGGCTGCGATCTTATTCGGAACACTATTTTCCTATTTCTTTACCCGCAGTATATGCTTACCTATAAAAATTTTAAAAGATGCGACTGTACGTATTTCTCAAGGGGATTTAGATCATCGGATCAAGACACCGTCTATGGATGAAATTGGTACTCTGGGAGCTGCATTTAATCAAATGTGCGATAGACTGAAAGAACTTGATTTAATGAAATCGGAGTTTATTTCCAATATCTCACATAACCTGAAAACCCCTTTAACTGCTATCCGTGAGGCTAACGAGCTCATGTTAGACGAAGTTGCCGGTCAAGTATCTGAATCACAAATAAAACTTCTGAATATCATGAAAGAAAGCACGTACCGGCTTTCTATGATGATTAATGATATACTGGATATTTCACGGGTAGAGGCAGGATTGATGAGGTATAATTTCCAATATGCAAACATTGATCATATTATCCGAAAGAGTATTAGCGAACTGAGCTTTCTTGCAGAACGTAAAAATATTTCCTTCAACTATACTGATAGTGCCTCTATTCCCGAAGTTTTGTTAGACCGTGTCAAAATTGCCCAGGTAATAGATAATATCTTTAGCAATGCTATCAAATTTACCCCGCTAGGAGGTACCATTACAATAAAAGCAACAGAGATTAAGGGCAGCGATTTTTCCCATAATATGAGAGGAGGAAATCAGATAAATACGGTACGCTCTTTAGTTCAGATCAGTATATCGGATACCGGGATCGGGATACCGGTTGAATACCATAAAAAGATTTTCGACAAATTTCAACAGGTTGATACGAAAGGAAAAAGTAGTATGAAAGGTACCGGCCTGGGACTCTTTATTGCAAGACAAATTATCGTCGACCACGGGGGTGATATCTGGGTAGAAAATAATAGAGGAGAAAACGGTATTACATTTCATTTTACATTACCACGGGAATATGATTATACGTATAATGGCTGATATAATTTCATGAAAACCTGTAGGAGGATAAACCCTATGAGTATTTTAAAAACGGGAAAATACTGCTTTTTCCTGTTCTTATTCTTTTCCCTTATCCTTGTGAATATTGGTTGTACCCACCTGGCAATGAAAAAGGAATTAAGCAAAAAAAACGAAGAAATCAAAATGACGAAAGTAGACCTCCAGGCTAAGGAAAAAACTATTCATGATCTGTTGAATCGCCTTTCCTGGAAAGATCAGGAAATAGGAAAGCTTACCGATGACCTTCGTACTGCTTCAATGACAATTAAAGCCCTTCAGGAAGATATTGAGAAGCTCAAAAAAGTAGACCTCTTAGATCGTCTTTCTTTAAAGGACCAGGAAATCGGAAAACTTATGGATACACTCAAAACCTCAAACCGATTGGTTGAAACTCTCAAGAATGAGGTTGAGAAGCTCAAAAAAGTAGATCTCTTAGAGCGCCTTTCTTCAAAAGATAAAGAGATTGGAAAACTCTCTGATAAGCTCCATAGTGCTGGCTCTACAATTGAAGTCCTCAAAAATGATATTGAAAAACTGAGGGAAGTAGACCTCCAGACGGAAGAAAAAAAGAAAGAGGTAAGTAATACGATTCAAGATACGATGACAAGCACATTAGAGGTAAAACAGGAAAACGGTACAATAACCAAATGAGAGTAAGAGATAAGATAGCTGAATACGATAAACATCATGCAAAATGAGAAGATATTAGTTATTGACGATGACACAAATATACTGGAAGTTCTCCAAATGCGTTTAAAAGCATTGGGCTATTATGTTGTCATAGCAAAGGGCAGCGAAGAGGCTAAGATAGCATTATCTACGACTTCCATTAACCTTGTTATCCTCGATTTACGGTTAGCAGAAGAGGATGGTATTCAACTGATGGAAGATATCTTAAGCCGCTATCCAACACTTCCCGTTGTTATCCTGACAGCACATGGAAGTATTGAAAGTGCGGTTGAAGCCATGAGAAAAGGAGCGTACAGCTATATAACGAAACCTTTTAATAATGAAGAGCTATCCATCCTCGTTAAGAATGCCCTTGAAAAACAAAGACTTGCCCGGGAAATTGAGCATCTCAGAAGTAAACTCGATGAACAGCATACCTTCAGGAATATCATCACTCAGAACAAAAAAATGCAAGAAATTTTAAAACAGGTCTTAAAAATATCCCAGACTGATTGTACCGTTTCCATTTACGGGGAGAGCGGTACTGGCAAGGAAATGATTGCAAGGGCTATCCATCACAATAGTAATAGGGCGAAAGGTCCTTTTGTTGCAACAAACTGTGGTGCTATACCAGAGGGATTATTGGAAAATGAACTCTTTGGACATGTGCGCGGTGCATATACAGATGCTCATGACTCCAAAGAGGGGCTTTTTGCACGGGCTGACGGAGGAACCATCTTCCTCGATGAGATTAGCAATACCTCCCCTACGTTGCAAGTTAAGCTCTTAAGGGTACTGCAGGAAAGAGAAATTAAACCTGTTGGTGGTTCAAAGAATATTAAGATTGATGTAAGAGTTATTGCCGCCTCAAATATAGACCTGCAAGAAGCCGTACAGGAAGGGTCATTTCGCGAGGATTTGTTTTATCGTATACATGTTGTGCCCATTTACCTTCCCCCTTTACGGGAAAGAAAGGATGATATTCCTCTGTTAGCCACGTATTTTATGACAGAATTTTGTAAAGCACTGAAAAAAAATATCCTTGAATTTACTCCCGCTGCTATCCAAAAAATGACCCTCTACGATTGGCCGGGTAATATACGTGAATTAAGGAATAAGGTTGAACATGCCGCTATTATGAGTAACAAAAATACCATAACTCCGGAAGATTTATTTGTCAACGCAACCACTCAGAAGAATACTTTTAACTCATTTAAGGATGCTAAAGAAAGATTCGAACGTGAGTATCTGGAAAATCTCTTGAAGGTTAGCAGCGGAAATGTTACAAAGGCCTCGAAAATGGCAAAGCGGTACAGGGCTGAGATTTATAAATTAATTAAAAAATATAATATAAACCTTGAGAATTATAAGAATAATTTTCCGTAAAACAACTCCGGAAAATATATCCCTTTTCACTTGATAGCGTACCATCAGGGTACTACTTATGGTACCTAATAGGTTGAAACCGAACAGTGTTTATCCGCGTTAACCATAGCCTTACTTTGCAAGCCCAATTCTAATACATCCTGTTCGGTTTCAACAATAGGTGATTCTGATTTTCATATTATCTATGTCAGCGGAAGACTCTTGCGGACCCTCTTAAAGGGTGTTCTTAGCTGATAATTTTGTAATTACTCAGAATGATTTTAAATTTGATGTAGGGATGTATATTACCCTTACCATTCGTTTTGTATGGTGCCCTGAGTAATTACAATGGTAACAACATTGCTGTGATTTAACAAAAAGGCAACCTTTAAAGGTTGCCTTTTTGTATGCCCTTGAGGGCGTTCTGGCCATTGCTTATTGTATGAGATGTCCGTCCTCTTCCTTTTCATCATCCTCGGATGTGAGCTGTATGAGATGTCCGTCCTCTTCCTTTTCATCGTCCTCGGATGTGAGCTGTATGAGATGTCCATCCTCTTCCTTTTCATCATCCTCGGATGTGAGCTGTATGAGATGTCCGTCCTCTTCCTTTTCATCATCCTCGGATGTGAGCTGTATGAGATGTCCGTCCTCTTCCTTTTCATCATCCTCGGATGTGAGCTGTATGAGATGTCCATCCTCTATTTTTTCTTCTTTCTCTCCATCCTCTGCAATGACAGGACTTACAAAAGCCATATTTAATATGCCACCATAAACTAATGCACCAGCAAAAGCAAAACCAAGACCTAACTTCTTCAACATTTCTTTTCCCCTTCGTAGATTCGGAAAATATCCCATGCTCCTGAGAACACTCTCATGGTAGTCACTGGG
Organism: Candidatus Loosdrechtia aerotolerans; assembly: GCA_021646405.1. Classification (GTDB taxonomy): domain Bacteria; phylum Planctomycetota; class Brocadiia; order Brocadiales; family Brocadiaceae; genus Loosdrechtia; species Loosdrechtia aerotolerans. The sequence continues at coordinate 57,754 of SOER01000002.1, forward strand.
AAATCAGATAGAAAAGCTCGGACAAAATTGCTTTTCGCGTCACGTGACGCTAGTACCTAGCAGCAAGGTACTTGCCAAGGGATTTTTGTATGAAAATTTTTGATAAGGATAATCCATAACTATTTAAAATAAAACATATTATAATCAATTTATTTGATGTGTTATATTATTCTTTTTGGAGAAAGAGAGATTTTTATTCGTAATTGTTATGTATGCATGTCATACAATTTAGTTATAAATTAATTTGTAAGTATCTATAATACAAAAGTATATATTTTAATTTGTCCCGTCTTTAAAAACATACAATGTTGTATATAAAAGCATACATCCTTTTTTGAGCTCAGATTGTAAAATTATCTAAAATAACAAGAGGAGAAGATCTTTTTTTGGTGTGCCATGTCACAGCCTAGTTCTGTCACAATTTTGTGCCACTTCACATAAAAACAAGATTTAACCTACAGTAAATTAATATCTTATAAAATTTCTTGCTATTGTGTTTTATTGTATTACATTTTTTCCAAACCTCCAAACCTGTCGTTTTATAATCAGATTTATCCTCAATATCCCATAAAGCTGCAGTTTATCCCCGGGATAATTCAACAAATACCATGGAAATTAAAATTCTCATACTTATTTATATTTGAGAATATAAATAAACGGATTATTAAATAAAAATTTAATTTTTTACTATCCTTTATCCATGATTGGCACATCTTTTTCTTTATCAAGACCTTATGGGTTTAATAATATTTTCAGTATGTATTTCACTTGCCTGCAATACGCTATGTTATTTTGATAAGCCTTTTTATTATTGTCACCTGTTATCTTCATTGAGTTAATAAATTTACCCCTGATCGTTTTTAAGATAATAGCATGATTAAGAATAACCTTTGGAAACGAATGATCCTTGGGTACATTGTTATCGCTTTATTTATGTTGGCAATGAGTTTTTATTTACATATTCGATTTAATCGTCTCAATAAGGTTGTTGATTCAATTGTAAATGTCGATATTCCTTCTATTGAAATCGGGAAAAGATTAGTTGATGGCCTTTTAGAACAGGTTCGAAATGAAAAGAAATATCTTATTACGAGTGATAAAGCCTTTTTAGATCTTTTCGAAAAGAGAAAAACAGAATTTTTTGATAACCTGCAATTACTAGAGGAGCCTGCAGAATCTAACAAAGAAAAAAAGGTCTGCATACGTCACATAAAAGAACTTTATGACAAGTATCTTGCTATAACTACGAAAGAATTTATATTTATCGGGTATGATGAGTCTATTACACCGGATTCTCTTTATGAGATGAAAAAGCAGAAGGTCCTTGATAGGCTTACTCGAACTATGCAGAAACTAGTCCAGAATCAGCAATCAACATTGATTCAAAAGATCGGGTTGTTTCAGAAAACTATGCATAAATCCACAAAAATATCCCTTGCTATTATATCATTTGCTATTATTTGTGGGGCAATCTTCTCTTATCTCTTTACGAATAGCATATGTGCCCCGATAAAAACCCTTAAAGAGGCAACGGAGCGTATTGCCAATGGGGATCTGGACCACCGGGTTACTGTTACTTCCCGCGATGAAATTGGTAGTCTGGGAATAGCTTTCAATCAGATGTGTGATAAATTGAAAGAGGTTGATCAGATGAAATTAGAGTTTATATCAAATATCTCGCATAACTTGAAAACCCCTTTAACCTCAATACAAGAGGCAAATGCACTTATGCTGGATAAAATCGCAGGTCAATTATCAGAATCACAAACCAAACTCCTTACTATTACAAAGGAAAACACACTCCGGCTTATTATGATGATTAATGATCTCCTGGATATCTCACGATTTGAAGCAGGGTTAATGAGATACAATTTTCAATACCTGAATATTCAGGATATTATTCAGAAGAGTATCGATGCGATACGTTTTTTGGCAGAAAGTAAAAATATACATATTCAACAGTGTATAAGCGAGACCTCTGTTCCAAAAGTTCTTTTGGATCGTGATAAGATCTCTCAAGTATTAGATAATATTCTCAGTAATGCCGTTAAATTTACCCCGCCGGGAGGTTCTATCACAGTAAAGGCACACGAGGTCGATACAGCCTCCATTTCCCATATTTTTGAAAACAAAAATCAAGTGCACAAGGTACACTCTTTTATTCAGGTCAGTATATCTGATACCGGAATTGGAATACCTGCTGAGTACCATAATAAGATTTTTGATAAATTCCAACAGATTGTAAACAAGGGAAAAGGAGGTATCAGGGGAACAGGATTAGGACTTTTTATTGCAAAGCATATTGTATCCGATCATGGGGGAAATATTTGGGTGGAGAACAATGTAGGAAACGGGAGTATCTTCCATTTTATATTACCCTCACGATACGATTATGCGCTGAGTTCTTAAACTCTTTTAGTTTAACGTATACTATTATAAGAGGATACTACCGTGAGCAGTACAATAGTAAAAAGAGGGTGCTCTCTTCTCTTGTTTTGTTTTCTTGTACTTTTCCTAAGCACCGGTTGTACCAAGTTCGATCGCAGAGAAGAGTTAGTTAAAAAAAACGAGGAGATTGAGACTGCCAGGCGTGACCTGAAACATAAGGAAAAAACTATTGCCGATATTTTCAACCGGCTTTCCTGGAAAGATCAGGAAATTGGAAGGCTTAATGATGAACTCCGTAATGCTAAAATGAAAATCGAAGACCTTAAAGACGATATTGAAGGATTGAAAAAAACAGATTTCTTAGAAAGACTTTCTAAGAAAGATCAGGAGATAGGAAGGCTCACAGATGAACTCCATAACGCCATGGCAGTCATTAAAAACCTTAAAAGCAGTGCTGAGAAATCCCAGAAAACAGAACTTTTGGATCAACTGTCCATGAAGGAACGTGAAATTGGAGTACTGACGAATGAGCTCCGCAGTTCACAATCGAAAATTGAAGACCTAACAACTGATATCGGAAAACTTCGTGAAGTTGATGTATTAATGGAAGAAAAAAAGAAAGAAGTGGGGAATCATACTGAAAAGAAAGTTTCAGAAAATTCTATAGATATATCAATTGAAACCAATACAGAAACAGAAACCAATACAGAAACAGCAGAAAAACAGAATTCTGATTAATTTATGTAGGGTAATCCATTATGTCAAACGAAACTATTTTAGTAATAGATGATGACACGAGTATACTAGAAGTTATGCACATGCGTTTAAAGGCATTAGGCTACCGTGTATCAACCGCCAGGAGTAGTGATGAAGCAAAAAAAATGTTATTAGCTACTTCCTTTAATCTTGCCATTGTTGATTTAAGATTGGGAGAAGAAAATGGTATCGAACTCATGGAGGAGATTATTGGTACATATCAAAAGATCCCTATAATAATCCTGACTGCACATGGAAGTATTGAAAGTGCAGTTGAAGCCATGAGAAAAGGAGCATATAGCTACCTTACGAAACCGTTTAATAATGAGGATCTGACACTCCATATAAAAAATGCGCTTGAGAAACAAAAACTGACCCGGGAGATAGAGGACTTGAGAAATCAGCTCAGTGACCAGTATAATTTTAAACATATTATTGGTAACAATAAAAGAATGCAGGAAATCTTTGAACAGATTACAAAGATAGCTAAAACGGACTGTACCGTTGCTATCTATGGTGAGAGCGGTACCGGTAAGGAATTAATTGCCAAGGCGATCCATCATAATAGCAACCGTGTGAAAAATCCATTCATAGCTACAAACTGCGGAGCCATCCCGGAAAGCTTACTGGAAAATGAACTCTTTGGACATATACGCGGTGCATATACGGATGCCTATGAATCAAAAGAAGGACTTTTTGCACAAGCGGATGAGGGGACTATTTTTTTAGATGAGATTAGTAATACATCACCGGCATTACAGGTTAAACTGTTAAGGGTACTGCAGGAAAGAGAAATTAAACCTATCGGAAGTACAAAAAGTATTAAGGTTAACGTGCGTGTTATTGTTGCATCGAACACAAATTTGCAAAAGGCCGTGAATGATGGGACGTTCCGCGATGATCTGTTTTATAGAATCCACGTTGTACCCATTTATGTTCCACCCTTACGGGAGAGGAAAGATGACATTCCGCTTCTCGCTACCTACTTCATGGCAGGATTTTGCAAAGTGCTTAAGAAGGATATCCGGGGATTTACCCCTGCAGCTATCCAGAGAATGCTTCTCCATGACTGGCCAGGAAATATACGCGAGTTACAAAATAAGGTTGAACATGCCGTTATTATGACGAATAAGAATATAATCACGCCCGATGATCTTTTTATCGATACAAATATGCTCAAGAATACCTTCAATTCTTATAAAGATGCCAAGGAGAGATTTGAGCGTGAATATCTTGAAAGCCTCCTGAGGATAAGCAAAGGAAATGTAACCTATGCTTCAAAAATAGCTAAACGGTATAGAGCTGATATTTATAAGCTTATCAAGAAGTACAATATAAACACCATGGAGTATAAAGGTAATGCAGCCTCCTATTTGGAAAAAATTATTGTGCATAGTTAAAACAATACGAAAGCTGCATGAAGAAACATACCCTGTTGAATCCTTGTTGTTAAACAGGGAAACCTTTGGCAAGGATATTGCTGAAGTTTTCATATTATAAAATCTTTTTCGGAACTTCTGCTATGAATAGTTTAGTATCTAGTATTATGAACCAGCGCGAACAGAGAAGGGATGAAGGTACAAAGAGAGGGGGGACAGGCGGAGTAAGCACAGGTACCGGCCGGGGGAGGAGAGATACCACAGGAGAAGAGAGAAAAGGAACAAATAAAATAAAAGAGAAAAAAGAGAAAGAAGAATAGAAAAGGAATAACAAAAGAAGGAAAAGAAAGAGAACAAAAAGCAGAAAGAGAAATGGAAGAGTCAAAAAAACAGGGGAGAAAAGGATATTAATGAAAGGAGATGCAAATATGTTTAAGAAGATCGGTATTATAGCTATCATTACTGGTACGTTGATGTTTGGTATAAATGCTCCTCGTTCTTTTGCGCAAAAGCCTGGCTGTCCGGAAGATTGTAAGTGTGGGCCCGATGTACCTTGTGAAGAGCGAGGATGTGTAAAAGAGAAAACAAATACCTGCTTTTGCGGAGAATATGAATATAAAGAAATGGAGAGAGAGGAGAGGTCTGTTAGAACCGATATTCAGGGAATTTCCTCTCAATATGAGGAATAAACGTATTCACCTGAATTCTCATCTTCCGATGCTATAGCAGAATCATGAAGAGATTATTCTGTACGGATTCCTCTTATCTTGTCTAAAATCCCGCAGTAGTGTTCTCCAAAACCATTGATCTCTATCTTTCTTTGACTCTCAGAAATAACCGATAAGGTTATTTCTATGTACTCTTTTGGCAGAGCGCCGTACACGTTATCTGCCCATTCTACGAGAGACACGCCCTCTCCAAAGAGTATTTCATCACTTCCAATATCAGTCATATCCTGAATACTTTCCAGCCGATATGCATCAAAATGATAGACGGGAATCCGCCCTTTATATATATTGATCAATGAAAATGTAGGGCTCTTGACAATATGTTTGTCCATGACACCAAGTCCCTGAACAATACCCTTTACAAGGGTTGTCTTCCCGGCACCCAGCTCTCCGACAAGAGCAATAACATCTCCGGGCGCTAATAACCTCCCAAGCCTTTCTCCAAAGTGTATGGTTTCGTTTGCACTCATACTTATAAAAGTTACTTTCCCTTCTTTCACAGTTCCCCGCTATCGTTGAATTCTGATTGTAGGTGCTCGTAGCCCCGTGGTTTTATACGTTTGATATGCCCCTGTGCATACTTCATCCGTATACCACGCCCGGAAACGATTTTCCCAATACAACGGAATGTCCTCTCTGGAAATAAATTTGATTCCATAACCTTCTTTGCCTGACCTTTTGATACTATTATCAATAGTTCATAATCTTCACCATCAGATAGTGCATGGTAGAGCGGTGTATTTCCCGTTTTCTTTGCTATTTCTTCTGCTGCTTTTGAGACTGGAATCGTATCTTCGTAGAGAATAGCACCTACATGACTCTCCTCTAAGATATGATTCAGATCTGCGGTTAACCCGTCACTGATATCAATCATAGCATGTATGGTAAAATGTTTATTGAGAAGGATTCCCTCCTTTAACCGCGGTTCAAAATGAATATGCTTTCCAAGGATTGATCCGCCTAAAGTACCGGTAACGAGGATCATGTCATTTACCTTTGCCCCGGAACGCCGAATCGGTTTTAGACCCCCATCTTTCCCTAGCAGGGTGATGCTAATACATAAAGGGCTCCTGCCACTGATAGTATCACCACCTATAACCTCAATAGTATATTTATTCGCAACATCCCAGATGCCGTTATATAATTCCTTTGCAAATTTTTCAGAAGTATTTTCCGGGAAACAGACTGAGACAACTGCAGCAGTTGCCCGGCATCCCATTGCAGCCACATCACTAATATTAGATGCAATAGCCTTTCTGCCAACATCACGAACGGTACATTTTCTCAGATCAAAGTGTGTGCCATCGACCATCATATCTGTCGTAATAAGACATAACTTGTCTGAAGAGACATTGAGTACGGCGCAATCGTCTCCAATACCTACAGTAACATCCCTCCGCCTTCTCTGCCTTTTCCGGATCCATTGTATAAATGAGAATTCACCCATGAAAGACCCTTAGTATATGTTTCTCTTAAAAGAGATTTCTACCATGGAAATACCGCCTCAACCCTGTACATTTTTTATTCTTCATGATACCATCTTTTCTATGCCCGACTCAACATTTTAAATGTGTACTTACTTCAAAGTTCCTTATTTCTGTAAAATGCCTAACTGGTTCAGGTCTGTAATCTGAATCTTTTTTTGAAATCGAACATGGTACCACAGAAAATCCTTTCAAATATTTTGATTTGACTTATTAACCCTTACTTTATTATTATTGTCCATCTATATTGACATGTAAGAATTTCAGGAGAAGGAACATATTCAATGATAAACACTTTTCAAGGTAATTTCTCAGCTACCGCAATTGGCAGCCTCCCACATACAGATGTTAAAATAGCTTCCGGACTTATGTTCAGGTCACTCCCGGAAATTCCCTGCTGGCCACAGTTGCCCAGGTGCAGTACTAATGAAGATATGTTAATCCAATATATAGAAGGACTTCCATGTGTCAAAATATATGCAAATGAAAAAACAGCAGTGATTGATGTTTCCCGGGACCCTTCACATGCACTGGAAAATTTTTATGAGGCTTACCTTAAGAACGATCCCGATTTGTTTCAAATAAGTCCTGAATATGCAGCAGGGTTTTATACCATGATTGAATTGCTCGATACACTGCCCCCAAAATCTCTTCGCGCAGTGAAAGGTCAGGTTGTTGGTCCGATTACCCTTGCCGGTTCCTTAAAATTATCATCTGGTATAACCGCTCTTTACAGTGAAGAATTTTTTGATGTAATAATAAAATTATTGTCAATGAAGGCTCTTTGGCAACTCAGAAAATTGTCCAGGTACGGTACGCATGTCATAATCTTTGCAGACGAACCTTATCTCACGAGTTTTGGTTCTGCATTCATGAACATTAGCCGGGAAAAGGCAATTGGTGCACTAAATGAAGTGTATGAGAGTGTTCAAAAACACGGAGGGCTAACAGGAACCCACTGCTGCGGCAATACCGACTGGGCTATGCTCATGGAATCAAAAGTAAATATTGTTAGTTTTGACGCGTATGAATTTATGGATAAATACCTGATGTACTGGCGTGAAATAAAGACATTTCTTCATAGAGGAGGCTATTTAGCCTGGGGTATTATTCCGACCTCTTCAAAAATAAATACCGTATCATTGCATGACTTGATAAAAAGGCTTGAGGAAGGTATCCGGTTCCTCATTGATAAAGGGTTATCAGGAGAATTCATCAAAGAGCGCTCTCTTATCACCCCTAGTTGTGGAGCAGGTACCTTGAATATCGAGGAAGCTGAAAGGGTAATGGCACTGACATATGAACTGTCTATGGCAATGAAAAGATAATGCGCGATTTTCATAATTTACAAATTTTGAAATGAATAGATCTTCTATAGGATAATTTCAAGGATGGAATAAACATTTTCCCCTCCGGATTCCATCTCCTCTAATTTTGTTTATGAATATTTTTCACTCTCATCCCTGAAACCTCTCTTTTTAAGGAGAGACCACTTTTATTTTACTTCTGATAAATAACCGTATAAACTGTGCAAAATTAATTTCATAAAATTTACGGAGAAAAACCCATGTATATCTCAGTAAAAACCCGAATTATTTTCCTGTTTATTGCATTTGCTCTCTTGCCATTCATTCTCCTCAGAATTATCGCTTATCCCCGAATCCAATCGGATCTGCAGGAAATTCTTATCAGAAATCTCGACGGCGTCGGACACAAACAGGCAGAGCTGGTTACCAACTGGATGCATGAAAGGATGATGAATGCCCGTGCCATTTCCAATAATCCCCTTATGGCAAAATCGGTAACGATTGGTCCGGAGGATAAGGATTATCATGATATCGTTCAGTATCTCGAAGTGGTAAAGAATGAATTAGGATATAAGGGAATTCTGGTAGCCAACGAGAAAGGCATCATAACGGTTGCTACTGTGGAAGAGGGAATGGGAAATGATGTCTCACAGATGGAATATTTTCAGGAAGCAATCCAGGGGAAAACCTACATATCACAGGTTTTCCCTTCTGAAATTCCTTTACTCAATGAATATGGAGAGGAAGAACTTGGGTTGCCAACCATGTTTGTCTCATCACCGTTGAAAGACAGGGAGGGAAATACGATTGGCGTTGTTGCACTCAGGATTGATGTAATGAAACTGAGCGATTTGATGCTCAGCCTGAAATTAGGAAAGACAGGGAAAACCTACCTGGTCAACCGGGATGGATACATGCTTACCGAATCACGGTTTGCCGATCATCTCCAGGAGATGGGACTGGTAAAGAAGAGGTGTGCCCTGGAACTCAAGCTTATTAATCAGGAAACGGGAGAACTGACGTATGGTGCCCAGCAGTGCATCGCTGGTGCCAGCGGTTTTGATACAAAGGGGTATAAAGATTACAGTGGAATAACCGTGCTGGGGGTATGGAAGTGGCTGCCGGAATTTAACTGGGGTGTTCTTGCAGAAATCGACAGGGACGAAGGATATGGAGCTGCTTATAATCTTAACTATATTGTCACCTCTGTACTGTTAATTCTTGCATTCCTTTTTGCAATGGTTGCTTATTTTGTAGGCAGAAAACTTTCAGTACTTATTATTACATTAACAGAGGTAACCAGGAAGATGGCATCGGGGGATCTTTCCCAGCGGGTAAATATCCGGAGGGAGGATGAGATTGGTGAGCTGGCAAGTTCCTTTAATGCCATGGCACAATCCCTTGACGAGAAAACAAAGGAGATTATTATCTCCGAGAAGAGGCACCGGGAGATCTTTAATGCGATTAAGGAAGGGGTATATGAATCAGAGCCAGGGGCAGAAGGGGTATTTACCTTTATCAATAAGACAGGGGCGGAGATATTAGGATATGCCTCGCCGGAAGAGGTGATAGGAACGAAGGTAAAAAATATCTACGTTGATCCGGAAGACCGAAGGAGGCTCTGTGAGAAACTGGAAAAGGATGAGGTATGGAGGGAATTTGTGTCGTTGTGCAAGAAGAAAGACGGAACGAATTTTTATGCAGAGCGTACCAGCAATCTATTGAAGGATGAGAATGGGATTCCAACGGCAATCTTTGGGGTATTCAGAGACATCTCGGAACGGAAAAAGGCAGAGGCAGAGATAATCGAATCGGAGAAGAGGTATCGCTTGTTATTCGATTCGCTGAAAGAAGGGGTCTATCAGTGTGAACCGACAAAGGATGGAGTATTTACCTGGATTAACCAGGCAGGGGCAGAGATCCTCGGATATAATTCACCGGAAGAAGTGATCGGTACAAAGGTAAAGGATATCTATAAAAATCCTGAAGATCGTGAAATGCTTATAGAGAAACTAAAAAAGGAGGGGGTTTTGAAGAGTTTTGCCTCTTTATGTAAAAGAAAAAATGGTGAGCAATTTTTCATGGAGCGAACAGCGAGTCTGATTATTGATGAAAAAGGTAACCCGGCACGAATAGAAGGGATCTTTAGGGATGTAACAGAACGAAAAAGACTCGAAGAAGAGTTATTGAAATCACAGAACCATTATCGGTATTTACTGGGTCTATTAAAGGAAGGTGTTTATCAGTGCGAACTAACAGAAGATGGGGTATTTACCTGGATTAACCAGGCGGGAGCAGAGATATTTGGCTACGATTCACCTGGAGAGGTTGTTGGATTACGGCTTAAGGATATTTATGTAAACCCTGAAGATGGAAGAGAATTAATTAAAAAATTAGAAAAGGAGGGTGTTTGGAAGGATTTTCTATCATATTGTAAGAAGAAAGATGGTGAGCAGTTTATTTCTGAGACGTCATGTAATCTGATTTATGATGAAAATGGTAAACCAATGCGGATCGAATGTGTGTTCAGAGATTTAACCGGGAAATAAGTTTACAGGAAGTCCATATACGGGTTTTTTTTCGTGTAATGAATGTAATTCCATACATGGAGTATGTTTTTACAAACAAATAAAAAAATAGCGTATGTCTATAAATAGACATTACTTATAAAAAATATTCCGGACTATGTATGTCCGTGTATACCCAAAATAAGATTAACCTTTTTTACTAAAGAGCCGGTTTATGATGCTCTCTTGAATAGAATTACTATAATTAATTAATTCCTCTATAGTTACGTATTAAATTTACTCTTTGAGAATTTATTTGTAAATGATTCCTCGAAAGGCATATTGTTTGTAGGTTAATGAGGAAAGTCAATAGCCAGATAAATATGATAAGGGGGAATATATGAAGAATAGAGAGGAACTGTATAATGTTCTTTTATGTTTACTTACTGATATTATGAGGCAGAGTAAACAAGTGTTTATAGGCTTTACAAAAATTAAGGCGCTATTCTACTATATAAAAGTTATTAAAGTTATACGGTCTGCATATATCCGTATATTTCTTATAATTCTAAGTTTTATTATAATGATTCATGGTTTTCTGTTTCTCCATATATCGGTGCTTTATTATTTTTCTATGAGTAGGGAGGTAAGAGCGCTCATCATCTTATCGCTCGGTGTTGTTTATTTCATGATTCCGGTAGGAGGCCTTCTGTTTTTTACTTCCCAGAAGGTCTGGATGAAACTTGCAAAAGCAAATGAGATTATACGCAAAGCGGTAGGTGAAACTTCTGGCAGTGAAATGAGATAAGCAGATAAGGAAAAAAGGGAGTAGGTGTCATGATAAATAAAACTAAAGGAATTCCGGAAACAGATACCCCAACGAAAAAGACATCGGAAGAAGGCGGTACAGGGAAAATAGATGAAGCATTTGATATATTGAATAATGCAATTAAGGAAAAAGAAGAGGAGATTAACGAGTTCATCTCCACTATCAAGCATAAGATGAGTGCAGCAGTAGGGAGTAATAAATTAACGGAAACAGTAATCAAGAATATAAGCGGGATAATGCATGAGGGTGAAGAAAGGTTGAAAGAAGTGACATCGGGTATTGATAAAAAATTTCATCAGAATCCCTGGATATATTTGTGTGCTGTTGCGGCAGGATGTTTTCTCTGGGGATACATAACCCACGGGTCCGAACATTCAAAGAAAATTGATTCATAAGCATTGGTTAATAATCACGAGAAAAGTTAGAGAGGAGATAATATGGCTAACCAAATAACACATGAAGATCTCACACGTAAATTAGGAGTTGATGAGGCACTTGAGACATTGAATAAAGAAGTAAAAGGGAGAAAGGATGAGATTAACCGGTTGATTAACGAGAAATACTCAAATCTTAAGGACATGATGGAGGAGACGAAGCGAACAACGAAAGAAGCTATGGCAGAAGGGAAGGAAAAAGCAAAGGAAATGGCTTCAGGGATTGATACAAGGGTTCGTACTAATCCATGGATGGCAATAAGTATTGCGGTTGCTGGTGGATTTCTTATTGGCTACGTTGTTGAATCTATGAGAACTTCGCATTGATGAAAACATACAAAGATTGATAATGCCATGTTTTCATTATCCGTAATAAACACCACTTATTGTTCATGGAAATGAGACAATAAGTGATACTTATAGTATGAAGAGAAAATGATAATACATACGTAATGGAAAGGAGAATATGCGGTGGACTATCAGTCAAAAGAGGGCCGTAGGGGCAGTACGGATATTACCAGAAAACCGGAAGGAGTCAGTGCTATGGAGCAAGTGCGGAAGCATGGCAGTACCTGGAAGATAGATGAGGCACTTCAATTACTTGATGAAGCAGCAAGGGAGAAGAAGGAAGAGCTTGGCCGGTTAATGACAGAAAAGTACTCAGACATTAAAGAGGCCCTGAATGATGCAACAAAATCGTACAGGGAGGTGGTAGAAAAAACAAAGCGAAGCATGAACGACACAGTAACGACTGGGGAGGAGAAGATGAGGGAAATAACAACAGGTATTGATAAAAGAGTTCATGAGAATCCATGGCTGTTTTTCGGTGTTGCTGCAATAGGTTTCTTTCTCTCTGGTTTCCTTCTCAGTGGATCATTCCGTTCTGAAATGAAACATGAATATTAAATGTGGTAACAATAAAAGTGAATTTTCACTTTGTAAACAACAAAGGAGATAGATTATGCTTTACTGGGCAATAGTATTTTTCATCATATCGATTATTGCAGCAGTCTTTGGATTTGGAGACATTGCAGCAGCCACAAGCGGGATTGCTAAGATACTTTTCTTTATTTTTATTGTACTTTTTATTATTTCTTTAGTTGTCGGATTGATAAGACGTCCGCGTCCCCCTGTAGTTTAGGAGATATCATCTTACAGTAATGATTTTCAATAAAATGAGTTGAACTGGATAGTAAGAAGAAAGAGAGGAAATAAGATGACAGTAAAGAAGTACATAAAAGGTCTGAACGACGAAAAGGATAGATACGATCGAATGAAAGAACGTTTCCAGAAAAAAAACCGAAACCGGAAACAATCCAAGAGATTAAGACCAGAACATTATTATGAATATGATGAAAATGATGAATACTAGAAATATAAGACTAAAAACTTTTTCGTGAAGGAATAGTTATGATAAATAAAGACATTTTAAAGGGAAAATGGAATCAGTTAAAAGGCGAGGTAAAAAAAAGATGGGGATCACTTACCGATGATGATATTACAAAGATCGAGGGACAGAGTGATAAATTAATAGGCATCTTGCAAGAAAAATATGGCTACTCAAGAGAGAAGGCAGAAGAGGAGGTCGACCAGTTTCTCGGTACCTCTGCGAGATGAACCGAATAGGTAAAGCCCGCAATACACGGGTTACAAACATTACCTAATCTATCAGCCACTCCTGGAGGATAACGATAGCCCTCCATTCCACAACAAACATACACCCGCCTCATCTTCAAAGAGAGGGTGTATGTTTTATAATATGGTAAGTTATTCATATGAGAGAATTTTGGCCGGAGGAAAAAATGGATATTTTTCAAATGATAAAAAGTGATCATAAAAAGGTTAAGGACCTCTTTAAAAAGATGAAAGGTAAACCGAAAGGTGGCACCCGGGAATCTCCAGAAGATATTTTTCCTGAAATTGATAAAGAATTACACGGACATATGGAAGGAGAAGAGAAACTATTCTATTCGACACTTGAGAAAGAAGATGATTTGCGCGAGACGATATTGAAAAATTACGAAGAACACGGTATCGCAAAAAAGATGCTTGAAGACATGGATAAAATGTCCAAAGGGGACGAGAAATGGATGGCAAAACTCTCTGTGCTGAGAGATGTTGTAGAACGACATATGAAAGATGAGGAAGGCGATATGTTTAAGAAAGCGAGAAAGGTTATTAAAAGAGATCAGGCACAGGAATTGGGAAAACGTTTTGAGGAGGAAAAGAAAAGTATCCTTCAGGCAGTGTAAATACTTACGATGATTGTACCGATAGTTCTATTTCCACGAGTATAATTACAGCAGAAGGAGAGAAACAAAATGCAAGGGTTCAAATCTCTTATAACTTTATTAAGTATTTTCATTCTGGGATATTCAATCTCATATGGTGAATATGAGAAATCAGAAGAAAGAGAGAGGATACGTGCAGGTACTGAATGGAATGGAGAGAAAGCAAAAGAGATTCTGGTTGTAAGCACAGACTATACAACACAACAAAAGGCGGAATATGAACGGCAGATAGAAGACAAACTGAGGGAATTTGATAAAATAGATAGAGAACTAAGCTCCAGGGCAGCAGGACTCAGCGATAAAGATAGAGTAGTTTTTAACATGAAAAGAGATGAATTTATGTTGAGGAAGAAAGCTGCGTATGAGAAATTAAAGGACCTGAAAACCGCAAGTGTTAAGTCCTGGATGCAGATAAAAACAGAGCTGGATGGCTCTATAGCTTATTTAGCCACATTTTACGATAAGGAATTTTCTCAGTACAGATAACAAATAGAGAGAATCTGGGGGACACACTATGTATCGGTTATTACTACCATATTTTGCTGTCTGTTTTTTTTCCCTTATTTTTATCAATATGAAAAATAGCTATACAGAAATACTTCTGTCAGAATCGGCACAAAAGGAAGGAGCAGGCGAAATACAATCTTCCCAACCAGGCAAACCTCTTCCCTGCCAGCCTACTCCACCTGCCGAATTAGGACCTTTTTACGAGCCAAATGCACCAGAGCGAATGAGTGTTGGTACAGGCCATACTTTAAGCGGCGTTGTTAGATCAAGTGCAGACTGTTCCCCTATAAAAGGTGCGCGTATTGAAATTTGGCTAGCTGGCCCGGATGGTAAATATAGCAGCGATTATCGTGCAACACTCTATTCAAAGAAGTCCGGAGAATATCGATTTGAGAGTCATTTTCCTCCATCGTATTCCGGAAGACCTCCCCATATCCACATAAAAATCGAGGCCAGGGGCTATCAGACACTTATTACACAGTTTTATCCAATAAAAGGACAATTTGATAGTAAATTTGACCTGGTGCTTGTTCCCATTAGTCAGTAAAAATCTTTATTATCAGGTAAATCATGTGGTAGATGAGATGATTCCTTCATTCATAAAGCCTTTTGAAAATACACAGTTTCCGTGGAATATCTATCTGAATAACAGCAATAGTATTAAGGATATTTTCCAAAAACTTCAGGATGTATTTCATCGATGTTAAAAACAGGGGAAATGACTATTTCCTTAAAATGGTAGGCGGAAATAATGAGGAATGAATGAGACTCATGCTCTACACACGCCGGTTTATTTTATATCTTAGCGGTTTATTTATCGTATCCCATTTCTTTTTACGATGTAATTCCAGAATAAGACTCCCTTTTTTTACTTCTCAAAATAAGAAAATTACCCCACAGGAATTTACGAACCCATACAGAGATAATGAAAAATCCTTAGTAAGCATTGTTGGCGGAGAGGATATTAGATTGATGATCAGAGAAGCTGTTTCTCTGATCGGCGGTTTCGATAAAATCGATATTAAAGGAAAGCTTGTTCTTGTTAAACCGAATATTGTTACCGGAGACAGCAATCCTACTACTACAAACCCTGAGGTTGTAGGGGCTGTGGTAAGGCTCCTTCATGAGAAAGGTGCACAAAGGGTTATTGTAGGGGATATGTGGGATATGTCTGGACTCATGACATTCTCAACTGCATGGAATATGAAAAAAACAGGTATTCGTGAAGCTGCAGAAGAGGCTGGTGCTGAAGTTGTTTGTTTTGAAGATTATCCCTGGCTTGAAGTAGAATTGTTAAACACCAAATATATTAAAAATATCTCTATTTCAGAATGGATACATAAAGCAGATAGGATAATAAACCTTCCGGTAATAAAAACCCATAAATATGCTACCTATAGTATCAGTCTCAAAAATTTTATCGGAGCTACCCACTGGAAACAACGACCCTATTTCGTTGATAGGGACCACTGGGAGGAAGTAATATCAGAAATCAACCAGGCTTATACCCCACATCTTAATATTATTGATGGAACAACTTCAATGATTACAGGAGGTCCGAGGAGTGGAATGACTGTCAAAACCAACATTATTCTCGTCAGCGGGGATAGGATTGCGGCTGATATTACAGGATTGGGTATCATAAAGAGCTTTGGCAAATGCCCAGAGATAGTTAACAAGGGTGTGTGGGAACAAAGACAGATAAAGAGGGCAGTAGAAATGGGACTTGGAGCAGGAAAAGGCCAGATAGCACTGAAAGATAAAGCCCTGAACGGATATAATAACACCTTTCATGACCTTGTTCGAAAAATTAAGGAATACATCGAGGTAATTTAAGATTCTTCATAAAAAAAGGACATGATAGTGAGAACCGGAATCGTAATTGCATTGCTTTTTATCTTTAATCCGATGTTTTCTGTACCGGTATTGATTACTCAAGAGGGAACAGAATGGAGAGGCAGTGGGTGTCGGAGCTATAGGAAGGCTGTGAAGTATGACCAGGCGTATAATGCTAAAACCGTCGAAACCGTTAATGGTAAACCACTCTGGGGTGAATGGAAACGGCATTAATTCTAAACGCGGGATGCCCCTGCTGCTCGTAGGAGCTCAAGCGTAAAGGCCTGTGTAAAAATCTAAAGAAGATTGTACTGAATGTACGTGCTATTTTTAATATCCTTTACAAATACCCTGTGATCTAATTTTGTCTGTAACGCGATTTTTGTATCCTTTTTTTCACCGTAGTACTATAACCTTCATATAGCAACCCCTTAAGTCTTTATTTATTCCCTCAATTTAAGATTCAAAACTTCCAGTCAATTTGTTTGTAATAATTATTTAAAGAGAGAAGAGGTGTACATATTACCGTATTGTATTTTTTTATACTTAATAAGAAAGGAGAAGAACTATGTTAAGGAGACTACAAATAGTAATGTACTGCATGCTGGCTTTTGGCATATCATACTGTTCTTTGAATAGTATTGGACCAAAGAAACCTGCTGAAGCTAACGATATATCGAATATGAATGGAAACCCACATCATGGAGGTTATGAAAGGTGCAAAATGTGCGGTGAACGTTATATACATTATAAAAAAGGTCCCATGGCCTTGGCACACCGTGCCGGAGAGGAATTGTTAATAGAGAAAATAAAAGCAAAGCTTGATGAAAAGGTAGGGAATCAATTAGACAAAGTAGCCGACACCTTAGCTAGCGCCTTAATCCAGAAATATAAGGCAATGAAAGAATGTAAGAAACAATTTAAAGATTTTGAAAAACAAATAGAAGAAGCCTTCATGATGGAAGGTGGTAAAGAAGGAGGGGGTGGCGAAGGAGAAGAAGAGGAACTGATGTTTTAGGTTTACAGGGTTTCTCTTCTCAATTTTCCGGGTAGGAGACCTCGGTACAGTTTTATCCGGGAAGTTTTTACTATTGTACCGGGCTTACTCAGGCCATTGGTTTCCAATGGCCTGAGTAAGCCCGAATAAGCATTATATCTAGTCATTGAAAAGGATGTTGCCTCTATTATCCTGTTTTGTCAGGATAAGGGTTTATGGAGAGTAGTTATAATGAAAATAATACGAGTTTTTACACTATCTGTTCTTTTAGTTCTGCAACAGTTTGTCGTAGTTCATACTTATTTTGCCGAAGAGTGGGGCCTAAAAGAACAAACGCCGGAAGTTGATCAATGTGATAGTGTTATTTTACACTATGATGGAAAAACATGGAGCACTGTGTATCACGGGTTTAATATGTGGCTTCATGATATTTATGGGTTTGACGATAACAACATCTTTGCCATCAGTAATGAGGGTGCTTTGTTACATTATGACGGTAAATCATGGACTAATATCGATACAGGAAACACCCACAGGTTCAACAGAATATGGGGCAGTGATAAAGATGATATTTATATAGCGGGAGACTACGGTGTGGTTCTCCATTATGACGGGAAAGAATGGAAAAAACGTGAAATTGGTCTTGATGATTGGCTAAGTGATGTTCGTGGTTTTCATAGAGATGATATATTTTTTGTAGGAACCATGGGGAGGATATTGAATTACCGGGGTAAGAACTGGGAGAGACACAATAGCGGTACCAGCAGTTGGCTTTATGGTATTTGGGGGAAGGATAGGAACAACATGTACGTTGTAGGAGATTATGGTACGATCCTTTCCTATAATGGAGAGGAATGGAAGAAGCATATACAGGACACAAATAAAAAGCTCATGAGTATTTGGGGTACAGATTTAAACAACATATTTGCTGTTGGTGCAGACGGTACTGTCCTTCATTATGATGGTATTATATGGGGACAGCAGATAAGCCGTACCGACAACTGGTTAAGAAAGATATGGGGCATTGATAAAAATACCGTCTTTGCCGTGGGAGATCAGGGAACAATTATACACTATAATGGCTCGGAATGGACCCTGCATGAGAGTGGTACAGATCATCTCCTGTCCGGTATCTGGGGAAATAGAAACGACAGTATCTATGTTGTAGGATATAACCCGGCCACCCTGTATTACCGTATTTCATATAGTCCGTTAGGTGCAAGATTAAGATAATATGGGAGTATATACGATATGTCTGAACAGAGAAAGGATACCCGGAGAAAGCGTGACGGTTTCCTCAATACCTGGTACTACAAGCTCTTTTTAGCAATTACTATTATTGCGGTCCTGATTCTTACCATCCGTATCGTACTCAACCCCGTTGCCCTTTATTTTACAAGGGAATCACTTGGAGAACTTCAGGGATATACCGGGACGGTTAAAGATGTATCAGTATCAGTTGTACCACCCAGATTTGAAATTGCTGATATTAAGCTTGCCGAGGACCCCGGGAAACCGAATGAATTCCTTTTTTCTGCAGAACGCATCCGGCTTTCTCTCGTAGAAAATATGCTCTTAAAAGGAACTCTGGTTGCAAATGTGACTCTTGATTATCCTAAGGTGGTATTTGTTCAAGAGAAGGTGGCACCACCAGAGGTGAAGGAAGAAAAGAAACCCCCGGAGATTCCGGATGTAGAAAAAGAACTCAAGCAGGTACCACCTCTACGTATTAACCAGGTTGTGATGAATGAAGGTGAGATTGTTTTTGTCGATGCAACAGAGGAGACCCGGCCTCAATTGTGGGTCCATGATATGAAGGTTGAGGTCAACAATGTTGCAACCCGGGAAAAGCTCGCCCGGGATACACCAACGACTGTTACTGCTACTGCTGTAATCCAGAGATCCGGAAGAATGAAATTTTTCATGACCGTTAATCCATGGGAAAAAGGGCTTACCTTTTCAGGGGAATTAGAATTAAAGGGATTGGCCTTACCCGATCTCAAAGATTTCTTCACGGCACAAGCAGAACTCCAGCCTGTAAGAGGTACTTTTAGTCTTTTTGTTACATTTCAGGTAAGGGAGAACAAGATTACCGGTGGAATCAAACCCATTCTGGAGAATGTAGATGTAGCACCCGAAGATCCCTCCTTTGTAAACTGGCTTAAATCTAAGTTTATCGATGCAACTATATCACTGCTCTCCGGTACACCGGAAGCCCCGGAAGAGGAAAAGATTGCTACCGTTATTCCTATAAAAGGCACTATACAAGACCCGAATCCACAAATCCTCCCTACCGTTCTCGGAATTATCCGTAATGCGTTTGTTGAGGGTTTAGCAGCGGGATTTACCAATCTCCCGCCGCCGACTGCACCCGAGAAGGAAGGTGTTATGGAACAGATATTTGATGCCATAACTCCGGAAGGAGGGCCTCCTAAGGCCCAACCAGAAGAAGATGAATAGAAAAACATCCGAGCAAGAATACAGGAATGAAGATAGGGGAGAGGGGAACATACATAGTGGCTATTATACCTTTGCCCAGCGTGTGCTCCTGGCTGCAGGAATTGCCGCGTTAATAGCAGTCCTGATGATAATATCCTGGAAAGCTATTAACGTGCTTCTACTCATCTTTGCAGGTACCCTGATGGCAATTTTTCTCCGTGGTTTAAGCAATCTGTTAAGTAAATATACGCACCTCCCCGCTATTCTATCACTGGTAATAGTTATACTTGGCATTATGGGAATCTTTGCTTTAATAGGAGGACTTATTGCACCAAGTATAGCAGATCAGATTGATAAACTTATGAAGACCATACCCGATTCTATCAGTCAGATCAGAAATCAGCTTAAACAATATCCATGGATGAATAAAATCATTGAAAAAGCACCAGGTTTTAATCAAATCGTATCTGGTAAGATGAATGTAGTATCGAGGGTAACTGGTTTTTTCTCGACAACGTTTGGTTTTTTTGCTGATGTTATCATTATCCTGATTGTCGGCTTGTTTCTTTCTATTAATCCCAGCTCATACATTAAAGGTCTTGTAAAACTGGTTCCTATCAGGAAACGTGAACATGCTCATGAAGTCTTGACAAATATTGAAAGCACATTATTCTGGTGGCTCATTGGTAAAATTATGTCAATGACTATTATCGGCATACTGATAGGGACAGGATTAAGCTTGCTCGGTATACCGCTTTCGCTCGCCCTTGGATTTATTGCAGGGTTATTGTCATTCATTCCCAATATAGGGCCTATTTTATCTGCTATACCGGCCGTACTGCTGGCATTAACACAAAGTCCGATGAAGGCTCTCTACGTTGTATTGCTCTTTGTTGGTATCCAGGCGATGGAGAGTTATTTAATTACACCATATATTGAGAAACACACAGTATCAATGCCTCTCGCACTTGTTATTGTTGGTCAGGTCTTGATGGGAACTCTCCTGGGAGGGCTGGGTCTTGTATTTGCAACACCGCTCGTAGCGGCCCTTATTGTACTCGTAAAGATGCTGTATGTTAGAGATATACTGGGTGATACCCAGGTTAAAGTAAAATGAAAGGAGCAGTATTATGGCTCTAAAAAGAATGAAACATTTTATTAATTTTATCAAAATAATATTTTCCGAATTTAGTGAGGATAATGCTACACGTCTGGCAGCAGCAATAGCCTACTATACTATTTTTGCCCTTGCACCCCTCCTGATTATTGTAATAGCGATCATTGGTCTGGTATTTGGGAAAGAGATAGCACAGGGTAAGATTATTGATCAATTTCAAAATCTTGTTGGAGAAGACGGTGCAGACGCCATTAAGACTATGGTCGAAGCTGCTGCAAAACCAAAAGCCGGTATTATAGCGACTGTTGCCGGCATTGCAGCCCTGTTGTTTGGTGCAGGGAACCTGTTCATTCAACTTCAGGACTCGCTCAATACCGTCTGGGAGGTTACACCCAAACCCGAATATGGCATAAGGAGTATGATCCGGAATCGGTTTTTATCACTTGCTATGGTTCTGGGAACAGGATTTTTACTGTTAGTTTCGCTTATTATAAGTACAGGACTGGAAGCATTTAGTGGTTTTCTGGAAGGTGTGTTCCCCGGACTCGAGTATATTAGTACCATTACCCATTTTGTTATTTCAATTGGTTTTATTACCCTGCTGTTTGCACTCATTTTTAAAATTCTGCCGGATGCCAAAATTTCCTGGGGAGATGTCTGGTTCGGTGCCTTAATAACAGCGGTACTCTTCACCATTGGCAAGTATCTGATCGGTGTATATCTTGGCCACAGCGCCCCTGCATCAATGTATGGTGCAGCCGGGTCGCTTGTCATTCTCCTGCTCTGGGTCTATTATTCTGCTATAATCCTTCTCCTGGGAACAGAATTTACCCAGGTCTATGCCAACCGATACGGTTCACGAGTTGTACCGGAAGAATATGCCATACCCCTTACAGAGGCAATGCGTAAGCAGCAAAGATTGCCGCAGAAAGAAGGGATCAGAAAGGGGGGTGTCGAAAAAAGAGAAGAACCTGCACGTCCCCCTTCTGAAAAGGAACGTGTTGGTGCCTATGCTGTAGAACCGCAACTTGCAGAAAAACCTCGTTTCAGTTGTTATACCCTCTCATTTATCTGCTTGATCACCGGTATGGTTGTTGGGAACCGAAATAGTCAAATGATTGACAGAAAGACCAGAAAGGAATCCGAATTTTTAAAACAGGCTTAGGGAGTAAATATTCAGGTTTTTTAAGCCCTTGTAGAAACGAAAATCTTTTTTCCTGAATTTCCTGCTTTCCTTAGATGCTATCTCTTATAACTTGTCAAAACGGTACCACTCTGCATTTTCCAGCCAATTTTCCGCATCTGAGACAAAGGTAATTATATTGTCTAATATAAAAAAATGCTTCTTTTCTTCCTCTGCAATCTTGAGAAATATCTCTTTCTGTGCGGGATCTGTTACTTCATTGGCTTTTTCTAAATAAAATGCCTGACTCTTTTTCTCTATTTCCTGGGCCTCCTTATATAAGGCTATGTGTGATACATTAATACCCGTAATTTCCTTTTCATCCCTCATCTTGATAAAAATATTTTTTATATCTGATAGGATCGGTATGTCGGTCACCTGGACTTTTTCATTCTTTTTCATCCTGAGAAAGATGTTATAATGTACGACCTCTGCATCGGCAAGTGTTGTAAATATTTTTTTTAATCCATTGTTTTCAACATTCCTGCTCAATTCACGATAGTAATTTTCACCGTCCTTTTCCATTTGCATTGCATATTCATAAATATCCATTTTTAGTTCCTCTCGGTTTTTTTAAAAATTTTTGATATTACCTTTTACAAAGTCTTAAGAAAATTCTAAAATACGAGATCCTTACGGTGCATCTTTATCTTACCATGCAGTTTCCTGAAGTTTCTATAGTTTTCTTTATAAAAGGATAGGTATGGGTCTCCTTGGTGCCCACGTTTCAATTGCTGGCGGTATAGAAAAGGCCCCGTTACGTGGCAATGAATTACAGTGTAATGCTATACAGGTTTTTAGTAAACAGCAATTACAATGGGGGGCCAGGCCATTATCAGAACAAGAGCTCACTCAATTCAGGAAGGGTTTGAAAAGATCGACTGTTAAAACGGTAATAGTTCACGATTCATACCTTATTAACCTTGGCAGTCATAAAAAAGAACTACTGAAAAAGTCAAGAGAAGCCTTCCTGGAAGAAATCATAAGGGCTGAATCTTTATGTGCGATGGGACTTGTATTTCATCCGGGATCTGGTGGCAGTACCATTACAGAAGACGATTGCCTTAAAACCGTTGCCGAAAGTATTAATATGTTACTTGATCAGACAAAAGGCTTCCGGATAAAATTGTGTATAGAGAATACGGCAGGCCAGGGCTATACCATCGGTTATACCTTTGAACAGTTAGCAAAAATAATTGACCTGACACAGGATAATGACAGGGTTAGAGTTTGTTTCGATATGTGTCATGCCTTTGCATCAGGATATGAGGTAAGGACAGAGGAGGCCTGCAATAAAACATTCAAAGAATTTCATGATATCATAGGGCTTGATAAAATAGCCGTTTTCCACATAAACGATTCCAAAAAAGACCTGGGAACACGTGTTGACCGGCATGAAAATATTGGGTACGGGTTTCTTGGTAAGGAACCCTTCCGTTGTCTTGTAAATGATATACGGTTTAAAAATGTACCTATGGTACTTGAAACCCCCGGGGGAGAAGAATGGTTTAAAATAAACCTTAAACTGTTAAGGGGTATGATTCAATAAGAGAATACATGATAATAATTAATTGTAGTAGGGGCAGGTTTTAAACCTGCCCCTACGCGGATTGAATGTGTATAGGGCGTAAAAGAACGGTTACCAGAGTAAATTATTGCTCAACTGCAATTGAAAATCTATTATAGATATTATCGAACTGCTCCTCGTAAAGTTCCCGGTAAAGTCCCAGTGATTGTTGCAGTAGTTCATGGTGATTGCCAAATTCTACAATTTCTCCATTATCAAAGACAACAATCATATTGGCTGACTGGATTGTGGAAAGCCTGTGAGCAATTATGAGGGTTGTTCTGTTCTGCATCAGTCTCCTGAGTGCCTGTTGTATGAGATTTTCTGCTCTTGAATCTAAGGAAGAAGTTGCCTCATCCAAAATCAAAATAGGTGCATTCTTTATGAATGCCCGTGCCAGGGAAATGCGTTGCTTCTGCCCTCCGGAAAGCTTTAATCCTCCTTCTCCAATTTCCGTTTGATACCCGTCAGGCAATTTACAAATAAACTCATGTGCGTTGGCAGAAATAGCTGACTCCTGAACCTCTTCTTCTGTTGCATTTGGTTTCCCGAACAGGATATTCTCATAAATCGTCCCGGAGAATAAAATAGGCTCCTGAGGTACTGTAGCAATCTGTCTTCTCAAACAATTGAGTTTAAAATCCTGAATATCCCACCCATCGATAGTAATTCTTCCCGATGCAATATCATAAAACCTGGGGATCAGTTTTACAAAGGTAGACTTTCCCGCACCACTCGGTCCAACGAGTGCTACCGTAGTACCGGCCGGAATATGCAGGTTAATATTTTTTAAGGCATTTTTTGTTGAATCGTATGCAAAATGAACATTGGTGAATTTAATCTCTCCTTTAATAGGTCCATACTCTTTAGCAATAGGACTATCTACAACTTCAGGTGAGGTATTTAGCACCTCAAAAATCCTTTCAATTGCAGAATGGGAATTCGCCAGAAGGATATTGAGTTCTGTAAGCCGGTTAAGAGGATTATAGAACATACCTAAATAAGCATAAAATGCAGTCAATTCGCCAACAGTGAGATGGCCGTGAATAACTTGCAGGGCACCATACCAGACAACTAAAACCGGAGCAAAAGAAGTTAAGAAGCCAATTACGGATATAGCAGTAGCATTGTTATTGATGTTCTCCAGTTGATACGCCAAATACTCTCGGTTGTCCTGGAAAAAAAGCCTCTCTTCTGCCTTTTCCCGCGTATATGATTGTATGGTAGAAATACCACCGAGCTTTTCATGGAGATTTCCGGAAATCTCTTCCATCTTCTTTTGTGCCAGCAGGCTGGTCTTTCGTATTCGTAATTTGAAATACTTATTTAACACTACGTAAAAGGGGAAGACCGAAATAGAAACCAGGGCCAACCTCCAATTCATATGGAAAAGTAGAACAGTAATAAAAACCAGGGAACTTGCATCCATGATGGTATTAGTGAACGCAGCCCCAACAAAATTCTGGGCAATGGAAATATCACTCAAAAGACGCGATGAGACCGACCCTACTTGTCGTTTCTCATAAAAGCCCAGTGACATGCGTTGAAGATGGACATATAATTCATGTCGCAAATCAAAAATGAGCCTTTGACCGGCACGATCGGCAAAATAAGACCTTAAATACGTAAACACAGACCACAATACATAGAGCCCTATCATACCCATCATGGTGTAATGAAATTGTGTAACATTATATGTTGATGGTGATAGTAAATGATCAATTACATCTTTAAAAATCCAGGGGAAAACTAAAGGAATATTGTACTTCAAAAGTCCACAAAGAGTAGCCGCCACAAGAAACCAACGATACGGCTTGATATACGAAAAAAACTTTCCCAGCGGGGAATTTTTAAAAGAACCTTTCAAAGTGTTTATCATGAGTTTATTCCAATCTATTTTTTAATAAGTTATATCCCATACCAGAATTATTCTCTGGCAATTTACTTGTTGACCGGAAATGTTCCCAAAATGTTATTTAACAATATATCCGGTTTTGACGGAAAATTTAAAGAGCATTTTCTATACCAGATTCACGAATGTAGTGCCTCTGCACTCATGCTCACCTGGGGACTGTTATATATTTTGCCATATTACCACCTCTCTAATAACATTATATATCAACCCGACTATACCATAGTCTTATTCACGAGTCTTATTCACGGAGTCATTATGTTTAAATTCCTTCTGGATAGTTTAAAAATGAAGGAATACCTTTGGTAGCAATTGATTCGTACTGTGGTGTTGTAAGATAAAAAAGATGAATCGCTATCTGTAACTACGAGGTATAAACTGTGGATAAGATTGTGGATTAAGAAAAAACAATAAAAAATTCACTCATTTCGAATCTTACACAAAATCACTTAATTTTCAAGTTTATTTCTGTTTTTGATATCACCATCACTAACCTTTGATTTTATCTTCGCTTCATGCTAAAATATTTTCCCTTTTCTGGATTATACACATAATCATTCTCATGAAAATAAGGATAAGGGGATTTTCAATGATTCAAGCCGTTGATCACATCAATCTTGTAGTTAGTGACCTGGAACGGTCAGTACGTTTTTATACCGGCCTGCTCGGATTCAAAGAAATTCGAAGAGCACGTCTTGAAGGGGAATGGATTGAAACCATCGTGGGTTTAAAGAATGTCCATGCTGATGTGGTTTACCTGATGGCACCTGCCGGAGAACCCCGGTTAGAGCTGCTCTGTTATACATCACCTCAGGGTGAGGCTGTTCCAATAAACTCACGTGCAAATACCATTGGCTTACGACACATAGCCTTAAGGGTTAAGGGTATCCGTGATGCAATAAAGCACTTGAAGGATGCAGGGGCTGCTGTTATCAGTGAGCCTGTTTCTGTACCCATAGGTACAGTAGCCCATGATGCAGGACAGAAGATACTCTGTTATTTCCTTGACCCTGATGGAATACTCTTAGAATTAGCAGAGTATCTATAAATTATACTCCCCGTACAATTCATATTCATCAATACTTTCTCCTCTGTATCGTGTCTCACTCTTGTTGTATCACATTCCCGTGCCATGTCACATATCCCTGCTTCCTGAGAAATTCCCTATTTTGTGATTGCATGATAAAAATCTGAGTACTGTCAGTATGGTGTAAGGATTCTTTGTCTGTATCTCCAATGAATTTTTTTTTAACTTACCTTGGCTTAGTATTTGCACCCTGTTATTTACCCTCGTATTGCAGCTATCGTGTTTCTATAGTTCTGTAAAAACAAAATGTCACTTTTGCACTCTTAAGAGATGCCTTACTTTTGGGAAATCCCGCTATACTATATGACATTTTGTTTTGAGATCACTATACTACAGAGAAAGTTTATAATAGAGGCGAGTCTTCTCTCTATCGGCAATCATTTGTTATGACATCTACTGTTTATACCATGCAATCTGAAAAATTCATTATGATGAAATTCCTTAATTGAGAATGTTCTCAAGACTTCGTGTAAATGTATTTTTATGAGGAGGACAAAAATGATGAAAAAAGTTATTTACAATCTTATTACGGTGAGTGCACTACTCGTGGTAACTGGTATGATAAATATACTGTCTGCTAATCCTGTCTGGGCTGATGAAGAGAGGCGGGAGAGGCATGGGTATTCAGGTCAGGAAAGATACGGCTCGCATGAATGTCCTATGCATAAATATGAGAGAGAAGATTGTGAAGGAGGAAAATGCGAGAAATGCAGGCATGCAAAGCAAAAACGAGAGATGGAGTGTTCACATGAGTGTCCCGTTCACAGACCATATAAGAAAAGAGGGGAAGATGATGGGGAGAGATGTGAAAAGTGCGGACAGAGAACATCAAAAAGGGCTAAAGAGTGTATACGCATGTGTCTTAAACATATTCACCATCACATGGGAAGATGTGAAAAATGCGGACATGAATCATCAGGGCATGACAGAGAATGTTGCGCATGTGAAGCCGAGAGACAGAATCGCTGTGCCGGGAAAGGAAAAACAGAAACAGAAGAGAAAGGGGAAATGCGTGAAGAGTGGTAATATGACGGTAACGGTTGACAGCTATAGTATTCAATGGCTGAAGCTGAGCGACTCTATGGTAACCCCTCAGGTCTTCTGAAACTTGAGTAATTATATTCTATTTCTATGACCATTTCGAATTTTGTGGTGGTCCATGTAAATCAAGAATAGATTCTTGTGAAACAGAGATTTCCGTTTTTTCCATGCTTCCTTCGGGAACTTCCCGTTGTATTTTTTCCTGGATATCAAACTGCATTTCAAACAATTTTCTGTAGAGTCCGCAATTGGCAAGGAGCTCGTGATGACGCCCCATTTCTACAATGCATCCTTTTTCCAGAACGACAATCAGATCCGCATGTAATACCGTTGACAGCCGATGAGCAATGACAAACGTAGTACGATTTTTGACCAGGCGGTAAATGGCATGCTGGATAAGGTGCTCCGTCTCTGTATCAACAGATGAAGTAGCTTCATCAAGAATGAGAATGCGCGGATTTGCAAGGATAGCACATGCAATGGCAATACGCTGTTTCTGGCCTCCGGAGAGTTTTATACCACGTTCGCCAATTACTGAATCATATCCCTTTGGCAACTCCCTGATAAAATCATGTGCATTGGCAGCACAGGCTGCCTCTTCAATCTCTTTATCAGTTGCATCAGACCGGGCATAGGCGATATTTGCTTTTATGGTATCATTAAAGAGGAATGGCTCCTGGAGTACCATTGCCATCTGTTTCCGGAGGGAACGAAGTTTAACATTCTTGATATTATAGCCATCGACATATATATCTCCCCTGGTAGGATCATAAAACCTCGGTATTAATTTCGTAAGGGTCGTTTTACCACTGCCGCTGGGACCTACGAGGGCAATCATCTGACCCGGGAGCGCCTGTATATTTATACCTGATAAAACCTCCATACCATGGCTGTAAGTAAAATGAACATGTTTAAACTCCACGACTCCGCTGAGTTGTGGCAGGTCAATGGCATCAGGGACGTCCTTTAAATCAGGCGGTGTATCCAGGATCTCAAAAACCCGTTCAGTAGAAGCAATGGCACGCTGAACCTGATTATAGAAACGTGTTAGCCCTGTAATCGGACCATACATCATCTGGAGATATGGAAAGAATATAACAAATGTACCGGCAGAAAGCTGTCCCTGAAGTACCTTGTAACCCCCTAAACAAATGACAACCACTGCTCCAATCTCTGTCATCAGGTCAACCGCAGGTCTTAAAGCAGAAACGAGTTTAAGTATCCGCACATAGAGGGCGTAGTTTTCGTAGTTTTTTTCCCGGAATCGTTTCATTTCCTCGTCCTCTTTTGCAAATCCCGCAATAAGCCGGATACCTGAAATGTTGTCCTGTATCAGGGCGTTTAGCTCACCGGTCTTATCTCTGAGCGAACGGAAGATTTTTCTGATCCTTTTACCGAAATTATAGGTACACAAAGAGATAAACGGACAGACAAACAGGGCGATACAGGTGAGCATCCAGTCAAGTTTCAGACAGAAATAGAGGATCCAGCCAAATTTGAACATATCGGTAAGAAAGGTAATAACGGGACCAACGATTGCTTGTTCCAGCGAATTAACGTCGTTCATAATACGGCTCATAATGTCACCGGTCTTATTATTTTCAAAATAATTTAAAGAAAGCCGCTGGATATGGCAGTAGAGTTGATTCCGCAAATCATAAATGAGCCGTTGCCCCAGTTCAGAAGTAAGGAATCCATGTACAAGCGTAATACCACTGTGCAGGGTATGCATGATAATAAAACTCACAGCAAGGAAGATCAGGGTTATAAGGGTTGGATGATAATCCTCAAACCAATGTTTATGGATAAAATGCGAAACGGCAGTCATTGGTTTTGCAAGGGGAATAGCGTTTTTGTGTTCAGGTGCGTTAGGAGTATCATGAGGGACTTCATCGGACGGACGAGTGTGGACGCTGTTTACATAGGTGTCAGCTATCCTGATTTCATCTACCGCGATACCGAGCAACTGGGTCGGCAGTACTGCAATACACGCACTCATAGCTGAGAGAATCAAAACGATGACAGATTTACGCCAATAGGGTTTCAGATAACCCAGGAGCCGCATATAGGTACTCTTTGTGTTTTTTCTATTCATGCCTGAGGGCCTCAATGGGGTTAAGGCGGGATGCCTTCCGGGCCGGATAATAACCAAAAAAGATGCCAACCATGTTCGAGAAGAGAAAAGCAACGGCAATCGATAGCGGTGATAGCAATGAAGGCCAACCTCCGAAATAAGAGACGAATTTTGACAGGACAACACCGAGAACAACACCGATCATTCCGCCAATAGAACTCAAAACGGTAGCCTCAATTAAGAACTGGAGAAGAATATCTTTTTCCTTGGCGCCAACAGCCATCCGGATGCCAATTTCCCGGGTCCTTTCCGTTGTAGAAACCAGCATGATATTCATAATACCAATTCCACCTACGATTAAAGATACCGACGCAATACTTCCCAGGAGTATTGTCATTGTTCGGCTTGTCTCTACGATTTTTGAAGCAAACTCTACCTGGCTGATAACGGTAAAATCGTTTTCCTCGTTCGGTCTTATACGGTGTCGTTGTCTTAATAAAGCAGTAATCTGATCAATTGCTTCAAACCGGGCTTCCGATGTCACTGTGGAAGCGAGGATCATATCAACGTGCGTTATCCCCATAATCTTTCTCTGAACAGTTGTATAAGGGACCAAAATGGTATCATCCTGATCACGTCCCGTTGCGGATTCTCCTTTCACACTCAATACCCCGGTTACTTTGAAAGGCATATTATTTATCCGGACTATCTTATCAACGGGATGAAGCGCCCCAAAAAGGTTTGCAGATACGGTTTGGCCCAGGACGCATACCTTTGCCATGGCGTTTACATCCTGTGGGCTAATAAATTGCCCGGAGCTGAGCGGCCAGTTTCGTATAGTCTGATAATCTGGTCCCACTCCTAATACAGAAGTCGTCCAGTTCATATTACCATAGATGGCCTGTGAAGTTGCCCGAATGCCGGGGGAAACATAGGTCACCGCATCGCATTCCTGCTTTATGGCCAGAGCATCTTCTGCCGTTAAGGTAACGCCACCCTCAACACCCCTGGTAGCGGTATGCAGGGTACTGACCGGAAAAATGAGGAGAACATTGGTACCTAAACTCTCGATCTGCTTTTCAACTATAACCTTTGCACCCTGGCCAATGCTAACCATGACAATTACAGCCCCGACACCAATAACAATACCAAGTACGGTTAGTGAGGAACGTAATTTATTTCTTATAATCGCACGTATGGCTATTTTAAAAAGTATTGACATACTGAAAAACCCTGCACTGCTGAATTATCCTGTGTTTTCTTATGATGTTTTGGATGTTGGTGTAAAATGGTAGGATTCTGAAGGTGTATCACTTATCACCTCACCATCTTTCAGAACGATAATTCTCCGGGCAAATCTTGCAATGTCATTTTCATGGGTAACCAAAATGATCGTAATATTCCATTGCTGATTAAGATTCTGCAGGATATTCATGACATCCATACTGGTAACAGTATCAAGATTTCCTGTTGGTTCATCAGCAAGAAGCAAAGCGGGGTTATTCACAATGGCCCGCGCAATTGCAACTCGCTGCTGCTGTCCTCCGGATAATTGATTCGGATAATGTTTTTTAAATGTTTCAATCCCTAAAGCATTAAGTATCTGATGGACTCTATCGGTATCTGTCTTTGTCATTCTTTTACGGTAAATAAGGGGTAACTCAATATTTTCCCAGACAGTGGTTCGGCTTAAAAGATTAAAGTTCTGAAATACAAATCCGATCTTTTTGTTGCGAACTTCGGCTAATTCGTTCTTTGAAAACCGGGAGACATCAATTCCTTCCAGGTAATAGTTTCCCCGGCTCGGGCGATCAAGGCACCCAAGGATATTCATTAAGGTCGATTTTCCTGAGCCTGAAGCGCCCATAATGGCTACGAATTCCCCCTGTTGAATCGTAAGGGAGACCCCCTTTAAGGCCATTACCTGAACCTCTCCCATATCGTATATTTTGTAAATATTATCTAATAATATAATATCCTGCATATCTCTGGATAAAACAGTACCTTAGGTATAAAATACCTGCATAAAATCAAAATAATTAGTAACGACGGCTCCAGGGGACTCTCGGCTTTGCTCCTCCCGAGGCCGAGCCGGGGATAATCTCCGCAAGAATAACCTCCTGGCCTTCTTTTAAATCGCCTCCGGTAATTTTAGTAAAATTATAATCACTGATCCCTAACTCCACAGGGACTTCTTTCGGTTCTCCCTGTTCCAGTATCCATATACTTGGACCCGTTTTTGCATCTTTTGCCTCGGCCATATCCCGTTCACCTGCTTTTTGCTTTAAAACCCTCGAAGGCATATAACGAAATGCGGCATTGGGAACCCGCAGTACATTTTCTGCCTTGGCCACGAGAATAGAGGTATTTGCTGTCATTCCGGGCATGAGTTTGAGTAATGAATTATCAAAACTAATTATCGTACTGTAGGTCACCACATTCTGAAAAATGACAGGGGCCTTTCGGATTTCAACAACGACCCCTTCAAAAACATCCTCCGGGAAGGCATCAACCGTAAACTTTGCCGTTTGCCCTACCTCAACCATACCAATATCAGCCTCGTCAACATTGACATCAACCTGCATGTGAACCAGGTCTTCCGCAATGGTAAACAACACCGGGGTCTGAAAAGTTGCTGCCACAGTCTGCCCAACATCAACCTCCTTTGAAATTACAATACCATTTAAAGGTGAGGTAATTACTGTATGTTTTAAGTTTGTTTTTGCAATTTCAAGAGCTGCTTTTGCTTGTAATACCTGTGCTTCTGCTAACTCTACATCGGCTAAATTTGTTTCATAGGTTGTTTGCGCCGCATCTAAATCATGAATTGAAATTACCTTATTTTCATAAAGTTCCTTTAAACGCAGGTAACTCCTCTTACTGTTTTTTGCGTTTACCTTTGCCTTTTCAAGATTAGCTATGGCAATGGCAAGAGCGGCCTCAGCCCTTTTTACCTCATGTTCAAACGGAATAGGGTCAATTTGTGCTACAACTTGTCCCTTTTCTACTTTCGAGTTAAAATCAACAGATAACTGAGAAATGAGTCCTGAAACCTGGCTGCCAATTACTACCGTTCTTACAGGATTTACCGTACCTGTTGCTGTAATATATTTACTGATTATACCCCGCCCGATTTCTTCTGTTTTGTAATGGATGGTATCTTTACTGCGAAAAAAATAAATATATACTGCTCCAATAATGAGAAAGCATACAATACCTATAATAATACTTTTTTTCATTAACGATTAATTACCTTTACCTAAATAGTTTCGTTTTTCAACAGGCTGAGATATGCATTCTTTATCAAAGATAAACATTCACCAAACAATAATTATAACAAAATCATGGTAGGCGTGCATCCGGATAATAAAATTTATCATTAATCCGGTTTTTCTCGTCTTATCTCGTCCTCTTATCTCGTTCCAACGCAGAGCGTTGGAACGAGTAGAGACAAAAGCTCCGTTAGGAGCGGTATAGTGTAATAGAAAAACAATGTGTACCAACTCTTAAGTTCCAGAGGAGCGGCAGAGAAGGGGTTCCCCTCCCTCGGAAGGAGGGGAAAGAGGGAGAGTTTTTCACTGATAAAGAGAAAGGTACAAGGACTTATGGTCAGGTACTTAATAGGCAGGCAATGTATTGCCTGCCTATTATCATTATAGCCCCACACGGGCTAAGATGTGGGTAAGGATAAGCTCCGGAGAAGGAATAAGGGGGTGGGAAAGCAAAAAAACTGATCATCATTTCAATAACTGTGAACGGAAGAAGCAAATGAGCCTATAAAATACCCTGTTCTTTTCTTCTCCGTTACCAGCCGATAACGCTTCGTTTGCTCTGTTTGGCAATTTGTTTCTCTTCTTCCCATACGGCCAGACCTTCATCATTCGTTAACGATAGCTGGAAAATATATGCAACCTGGCGAACGTTATCCTTGCGGTCGCTCTGTTCTATAATTTTACCGGAGAGGGTATAGTCAGGGAGGCGTGGTGGCCCTTTCTTATCTGCATAAAACTCTCTTTCTTGTTGAATATCCCGGGCAAGAGGGTCTTCAGCAATACCTCCCAACCCCATTGTAGTGGTAGTCAAAACCTTTCCACTCTGATTGAGGGCAACACGAATCTTTTTTACGAGCATATCGGTATCAATCTGCTGTGTTGTATTATTCACAATTCTGCTGATAGCAAGAACAGCAGGCTGCTGCTGTGTTTTGTCAATAGCTCCCGATGTTAAAAGAGATTGGACCATATCCTCAGCGGCATAAGAAAAATCCTGAATATTTATCTCAGAAGTCACGAGGGTGCGGGGACCAGTAGGTTCTACATAGCGTGTATGGGTAGCACATCCAAAAACAGGGAATAATAAGAGCAGAAAATAAAAATTGAAAGCCTTTATCATTGATTTTTTTATCCTTTCTGTTACTTATTTTCTTACATCCTCTATAAATTTTACCCGAAAGTCCTTTGCCGTTGTTGTAGGTGCAACAGCGGTAATCGCTAAGGTCTCGCCTCCTTCTATTTGCCGGGGTATCCAAACAGAGGTAGGCGTGTGAATGAGCATGCCATTCAAGTCAAACCATTCAATACTATAGCTGAATGCCTGCATGGAATTCTTCTGATTAAGAACCTCAACCTGTATTTGTAAAAATCCTCCATGGGTAGTGCCTTCATTTAAGCCAACTATGCTAACCTTTCTGTGTAAACCGGAATCAGTAATGATTCGCTTATCCGCTATTATGTGACGTGTTCCGACCGGTGTTGCCCTCTCTACGGTATTTACCGTAGTACATGAGGAGAACAGTGCTATACCTGCTATGAGGCAGGTTAATACTCGTGATGAATTTGTTTTTTTCTTCATGTGGGTATTAGAACCTTTTTGTTAAAACAGATGGTATTTTTCTCAATCTTACCTGAATAGTGCTTGCTTACTAAATACGGTTTTCATCAGACATACCTCTCGATGCTGCCGCCTTGGAAGTAGGACGATCAGCAATATTTTCCATACGGTTCTCCAATAAGGTAAATTGTCTTACCAACAACGGGCTCGTACGGTTTACTGCCTTAATCCAGACAACAGTAACAGTCCCTTCGTTTATCGTTACCGGCGTTCTTTGCAAGCTGTTTGAAACTATCAATTCGATTTTTCGGTCTTCCGGAGTAGGAAAACGGCAGAATTGGAATTCTTTTGGTAAAGTAGTCCATGTCCTTAAATCTGCCTGATTAACGGCTACTTCATAAATTGCCCCGGCAAAAGCTGCCATGATTCCTGCAGTTCTGTTGTCTTTTCCTCCTATGGCCGTGCTTGCTGCATATACAGATCCTGCTTTTACTGCCGATGCAATGATTGTTTTCGTAATAATGAGTGGCAGCACGTTCTTAAATTCCCGGGTAATAATAGCATCCATGTTTGACAATTGCAGGGTTGAATCTGTCTCTTTATCGTGGTGAACAGTAAGGGATCGGATATAATTATCCCGGTACCTGAGCTGAGGGAAAGCGGCACCTACGTAAGGTACATGCGGTGTAATTAAAAAAAGGGGGAGGTCAATGCGGACCTGTTCCCGTTCGGGTGCTAAACCGGTCTCAAAGATAATATAGGTAGTTGGTTGCATTGGATGCCCTTCAATCGTTTGCTGTACCATTTCCAGATCCTGGCGAATAAACGTATTCTCTCCGGTCATACCAAGTACCCGCTCAAATGATTTACGGGACCGTTCTAAATCTGAACCGCCTGTTGCCCGGGTCATAAAAAACAGGGCATCAAGATAAACGGTTAATGGATTCACATAATCTGCATACCCTTCAAACCGCTCAAGGTTGGAATAGGCATTCCCGTATTGATTCCTGAATACTTCATTTCTGTGAATTTTCTCCAGATCAACCCGCATATTTTGCATCCTTCCTTCTTCCTGTGCTTTCTCAATGCGGGCTGCATTAATATACACGGCTTCCTTTTGTCGTTCATATGCACGGTTTAATTCTATCCGTGCTTCTTCATACTCTCCCAATTCCAGATAATTCAACGCCTTGTAGGTGTTCATCATTATCTTATCATAGGCGTAACCTTCATATGGTAAGGCCGTAAGGTTCGTAACGGATGCCAGGGTTTCCCGTGAAAGTTTAATTTTTGCCTTCTGTTCAAGATGATTGATTCTGTTCTCGGCAATATCAAAGGCATGATTGCTCTCCTCTAATTTCCCTGCGGCCCGCAATACAGCTCCCTGTTCAAGTGTCCAGATTACAGCATCTTTCGTCTTCCTCTGGTTTTCTGCCTCGGGTGAAATAAGTTTGGCAGCGGTCTGGAAATTTCCCTGTTCCCAATGCCGGTTGATCTCCTTTGTCTGCTTATTGTAACTGGCGCAGCCTGTACCAAGCCAGCCAGCCATCCATACCACAAAGGCAACCTGAGGCCACGACCTGCGTTTTTTCTGAACAACATTCATGCTATCCCTTCCTTCCCCTCGTCCATGCAATAAGCCTATATGTTTACCTATTGAAAAACTCATTATTGCGACTCTCTCAGCACGGCCTCTTTTTCAATTCCAAAATCTTCCAGCACAGACACTTTATCATGAAAGGCGTTTCCTGCCCGGTTTTCTACAAAAATAACCGCCTTGTGCGGAGGCAGGCCAGTTAATTCGGCGGCAGGGAAAATGCTTGTAAGAAAATGAAATTCCTGGGAAATATAGCAGAAAAAGATTATGTGTCAATAGAATTTTGTTAAGGCTTTAGGGATAGAATACTTAATTTTGAGACTTTATTATTGAATACTACGATGTGGTACTTTTTATAAATTCTGAATTTTTTATTTTTACTTATCGAGACAAATCCTTCTTGACTTCCTTCACCCTTAAAAAAAGCACTCTAAAGGGATGTGACTACAATTTGCACACTTGCAAGATGTATTCTACAAGTTGCAAAAAAAGTTTCATGTATGAAATTTTTTATGAATTTACCCGGGTTTCGTAACGGAATCACCCTAATAAAGCAATGAATAAATCTTTGGTATTTAAATAGATAAATTTTTGATATCTAAATTGTAATATATATTTGATGAAAATATATCTTATGGAATAATATTTGTTAATATATTCTCGCCTGAAATTTTAATCAGGAAAAGCGGCTTGTTTATGCAGGGAGAGATTTCTTTTATAGTCTTTAACATCGCATGGTTAACAAAAGCAAAGAGTGTAGGTTGTTTTGGTGAAACATGAAGAGGTGGGCCCGGGAAAATTTGTTAGGTAAATTCGATTAAAGAAAAATTCGGTTAAAGAAAAATTATGACAGATTACTACCCTATACTGATACCTTTGTTACCCCTTGCAGTAGCATTGGCCACTGCTCTTTTTGGGGACTTACCCGGTCAGAAGGCTTATAGGATCGGTGCGCTGGTCAAAATAGTATCCCTGGGAATTTCTATTCAGGTACTTTACGAGGTTACAACATCAGGGCATGAGGCCATTTACCTTCCTGTTTTTTCCTCAATATCGAGTAGTCTGCTGCAATTCGATTTTTACATCGATCGGTTAGCTGCCGTGATGATGGTGCTCATTTCAGGGATTAATCTCTTGATATCCTTTTTTTCCATACGTTACATGCAGTCTGAACGGGGAAGAGCACGGTTTCATACCCTGATGGATATTACTGCTTTCACACTTCTGTGTATGGTCTCAAGTGCCAACCTCCTGATGCTCTTTCTCTTCTGGCAACTCCTGAGCTGGCTGCTATGCTTCCTTGTCTACAACTATTCCCATCCACCAACCGTCAAAGGCTCCTTCAAGACCTTTATCATACTGCGGTTGGGAGATATTGCCTTTCTTGCGGGTATCGTCCTGGCATACAGCTTGTACGGTACATTAAATTTTTATCAACTTTTCAACCGGGCAGCCGGGGTTTCGCACACCTTTTCCCTCTGGCCTGGCAGTGGGCTTGAAATCAGTGCTATCACTGTTGTCACCCTGCTAATCTTCGTCGGGGCCATGAGCAAGTCGGTCCAATTTCCCTTGCACGTGTGGCTCCCCGAATTTCTGTACGCGCCAACACCGGTCACTGCCTTCATGCATGCAGGGATTATTAATGCCGGTGGTTTTCTTTTAAATCGTCTGGCTCCGCTCTATGCTTTAAGTCCTGCCAGCTTGCATGTGGTCTTCGTCATCGGCCTGCTTACAGCCCTTCTTGGGGCGAGTATGATGTTAACCCAGAACTCTATCAAAAAAACCCTGGGATACTCTACTATTGCACAGATGGGTTATATGATCATGGAGTGCGGGCTGGGGGCCTTTTCCCTGGCGGTCTTTCATCTCATTGCACATGGTTTTTTTAAGGCCGCTGTCCTCTTAAATTGCGGGCATGTGATTCATGATACACGCCAGGAACCGAAATTCCCTCATAAAAAGGAAACGGTGGAACGGATGGACTTTTCTCTCTGGACCTGGCTTACCGGATTTATCACGACCCTCATCCTGCCGCTGATCATTCTTTTTGCTGCCCATGGAGTCTTGAAAATACCTATGAAAGATTCGCATGGTATCGTGATTCTTCTCTTCTTTTCATGGGTGACTTCTTCCCAGGCTATTTTGTCTCTTTACCGTTTACGGATCGCATCCTGGAAGATGATAGTAATCATGCTTCTGACTCTGCTCCTGATTGTCTTTACTTATCTGCTGGCAGCGGAGAAATTTGCACACTTCCTCTGTTCGTCCGGGGATAAAGTACATCAATACTACCAGGCAGCCGCCCTGCCGGGCAAGTTGTTTGATATCCTTGTGGCAGCAACTGCGCTATTCATTATCCTTAGCTGGATATTCATCTATGCTAAAACCCATGGACAAACGATTTGGATGCCAAGATGGATGAATATGCTGCAGGTTCGTATGTATCTTTTCTTTATGAACCGCCTCTATCTGGAGCCCTTCTTTCTCAGACTCAGCCGGGGATTCACGAGGGTTATCCATAGTATTGATAAGAGTGTGATTTTCCGGTATGTCCTGGTGCTGATTGCCCTTGGTTTAGTTTTGTCTGTGATGGTTCTGTTATGGAATATGTCGGCTGCAAGCAATATGATATTTTTTGTTTTTGCCCTCCTGCTGCCTTTGTTTCCCTTCCACGGCATCTATGTAGCCGCCCTGACTCGTCTGCCGGGGTACTTTCCGATGCTTCTTGCCCTCCTGCTGCCGGCTATGGGGCTATACGGAATGATGGATCTTCTTCCAAATATACCACCGGTAATACTCAATGGCGCGAGCGTGCTGGCATTATTCGGTGCTCTCTATGGGTCTTTCAAAGCCCTGGTTCAGTACAGAATAACTCATATGTTGGTCTATACGAGTGTCTCCCTATACTCTATTTTATGGTGGTATCTGACCAAAACCGGAACTTATACTCCCCAGATAACAGTTTATGCAGGTGCGGCTGCTCTGGTCACCAGTGGGTTGTTCTTTGCCCTGTATAACGTGCGGATTCGGTATGGTGAGCTAAACCTGGACAGGATTGGCGGGCTTGCCCGGCCTATGCCCCGGTTTGCCATCCTGCTGTCACTGCTGGTGATGGCGGGCATGGGCCTTCCTCCTTTCGGCCTTTTTTCGAGTTATATAGAGATGTTATTCCACCCGTCCATTACAATATCCTGGGAATTGATTATTATTCTGTTAACCTGGTTTTCAGCTTCCTGGTACTTGTTCAGGCTAATGCAACGGCTCCTCTTCGGTCCCCACCGTCCTGGCATCTTTTATAAGGACCTGCGCTATACCGAAGTCTCCTTCTTGCTGATAGTACTCTTGATCCTTGCAGCCCTTGGCATAATGCCGGATACCGTACGGATTCTCTGAGGCTCATGAACTGGCAGTAAATTTCTTATCATTATGGAGTTAGACCAATGAAACAATTAGCAACTACCCCTATCCTGTACAGTGAAGACCTGCTGACAAAGATCAGGGAACTGGTACTACTATCAAGCGAGGTCATCGCCAATTGCTGGCCCATGCGCAACTTTGTTCATCACAATCCGCTGCATGGCCTGGAACATCTCCATTTTGAGGAGGCCGTACGGCACGGCCATCGGTTCCTGGGAGGCAAAGGTTATCTGTCTTGCGAGATCTTTCGGGACTATGTCCGCTCAGGCAGGATTCTTCCTCATCATATCAACGCTGCCCTGAAACCGCTGTCGTACGACAGATATGTAATACTGGGAAACCGGAAGGTTACTCATCTTGAACTTCTTCAAATCCATCTGCTCCAGGGTATCACCGCTCCAGCCGAAGAGACGCTGGAAGCCCTGGTCGATCGACACCCGGATCGGCTTCTTCTGGGAACGCTGGCAAAGCATGTCATCCCTGTGCTAAAACCTTTGACAGTTTCAGATATGATAGAAGTCCATGTCCGTGAAGAGCAGATGGCCCTTGGCTGGCATCATACACTGGGGGACTGGTGCAACCGCATTCTGGGCACCCAGATTACACAACAGATCAATCAGGAATTGATCAAATGGTGCGAGGCCTTTCTGGATGAAGGACATGCCGCATGGCCTATGCCCGGAAGGGAAAAGGGTTTCTATGGAGCATGGAAATTCCTTGCCGGGCAGGAGTGGTCTCCCTGTGAGATACAGGATAGTCAACTGAAAATCACCTGCCTGCCAGAAGATCCGGCGGAAGTCCTGCTCTCACACCTCACCGCGCTCAGTATTCCTGTGGAGGCCTGGCAGGACTATCTTACCTTTCATCTCACAGCCCTGCCTGGCTGGGCAGGTTTCATCAAATGGAGGTCAGATCAGACTGAATACGAATGGCAGCAGGCTTATCCCGTAGATCTGGTGCAGTATCTTGCAGTGCGTGTATGGTATGAACGGGAATTAGTCAGGAAGGCCTGTCTGGAACAACTGGGGATCGATGGAAATGTTGATGCAATTTCATCAGACATGCAAAAACGCCCCTATCTTTATTTTATGATGAGGGAGCGGATTGCCGGTCATTTACCGGCTCTTTATGCCGAACAGTTCGGTAGGCTTTGTCACAGGGGGATCAACAGCAGGAATACCAAAAAAGATGAGTTGAAAGTCCTTGCTAAACGCTATGCGGCAGAATTAACTTCCCGCCATGCTTATGCTTCACAATACGCTGCAGCCTTGCGGTTGTTTTCCCTCGCTGTCGCTTTGGAGATCACTCCCGATCTCTTAATGAAAACATCTCCGGAGGATTTGAGGGTGCTGCTGGAGTGGCTTGATGCCTTTCCGGAATCTGCCCACGGGCCCATATGGTTGAAGGCGTTTGAGATTGCTTACCAGGAACAACTCATTGGCAAGATTAGCCTCAACCTTTCCAATCCGCAGATAGTTGTTTATGATGCCACACGGGCTGTAAGACCTCAGGCTCAGGTAATATTCTGCATTGATACACGGTCTGAACCGTTTCGTCGTCACCTGGAAGCGATTGGAAATTACGAAACATTTGGCTTTGCCGGATTTTTCTCAGTATTTATCCGTTATCGCGCCCTGGGTAATCATCATGAAACCAATCAGTTTCCGGCGATTGCCCAGGCCAAGAACACTGTACGTGAGCTTCCCCGAACCTATCATGGCCAGTTTCTTCCCAAACACCTGGCCAGGGCAAGGCTGGTTCATTCAGGGCATAAGCTTTTGCATGATCTTAAAGAAAATGTCGTTACTCCTTATATCATGGTTGAGTCGCTTGGCTGGTTTTATTGCCTGCCGTTTATTGGGAAGACTTTTTTCAGGAACTGTTATCAGAATTGGGTCAACTGGCTCTGGCGTGTATTCGTACCTCCCATAGCTACCACCCTGACCGTAGATCAACTGTCAAGTTATGAGGTCGAAGAGATACTGGTTGCCGAGCAACGCTCTACCATTCACAGGGCCCTTCAGGCACGATTCGGAAACCGGGGATGGCACGTTTGCCATGAGTGGTTGGAGACCCTGCGCCGGCGGGCGCTGAATGAGAATGGTGATGATCACCAACATTCGTATGAACCAAATCCGTCATTTAATTTGTCCGCCGAAGAGGAAATGGTCTTTCTTGAAGAACTGCGTCGTGATTACAGGATAAACCGGACTGATGCCCTTGCGCGTATGGAACGCATCATAAAAACAGGTATCAATTTCAGTGATCAGGTATTTACGCTGGAGAATGCTCTTCGAATGATGGGATTGACCCGAAACTTTGCACGCCTGGTACTTTTCTGCGCCCACGGCAGTTCTTCGGAAAACAATCCATATGAAGCAGCCCTTGACTGCGGTGCCTGTGGTGGCAACGGAGGAAGCCCAAATGCGCGTGTCCTTGCTACCATGGCCAATAAACCCCTGATCCGGCAGCAGCTTGCCAGGAACGGTATCTCCATTCCCCGGGATACCTATTTCATAGCAGGGCAGCACAATACAACTACTGACGAAGTACAGATCTTCGATCTTGAAGACATACCTCATACCCATCAAAATGATCTGATCCGGCTGACCCGCGACCTCAAAGAGGCTGGTCTCCTTAATAGCCAGGAACGATGTACCCGGTTTCCGGACATTACAGCCACCCTGACACCCCATAAGGCAGCACGATTGGTACGCGAACGCAGTTTTGACTGGAGTCAGGTACGGCCTGAATGGGGACTCGCCGGCAATGCGGCCTTTATCATTGCACCTCGTAAGCTGACACGGGGGATTAACCTCGAGGGACGGGTATTTTTGCAATCTTATGATTACCGGGAAGATCCGACAGGCCAGTTACTCGATACCCTGATGACTACGTCCCAGGTAGTTGGCCAATGGATCAACATGGAGCATTATTTTTCATCAGTAGATAACGAGGTTTATGGCAGCGGAAGTAAGATTTACCATAATGTAGTGGGGCGTTTCGGGATTATGTTCGGACCACAGAGTGATCTTCGTACTGGTCTGGCCAGACAGTCTGTTATGGACGGGCAGATGCCTTATCATGAACCCATGCGTTTGTTCACCCTGATTGAAGCGCCAAGGGATCTGATCAGCCGTATTATCCGGAATCACCGTATCCTTCAGCACTATTATGACAATGAATGGGTATATTTGGCAACTTTTGATCCGGAAGAGAAAATCTATTATCGCTATATTCCGAAGCAGGGATGGATGCCCTTAAGAGATGAATGGTGTGAGACGTTTAATAATCCCAGTTTATCTCATGATTAGAATGAACTTTAAAATGATCCAAACCTGCAGCATCTTATTTTATCATGAGCCACTCAGATTTACGTTATATTTCCACTGTCAATCCGTCAAAGGCGAATTCAACACCTGCCGGAAGTTTACCGTTAGCCTCTTCATGTTCGATATCATGACACATGTGGGTAAAATATGTCCTTTGTGGTTTTAATTGTTTTACGACGCTTAATGCTTGTTCAATACTGAAGTGTTTTGCATGAGGAATGTAACGAAGTGCCCCCAGTACCAGCACATCTAATCCTTCCAGCTTCTTCAGTGAACTGGCAGGGATCTCATTTGCATCAGTAACGTAGGCAAATGCACCAAACCGATACCCGGTAACCTGTCCGTTGCCGTGTATGGCATTGACAGGTATGATAGAAAGCTTTCCTATGTTTATATTACCATTGATAGGATTGAGAGAAAACCGTGGTTTAAAACCGCCGTATTCCTGTTCTCCATTGAATACATAGGAAAAAACCGTCCGTACCGTATCGAGAGTACCGGGAGTACCGTAAATAGGCATATCCATGCGCTGAACGATATTGAACCGTCGAATATCGTCCAGGCCAAAGATATGATCTGCATGGGCATGGGTAAGGAACACTGCATCAAGCCGTGTAATATTGTTTTTAATACACTGAAGCCTGAGTTCAGGCGGGGCATCGATAAGAATATTATAACCGTTACTGCTTACAAGAACCGATGTACGCATCCGCTTGTTCTTTGGATTGTCAGAGGTGCAAACCCTGCAATTGCAGGCTATCATCGGAACACCATGAGAGGTACCCGTTCCCAGAAACGTTATCTTCATAATTACGTTATAAAACAGAATACAGAACCCGTCCTTTTCTCTCTATACTATGGTACGCAAATGTGATACTATTATAGTACTAAACGTAAAGCTGATCAAGGAATCTTTCAGCTATAAGCTATAGTATTCATATGATGAAACCGGACTTCACCAAGATGGGGTGGCATGGATAAACTTGTTTGTCCGTGACTCATGGAATCAATTCTAATTCATTGTGTTCAATTTCATTTCTGGATTACTATAACACATAAACACATATAAGGTACGCTTATTGTAAGGTACAGGGAAATTACGATAAGGTAGGGGAGACATGGGACAAAAGGATATGAAACCATACACATCATATCAGAAAAAAGTAATCAGGAATTTTTATGAGAATAAAGACCTTCGTCTTCTGCAAAAATTAGGAGAATTAGTTTCAAACTTGTATCTGGAAACGAACGAGAAGAAGAAGGAAACCGGGTGGAAGAATATCAGGAAAATGCTTATCGACCTGAGAGTAGATCCAAACGAGGTAGAATACTTAACGAAGGATAGAAACCTTGCCATGGTTTCAAAAAAATTAACAGAGATCTTTTAACGGGAATAGCTATGCTTTTTCCCCGGTATCAACAAATACTTACAGGTTTTCCCGCAAACCCAACCCTTAATCTC
Source organism: Candidatus Loosdrechtia aerotolerans (assembly GCA_021646405.1). Lineage (GTDB taxonomy): Bacteria > Planctomycetota > Brocadiia > Brocadiales > Brocadiaceae > Loosdrechtia > Loosdrechtia aerotolerans. Next base: position 102,255 of record SOER01000002.1, read on the forward strand.
CGGATAATATCGTCAACAAAGCCATTATCAAGCCATTTGCTTAAGCCCATGCTTTCGTATATCTTAAAGGTCTTTGCGGTATAATTCATCCTATCAATAAGAACGCTGTCAACATAAGGGTTTATCTTCTCCAGGAGTGCTTCAGGGTTCATAGGTAACACCGGGCCTATAAAGGTATAAACGCTTATCCCATTGTTACGAAGTGCCTTTAAGGCGCTGATTCTTGCATGAATAGATGAGGCATGTGGTTCGAAAACCTTTCTTATTTCCTCATTATCTGTTGTGATGGTAATGCCAACCTCTCTGTTTTTGAATTGTTTAATCAGACCGATATCTCTTAAAACAAGAGGTGATTTTGTCAGTATATCTATGGGGAACTGATAGGGTAAAAGGACTTCGAGGCACTGCCTCGTAAGTTTGTATTTTGCCTCGACGGGCTGGTAGGCATCTGTTACAGAGCTGATGATGATATTACCTCTTGTTGTCCTTTTGATTTGCTTCCGGAGAATTTCCGGAGCATTGATCTTAACATCCACAAAGTCTCCCCACGCCTCTGTATGGCCTGTATACCTTTTCATGAAGGTTGCATAACAGTATCTGCAGGCATGAGAGCAACCCGTATAGGGATTCACACAGTAATCAATACCAGGGATCCTCGATTTGCTGAGAACAGATTTAACCTTTATTTCCCGAATGATCAGACTCATACTATAATTTTAACGGGGAGAGGATGTTGTTGCCACGTAATTAATGAGTTTTTAAAATAGCTATAGTACTCTACGGATGAAACCGAACATATTTTGCCCACACCAGAATGTAATTTTAAAATGTATTCTTTTCTATTCTGTTCGGTCTTATCTGTTGAATACCCTATACAGAACATCTGAGGAAGGCAGGAACGGCAGGAAAGAAAAAAAGGAGTAGAACATCTAAGGAAAGCAGGAATGGCAGGAAGAGGAAATTAGTATGATGTGTAGAGCGCTATACCTTTCCATATCAGGGTCTTCTTGTTTTTTAAGCCCTTGTATAAAAGAGAATCTTTTTTCCTGAATTTCCTGCTTTCCTTAGATGCTATAGGTAATAAGAATTGAAACCGAATCTATGAGGAATACAATGTAATTCTGGGGATACCATACTTAATTACGGAGATTCACATTTTTCTTTTGAGGCCCCTTTGGGCTTGGTTTATGCCCGGGTAGTATTCGCCCAAGAACATTTTCAAGCCGAGCTATAAAACTGTCTGTGCCAGGTGGTCTCCCGGTTCTCTTATGACATCGAAACTCCTCGGTCTGCTCATTCGACAGACCTCTGGAAAGAAAATCGTCCCACTTGCCAAACATCTCAAGCAGCGGTGCCACGTGCACAAGCCGATCGTCTTGCCCTGCAAGGTGTGAACGTGCACTGTTCCATTGGTACTCCTGTGGTTTCTTCACCAACTTCGCTCTGGCAGGATTCAGTTCAACATAGCGTGCGGCTAAGTATAGATATGCTTTATACATGGGAAAAGAGGTAAAACGTCCCGGTTCAGCGGCGGGCTGTGCAGCGGACCGTCCGCTGCAACCGGTTGTTAGCGGGCATTTATGCTTTGGCGAAGAGCCCAAGTTGCTTTATCCTCGGCACTACAGCGGTGTGTGGCAAGAGGTCCATAATGAATACGGCCGGTACATTGCTAAGTTCGCGCGGCTCTAGTTTGTGCAACCCGCCTCCATAGACGCGGCCCTCGCCAAGTAGAACATCAGCGGGCAACTTATTGAGTGCGCTCCAGATCTTGCGCAGAAGACTTGGATCTCGATCCATTTCACGAGCAATCAGAGGTGTCGGGTACAGCGCCAGGTAAACGTTCGCCACCGTAGCGTGCGAACCGTTGAGGATGAAGCGAAAAGGCCTGCCGCTCTTGGAGTCGCCGCGTCCGAGATACGTGCAGACAATCGGCGCGGGTGGCCGGTCTTCCTGACCATACCAGAGGGTACGATGCTTACAGAGATACCGTTCCTGTAAGCCCTTTGCCTTCCCCTCTTCCAGATAGGCAGCTAGAGCCGGGAAGCGCCTATGAATCTCTTCCTCGGAGAGCTTCGTGTTGAGCAGGAAGAGTCGGCGGTCGATGTCGGGAGAGCCGTCTTTTCGGGCCTTCACTTCATCGTGCGCTAGGTAGCGTGGGCTTGGAAGGATCGGTGTGAACACTTCCATTGGCAGACCGCGCGTAAGAATCTCTTTCTCAGAGAGGATGAAAAAATTGTTGTCACCTGTGGCGATGCCGCGCTTGATTCTGAAGAAGTCGGAGAGTGTCGGAATGTCCGAGCGACTGCGCACATCGGCAATGGGGAAGCGGGTCCACTTTGGTTCGCGCGCAAGAACGTGGGCCGAGATGACGCGGCTGACTCTCGGCTCGAAAAGCGTACCACCAAAGGTGAACTTTACTTCGTGGTCAGCAGGGGGGCGCGTATTTCGAAACCAGACGATGGTCGAGGAGACGAGGGCGTCGGCGAACTGTACGTCGTTTGGATCGAAACGGTGAATGTGCAGGAGCGTCACGCGGTCGAGGAGATACCGCTTCACGGCATGGCCGTAGTTTACATCCATGAACTCGCTCGGGATGAGCCAGCCCGCGATGCCGCCCTCGGTCATCCAGGCGTGAGACAGCCCGAGGAAGTGGCAGTAGAGACCCGCCAGGCCGCTAATCTTCATGCCGCTGGCTTGCTGCGTGCGCAGCTGCAGGCGCGTCTTGTTGCCGTTATGCAGATGGTGATGCCGCACGTAAGGGGGATTGCAAATAAGCACGTTGATATGAGGCGTTGGCTCCGCGTTGGTAAAGTCGGCGAATGTCAACACTAGGCCAGTGTCTTTCCAAAGCTTCGCTGCTGGTTTGCCGTAGTGTGGATCGATCTCGAACCCGAGCGCTTCGGCAATACGCTTTTTCGGGACAAATTTTAGAAGGGCCGAGTAGAATGAGCCTGTGCCGAAGGCAGGGTCGAGGAAATGAACCTTCTCGGCCGGGGGCAGACGGGCCACGGCGTAGCGCACGATGTCCTCGGCGAGGCCCGAGGGGGTGGCAAACTGGCCGATGCGGTTGCGCTCGGCTTGGGACTTTTCTGCATCGAGAGAAGCTTGTAGCGCGAGGCGCTCCTGCTCTTTAGCTGTGACGGTCCCAGACATGCTCATAGTCCGAATCTCGCGAAGTCGTCGATGCGGTGTTCCCAGACCCAGTCGATGCCTTCTGCGGCCTCGTATCCCAAGTACCCGCTGTCAAAGTATCCGCAGAGGAAGAGGTTGAATTGCACCTTCTTTCCGTGCGTGCTGCGAAGCTGAGACATCTTCACAGCCTCTTCTTTGCGGCGCTTGTTGGTGTTTGTGAAATCACCTGCGGACTTCGCCTCGAAGAGTGCTTCCTGGCCGTCTTGGGGTTAATGACGGCGTCGATGGGGATGTTGACGGACTTGGCGCCACCTTCGAGCTCCACTGGTACGTTCATTCGGAAGCTGAAGGTTCCCGGTGGCATTGCGTTGAACTTGACTCCGTCGTTAGCCATGAGTTGTTTGTAGCCACGTGCTTCAAGCCACGCCTTGATAGCCGCGAGCTGCCGCTGCTCCTGAGCGTTGCGGATAATGGGGTTGGCGACTGCACCGCAGAGCCTGTCCGCGACGATTGTGGCGGCTCGGTGGATTTCGGGCTCGGTGGCCGGTTGGTTCTTGCGCGAGAGCCATACGAAGATGTCAGGGTCGGCCATCTTTTCGATGATTGCAGCGATGCAGGCGAGTTCCTTGTCGGCCGCCGCTTGCGTCATGCGCGCGGGGAGCTTCTTCTCGATCTCCATGTATTTTACGAGTGTACTCGAGACGCCAGCGAGACCAATGAGGCGATCGACCGCGAGAGGTGGACAAGTCGACATGCGGAGCGTTGGAAGGATTTCCGGGTGCTGTCGTATCGTCGCAGGCCGGATGTTCGTGAGGTTGCCGGTCGAACGCAGGGTTGATTCGACGTCCTTGGTAGTCTGAACGCGCGTCTTGCGGAAGGCCTTCGGCGAGAACTTCATGAACCAGTCGTTATACATGTCTACTGACACCACGACATCGGCCTTCCATCTGTCCGGTTTGTCTCGATTAACTGCCATGCGCTATGCGATTTCCAGTTTGCCCGCTAACGTTCACGATCAGCCGCAATTTTCGCTGGCGCGGCTTTTGCGGATACAAAAGGCGTGACATCGGAAATTGTCGGCTGATCGTGCTGTTATGTGTCATCTTCAGGTTCGATTCCCCAAGTTATGCGATTTCTATACCCGCCTTCGCAGCTAAACCTTTCGAATCGACATCTTTTATTTCAGCCGAATATATAAATAAAGAGAACATCTTTAGGGGTAAAACTTGCGTTGATAATTTTATTACTTTTCAAAAAGTCAGGATTTAATATACTCGGATTGTATGCTTTTGCAAGCATAACAATTGAAAAATTTGTATAATTAGACGTCATAATTATTGGTTAGAAGAATATTTAAAAAAGAAAGATGAAATGTGCATTTACTATACATTAGAGTAGATTATTTTGTCAAGAAGAGATATTTAATTTTAACATAAACTATCGCCTCCATCATTCTACGATTAGTACTGTAAGGAAATTCTCCTTGTGGCTTCGGTAGTTAGTGAGCTAATGAAGTATAAAGAATCTATGGACATCAGGGATTACTTATTTTATAATTAAGGGGTCAACTATTATATAGAATAATTGCGTATATAGTTATGTTTTAGCATGATAGAGATTTTGGTTTTGTTTGAATTTGAATATGATAAAGATAAACAGAGAAGATCACGATATTCCTGAAGATATGGTACTCATCCCTGAAGGGCCTTTCTTGATGGGGAGTACAAAACATGATATTGACAAGCTGTTGGAGCTTGACCAAAATATTGAAACAGATCGGCTGTATAATGAATTTCCGCAAAGAGAAATCTCCTTAAACGCATATCTTATAGATAAACACCCGGTTACCAATGCTCAATTTAAGAGATTTATTGAGTCAGGGGGGTACAGAGAGAAGGCGTTCTGGTCGGACACCGGATGGAAATATATTATAGAAAACCCTCCGGGTGATAGTGATTTGGATGCCATTTCCCAGGGCGAACAGGATTGTCCTGTTGTAAACATCTCCTGGTATGAAGCAGAGGCATTTGCAAACTGGGCGGGAAAAAGACTTCCTACTGAGGCGGAATGGGAAAAGGCAGCCCGTGGAAGTGATGGCAGGATGTACCCATGGGGAAACGACTTTGATAAAGCCCGGTTAAATTGTGCCGAGTTAAAGATCGAAAAACCTACCCCGGTCACAAAATTTCCCCAGGGTCAAAGTGTTTACGGGTGTTTTGATATGGCAGGCAACGTATGGGAATGGGTAGCTGACTGGTATGATAGTCAGTACTATCAACATTCTCCTGATGAGAACCCACAAGGACCAACAATAGCGGAGGAAAATCCCTATTTTGGAAGACCCGAGGATGTGGGCATCTCTATTTATGAATTAAAGCCGTCTCCGACGAGCGGGGTGCTGAGTGGTTGTAAGGTGCTGCGGGGCGGTTCATGGAATGGATCCGGTTTGATCCATATCCGCTGCGCAAACCGGGATTATGATGAGCCTGCCTATAAGAACGATACCATTGGTTTCCGATGTGCTAAGTCTCTGCTATAAAAGAAGGGCACCCTATAGAAAACGGAATACACGCATTGAGAAGAGGTATGGTCAAAATGAATCCCGGACGAATACAGAATGAGAAGAATGTCCGGATAGGGTGGATTAAGTGTGGTGGATCTATCCGGTTATGAGATTTTGTATTGTATAATCTTTTTCTGTAAGCAAATAAGAAATAAACATGAAAATCATCTCCCTTTCTGATATCACGGAAGAAGGCATTTCTCATAACCCTGAAATAAAAAAGAAGGTAATGATCAGGCGTGGTGAAATACCCTATATAACAAATTTTTCTCAGGCGAATTTTAAACCCGGTCAGACATCCGGTCAGCACATTCATGAAAACCTCTATGAGGTTTTCCTTGTTGAGGAGGGTGAAGGGACTATTTGTATTGAAAATACAGAGTATTATGTCAGGAAGGGATTTTGTGTCGTGGCCGAACCAGGAGAGATGCATAATATAATAAATACCACCCAGTCAGATTTTGTAATAACATATTTCGGACTGAAGGCTGAAAAGAAATAAAATAAGCTACAGAATACACTGAGAAATACTTTTTGTTCTTCAGGGTGTAATGTTGATTGATACTTTTCCTTATAATAAGGAGATTACAATGATTAAAAGAATCAAAAATATCCTTGCTTCAAAAGAGTTTAAACAGGCCAGAAATGAAGCAGAAGGGCATAGAGATAATACGGAGAAAACAGAAAAATTAGTTGATGAGGCTGCTAAGAAATTCCAAAGGAAGAAGCAGAGCCAATTTGGCCAGGCATGGGAGTACCTCGCGGCCCTGATTCGTATGGTACAGGCCTATATCCGCCGGGAATATACTCAAGTTCCCTGGGAATCCATAGCATTATCAATAACTGCTATCATCTATTTTGTATCGCCAATTGATCTGATTCCGGATTTCCTCCTGAGTCTTGCCTACATTGATGATGCTGCGGTTATTGCGTTTGTAATACGGGCAATCAGGAAAGATTTAGAGGATTTCCTGCGATGGGAAGCAGAGCGAAATGTATAAATAATAATATAAGGAGATTCAATCTACCAGACAAAAACTATAGGGATATACCATATATTTTTGTGCCTTTGAGGCTTTGTGTGAGAATACAGAAAGTAAAATAGGAAAACCTCTTGAATATCAAATATATAATATATCTGACATTCAAGAGGTTTTAAATCTGCAGTACTTCAGGAGCTCATTTTGGGCTGAGAATCGGGTATCCTGCTTTTTTCCATCCCTTAACACCGCCCTCAAGGGCCTTTGCATTTTTATACCCTTGTTCTTTGTAATATGCTGCCCGACCGGCAGAGGTATTTTCGTTTGGTCAGTCACAGTAGAATATAATCTCCCGGTCTTTCTCAAGTGAAGGGAGCCTGGATCTGAATTCATTTAGCGAGATTGCCCCTTCCAACTGCATCTGCCGAAACATATCTTCATCATTATATGCACAAACCAGCAGGGCTGAATCAGACTCTAATTTTTGACGGGTTTCTTCCGGAGTAATACGTGCAACTTCTGTCATAATACACCTCTGTTCTTCATAAAACATTTTAAAAATTTTGTAACGTATAGTTTAAGCAGGTTCTTCTGCCGGAGACCACTTTGCCATATGCTTCAGAAACCTCCATCTCCTCTTCACATCGGCCTCAGCCTCCTTCATAAGGGCGGCCGCCAATTCCGGGTTACCCGCCCTTAATGTCCGGTAACGATTCTCGTTATACGCGTACTCTGCAAAGGAGATCGTTGGTTCTCCACTATCAAGAGTAAGAGGATTTTTCCCCTCCTTTTCCAATTCCGGGTTGTAGCGATAGAGCGGCCAATGACCACAGGCAACAGCCTTCTTCATTGCATCAACCCCCTTGCTCATTTCAATGCCATGTGCTATGCAGGTAGAATAGGCAATAATCAGGGCAGGGCCGTCGTATGCATGCGCTTCAGTAAATGCCTTTATTGTTTGAAGTTGATTCGCTCCAAAGGCAACCTGTGCTATATAAATATTCCCGTAGGTAGCCATAATCATACCAATGTTCTTTTTGGGTGTTCTCTTTCCGCCTGCTGCAAATGGAGCCATTGCCGCTAAGGGGGTTGCCTTGGACATCTGACCACCTGTATTTGAATACACCTCTGTATCCAGAATCAAAAGCTTTATGTTTTCACCCGATGCCAGAACGTGGTCAACGCCGCCGTAACCAATGTCATATGCCCATCCATCTCCTCCAATTGCCCATACCGATTTCTTCACAAAGTAATCGGCAAAAGAAAGAAGATGTTTTGCCTCGGTTGAATTGTCGTTCAATAATCTCTGTTTTAATTCTCCGACACGGGTCCTCAGTGCCTCAATTCCTTCCCGGGTTGACTGGTCGGCATTTTTTATTGAATCAAATAGCCCTTTTGCATCCGCATATGCGGGGCGTATAGCAAGTTTATCGAGCAATTCTAATGCCTGCATAAAGAATTTATCGACTGTTTGTCTCATACCAAGGCCGAATTCAGCAGTATCCTCAAATAATGAGTTTGACCATACCGGTCCCCTGCCGTCATCCCGGGTTGTATACGGGGTTGTTGGTAAGTTCCCGCCATAGATAGAGGAACACCCTGTAGCGTTGGCAATAATCAACCGGTCTCCAAATAATTGCGTAAGTAATTTTATATAAGGGGTTTCTCCACAGCCGGCACATGCACTATGGTACTCAAATAATGGCCTTGAAAACTGGCTTCCTTTTACCGTGGTAACCTTGTACCGGGAAGGATCGAGTTCGGGCAGGCTGAGAAAGAAGTCATAATTCCTGGCCTCCTCGTATCTCAGTGGTTCCCGGGGTCTCATATTAATTGCCTTAAAGTCAGGAATCTTTTTGCCTTCTGCATCCTTTTTATATGCAGGACACACAAATACACAGGAACCACAACCGGTACAATCTTCAGGTGCCACCTGAACGGTAAATTTAAGTCCCTTCAGTTCTTTTCCTGCAGCATCGATAGATTTAAAAGGAGGCGGTGCGTTTTTTAATAACGATGAATCGTATGCCTTTATCCTGATCGTTGCATGGGGGCATACATATGAGCATTGACCGCATTGTATACAAATATCAGGTTCCCAGATAGGTATTTCAATGGCGATATTTCTCTTTTCGTATTTGGTAGTTCCTGTCGGCCATGTACCATCATCAGGTATTACAGAGACAGGCAACCGGTCCCCTTTATTGGCAATCATCTGTGCCGTTACCCGTTTAACAAATTCCGGGGCATCTTCAGGTACCGGTACCCGCATCCTGACCTTACTGGTAACCTTGTCAGGTACCGGTACCTCAGTAATGCTCTGCACTGCTTTGTCTACTGCGCTGTAATTCAGTTGAACTACTCTTTCGCCCTTCTTTATATAGGTGTTTCTGATTTCGGACTTGATCGACTGAATAGCATCTTCCTTTGGAATAATTCCTGAAATAATAAAGAAGGCGGTTTGCATGACCGTATTGATCTTTCCACCGAGTGCAAGTTCATCAGCAATCGCAACAGCATCAATGATATAGAGCTTCATATTCTTTGAGATGAGCTGTTCCTGTACTTCAAAAGGCAAGGTATCCCACACTTTGTCTTTGCTTTGGGAAGTTGTGAGGAGAAATGTTGATCCTGTCTCGGCATTGGCTAACATATCAATCCTCTCCAGGAATGCAGTATTATGACAGGCGATAAAATTTGCCCTTGGAACAAGATACGGGTGATGTATTTCATCTCTTCCAAACCGGAGATGGGATATCGTCATGGCACCGGATTTCTTTGAATCGTAAACAAAATAACCCTGGGCATAATTGTCCGTTTCCGTCCCTATAATCTTTATTGTATTTTTATTGGCACTAACCGTACCATCGGAGCCTAATCCATAAAACAGGGCACGAAAAACACCACCCCCTTCTATAGAAAAGGATTCGTCATAAGCAAGGCTGGTACCGGTAACGTCGTCATCAATACCTATTGTGAAATGGTTTTTGGGTTTATTCTGCCCGAGATTATCGAATACCGCCTTGACCATAGCGGGGGTGAAGTCCTTTGAACCAAGACCGTAACGGCCTCCAACAATGGTCGGATATCTCGTAAATCTGGAAGATCCTTTTCCCATTGCCTCTCCTATAGCGGTCCTGACATCAAGATAGAGCGGCTCACCTATCGCACCGGGTTCTTTTGTACGATCAAGGACGGCAATTGCTTTAACACTCTCCGGCAGGCAACCAACAAAGGCATCGATATCGAAGGGTCTGAAAAGTCTCACCTGAACAAGCCCCAGTTTTTCCCCCCTTGTATTGAGGGCATTTACTGTGTCTGATACCGTTTCTCCCGATGATCCCATCGTTACGATGACACGTTCTGCATTCGGATCGCCGGAATATTCAAAGAGTTTATAGTGACGGCCAACGATACGTGCAAAGGTATCCATAGCCTTCTGCACAATAGATGGAACTGCATTATAGTACCTGTTTACCGTTTCTCTTCCCTGAAAGTATACGTCTGGGTTCTGTGCAGTTCCGCGGATATATGGCTGGTCAGGAGTAAGTCCTCTCTTGCGGTGCGCTATTACAAGGTCATCCCGGATCATTGCTCGCATATCATCAAAGGTCAGTTCCCCGATCTTTCGGACCTCATGGGATGTCCTGAATCCATCAAAGAAGTGCAGGAATGGTATCCTGGATTCGAGGGTGGCTGCTTGTGCAATCAGGGCAAAGTCCATTGCCTCCTGAACGTTTTGAGAACAGAACAGGGCAAAACCGGTTGCCCGTGCAGCCATTACATCTGAGTGATCTCCAAAGATGGATAATGCCTGGCATGCCAGAGACCGGGCAGTTATATGAAAGACGGTGGGCGTAAGTTCGCCTGCAATTTTATACATATTAGGAATGATAAGTAAAAGACCTTGAGAGGCCGAAATTGTCGTGGCTAATGCACCGGTTGTGAGTGAACCATGAACCGCTCCCGCAACACCTGCCTCTGACTGCATTTGGCTTACCCTGGGTACTGTGCCCCATATATTTACCTCACCCCGTGCAGATTTTGCATCACAAAGCTCTGCAATGGGCGTTGAAGGGGTTATCGGATAAATAGTAATAATCTCGTTGACACCATGCACAACATGTGCACATGCTGTGCAGCCGTCAACCGTTATCATCTTTCGGTTCATATCATTTTCCTCATAAATTTCAAATTATGTGATAGCTATCAGGTCAATAATACCCTGAATTTGCCTTTACGTCTGTACAGGGTCATATCCCGTCTGTAATACTGTTTTATCATCATTACACTACCAACGGAAATCATCAGGAGGGCAAAGGAAAAAAGCAGTACTGTTTGAGATACCAGGTGTGCAAAGTGTGAGCCAAAGTAAGCACCGGGTATGCCTGATGCAGCAAAAAGCCCGCCGGTCTTTGCTTTAACCGTACCCTGCCGGTAATGAAGTCCTGTACTAATAATGTTCGTTATCCCAACAATAACCAATGATGTAGCAACAGCCTGATGAACATTGATACCAATAACATAAACGAGGATGGGCACAGTAATGGTAGAACTGCCACTGCCAATCAAACCAAGACTCAGCCCTATCAGTACACTCAAGGCAAATCCTGCAATCAAATGAATTCCCATAGGTACCTCCATTCACCCTTTCTCCCTGTCATCCCGTATACCCTCCACCTTGTCATCCTGTACATAATACCCTCTCCTACGACCGAATCAGGCTGGGTTTTCAAAGATAAAACCCACAGGCTTTTTACCCCTTCCAGGAGGGGACTTTTATACTCCCCTCTGGAGTTCATCCTTACCCACATCTTTAAAATACCTTAAAACAGAGTACAGGTCGTTCCTCCGGAGTTCTCCTTACAAAAATGAACCAGGATTAATTACATCATTACGGACAAACAAGTTTGTCTGTGCCACCCACAACTCAACCTAAGATTTAAGTTAACGCTTATGACCCTGTCACCCTGAGTGGAACGAAGGGTCTCGTTTTTTGAGTGGGAGATTCTTCATTGTTTCGGGATTCTTCGCGGAGCCTGCCCTGATCTTGCCGAAGGGGGCTAAAAATGACACATGGTATAGATAGCTGAACAGTTACGAATTACTTTAAAGCAAACTGTACACGGCTCTTTTTCCCTTTTTCATCCCTTTCAGGCTGGGAGATCTTTGGTTCTACAAGGAATATTCTCTCCGGTTCAATTTTTTCACTCTTTACAATATAATCCCTGACCTGTTCTGCCCTTTTTTGAGCTAATGATTTCAATTCTTCTTCGGTAACTTTGATGTGATCCAGGAGGAGCTTCTCCATTTCTGAGACCGGAATATCTTCCAGAAAACCAAAAGTATTTCTCGGCCTTGGAAAATCGGCAGCTCTATATGCCCTTTTTACATATATCTCGTATTCATCACGACGGATCTTTACCCTACCTAATGGTAGAGCAGGCCTACCCCTTCTTGCCAGGGTTTTGACTTTTTGCTCTTTTAAAAGATTTATAAACCGGCGTTGTTTGAACACATTCCGGTCTTCTTCCGGGTCTGCAACACCCTGGATTTCCAATCGTAAAAAAGGCCGTTCATACATTGCCGTTATGAGATCGTCCAGTTTTTCCCGGGCTTTCTCTTTAAGTGCGTAACCGCCGTGATCAAACGCGACAAAACTCAGTTTCTCACCTTCTCCAAACAGAGTGCCCAGCAGGGCCAACGGTGAGGTTGCAACTCTTGTAACAAGGTTCGTCATGCTGTTGAGTATAATCTTTCCAATTTCAAATTGAGGATCTCCTAAGTTCCCGCTCACGGGGATATCCATCTTTATTTTTCCCTCTCTGTCTTTGAGAAAATTGACAGCAAATTTTATTGGTAGTGAAGTTGCCTGCTGACTCTCGATTTTTTTCCCCAAGGCAAGCTGCTCGATGATAATCTGATTTTTCCCTTCCAGTTTTTTCCCGAGTATTTCGTATTCCAGATTAAGGTATAATTTCCCCTTTGGTATGGTATAACCTAGGTATCTCCCGGCGTATGGGGTAAGGGGGGGTAAATCATAACCTTGCAAGATCAGGTTTAAATCGATGTATCTCCTTTCCGAGAACAGGTCAATCTTCCCTTCAACCTCTACGGGAAAGACATCCTCTATTTTTCCTGTAAGGAAAACCTCAAAGGGTCTTGTTTCTTTGGATGAGAGCCCCGACATTATTAACCTGATATCCTTTATCGTGCTTTCGAAATTGGGGTCGATGGATCGGTCAGCAAAATTGATTTTTCCGTTTTCGATAATGATGGAGTTAATCTTAAAAGGAGGGAGTGATACTTCAGGAGGCTCTGGAACCTTTTTCATCTGTTCTTCCGGCACCTCTTCCTCCTCTTTTATTTCAGGTACCAGGATTGTCTTTACATTCGCTGTACCATCCGGATGGATGATGAGCGGAACAGAAAAATTATCAAGGACCATTGTATCTACCTGTATTTCTATGGGATTATATTGTATATCAATGCCTGAAAGTACAAACGTTTTCCAGGTAAGAAACTTATTCTTGTTGACCCGTTCAATAGAAGCAAAATCAGACAGAGAGGCCATACCTTGGTACTGTACGATCGGTTTCTTTTCTCCCGTATGATATACAGCAAGGTTCCCATCTATAGTAAGATTGGCCTTGGTAATGGTAAGATTGGTGTCTCCTAAGAAATAGGGTTGAAGGGGAGAGATATCGACTCCATCTGCAGATATCTTTAAATCGGCAGTAATTGGATCGATTCCGACATTTCCTTCCGCAACAATTGTTCCGTTCTGGTTCCAGTGCATGGACAAGGATACCTGTCCCTTCTCCTCTTTACGGGTAGTAAGGTCTCTGGCCTGGAAATTAATCTTATCTAACGTAACCAGTACTTTATCGGGTACAGTAAGGTCTTCATATTGAATTTTATATTCCTTCATAAAAACATCCTTTACATCGAGCAGCCAGTTCTGTTCCGGTTTATCCCGTTCGCTGAGTTTTTCTGGTTTCCCGGGTTCCTCCGGTCCGGTGACAGAGGATATGAGATCCTGAAAATTAAAATCACCACCGGGAAATCTCTTCAACCGGAAATGACCATTTTTGGTAAAGATGTTTTTCGTTACAACCTTTCGGTTTGGAACATTTATATCCGCGTTATGAATGGAAAATTCTGGTATAACAACAAAATCCTCTTCTTCATCCCGGTGTTTTAGCACAAGAGAATCAAGTGATAAGAAGGTCTGAAAAAATACTAAGGCTGGGGGGGAAGGATTGCCTTTTTGAGAATAGAGGAGTGTTGTTCTCATATCTATATACCCGGAATTGATAGTTATGTTAGTATTGAATGGCAGATACGGAGAATACCGGGGAATATCGAGCCCCTGAATATCTATATGGAGTATAGTTCTCCGGGATTCTTCAAAAATCCGGCTCTTTCCTGAAATGGAAATTGGTGTTCCATTTAACACTGCTATAAGGCTGAGGATAAATTCATCGCCGGTATACTGTGGCAAGTTGGAAAGGAATGGAATGGTAATATTCATATCGGATATTGTTTGTTCTGCTCCCTTTACGGTATCTAAAAAGACGATTGTGCCATCAATAACCTTTATTTCATTGAGGGAAAATCGTAAAGGTTCGGTGTTGTCCCTTTCCTTTTTTTCCACCAAATCAGAAAAATTAAAATGGGTATTCTCATTTCGGACAACTCGCAGGTAAGGTTGTTTTACAGAGGCTTTTTTAACTACCAGGGCTTTTTTGAATATAGAGGAGAATTGTAGATTAAGAAAAAATTCGTCAATTGACGAAAATACTTCACCGTCTTTGTCTTTTATCATCACATCTTCCACTTGAAGCGAAAGGAGATAAGGATTCACCTTTACTTTTTTTACAGAAACTTCACGGTGCAAGTTTAATGAAAGTCTCCTGGTTAATTGAGACTTAATAAAAACTGGCAGGACAAAAAAACCAACGACGGTAAATATAACAACACAGGCTAATATCCCTGCCAGGGCCTTTCCCCACCACTGTTTCAGTATATTTTTCATAAAATGCATTTTAAGATAAAAGAATTCATTTGGCACAGCCTGCTTAATCCGGAAACGTGAACCTTGAACCTGATAACTTCAATGGTTACAAGAAATTACATCACGAAATTAATACTCAAATGATGTGCCAAAAAGAGACAGTCTTTCATTCTTATAGAAAATATAGATACAGAAAAATGTATTTTATCCTATAGCTGATGAGAGGATAAGAACAGGCTAACTTGTAAGAGTGCGTCCTACGGCACCAAATCAATCTTTTCAAACTGTTTCTGAGAAGCAGCTATGGAAATCCTGCTAATTTAGGTAAAAGTACCACTTCCGGGATGAGTATCCATAGCAAGGACCATGCCCCGGAATCCTCTCGTTGAAGACAGGCTACCCCGGACGGTTTAAATGTAAAGAGATCCTTGTTTGTATTACCACAGAGCAACAGGGTTATAAGTTTACCGAGATGCGGGAGGTGTCCTACAAGCGCAGTGGTATCTGTTATGCCCTTTAAACGTTCTATCCAGATGTTTGGATCATCAAGGGGTGCTAACTCATCTACCTCTGAGATCCCTTTCGATGCTTTCACATTTTCATGTAAAACCTCCGCAGTTTGCTTTGCCCTTAGTTTCGGGCTATGAAATATCTGGTCAATCTTAATATGTATATGCGACAGGTAGGATGCTACCTTTTTAATATCCTGCATGCCACTCTCAGAGAGCGGCCTCAATGGATCTTCCTCCTCACTCTTTGCATCGGCATGCCTTATAAGATAAAGCCTCATGGCATTCCTCCCTAAAAAGCCTTTGTTAATCTGTGTCCTGTTGTTCATTGTTCTTCCGGATCCGACCCTGCATACACTCCTCTACTACATCAGCTATTGCGCCGATGGTAAAAGGGCGGCGCATCATTGCCGTCCATGTAAATTCTCCGATCAATCTTTCATTAAACTCAGCCGTACCACCAAGGGCAATAATTGGAACCCCAATTTGGAACAGGAGTTCCAATTCATTTCGTTTTAAAGTGAGATCGCGGAGTTCAAGTACGATCATGTTCGGTTTTTCAATAAGCGGATGGCGGTACGCCCATAAAGCATGTGCAATGTTGATATAACCTACGGCATCAAAGCCTCGTTCGATCAGTTCGGCCCTTAAAAGCGCACGCGGCCAATGCTGATTATTGATAATCCATATTACCGGTTTTTTCTGCTCGTTTTTCAAAATGCATAATCGTAAGGCATTGGTTAGATAAGTCTTATGTAAAGTTTGGAGTGGAGCATCGAGGTTTTTGTCATTTGAAATTGTTTCGTATACGTTCGCTCCGCTCAGGACAAGTTTCGTATTTCAAAATTTGGTTGCGGCCAAAGGCCGCGCTAAGTTCATCCGTGGTTAGTTTATTTCTGAAATTAAGAAAAAAATATCTTACAGAGATAAACTTTCCCCAATGAGCAGCAGGACACCTTTCGTAGAAGACCCCCTTAACCCCTCAACAAACTGCTTCGGGTCTTGTTTTATCATATCAAAGGTATCATAATGCATTGGTATTGCGATCTTCGGTTTCAGGAATTCTACCGCTTTGATAGCGTCCGGAATTCCCATGGTAAAGTTATCCCCTATGGGAAGCAGTGCAACATCGATAGGATTCATCTCGCCAATAAGTTTCATATCGTAGAAAAGCCCTGTATCGCCGGCATGATAGAGTACCTTACCGCCCATAGTTACGAGAAAGCCGCAGGGGTTCCCCGCCGGACCTGCTTCAGTTGTAGAACCATGGTGGGCAATAGTAAGCTTTACCCTTCCAAACGGGAATGTATATGCGCCCCCTATGTTCATAGGGTGAGTTATAGCTCCCTTGCTCTGAAAGTAGGTTGTCAGCTCAAATGGTGCAATAATAGGGGCCCTGTTTGCCTTACTTATTTCAACAGCGTCTCCCGTATGATCAAAATGGCCGTGGGTTACAAGAATTGCATCTACCGTAACATCTTTTGGATCAATTCGTACAAGTGGATTATTTTTCAAAAAAGGATCAAATAGAATACGATACTTACCATCCTCAACCATGAAGCATGCATGGCCGTAGTAAGTTATTTTCATGAAAGGGTATCCTCCAGTACAAATCCAATCTTTAGAATAACCTCCCATCGGGCAATCTTCTCATTCTCGATACGGCCTCTGGATTCAATTACCTCGAACCAGCGCATATTACGAACAGTTTTTGATGCCCGTGCAATCGCATTTTGAACAGCCTCTTCCAATGTTGTTGTAGAAGTACCGGTTAGTTCGACTATCTTATAAATATGATCACCCATACAGCGCCTCCTGTCTAATGTTTTAAGAAGTCATCGAGGATAAAATTGTACGATACTATCTTTTTCTTCACGTAATCTATAATGAACAGTTAATCAACAAAAAGCAAACAAAATATAGAAATCTTATAATTCGGTAATTTATTAGACAAGTCTGGTTATCTCTCTATAATAAGGTGTACAGGTAAAGTGTTCTACCGTACTTCATTTCATAATCTCTTAAATTCTATTACTGGTATTTATGAAGATTATTTTTCCTGATCCTATTGATTTGACAGAGGAACATATTAAGACGATAGAGAAACTGGGAGGTGTTGTTATATTCTATGATAATATTCCCGGGTCGGAAAGTGATGTCCTCGGCAGGATTTCTGATGCGGATGTAATTATTCCCAATTGGATACCTATTACGGCGCATATTATTCAAAATGCCCCTTCACTAAGGTTCATCATTGTTCCGGCAGTTGGCTATGAAAGTGTAGACGTCAAAGCAGCATCCTCTGCAGGTATTATGGTAGTGAACTGCCCTACTCATAATTCCCGTGCTGTGGCAGAATATACAATAGCTTTACTATTCTCATTAACACGCAGGATTATTGAGGCAAACACTGATTTCAAATACGGTGAGTGGAACCCAATACGATATACCGGTATTGAATTAAAAGATAAAAAATTAGGGCTTATAGGATACGGCACTATCGGAAAAATTGTAGGGCAGCTTGCCCTGAATATCGGGATGAAGGTATCGTATGCAAACTCTAAAACCCCGGCAGATGAATTGGATAAGCTCCTTGCCAGTTCCGATATCATTAGTCTGCATTTACCACTTACTGATAAAACAAGACACCTCATTGACGAGAGAAGATTGCAGCTCATGAGAAGGGATGCGTATCTTATAAACACCGCACGGGGAGCTATAATTGATCAAAAAGCCCTTATAAAGGTACTGAAATCGGGTCATTTAAGCGGTGCAGCCCTTGATGTATTTGAAAACGAACCTCACGGGGGAAAACCGTCTCAAGAACTGTTAGTGCTTGCTCACTATCGTAACGTTATTGCAACACCCCATATTGCATTTAATACAAGCGAGGCTGTATACCGGTTAGGTGAAGAACTGATAGCAAATATAAAATCTATACGAGACGGAAACCCTATGAACGTTATCCTGCCTTAGAGACCGTCTGAACTGTTGCCGCATCCCTTTAGGGTGCGTTTTCTGCTAAAGTAAGGAACAGAGCTGTTCTTTTTCCTGTTGCCTTGAAATACGCTATAATCAAAATTTCCTGAACTTCCGTTTCGTATTTTTACTCTGATGATTTGAAAACGACTTGGAGCGTTTATATCCTGGCCGAAGCGCCTTCACTCCGTGCTCCCGCAAGATTTGACGGATTCTTTCATCAGAAATTTTAATTCCCCAATGCTGATAAACATGATGGGAAAGTTTCTTGCAATTCCAAAAATTGAACGAATACCCCTGAGATCTCGGGCTTTTTCGGACCAAGGCAATCAGTCTTGCACGGTGATCTTTCGTAAAGACCGGTTTTCGCCCGGAACTTTTCCCCATGTGAAGAAGACCCCGAATTCCTTGCTGATTAAATTGTTTAACATACGATGCAATCGATTGACGGCATCGGCCGATCTTTATGGCTACCTTCTGTGCCTCTTCACCTGTATGAATCCAGAGAATAGACTGAAGTCTCTCCTTTATCCTTTTTCTTTTCTCAAGACGTAATAAAGTCTTAAGGCGTTTTATATCTACTTTACGTGTTAGAATGGTTTGTTTTGGCATACGTACTTCCTTTCTAAGAAGGAAAGTATATCACATTTTCCGCTATATGTTAAGTACTTTGCCTGGTACTTTTAAAATCAGCCATGCAATAGTGACATTTTGTTTTTACAGAACTATAGATACAACGTAGCCACTATGCGCCATGACACAGAGTGGCTAATGGCTCATCCCTGTGACATTACACGGTTATAAGTGTTATTGAGCCTTGAAGACCACACAAAACATTTCTGCATTAACTGTCCGGAAATAAGATAATAAACACGTCTTTTGCTTATGCAAGGCCATCCAGCGATTCATTCATTTTCTCCTGTGGTAATAGCTTGATTGTTTCAAAACAGGTTAAAGTAATTATGTGGCATATTTTTTGATAATAAGCTCCTGCATCACAAAAGGTTTAGAATTCTATACCAGTTTTAAATTCTCGCAATGAGAAAAGAAATCTCTGAAAAAACTTGAGTATGTAACCATTGCCTTACCAGGATTTGGGAAAACAGTGAATTATCTGGTTTTCGTCTCAAACCGTTATGGCGCTTTATAAATGCTATTAAATAAATCTCAATCTGGGTGATAATTATGAAATTTACATTTTGTAAGATTACAGTTCTCATGTTTATCTTTTGTGTTGCTGGTTTGCAACAGGCAAACAGCGAAAATTTTTCTGCAAAGAGTAGTACTGCAAAAGCCAAAGCCCCTGTATCAGAAAAACCTAATTGGCAAGCGGAGTTAACGCCTTTAACAACCGGACAGCGGACAGTGTTGGAATACTGGGAAGAGAACACCACTTTACCGGGACCAGTCCTGGGGGAGTTGCGTACTTTTAATACTCAGAATACTCTTGCTGCCAGTCCTTCGGCGGGAACAAAGTCCATGAAAGAGCAGAGAGTATTAGCTGAATCTGCAACAGCAGAGGATGTGATGATAATGCGCTGTAGAACAGTTAATGGTGAAAACATTCTTCCTAATGGCAGCGCGTCTAACGTTATGGAATCCAGCATAAGTGTAAGTGGTAGATATGTATTCTATACCGGTAATTGGTTTGCAGCCCGCTCTACCAATAGTGGTTTTACCTGGTCTTATGTTAACCCGTATACTGATTTTGGGAATTTCTGTTGTGATCAGGTTACTATTTACGACGAGAGTCGTTTTCGTATGTTTTGGCTACGCCAGGGGGTCCCCGGTACTAATCCATATACGGGGAATTATGAGAATGAATTCTGGATTAGTGTTTCTCATAATAGGGGGGCTACTTTTTACACTTATAAATTTAAACCTACCGATGTCAATCCGGAATGGACCAATGAGTGGTTCGATTATCCTCACATGCAGATCGGAGCAGATTTTCTCTATATAACGTACAACCTGTTTAATCAAAATAGCAGTTGGACACGAACGATGATATTTCGCCTCCCCCTCGATAGCTTAGCAGATAATAAAGCCCTCAATTACAGTTATTTTTCCGCTACGGATTGGTTCACCTGGGTACCGATTCAGGGGGCTGACCATACTATGTATTGGGCTTCAAACTGGCCGAATTCATCTCCGCAAAACAGCCGCATCCGTATTTACAAATGGGATGAGGATTCTGATGTAGTCTCATGGGCCACGAAGGATGTTCCTGCATGGTCTTTTACCAGGCGCGGTAATGCCCTTTGCGGCGATAGTGAAGGCAACTGGGCAGCTCGTTATGATCAGCGAATATTAACAGGTGCTCAATACTATATTCGGAATGCAGATATGAAAATACCGGGTAGAAAGGTTATTGCCTGGTGGTGGAATGTCCAGGAAGGTGGCGGTTTTCTCAATCCATACATAGATGCAGCGGCATTCTATGAAGATACGTTAACTCTGGTAGAAGGAAATCAGGGACGGCCATTTATCTGGGATTCTGAAACGTGTTTTGCATATCCGAGTGCAGCAGCTAATCGGCGCGGAGACCTGGGGTTGGTCTTTCATTTTAGTAACGGCCCCGAAAAAAATCCGAGTATTGGTTTTGCAATTGTAGATGATTGTATTGCAGCCCCGCCTGGATTTACCTATTATGCTGTTAGAAATAGCCGTGCACGACCGACGGATGAAAAATGGGGTGACTACAATACTGTTCGGTTATTTGGCCCCTGTCAGAATGTTTGGGCAGCCGGCTCTCATTATCTACCCACTGCAGGGAACGGTACGTGCTGCAATGCTGCTGAACCGGTATATTTTGTCTTCGGACGTAAACGAGATCAAGAGAGTTGGAGACGTTGGAAAGGGAAATAGTTAAATAACGGTAACTACCCAGGTTCAGGGTTAGGGGTTGGCTTGTTCCCAAACCATGTGCTGAGCCTGTGGCAGGCCAGGTAGAGACGCAAGATTTTGTGTCTCTACTAAGGCTTAGCTTGATTGTATAGGAATTTTCATTTTATGTAAGCGGGTTTGCGGGGAGGTGTTGTTATAAGGGTAATGATGTTGATATGATGCAACAGTGATTCTTTATGTTCAATTGTTTTTAATCCCGAAGGGATGCCATGATTATAGCAAAAGACCTCAGAAGAATTGTAAACCCCGAAGGGGTGACATACTTGTAAATAAAAAATGAAAATAACAGCTAACCCGGAGAACGGTGGTGCCAAAACCTTGTAGTGAGCTTGTCGAACTAACAGCTTCATAATGTCACCCCTTCGGGGTTATTAGTCTGTGGTTTATTCTTTTGCTATAATCATTTCACCCCTTCGGGGTTAAGTACTGGGTGAGGATAAGCTTTGTTAGGGGGGACTTAACGGCACTATCTTAACCTTGTTTCTTCGATTGGTATAGATTTCGTTTTTCGTAATATATCGCTCCTAACAGAGCAATAAAAGATTGTATTTTTGAAAACTAAACAAATACACTTTTTCTAAATTGGCTAACACTATGCATACGAATACAAAAAAATACCGTATTTTTACCTGGCATGTACACGGGAGTTATCTCCTTTACTTAACACAGGCTGATTGTGATTTTTATTTACCGTATCTTCCAGGGGTACCGGGATACGGTGGAAAGACAAAAGGGTTTCCTTTTGGGGATAACGTATATCAGATCCCTGCCGAGGAGGTAAAAAATCATGACTTCGATTGTATTGTATTTCAATCGAAAAAAAATTATCAGGAAGACCAGTATCACATTTTATCAGAAAAGCAGAGAAGCCTTCCCCGCATTTATCTCGAACATGACCCACCCCGGGAACATCCAACAGAAACAAAACATATCGTTGACGACCCTGAAATACTATTGATACACGTAATCCATTTTAATAATGTAATGTGGGACAACGGGAGAACCCCTACAAAGGTAATTGAACATGGTGTTTATATTCCCTATCCCGGTGCTATGTATACGGGAGAACTTGAAAAAGGTATCGTTGTATTAAACGGGCTGGCAACACGAGGGAGGAGAATGGGTTTTGATATTTTTCAAAACGTTCGTGAAAAGATCCCCCTGGATCTCATTGGCATGGAGTATGAAAAGGCAGGAGGGGTAGGTGAGGTTCCGTTAACCGAGTTACCTCTGGTGCTACCACGATATCGTTTTTTCTTTTATCCTGTCCGGTACACGAGTTTTGGACTGGCTGTGTGTGAAGCAATGATGCTGGGATTACCAATTGTTGCACTCGCTACGACAGAGATGGCAACGGTTATAAAAAATGGTGAGACGGGTTTCATTGATACCAATATTGATTCCTTGATTGATAAAATGAAGCTCCTGTTGAAAGATAAAGGCCTGGCCCGAACGTTGGGAGAGAATGCACGGGCGTATGCTGAACAGCGGTTCGGTATCCAACGGTTTGCAAAAGAGTGGGAGGAGACATTTGCATTCATGGCATCGGGGAAAAATACGACCTGAAGATGTTTGCGGAGAGGAATATGATAAAGACAAAAGTCACACGGAGTTTATGAAAACTGACAGGGATGCATATATCCAGACCATCAGTAAGTTTAACACGATTACCGCAACAGTAATCGGTGGGATGATTCTGGTTTTACGATACGATTACGGTAATGATAAAGCAATAGCACTCCAGAGGTAATTCAGAAGATAAGTAGTTTAAGTAAAATATAATGTATATAATTGCATACAGCGGGTATATTTTTGCAACTGGCTGGAATAAGAGCTAACCACTTTTTTCATAAGGGTATATGATTAACTTTTGTTAATAGTGTATGCAGAGAACTACATTATAAAGGCGTGGGGGTTCAGAATGGAGAACCGATACAATGAAGAGCCCTGACCTGTTTTATAACATTCATTATTATAATAACTTATAGATTTAGTATATAGTTCTTGTAAATTTCTCTATTATACCACGATGTGGCAAGTATATTGCGTTTAACGGTTAGGGTATAACGTTCTTTTAATAATTGCTTTCAGAAACTGAATTTTTATTAGATCTGATAGATAATTTACCTGTGTTGATGATGTACCTGTGTGACAGCCTTAGATTAGTTCCTTAATATAAGATTGAAAAATCTCTAATACACAACTCATAACCACTTCTATCTGGAATATACCGAGGTTGAATTTTGCGTTGAATGCTACGCAAAAACTCAAAAAGTATATGAAAGAGGACTATCCCGACACATACAAATTGAATCAAAATCCACCTCATTCTTCCTCTTGATTCAGCATGGGATTATCAGCAAGTAGCAGAGTGCTGTCCTTGTTAAACATTCAGGGTAAGACATCCAGGCAATCAGAGACCTAAGGTAACTTGCTTAAATCTCTTTAAGAACATTAATTCCTGTTAAGAGAAATTAGCAGAAAATGTTCAAATTGTTGATGCTCAAATCTCAAAAGTTAAATTTTGACTATCATTTATAAACAGCATTTTAAATAGGAACATAATAATGAGAATAGAAGAAATTAGAAAATTAGCGAATACCATTGAAGGCTGGTTAACAGATAAAGAAGGCGAATTACTTTTTAACCTTGCCAAAAATTGCACAAGCGAAAATGGGGTTGTTGAAAAAAGTGTGATTGTCGAAATTGGTTCATGGAAAGGGAAATCAACGATTTGGCTGGGTATCGGGTCAAAGTTGGGAGGAAAACTTAAGATCTACTCAATAGACCCTCATAAAGGCCATAAACACAGGCCGGAAACAATAGAAACCTTTGAGGAGTTTAAAAGAAACATTAGAAAGGCAGATATTGATGACATAATAACCCCAATTGTTAAAACATCAGAAGAGGCTGCGAAGGGCTTCGATAAGCCTATTAAACTAATTTTTATTGATGGAAATCATGAGTATGATTATGTGAAATTAGATGTAGATTTATGGTTTCCAAAAGTAATGGATGGTGGAATAATAGCCTTTCATGATACGGCAAGTGGTAATAGATGGAAAGGGCCTAAAAAGGTTGTGAAAGAACTTATTTTTACGTCTAAAAAACTCAGAAATGTTAAATTTGTAAATTCGATTACTATTGTTGAAAAAGTAAAACGGGCTTCTGTAAAAGATAGATTGATGAATCGCTATACCCTATTCTTAAAGGATGTTTATGAGTTTACCAATAAACTAAGTTTACCTCAACCAATGAAAACAATTGGAAAGAGATTGATCAAACAATACACACAATGAAATTAAATAACAGAAAATACTGTACTTCCTTCAACCGGTACATTGATCCGACATTCAAGCAGCAAACTATCGCCTCCGTAAGGAGGCTGTCTCCCTCCGGAGAGGGATGAAGGGGGAGGGATCTTTTCTCTTTATCTCCTCTACCACATATGAGATTGTCTCAACAACTGCATTCTTTACAAGAAATTCCACAACCTGGCGGCTTTGTTGCACAAAGCCCAACCTGGCAGAAAACCTCTTGAATATCAGATTCAGAACAGGTTTGGGTACGTTTGATTCGGAATGGTTTTAGTGAATAATCGGGGGAGATGGATGCGTTTCCTATCCCTATCTCTTGTCCTCTTTACGCTGCTTAATATTTTTAACCATTAAAAAAAACAAATCTTAAAAAAAATTCAATTTTTTTATTGCCATTTAACATTTACTATGTTATTAATATAACCACATTAGTAAGCCTTTTAGGGTTTGTTTTTTGAAAACACATTTTATCTGTATCTTATAAACCTTAGTTTTCTCATTTACCTCGTTGTTTCAATGATCTTGTAACGAGGCCTTCAGCGACTATTTTTGATTAATGTAGAGTGGCAATTCATGGGGTACCACTCTATAGCTGATTCAAGATTTTTTGAACGTCAAAATTACCGTATACTTTTCATACAAAGTGTGCATGTATACCGGGTTCCATGCTCTGTGCTATAGTGATTGTTCATCAATCTCTTTTAACCAGGAGCATCTTCCACAGTTTTTTGTCATTTTAAGTCCGCAAATATTTATAATTTTTAACCACAGGCTATTTGTTTCTAAAATGGTTACACCCTCTGTTTCGACACCACCCCTGTCCACATCGAAATACTTATCTCTGTAATTAAATAGTATTTCTGTTTATTCTGGTTAAATCAGAGCTGATAACCTGCTAAAAGCAAAAGCGTGTTAGGAATTATTTAATCGGGACTCTCCGCAAAAATTGCTTATCTTAAGATAGACTTGTGAATATTTTTTAAAATGTGTCTAAATATTTTGTTAAATTAAAAACACGATACTATATCTGAGTTTCTTCAATGATTTTGTCTTATTCGTTAAGTATAAGACCAAAGATATCAAAAACTATGCCATTTTTAAAGGTTATTATATTTTTTAATGGTGTTTTTTGTCTTAAATAGGTCTATTCAAGATATAATTGGGTGAATAGATTGTTCAGTCAGGAAAAAAGGTGTGACATGGCACAGGTAGTAGTGTTTAGAGGTGTGCCATGTCACATTCGGTAAAATAAATTCTCCAAAGGAAGGAGGGGTTTCTTTGTAAGTTGCAATTTTAGTTTCTAACGTTATGAGTGCAACTATATTAAATTGTTTTGTCAGGAGAAGATGTTTCATGAAGCGAATTATTAGTCTTTTAGGATTTACATTTTTACTTTTTAGCCAGGTATTTTCTTTTCATGGAAATGTTTGCGCAGAAGTGGATGGAAAAGGTTACAAAAATTTTTATGGAATTGCTTGGTGTGGTAAACCAGAGGAAGATGTCAAATATGCAAAACAGATGGGATATGAATCTGTTGTTATAAATCCGTCTTCTTCCATTAAAGACTATCATGATAATCCGGATTGTGAAGGACTAAAATTTTATCTTGTTGATCCATTCTGGTATCCAGAAGTTCTGTCCGGTTATAGCAAGGAAATAGATACTACAGAACCTATTTCAGATGAGGCAAGGAAATTTTATAACCGGAATATGGTATGGAAAAGCAACGATCCATTTCCTCAAAATTTAGCAACAGGATATTATCCTTCCCGTACTTCTACAAAATTCTCTGTAATGTGGGATTTCCAGCAACAGGCGGTTATTGACAAAGTTGTAGAGAAAATTATTGCGATGATAAAACGTTATGAGAATTCTTATTTATCATTTACCTTTGGTGGATACATTCTTAATGAGCCAAAACTTACCGGTAATTTTTATCGGTTGGATGAAAATGGTAAGAACATACCGGTTTCTTTATCGCATTGGACGGGTATGAATTCAGGATTAGTACACGGCACTATTACGCATGAATATGTGACATACTCTGACGGACTAGCCGCATTTTATAAAATATTACGAATGAGGATTGCGCAGGAGTTCCCGGATGCAAAATGGATTACCCGCTCAACATGGCTCTATAATGAAATAGATAATAACGAATGGTTATATCAGATAAAGGATCGTGCAGACAGGGATGAATTAGTTCCGGATATGCTGAGCCAGGGAAGTTCACAGAATACAGATTTTGTGGATAATGCGAATATTTTCAACATAGGATTGCCTGTTACAAAAGGTGACGTTGGTAATTCCCATGCAAGTGATGTTGATGGGTACAAGAACCGCCTTATTGCTGCTAAAGCAGGGATAAACGGTGCATGGTTTAATTGGTTTGGGCAGTTTAGCGATGATGAGGATAGGTCTGATTCCCAGAGTATTACAGAGGTTTCTCCGGGGCTTAAACTCATACGCTGCATACCTAACTGGGATAATCTCAATAATGTTCCTCTCATCGATCGGTCATGGGACGGTAATATTTATCAGAGTACAAAGAGTTATGCCAGTAAAGATGTTATCTATTCACAACATCCCAGGACGGGGGGACTTTTTGCCGTTTTTTTAACAACAGGCGGGGTTATAAAGATCCGTGAAGATGAGGTAGTAACCTCAGTACAGCGGACGGATGATTTCTTTACTGAATCCGGGGATGGTTTTTCAGATGTTACTATCACCGACACTGAGATTCGTTTGAAGAATAAGAGTGATATTGGTAAAGGATACATTTTTATGCTTTCAAACGATAAACAGGTAATTGCTGAAAGAGAACCGGGGGTAGATGAAACGCAGGATATCAGTGATGTATCCAATATCGATAGCAGTGCGACCGATAGTACTGACGATGGATTAGACAGCAAGAGTGCATTATTGAATAAAAGCACACCAGATGTTCATAAATCCCCAGATTCTCTGGCTTCTCGCAGCGACCGGCAGGCGTTTGCTCCAATGAATTGGCAACAGGTTCCCATAAGGACTGCGGCCCAGAAAGCGGCAGGGCTCTCTGGTGGTGAGGGAACACAGTTAATTTATACTATTGCGTATGCTCCATCAGACCCGAACATCGTTTATTTAACGTCTGATACTTCTCAGGTTTGGAAAAGCACTGATAGTGGTGCTACGTGGAAAATTGCCAATACGGGTTTTTATGCAAAAGGGGGAATCTCACTCGTTGTAGACCCCAGAAACAAAAATGTCGTGTTTGTTGCTGGTTCTGTTCACACGGTTAGTCGCTCTATCCGATCAAAATCAAGCGGCATCTACAGGACAACAGATGGAGGGAAAACCTGGAAACAGGTGAAACAAACACATTATCAGAAACCATCTGCAGATGAGAAAGGAGGGGTTCACTTTGCATTTGGATCCTCAAGTAATGTCGTATATGCTGGTACTCACGACCAGGGAATATTGAAATCGACGAATGGTGGAGATACATGGACGTCTCTCAATGTTCTTACAACAAAGAAAATTAACGACGTCAAGTCGCATCCAACTAATCCTTCTGTTTTATTTGTTTCAACTACAGATGGGCTTTACCGGGTAACAGATAATGGCGGCAGTGCGTCTACGAGAAAAATTGGTTCCGGGCTGCCTACAGATCCGCATACCGTTGTTATTAATCCCAAAAATCCCAAGATCATCTATGCAGCAGTGAGGCAGTATGGGGTATATATGTCAACAAATGGCGGAGATAGTTTTAGTTCAAGAAATAACGGATTATCGGAGCTGAGCCTCGGGAAAAAGGTAAGCTATCTTTCTATAAGTCCGGTAGATCCCAATTATCTGTATGTGAGTTTTTATGCATCATGGTATGTGTATTATACCCACAATGGCGGTGCAAACTGGTATATTCCGGATAGTCTGGATGATAAAAATGGCAACGGGTATGTGAGCGGTTCTATGGTTAATCCTGAAAACCCCAGTTATATAGGTTTCCTTGCTGCACCAACGGCTTTCCACCCAACGAACAAAAATATTGCTCTTATTGCGGGAAATGCCTATCACATTAAAAAGACCTACGACGGTGGGGTTAACTGGAAATTCAGGTCCTCAGGGTATACCGGGGCAGCGGTGGCCTGGAATTCAAATTCAATTAGCTGGGACCCCAATAACCCCGATAGATTTGTATTCTTTTTAACAGATTATGGACCATATCTTACGGAAGATGGTGGCTCTACATTTAGAACTCTGGATGTTCCGAAGTACGGTGATAAATCAACCCCTGTAGGTGCACTTGATCCTACTCCGGGATCTAAGGTCATCGTAGCCGCTGTAGGTGAATGGTATACCCATGTTCTTTGCATTACGCGGGATAATGGTCAAACATGGAAACAAATAATGAAGGATTCGAATGGAAACAGTACTGAAGATAATTACCGTTTTGTTGCGTTCAATCCGCAAAACCCTAAGGTAATTTATGCAGGCCGGTTCAAGAGTACGGATAAGGGGTATACGTGGAAGAAACTATCAAAAAGAATATGTGCTATGTATCCCAAGGACGGTAATATTGTGTACTCTGCATCAAGTAGTAATGGGGTAAATACGGTTTATAAATCAACTGATGGTGGAGCCACATGGTCTGCCCCTTATGGATCTTTTAAAGGATCAACAGGTGCAAGTATCAAGGAACTTGCAGTTGATCCAACGAATCAAAACAGATTATATGCTGCGGTTGATTCAAGTGGTGTCTTCATTTACGACGGCTCCAAATGGATTGAGAAATCATCATCCAGCGGGCTGACAAAGGATTGGTTTGGAAGACAACAGACTCAAACCATAACGGTTGACCCGGTGCAGCCGAATGTGATATATATCGGACGGGCAGCACCTACATACGGCCAATCAAACGGTGTTTTCAGATCAACCGACTATGGCGTAACGTGGCATAACGTCAGTTATAACATTGGTCCTGAGATCAATATTAATGCATTGAATGTTAACCCACATACTGGCCATGTATTTGCCGGTTCGTATCATGGAGTATGGAAGTTGCCACCTCCGTATACAAACCAGAGTGATATTGCTTCACCGACGGTAGATATTACCTCACCCACAACGGAGAGTACTTACACGACGGATAAAAACATCATAAGTCTTGGCGGTACAGCATCTGATAATGAATCGGTAACCAGCGTTACCTGGACTAACAATAGTGATGGAACCGGAACCGGAAGTGGAATTGCACAGGGCACCACGAGCTGGTCAATACCAGAAATAGTCCTGGCAAGAGGTGAGAACATAATTACTGTAACAGCCAGAGACGGAGCAAATAATACCAGTTCAGATACAATCACAATTCATTACACAATACCACGTAAATCGCTGGTTGCAAAGAGGGTTACGAAGAGCCCGTTCATAAACGGAAGACTTGGTGAGTCCGAGTGGGATATAAGCACGAGTGCAACAAAAGTCATTACAGGTACTCCGGATAATGAAGTGCATTTTGGTGCGCTGTGGGATGATAAAAATCTCTATGTAGGGGTCAAGGTGCTGGACAATGATTTGCACAATGATTCGGCAGAACCGTGGCATGATGATACGATTGAGATCTATATTGATGCGAACTATAATCATGGTATGAGCTACGATAAATATGACAGGCAGATTATGGTAAGGTATAAAGATTCAACATTATTTTCCAAGCAAGAAGCAACAGGTATAGAACATGCATGGGCTGCAACTCCTGAGGGATATAATGTTGAGGTAGCTATCCCGTGGAGTAATCTCGGTATCACACCCTCTGCGGGAATGAAGATTGGTTTTGATATACAGAACGACGACGATGACAATGGTGGCGAAAGAGAACATGTAACCGTCTGGAACGGAACAGAATACAACTATTGTGATACCTCAGCTTTTGGTAATCTGAAACTTTCAGCTACTATTGCACCGCGACGTCCGTTTGCGAGAACATTATCAGAAAAAGATGCACTGTCTAAAACAGCAATGCTGAGAGGTAAGGTTAATCCGGGGGGCTCTTCCACCGAGGTATGGTTTGAGTATGGAACCGAGAGTGGTGAGTATACAGACAAAACCTCTGCTGAGAATATAGGCAGTAGCGGGGATTTCGAACTGGTGAGAAAGAAGATCAATGCGTTGACACCAGGTGCGACATATTATTATCGTATTGTGGCACAGAATACTGAAGGTACCGCTCATGGTGTTGAGAAATCATTTATGACTAAACCAATATCGGCAACGGCAAGAACCTTATCTACAAAAGATGTGATGGTGAAAACAGCAATGCTGAGAGGCAAGGTTAATCCGGGGGGCTCTTCCACCGAGGTATGGTTTGAGTATGGAACCGAGAGTGGTGAGTATACAGGCCAAACCTCTGCTGAGAATATTGACAATAGTGGAGATTTTGAACTGGTGAGAAAGAAGATTAATGCGTTAACACCGGGTGCGACATATTATTATCGTGTAGTAGCAGAGAATAACGGCGGGAGAGTTAATGGTGATGAGAAATCGTTTACAACAGCGGACGCCACATTATCTTCAGGAACAAAGGGGAATATTTAACGGTTATCGCTCTGTATTTTAAGAATAGTTTTTTCATGGAGTAAAGTTATTTTACGGCTTCCTGCAAGCTAAACCTGTTTGGCTTGCAGGAAGCCGGATATTTTCAGTAAGTTCTGCCAAATCATCTCTGTGATACACGTTGTGTGTCATGTCGCGATCCTGTATCAAGACGTTTCCGTGGCATGTCACATCTGTCTGTTTACATACCATTTTATCGGTCATATTTCGTTCATTTCTGTTTACCTGTCTTTACCCTCTTTAAACCCTCTTTTTTTATATTACAGTAAGTAAATCGTTTTTTTCTGGTAATGGTATATTTTTTGATAGTGTTCATTGATGTAATGACAAATAGTAAGAAGTGGCGAGTTATAGAATAGTCTTCGATACCTTTATCAGAACGAAGTATGGGAAATAATTTTATATGGTAATACAAACAGAAAATACGTGCCGTTTTTGCAAGACTTATTTGGATCATACCTTTGTAGATTTAGGAATGTCACCGTTAGCAAATTCCTATTTAAATGCAAACCAACTTCACCGCATGGAACCTTTTTATCCACTCCACGTATACGTATGCAAGAAATGTTATTTAGTTCAGTTACCGCTTCATGAGTCTCCTAAAAAGATATTTGATGATTATGCATATTTCTCCTCATATTCAAATACGTGGCTCAAACACGCAAGTGATTATGTAGAGATGATGTCCGATCGCTTTAAGTTCAATTCTCAGAGCAGAGTTATTGAAATTGCCAGCAATGACGGTTATCTTCTTCAATATTTCAGGGAAAAAGGAATACCGGTACTGGGTATAGAACCTGCAAAGAATGTGGCAAAGGCAGCACAAGAAGCTGAAATCCCAACAGTCGTAAAGTTTTTTGGAACGCAAACAGCTTTAGAGTTAGCTGCTGAAGGTACATATGCGGATCTCCTGATAGGAAATAATGTTCTCGCTCATGTTCCTGATATAAACGATTTCGTAAAAGGAATGAAAATAATTTTAAAGCCAAAAGGCATTATTACCATGGAGTTCCCCCATCTTATGAGACTTATGGAAGAAAACCAATTTGATACTATTTATCATGAACATTTTTCGTATTTCTCACTTACTACCGTAGATACTATTTTTAAAAACTATGGTCTAACGATTTTTGATGTAAATGAATTGCAAACACACGGTGGTTCTTTAAGGATCTATGCACGCCATAGTGAAGATACTTCGAAACCAATAAACCAGAAGGTATTTCACTTGAAGAATAGGGAGAATGATGCTGGTTTCAAGCGTATAGAGTTGTATCTTACGTTTTCTGAAAAAGTAAAAGAGATAAAAAGAAAGATATTAACCTTTCTCGTAACTGTTAAGCAAACAGGAAAATCAATTGCTGGTTATGGTGCACCTGCCAAGGGGAATACCCTTCTTAATTATTGTGGTGTCCGTTCTGATTTTATTGAATATACAGTGGACCTCAGTCCACATAAACAAAATCATTATTTACCGGGAACACATATACCTATTTATAGCCCCGATAAAATCAGAGAAACAAAACCAGACTATCTGATAATACTCCCATGGAATATTAAGGAAGAGATTATGCAGCAGATGTCTTATGTCCGTGAATGGGGAGGACAATTCATCGTATTTATTCCTGAAGTAAAGGTGTATGTATGACGATTACAGAAATAAAATCACAGGGCTTAGAGGGAATTGGGTTTCCTATGTATCAACTCATCAACGAACTCTATCCCATATGCCGCAGTATAACAGGTAACGGGGTTCGTGAGACCTTCCGCATATTGAAAAAACATATTCCTGTAACAACTCATGAAGTTCCAACCGGAACCAGGGTATTTGATTGGACTGTACCAAAGGAATGGAACATGAGAGATGCATATGTCAAGAACTCCAGAGGAGAAAAAGTAATTGATTTTAAAAAGAATACATTGCATATTCTTAATTATAGTATCCCTGTAAGAAAAAAGGTTTCTCTTAGCGAACTAAAAGAGCATCTTTTTACGATACCAGAGTATCCGGAATGGATTCCCTATAGGACTACCTATTATAAAGAACAATGGGGATTTTGCATAAGCCATAATCAGCTTATAGGTTTAGAAGAGGATGAATACGAGGTAGTTATTGATTCTTCACTTGAAGATGGCTCTCTAACATATGGTGAATACTGCATTCGCGGAAAGAGAACAGATGAGATATTGATATCCTGTCATATCTGCCATCCTTCACTCTGCAATGATAATCTTTCAGGAATTGCACTTGCTGTTTTTCTTATAAAGCACCTTAGTAGTCTATCCCTCAATTATTCATATAGATTTCTCTTTATTCCGGGAACAATTGGTTCTATAACCTGGCTGAGTTTACATGAGGCCCATGTCTCAAAAATTAAACATGGGTTAGTTGCCGCGTGTCTCGGTGACTCTGGTAAGTTTACTTATAAAAAGAGTCGCCGGGGAGATGCAGAAATTGATCGGGTAGTCATCAATGCCTTGAAAAATTCGACATTTGATTATGAAGTACGTGATTTTATTCCTTACGGGTATGACGAGCGGCAGTATTGTTCTCCTGAATTTAATCTTCCGGTAGGATGTTTGATGAGGTCTCCTTATGGCCAGTACCCGCAATATCATACATCGTCGGATAATTTAGAATTTATTCATCCCCGGTATCTCGCTGAATCGTTTTCTCTCTTTTTAATGATTTTTGACACTCTCGAGAATAATAAAGCATATGTAAACCAAAACCCAAAGTGTGAGCCACAACTTGGGAAAAGAGGTTTATACCAGATGACGGGTGGGCAACAGGATAGAAAACGGAAAGAACTTGCCATGTTATGGGTCCTGAATTTATCAGATAGGAATAATACCTTATTAGACATTTCTGAACGGTCAGGTCTTGCCTTTCCGGTAATCCGGGAAGCTGCTTCATTATTAGTTAAAAATAATTTATTAAGAGAATTTGTCCAATAATAATAATATTCTGTTTCACATATGGTTATCTTGAAAGGTCAAAGAGCAGTTGTAACAGGAGCAAGTAGTGGTATCGGTAAGGCCATTGCTTTAAGTCTTGCATCACAAGGTGTATCCGTTTGTCTTGTGGGGCGTAACCTGCAAGTCCTTGAGGATATGGCTAAAGAGATGAAAGGTGTGTCACCAGGTATAGAATGTTACCAGGCTGATATAACATTAGATGCAGACATTGAGAAACTGAGGGCCTGTTTACACCGTGACTTCGGGTCAATTGATATACTTATCCATAGTGCGGGGATATGTTCAATGGGCAGGTTTGAAAACACTTCTGTTGAGCATCTTGATAAACAATATCAAATAAATGTTCGTGCTCCTTACTTACTTACTCAGGTATTACTGCCGTTCATCATATCACGGCGCGGACAAATCGTATTTATAAATTCCAGTATAGGATTGAGCACAAAAGCAAATTTTAGTCAATATGCAGCAACAAAACATGCATTAAAGGCCATTGCTGATACATTGAGGGCAGAGGTAAATACCCGGGGTGTTCGCGTAGTAAGCATCTACCCTGGAAAGACTGCCACACCTATGCAGGAAGCGATTCATGAAAGAGAGGGAAGGACTTACCGGCCAGAACAGCTCATGCAAGCGGAAGACATTGCCTCAGTAACGATAAATGTACTCTCTTTACCT
This sequence comes from Candidatus Loosdrechtia aerotolerans, assembly GCA_021646405.1. Lineage (GTDB taxonomy): Bacteria > Planctomycetota > Brocadiia > Brocadiales > Brocadiaceae > Loosdrechtia > Loosdrechtia aerotolerans. Next base: position 136,904 of record SOER01000002.1, read on the forward strand.
CGAAGTGCAGAAGTTACCGATATTCATATACGACCATGTATGAAATCAGAATAAGACTTATCTTATAAAACCTTTTGGATAAAGAATGGATGAATTTAATTTCACAGCCTCTTATTAGTGTAATAACACCCGTACATAATAACGAGAACTATCTTGCGGAATGTATTGAAAGTGTATTAACGCAGACATATCAAAACTGGGAATACATTATAGTAAATAACTGTAGTACAGACCGAACGCCGGAGATTGCTCAGGAGTATTCGAAAAAGGATAAAAGAATCCGTATTCATCATAATGATCGGTTCTTGAACGTTATTCAAAATCATAACCTGGCATTTCGCCTTATCTCCAGGAAAAGTAAATATTGCAAGGTAGTGCATGCTGACGACTGGTTATTTCCGGAATGTTTAATGAAAATGGTGGAGCTTGCAGAGATATATCCTTCCGTTAGCATTGTTGGATCATATCGTGTTGATGGTATTAAGATAAATTTTCATGGAATACCCCATGCATGTACCATAATACCCGGACGTGATATTTGTCGGTCTACTATGCTTGGCAGGCAATATGTTTTTGGCTCACCAACAACAGTACTCCTACGGTCAGATGTTATCAGAAGCCGTGTATCATTCTACAATGAGAGAAACATTCATGCAGATAAAGAGGCATGCTTTGATGTTTTACAGAATTCCGATTTTGGTTTTGTTCATCAGATACTTTCATTTACAAGAAGGCATAACAAGACAGGAACTATGCTTGCAAAAAAACTGAATACCTATTTTCTGGGGGAGCTCATTGTATTAAAAAAATATGGTCCTGTGTATTTAAAAGAACAGGAGTACAGGAAAAGATTGAGAGAATGGACAAAAAGGTATTACAGATTTTTTATAAAAAATATTTTTTTACGAAGCAGAAAGAGAAAAGAGCTTTGGAACTATTATAGAACAGAATTAAAAGAACTTGGATTTCCTATTAGCTCCAGAGGATTCATAAAAGGGCTATTCACGCATTATTTTGCTTGATATTTGATTTTGAAACTAGACTTGTTTCCTTCTTCCCCTCATTATATGAGCGTATAACAGGTACACTTTTGTGATTCTTTTCTGTGCCATATCATGCCAATATAATTTCATTTCGACAAATCAAACCACTCTAAACATGTTGCTGAATATCAAAGAATGGATGCAGTCATTCACTTTGCTGAATATCAAAGAATGGATGCAGTCATTCACTGATAACAGGTAAAAGATAAGTCTCTATCCCTATTCTTTTATTCTGTAATCATCTGATGCCATATGTCACAGTGGTGTGCCTGCACAGTATTGTGACATGTCACATATGCGCAATTTTCGTTTCGTAACCTTACCATCGCTGTTCCTTTTACAGGCACCTTTTTTCATTATCAATATAGAATCGGATGATTTTTCCCTGCGTGGTATATTTTTTGATGTATCAAGGATTAGGTTACATAATTATGTCAAAAAACATTTTTAAAAAAATTATGCGTGAAAAACATCCCCGGGTTAGCATTGGTCTACCAGTTTACAATGGTGGTAAATTTCTCAAAGAAACGTTGGATTCAATATTAATTCAAACCTTTCAAGACTTTGAATTAATAATATCTGATAACGCATCTGTCGACGATACAAGGGAAATTTGCCACGCTTATATGATGAAGGATCGGCGCATTCGCTACTATCGGAATGAAAGTAATCGAGGTGCGTCATGGAATTATAACTATGTCTTTCAGTTATCAGTAGGAGAGTATTTTAAGTGGGCTGCTTCAGATGATATATTTGCACCAGAATATCTCCATCTGTGTGTCGATATACTAGACAAAGATCCTCAGGTTGTTGTTTGTTATTCAAAAACGAAAATTATTAATGAACATGGAATAATAATAAGTGATTATTACGATGGTCTCAATTTACAAGACGAAACACCGATAAAGCGCTTTATTAAATTAATAAGATCCATAAGGATGTGTAATGCCGTTTTCGGGTTAATGCGGGCGAATGTTTTAAGAAAGACACCACTTATTGGTAATTATATCTCATCTGATAGCTGTTTAATGGCAGAGCTAAGTCTGTATGGCAAGTTTTTTGAAATCCCCGAAAAGTTATTTTTCCGAAGACTCCATCCGGGAGCGTCTAGCTATGATAAAAGTACAGAAAGGCAGTTGGAATTTTTTGATCCGAGAAATAAAAAAAAGATTGTTATGCCATGGTGTAGGCGCAGATATGAAAATTTCGTTTCTGTTAAACGATCGCAAATAAAGCTACAAGAGAAGATGTTTCTGTTTGGGTTCCTTATGTTAAAAACACTTCATTGGTATAAATTATATACGGGTGAGATATTGTTAGCAACAAAGCAATTTCTTCTAAAATATCATAAAAATACCTAGTGTCTGATACGAATTTTTACTGCTGAAGGGCGGCTGAATAAGATAAGTTACATTGGACGCAACGCGTTTGTTTTTTTCGGTTGTATGTTGGATATTTTGAATCACGATATCGTATCTGATGGGAAAGGAGGAATATGAAAGTAGCAATTCTTGCAGGGGGTGTAGGTACTCGCCTTGTTGAAGAAACAGAAGTAAAACCGAAACCAATGATTGAAATTGGCGGTAGGCCGATTCTCTGGCACATCTTGATGCACTACTCACATTATGGTTTTAATCATTTTGTCATTGCTCTCGGATATAAAGGTGAGGCGATAAAAAAGTACATTGTTGACTATTGTTCGTTGAACAGCAATTTAACCGTTAATTTAAAGGATGGTAAAGTACAGATCCACAATAGTAATAAAGCAAAAGTGAACTGGATTGTTGACCTGGTTGATACAGGTATCTCAACGCTTACCGGAGGCCGTATTAAACGGCTTGCTCCTTATATAGGAAATGAAACATTTATGCTGACATGGGGGGATGGGGTATCAGACGTAAATTTACTAAATTTACTCGATTTCCACTATTCTCATGGTAAATATGCTACATTAACCGCTGTTCGTCCGGCGGCACGTTTTGGTCATCTTGATTTGAAGAGTGACCAGGTCGTTGAGTTCTCTGAAAAACCTCAAACAAGCGAAGGATGGATTAATGGGGCATTCTTTGTCCTTGAACCGCAGATATTTGATTACATCGATAATGACAATACCCAGTGGGAAAAAAAGCCTTTAGAATCATTAGCAAAGGAAGGGCAACTGATGGCTTATCGTCATACGTCCTTCTGGCAATGTATGGATACACTTCGTGATAAGCGGTTATTGGAAAGTCTTTGGCAAGGTGGCAACGCACCATGGAAAATTTGGGAGGATTAACATGCGCATATTAGTAACAGGTCACAAGGGGTATATAGGTACGGTAATGATACCAATGTTGCTGGATAAAGGATATGATGTGGTAGGATTAGATAGCGATCTTTATGAGGAATGTACATTTGGTAGCGGGATTCAGGATATACCTGAAATAAAAAAAGATATTCGTGATGTTGAAGCAGCCGATCTTGATGGAATTGATACCGTAATTCATTTAGCCGGGCTTTCAAATGACCCGCTGGGAGATTTAAATCCGACACTGACGTACGAAATTAATTATAATGCTTCAGTATGTTTAGCTCAATTAGCAAAGGAGGTTGGCGTTACCCGTTTTATTTTCTCTTCATCATGCAGTACCTACGGCGTGGCAGGGGAGAACATGGTGACCGAGGATGCTGAGTTTAATCCGGTTACTCCGTATGGTAAATCTAAAGTACTTGTTGAACAAGAAGTGGCAAAACTGGCAGATTCAGATTTTAGCCCGGTATTTCTCCGGAATGCAACGGCTTATGGGGTATCACCACGCCTACGCTTCGATCTTGTACTCAACAATTTAGTTGCCTGGGCCTTTACGACAAACCGTGTGTATATTAAAAGCGATGGTACACCATGGCGTCCCATTGTACATATAGAAGACATATCGCGTGCTTTTATTGCCGTAATAGATGCACCACGGGAACAAATACATAATCAGGCGTTCAATGTTGGTATAACAGAAGAAAACTATCAGATCAGGGATTTAGCGAAAATTGTCGAGGAGACAATACCCGGATGCCGGATAGAATTTGCCGAAGATTCAGGGCCTGATAAACGCTGTTACCGGGTGAATTTTCATAAGTTAATGACAACTCTGCCAGGATATAAACCAAAATGGAATGCACGACAAGGTGCAGAACAGTTATATGCCGCCTATAGAACGGTAGGATTAACCCTGGAGGATTTCGAAGGACCTCGATACAAACGCATTGCATATATCAAAAAAGCATTGAGTGATGACCGGTTAGATGAAACCTTACGATGGAAAAATTGTAAATCTACAGAAACCACAAAAAAATTGGAGACCGATTACGTAATATGATACGAAAAGAATTAACATGCCGATCTTGCGGATCTTCCGGCCTTGATGTAATTTTATCTCTGGGGAATACTCCGTTAGCCGATGCTCTGATAACAGAAGAACAGAGGGTGCAACAAGAGTTGATGGTTCCGCTTGATCTGGTATTCTGTTCAGAATGTTCTCTCTTGCAAATAACAGAATCTGTGTCACCGGAGATTCTTTTCTGCAGAGATTATCCATATTTTTCCTCGGTTTCACAGGCACTTCTCCGGCATTTTCGTGAAAGCGCACAAACGCTTATTGAATCAAGAAACCTCAATGCAGACAGCCTTGTTGTTGAAGCTGCAAGTAATGATGGTTACATGCTCAAAAATTATGTGGAAAAGGGAATCCCGGTTCTTGGTATCGATCCTGCAAAAGGACCTTCTCTGGCAGCACAAAAAGCAGGGATCCCTACCTTATGTACTTTTTTTAGTCTGGATTTGGCAAGACGACTTCGGCAGGAAGAGGGGATCATAGCCGATGTTTTCTTGGCGAATAATGTATTGGCGCATGTGCCGGATCTCAATGGTTTTGTCGAGGGTATCCGGGTTCTCCTGGCAGAATCAGGCATAGCTGTCATTGAAGTTCCCTACGTTGTTGATCTTGTTGACCGCAATGAATTTGATACGATTTATCACCAGCACCTCTGTTACTTCTCAGTAACAGCATTGCACAGATTATTAAAGAGACATTCCCTTTGTCTGAGTGAAGTCAAACGTGTTCCAATACATGGCGGATCATTACGTTTATTTATTGAGCATGGTGAATCCACACCTGAACCGGTTTCTGTGTTGTTGAAAGAAGAAGAGAAGAGGGGGGTTAACCAGATACAGTACTATCTCAATTTCGCCGATCGTGTACAAAAATTAAGAAGTTCCCTATCAGACATGTTATGGGGTCTTAAACAGAGAGGGAAAAAAATCGCTGCTTATGGAGCAGCTGCTAAAGCTACCACCTTATTGAGTTATTGTGAGATTGATACTCGGCTTTTGGATTATATCGTGGATATGAATACCTTTAAACACGGACGCTATATGGGGGGCAATCATATACCAATATTCTCACCAGGAAAATTATTGGAAGATTTACCAGATTATGTCTTGTTACTCTCTTGGAATTTTTCAGAAGAGATTTTACGTCAGCAGGATGAATATCGCCGCCGTGGTGGAAAATTTATCATTCCGATACCGAATCCTACTATTGTATAAATTTAGCTTCCGAGGATACCATTACAACTAACAGAGAATATAATAACTGATACAAACGGAATGAAACAACACATAAAACGGCTAGGCAAGGATTCTGTTATTTATGGTTTAGGAGATGCCTTAAAGCGACTGGTAACATTTCTCTTATTACCTGTATATACAAGATATCTTACTCCTACAGATTACGGACGGCTGGAAATATTAATGATTACTTCAAGTATCTTATTTACCATTGGTTCCCAGGGAATGAATTCTGCTTTTGCAAGATCATATGCATTTTCAAAATCGGAATCACAGAGATCACTCCTCATACGGACATCCCATTATTATTTGATTTTTTCTGCTTGTATTATCTTCGGTCTCTTACACCTGTTTTCAAAACCGTTAAGTACGGTATTATTTAACCAGGATAATTCATCTTTATCAACCTTGGTAAGGATACTTGCATTTACCAGTCTTTTTCAGATAGTGTCAATAATTCCTTTCAGTCTCTACCGGGTAAAATCACAACCGCTGAAATATATTCGGGTGTCGTTAATAGGTTTCTTCTTACAGGCCATACTCAATGTAATCTTTGTAGCAGTATTGAAAATCGGAGTGAAAGGTGTTCTCCTCGGGAATGCTGCCAGTGCTTTCGTCGTGGTTATATTGAACATCTTCTCAATAAGAAATATTACATTTTTTACCTTTTCATTTCCAAAACTCAAGGATTTATTAATGTTTGGCCTTCCGCTGATTCCGGCTGGAATTTTTTCCTGGTTAATGCATTTTTCCGATAAATATTTACTTCAAAGGTTTACTTCTGCGCACGAAGTAGGGCTCTATTCAGTCGGAAGTAGATTTTCTAATATATTAAGTCTCCTCATTATTGTTCCTTTTATGATGTCATGGTCCGCCTATGCCTTCCAAATCGCGGCCTCGGATCATGCAAAACAAACGTTTAAGACAGTTGCAACGTATCTTCTGTTCATCCTCTGTTCCCTGGGTTTATGCCTCATTGTTTTTACCCCTGTAGTTATTAAATTAATGGCTAATGATCAATTCTGGGATGCACATAAAGTTGTCCTGCCTTTAGTATATGCAGGTATCGTCTATGGTATGCTTTGTATATTTAATTTAGGAATACATATCGCAAAAAAGACCCATTATTTTCTCTACGTTATGTGCTTTGGGGCATTTTTCAATATTATGTTCAATATCTTATTTATTCCGAAATATGGAATGATAGGGGCTGGTTTTATATCGTTTGCGACAAATCTCGTAATTACGTTTATAACTTATCAGATAAGTCAGAAATTATACTACGTTCCATATGAAAAGGGTAGGTTTTTAAAAATAGCCTTGGTTTTTATTATTGCATCCGGGTCTTCCCGGGTATTTGAAATGCCGAATATGTATCTTGATATACTCTTCCGGACTGTGTTAATGATTTCATTTTTTCTGAGCCTGTATTTAGCAAAGTTTTTTGACAAGAGAGAAATAGATCTTATAAAAAGAACCTGCTACGGTTTAATACAGCAAAAAGGTATTTATAATAAGATTAAATTTGGTTACGAACGTATACGAATACGGTCGTAAGCGTTATTCCGTTTTATGAAACAAATTATCTGTTATTCAGAACACAGGAGACTCTCCATGAGGCCAAATTTTCTTGTTATCGGGGCAATGAAAAGTGCAACCACAAGTCTTTGTGAATTGTTAGGAAGTCATACAGATATTTTTATCAGTAAACCAAAAGAACCAGAATATTTTTGCAAAGATGAATTATATCAACGGGGCTGGAAATGGTATGAGTCACTTTTTTCAGCTGCTGCGGACAAAACCGCAATCGGGGAAGGTTCTGCATCATATACCAAAAGGATTATTTTTCCACAAACTGCAATCCGTATAGCACGGGATTTGCCCGGGGTGAAATTAATCTATATAGTCCGTCATCCTTTAGAACGGATCGAATCCCACTGGATCCATTCAACACTGAGCGGCCATATCACAACACGTTTTTGTGACACACTGAGGCAATTTCCTGGTTTTATTAATACCAGTCTCTATTTCCACCAGATTAGTGCTTATCGCGAATATTTCCCTGATGACCGAATACTGGTGTTGTTTTTTGAAGATTTTAAAAACAATCCACGTAAAGTTCTTGAACGTTGTTTCCGGTTTCTTGGTGTTGATCCAACGTTTCAACTACGTGATCCAGAGAAACCACGTAATGTATCCGGTAATCTTGTTGATACGAAGATCATTCGTACGATGAGACAGATACCACAACTCTATTTTACAAAACAGTTATTACTACCGGGTGTAATACGCCCGTTGAAGCGAGTATTTCAACGACGCCTCAAAGAATATCCTCAATGGGATAAAAACACACTTCAGTGGGTTGTTGATCAGGTAGCCCCTGATGCACATGCGTTTCTCAGGTGTTATGGAAAACCTGAAGATTACTGGAAATTGGAGCGCCCTACGTCACCCTTGAAACTGGCATGTTAAGTATCCAGATAAGGAACAATAAAAATTGTCAATACCTTGTAACATGAAAATAACTATTCAAAATGAATAATGGTATTCATTCGTTTGAAAGTTCTCTGTAAAAATGTGTATCGAGGGAAAAAATTGAAAATTGCCTTTATTAGTCAGCCGTGGAATAATTGTCCACCTGTTAAAACAGGTTCTGTATCCGTTTGGATTTATGAAGTTGCACGTCGCGTAGCAAAGGCCCATGAAGTTGTTGTCTATGCATGTAATAACAAGGTGCAAAAAAAAGAGGAATATGATGAGCATGAGAGAATACACTACCGGCGAGTTTCAATATCCCCTGACAAATTGTTTCTTAAATATTTAAAACGATTTCCAATGCTCAATAAGAACCACACGAAACCTCTTTTCGCTTCTCAGCTCTACTATCTGGGATTTATTGCTAAAATAGCAAACGATTTAAGAAAACAGAAATGTGATATTGTCCATATCCAGAATTTTTCACAATTCGTTCCTATTATAAAAGCATTGAATCCGGGGATAAAAATCGTCCTGCATATGCACTGCGATTGGCTGGTACAGCTTGACCGGTTCATGATAGAAAATCGTCTCCGCCAGGTAGATTTAATTATGGGGTGTAGTGAATATGTAACCCGGAAGATCCGCACCTGTTTTCCTCAATTTGCCGGTCGCTGCCAGACCATTTACAATGGTGTCGATATAGACCATTTTATTCCTGGAGATGAATCTGCTTTAAAGGAAAAAAACGGTACGAAACGGCTGCTCTTTGTTGGCAGAATAACGCCGGAGAAAGGAATACATGTTCTATTGGAGGCCTTTCAAATCATCGTCAAACACTATCCTCAGACCAGTATAGAAATTATTGGTCCCGATGATAAAACACCCCGGGAGTTTATTGTTGATTTGCATGATAACACTTCAGTCACCAACTTAAAATTGTTCTATACAGAAAACTATCTCTCTCAATTGAGAACAATGCTTCCTCCAAAGCTGACAGACCACGTTACCTTTTCGGGGCATATCCAGCAGGAATATTTACAGAGTAAGTACAGCAGTGCATCAATACTCGTCAACCCATCGCTGAGCGAAAGTTTTGGAATGAGCCTTATAGAAGCTATGGCCACAAAAATCCCTGTAGTAGCAACACGGGTAGGTGGTATGACAGAAGTTGTAGAAGAAGATAAAACCGGCATCTTAGTTGAACCAGGAAATGTCTCTGCATTAGCTGAAGCAATCCTTCGTCTCCTTTCAGATGAAGATGAGAGGAGGTCGATGGGAGATGCCGGACGAAAACGAGCGGTTGATATGTTTTCCTGGGATCGCATCTCTGAAAAATTATTGTATTACTATGAAAATACGTACGGCAACAGTTACGGGAACAACAGGAATATCTATGCTTAAATTTTATTGGAATCTCATGAATTCTCTTATGACCGAACGGGATGGGGACGAATTAAAACACTCTGCCGTTGTTTTCTCACCGCATCCTGATGATGAAACGTTAGGTTGCGGCGGAACTATTATTCAAAAAATAAACGCCGGTGCAAATGTTTGTGTTGTTTTCATGACCGATGGTTGCCGGTCACACCCGCATCTGATATCAGAAGAGCAATTAAAATCTGTGAGAAAAACGGAGGCACTTGCTGCAACCCAGATACTTGGCGTAGAACGGAATAATGTTCACTTTCTTGAGTTTAAGGATAAAGAATTGTGGCAGAACCAAAAGACGGTTACCGATAAGGTAATCGATATTCTTCTTTATTATAAACCAAAAGAGGTCTTTATCCCATATCATAAAGAGATTCCATCAGATCATTGGGCTACAAACAGGATTATACTACAGGCTCTTCAGAAATATAGGGAAAAGATAACCGTGTACGAGTACCCTATTTGGTTCTGGAATCAGTGGCCGTGGGTTCCAACATCATTCGGCCTCCGTTTGAAAACTATAAGAATCTTAAAAAATACCGTTCTCTCAAATGTACATTTTCTTTCAGACTTCCGGTTTTCTGTAGCAACATATACTGTTTTAGAATCAAAACGAGCTGCATTACATGAATATAAATCACAGATGACGAGACTTATTCCTGATCAGAAATGGATTACCTTACCTGATGTTTCACGCGGGAAATTTCTCAATTGTTTTTTTCAACCTCACGAGATTTTCCGAGGTTATTGTCTTTATGGATAATACTAATAAGAATGGATACCAGCAATGACAGAAAACTATTGTTGTTACAATTGTAATTCACCTGCTGTAGAGCTATTTTCTGAAATTAAAAACGCACCGGTACACAGCGTTCTTCTTATGCCAGACCGGGAGACAGCCTTACAGTATCCCAAACGGGATATTATATTAGGATTTTGTCAGTATTGCGGTTTTATCTTTAACGTTGCGTTTGATGCCAGCATGCATGAATATTCTTCACGGTATGAAGAAACGCAGGGTTTTTCACCTACTTTTAACACATTTCACAAGAACCTGGCGAATTATCTGATTCATCAATACAACTTGTATAACAAAGATATTATTGAAATAGGTTGTGGAAAAGGTGAGTTTTTAACGATGCTTTGCGAATCAGGGAACAACCGCGGAGTCGGGTTTGACCCGAGTTATATAATTGAACGTAACCAATCCGCAGGAAAGAACCGAATTACTTTTATCAAGGATTTCTATTCGGAAAAATATGCTGCTTACACGGGTAATTTCATTTGTTGTAAAATGACTCTGGAACATATTCAACATACGGCGCAATTTTTAAATACAGTTAAACATTCGATAAAAAACCGGCACAATACCATTGTTTTCTTTCAGGTTCCAAATGTTACTCCAATTTTACGGGAAGTGGGCTTTTGGGATATCTACTATGAGCATTGCTCATATTTTAGCACAGTATCACTTGCCAGACTATTCCGCAAATGTGGATTTGATGTTATGAATCTCTCAATGATTTATCACGATCAATACTTGATGATAGAGGCCAGAATGGGTAGCGATGGGAAAGAAATTCCTTTAGAAGATGAAGATGACTTTGAAAAACTATTCGAGGATGTTCAGTATTTTTCCCGAAACTATCAAAACAGGTTAGATATATGGAAGCGCAAAGTAAAAGAAATTATTGGAAATGGTCATCGGATTGTGATATGGGGGTCCGGTTCAAAAGGTGTTTCGTTCTTAAATTATCTTGATTTAAGAGATGAAATTGAGTTTGTAGTCGACATAAATCCTTATAAGCATAACATGTATATGCCAGGGACCGGGCAAAAGATTGTAGGTCCAACTTTCTTAAAGGAATACAGACCGGATAGTATTATCATTATGAATCCAGTTTACCGTGAAGAAATACAGGACGAGCTCAATCGTTTGGGAGTTACCGCAGAACTTCTTATTGTTTAAATTTGTACTATATCATAGTGTTCTTTAATTACAGTGTTCTTTGGTTATTTTTTATCCTAAAAAGGAAAAACGTATGAAAGTAATCATTCTAGCTGGCGGTATGGGGACACGTCTTGCGGAAGAAACAGAAATAAAACCTAAACCTATGGTAGAAATTGGAGGATATCCGATTATCTGGCATATCATGATGCACTACTCCTATTATGGTTTTACTCACTTTGTCATTGCTCTCGGCTATAAGGGTGAAATTATTAAAAAGTATATACTTGATTACTGTTCATTCAATAGTAACTTAACGGTCAATCTGGATAACGGGGATACAAAGATTCATGGTACCAATAGACCTGACTGGACAATTGATTTGGTTGATACAGGGATCTCAACGCTTACCGGAGGCCGTATTAAACGACTTGCCCCTTATATAGGAAATGAAACATTTATGCTCACCTATGGTGACGGTGTATCGAATGTAAACTTACATAAACTGCTCGAATTCCATCGCTCTCATGGAAAATATGTTACGTTAACTGCGGTCAGACCAGTTGCACACCTGGATTATCTCGATCTCGATGGTAATTGTGTGTTACGATTTTCTGAGAATTTTCGGAGTAATGATGCGTGGATAAATGGCGGTTTTTTCGTTCTGGAACCGGAAGTATTTAATTATATTGGTAGTAATGATACCCCGTGGGAAAAAAAACCATTAGAATCACTTGAAAAAGAAGGACAGCTCAAGGCATATCGCCATACATCTTTCTGGCAGTGCATGGATACGTTACGCGATAAACAATTATTAGAAAATCTTTGGCAGGAAGGTAATGCCCCATGGAAGATTTGGAAATAGTATGCTGCTTTTATATTTCATACTGAAATCATCGTGCCGATAACTCAGAGGTAGATCCAAATAAGGAAGTAACGTCTATGATATTACAATCTGTTGAGTTGGTAAAGAAATGTCCCGTCTGCTCATCATCGTCATTTTCATCTTTCTATACAATATCTCATATGCCAACGCATGTCGGTATCCTGTGGAAAGATAAAAATGAAGCCCTTTCTTGTCCGAGGGGTGATATTGAATTAGCATGCTGCAGTGATTGCGGGTTTATCTCGAATATAGCTTTTGATCCTTCAATGATGGAGTATACCAGGGAGTATGATAACTCATTATATTTCTCAAAATGCTATCGCGATTATACGAAGTCAATTGCTGAACGGTTGATAAAAGGCCACCAATTATACAAGAAAAGAATCATTGAAATAGGGTCTGGTAAAGGTGATTTTTTATACCTGCTCTGTGAGATGGGAAATAACTATGGAGTTGGTTTTGATCCAAGTGGTGATGAAAATCTGTATCAGCAAAAGTCAGCAGATCGAATGACACTCGTCAAGGATTACTTTTCAAAAAAATACTCCCATTATTACGGAGATTTTATATGCAGCCGTAATGTTTTTGAACATGTACCAGATCCATTAGGATTCTTAAAGATGCTGCGTGCTGCTGTTCATGGTAAGCATAATACCGTTTTCTATTTTGAGGTTCCTAATATATCGTTAATTCTCAAAGACCTTTCAGTGTGGGATATCATTTATGAGCACTGTTCCTATTTCGGATTAACTTCACTTGAAAAGGTGTTTCACGCATCAGGGTTTAATACGATTAAACTCTCTCATGGTTTTGAAGGCCAGTTTATCAGTATTGAAGCATCTCCTGCAAAAAACATTGAGAAATCATTTATACAGAATCAGGATACTATTAAAGAATTTATCTCTCTCATAAAAGAATTTTCTTATAACTGCACTATGAAATTAAGATGGTGGGATGATACATTAAGACAGATTGAACAGAATAACGAAAAGACCGTTGTGTGGGGAGCGGGGGGTAAAAGTGTTAGTTTCTTAAATATCTTAAGGAGTAATAATAGTATTCAGTATGTGGTCGACATTAACCCCCGAAAACAAGGTTGTTACGTCCCCGGAACAGGCCAGAGAATTATTTTACCAGAAGAATTAACGGCATACAGGCCTGAGAATGTTATTATTATGAATCCTGTATATCAACAGGAGATCCGGCAACAATTAGACTTTCTGCATTTAAATCCCAGGGTATTACTTGCCCTGTAAAGTTTTAGAATAATCCTCCGGGATAGTTTTTCATGAGACATTTATAATAGTTTTTTTCAAACTCTTTAAGGTTTTCGCACCTGATAGTCTGCGTCTGTGTCCTTTGTTTATTGTAATCCTCCTCAATCCATGCATTTATTTTCTGCTCAGCTTCTTTAATGCCTGAGAAACCATTACAATAGATAGTTTTTTCATCTTTATTTTTCATTTTTAATTTCTTTGGTTTAAAAGGTGTTATATCTATTTTTGTAAATTACAGCTCGGAATCAAGAGAAGTCTATTTCTTTTCTATTGTATACTATGTGCATAAATTGTGCCTTTCTTTAACTGCATCAGGATAAAAACTTAATCGTAAATTACGGGTATATCTATTCTGTGAGGTACACAACAGTACAAAAAACAGATCTTCTGAAATGAAATCCTTGATATGGTAACACATTTATGTATTCCTGGTTTTTATCTTTTTGTATCCCAAGCTGTGACATGTCACATCCTGTGTCTGTGCATTTTTGTGACATGATACAAGCCCATAGTTTAATTCTATTTCTATTATTTGAATATTTATGAATCACGAGTCATCAGGTAGAGGTAATTCACGAATTACTTATTCTATCATTATATGAAAAAAATAATTGCCGGGACTTAACATGTTGACTTCTTCGCTGTAACTAGTACTGAGATATAAAATATATCTCTACACTTTTTACTCTGGTATATTTTTTGATAGTTCAAGTTTAGCCAATACATTTGGCATTTTTGTTGGTGCAAACCAAATTCTTTGATCATATCATTGTATCGAATTCTTTTAAATTTCTCATGGAACAGACCGCAGAAAAAACTGTTTAGAGGAAAATACTCAGGGAAATTTCAACAAAAAATCTTAGAATAACAGAAGGGATTATATTACACAGGTTAAAACAATGAGAGAACAATTAGAAAAAGAATATCCGGACTACAGGAATCAGATAAGAAGTGCCTTTGAGGCCGGGCAACAGCATATCTTCCGGTGGTGGGATGCATTATCCCCCTTTGAGAAGGAAAACCTCTTAAGACAGGTGGTATCGATAGACTTCCCTTTTCTCCACAAATTGTTTCATACCTATCTTCAAAAACCCGTATCCACTCTCCGGGGCACCCTGGCTCCGCCATACGTTATTTCCGTTCCGGCTACCCCGGAAGAGAGAAGGTCAGCAGAGCGGATATACCGCATAGGGGAATCATTCCTGAGAAGGGGGGAGATTGCCGTACTTACGGTTGCAGGAGGGGACGGGACACGGCTGGGAGGGAATGGGCCGAAGGGGACTCTTCACATTGCACCGATTAGCGGAAAGAGTATATTTCAGCTTCATGCCGAGAAGATCTGTGCGCTTCAGAAACGTTACGGCACGGTAATTCCCTGGTACATCATGACCAGTGAGACGAATAATAAAGCCACACAGGAGTTTTTTGCATCCCATGATTTCTTCGGGCTCGACCCCCGGCACCTGTGCTTTTTCATGCAAGGAATGCTTCCGGTACTCAGTCTTGAGGGGAAGCTCCTGATGAACTCCCGCTCTACAATCATTAAGAGTCCTAACGGCCATGGAGGCAGCCTTATTGCATTAAAGGAAAAAGGAATCCTTGCGGATATGAAGAGACGGGGGATTCGCTCTCTTTTTTATCATCAGGTGGATAATGTCCTGATTAAGATTGCTGATCCGGTGTTTCTTGGCTATCATGTAAGCAATGCGGCAGAGATGTCATTAAAGGTGGTAAGGAAACGGCAGGGTGGGGAAAAGGTAGGTATTGTGGGATACATTGACGGGCGATTGCAGATTGTCGAATATAGTGAACTGAGTCAGGAGGATATGGAGGCAAGAGACGAGAACGGCGGCTTGAAATATCATGCCGGGAATATTGCGGTCCATGTTATGAATATTGATTTTCTTGAGAAGGTCTACCAGAGAAAGGATGCTCTTCCCTATCATATTGCCAGGAAGAAGGTACCTTTTCTGAATGAGCATGGTGATCTTGTTCTCCCTGAAGAGAACAATGCCATAAAATATGAGAGTTTTATCTTTGATATACTCAAACATGTAGAAAAGGCAACCATTGTTGAGGCGCTGCGTGAAGATGAATTCTCACCGGTAAAGAATATGGAGGGGGAGAATTCCCCTGAGACGGCAAAACAGGATATGATAAACTTATTCGGGCGATGGCTGCATAATGCGGGAATAACAATTCCGGTAGATGCCCGTGGTAATGTTATTGGTCTGATCGAGATTAGTCCCTTCTTTGCATTAGATGAAGAGGAACTACGAAAGAAGATACCGCAAACGTTTCAGTTTGACGGACTTTTACATTTAAAGGAACAAATAGTAATTGATAGACAGGAGCACAGAGACATTTTCAGCCCTGCATAGATAGGGTTTTCCTTTTTCTGTTTTTAGAATTCAGTAAATAAGTTCTCTATGTATGTAACGTTTAATTCCTATAGGGAATCAGATCTGTAATACCTGCTTCTTGAAAGGCCTTTAATCGTAAGAAGCAACTGTGGCATGTGCCACATGCCCTGCCAGAATCCCTATAACATGACCAGCTAAGATGCAGGGGGGCCTTTAAAGAGATCCCGACCTTTACAATTTCAGATTTCGTTTTCTGTATAAGCGGTGTTTCTACCTCAATACAGGTTGTAGGTTTTGTCCCAGCTTTGATAAGTCTGTTAAAGATTTCGTAGTATACTGTTCTGCAATCGGGGTAACCTGGACTATCCTGTTCTACTGCACCAATAAATACCTTTTTTGCACCAATAACCTCCCCCCAGGAAACAGCGATTGTCAGAAGAAGTGTATTCCGAAAGGGGACATAAGATGTTGGGATTTCTCTATTATGTTTCTTTGCTTCCTGGATATCCATGCGGGTGTCCGTTAAGCTCGACCCTCCAATCTTGCTGAGATAATCGATAGTAGTTATGAGCATCCTGTCCTGTGGAATATCATAGTATGCTGCTATATCATTAAATGCCTTTCGTTCTCTTGATGCTGTACGCTGACCGTAATTGACGTGTAAAAATGCAAGCTGGTATCGGGTATGCGCAATAGCTGCTGTTACACAGCTATCCATACCGCCGCTAACCAATATGATAGCTAAGTCTTTCATAGATCAAACACCTCTTGTATTAGGCTCCCATAGGTATTTATGGATTTGGAGCTGAAACCGTATCTCAAGATTGTCTTCTAAAGCCCACCGGACAACTGATCTGGGAGAAACAGTATTAAAGGCCGTCCCAAGCGTTATATTGGTAATCTTCGATAAATCATATTTTTGTATCACACCCTTCATCCAGTCGTAATCTTCCCTGGAAGTAAGAACAAATTTTACCTCATCAAGTTTTGTTAAATAACCGATATTTTGCCAATGCATTAAATGGCTCATTTTACTGCCAGGACATTTGACATCCATAATTCTTATGGCTTCCCGTGGTATAGTACGTATATCGTAACTACCGTTCGTTTCCACTAGTACGGTGTAATTTTCTTTCAGTAGTTCCCTTATTAAGGATGATACACCACTGTTTGATAAGGGTTCACCCCCTGTTATACAAATTAATTTTGTTTTGCAACCCCTGGTATATTCAAGAATAGAATCAACCGACATCTCTTTTCCCTCTTCATATGCATACGTGGTATCACAGTAGCTACAGCGTAAATTACAACCTGTAATGCGGATAAAGGTACAGGGTAAGCCCGAATACGATGTTTCACCTTGGATACTTTTAAATATTTCATTAATTTTCATCCTGAAGCCCCTTTCAATTACTATTATAACGAGGCATTAAAGAAAGACAAGTTTTGTACTTTTACTTCTTCATATTTTTCGTTTTACTATTTTCAGCAATTACGTAAAATCTCTTTTTAAAAGAATAGAATATATTTCAAATCGATTCTGAAATACAGAGCAGGAAAGATGAAAAAACATCGAAGAAAGACATCTATACCGGCAAAAATAACATTTCCGGTACCGATAAGGGTATACCCAAGAAGAAGATTATTCCGTTTATTAGACAAGATGCTTAATTATCCAGTTCTCTGGATAGCCAGCCCTCCGGGATCAGGGAAAACAGCGCTTATTTCAAGTTATCTCGCCGATCAAGAACTACCCTGTATTTGGTATCATGTTGATGAGAAGGACGGAGATGCTGCTCAATTCTTTTCTTACATGACCCTCGCCGTAAAACATTCAACCTCATCATATAAAAAAAAGCAATTACCGTCTTTAACTTCGAAACGTTCAAGGAATATAGTTGCTTTTACAAAACACTATTTTGAGAGTCTTTATAAGTGTCTGAAGCCTCCTTTTTTTATTGTTTTTGACAATTATCAGGATATACCGGATATTTCAACATTTCATACGATAATCAATTACGGCCTAGCTATGGCTCCTCAGGGAATACACAGTATAGTGTTAAGCCGAAGGGAACCGCCTGATTTATTTATACGATTGCGTGCAAATAACACGATCTGTCTTCTCGGGTGGAATGAAATCCGTTTTACCCTTAAAGAGACGGCAGGGATTGCCCGGGTAAGAGGAAAAGAGAAACTGTCTGGTGAAAAGATTTCAAAGCTATACCGGAAGACAGAGGGCTGGGGAGCAGGTCTCATACTAATGTTGGAAAGTATAAAAACAAAGTATATTGATTTTGAATCGATGAACAAACAAGTACCGGAAGAGATTTTTCGGTATTTTATCAGTGAGATTTTTGGAAAAACAGGCAGGCAGATTCAAAAATTTTTGCTGAAAACAGCCTTTTTGCCGACAATGACAATTCAAACCACAAAAAAGCTTACTGGTATTACCTGTTCGAAGCGGATATTGTCCCATCTGCATCAAAATAATTACTTTACGGAAAGGCTTTTACCGGATGGGCCTGTTTATCAGTATTTTCCATTATTCAGAGAGTTTTTACTGTCGAAAGCAATGAGTACATTTACCAAAAAGGAATTACACCGAATACGGCGAAATGCTGCATCGTTACTCAAGGAAAACGGACAAGGAGAATACGCAGCAGAACTCCTTCGTGACGCTAAGGATTGGAGGGGGTTATCCCGGCTTATCCGTAATCATACACAATTATTAACAGGGCAGAAGAACAATGAAATTCCTGAGAAATGGCTTGCAGACGTTCCGGAAAGTATCATAAGAAAATTTCCATGGTTTTCCTATTGGAAAGGGGTTTTTCTTTTGTCATCTCTTCAGAAGGGAGCTATACCTTATTTTAAAAGGGCTTTTTTTCTGTTTTATCTGTTTTATAGTAAAAAAGATATATACGGTGCATCTCTGGCATGTTCAGGGATAGTGGATGTGCTTCTCTTACATAAAGATGACTGCTCATATCTAGACAAATGGATTGTATGGGTGAATAAACATATTGGTAAAAAGCGTTTTTTACTCCCTGTTGGAATAGAAGTAAAAATAGTATCAAGTATGTTGGGGGCCATTGCATGGAGACAGCCATGCTATGTTCAAAAAGAATATTGGATAGAAAGGGCAACCGTTTTGATAAAAAGCAACGTTGATATTAACGGCAAGATAAAACTTGGATATCACCTGCTTTCTTACTTTCTTTTCAGTGGCAGTTATATACAAGCGACATCTCTTATGGAGACACTTAAACCCTCCGTTACGTCTAAAAATCTTTTGCCCTGCATACATCTCATGTGGTGTCTTATGGAAGCATCCTTTTCGTATCATGTTTTCGTATCACCTGAATCGTGTTTGAAATCAGTCAGAAAAGGTCTTGAAATATCAAAAAAGACAAACAGTACATTTCTTAATCAATCTTTTTTTCTGTATGGGGCTTTCAGTACCCTCATCCTGGGCAATCTCAGTATAGTTGAAAAATTTTTGGAAAAATTAACCCTTCTCATGCCTACATTCACGGACATTGATCTGTCAGACTATTATTATCTGTGCGGCAGCATAGCTTTTTATAAAAAGGATTATCATCGTGCACTGTATAATTTTCAAGTCGCTTTACAATTATCCGCAAAAGTCAGGGCACCTGTTCATGAATTTATGAAACAGATAGGGGTTGTACTGGCTTTCTATGAATTAGGCGACAGGAAAAAAGCAACGGGCCAGTTCTTAAAGGCTCGTCGTGTTATTCGCGGGATACAGAATAACCTGGCAGAATTTACCGTATTGCTTTTTCAAGCACAAAGAACCCTTGATAAGGGAGACGAGCCAAAAGGTATGAGGATACTGCATAAAGCGTTAACATTGGGCAAGGAAGGGTGTCTTACGAATACCATGGGGCAGATGCCCCCATGGATACTAAGACTTTTTATGAGGGCCCTTGATGCAGGAATTGAGGTTGCGTATGTACGGGGCTTCATACAGAAATACCATCTTATACCTGATATTCCACCGTTAGATATTGAGAACTGGCCTTGGCCGCTAAAAATATATACCCTCGGACAATTTCATCTTCAGAAACAAGGAAAACCAGTACAATCTTTAAAAAAAGCACAACAAAAGCCTTTGACTATGTTGAAGGTATTAATAGCCCTT
The DNA here is from genome assembly GCA_021646405.1 of Candidatus Loosdrechtia aerotolerans. Lineage (GTDB taxonomy): Bacteria > Planctomycetota > Brocadiia > Brocadiales > Brocadiaceae > Loosdrechtia > Loosdrechtia aerotolerans. The sequence continues at coordinate 157,092 of SOER01000002.1, forward strand.
GGTGGTAAAGAAATCAAAGAAGAACGATTAACTGATATTCTTTGGCCTGATGCAGAAGGAGATGCTGCTCACAGCGCTTTTACAACAACCCTGGCTCGTTTACGTCGGTTGATTCTGTGTAAGCATGTGATTCTGGTTCATGAGGGTATGATAACATTAAACCCCCGTTACTGCTGGGTTGATGTATGGGCATTCGATAGGATCTTTGATCAGTTTGAAAGGAAGTGGGAAAATACGAAATTAATGAAAGATACAGACCAGGCAATAGTATTATCATTATCTGAAAAAATCTTTCATTTATACAGAGGACAATTTTTACCCTCAGATACTCAACAGGTATGGACACTGTCATCCCGTGAGCGCTTAAGGAATAGGTTTATTCGTTTTGTTGCTCATATAACGCAGTACTACGAACAGAAAGGAGAATGGGAAAAGGCGAAAGAATACTATCAAAAAGGAATTGATATTGACGATACTGCTGAAGAACTATATCAGGGCCTTATGATATGTTATCTTCAAACCAACCAGCAGTCTAAAGCAATTGAAGTTTATCAACGGTGTAAAATCATACTTTCTAAAGTACACAGATTAAACCCTTCATCGAAAACAAAAGTAATTTACCAATCAATGTTTCTTCCAAAATAAAAACAAATCCAACAGGTAGCCACAGGTCTTTAGCCTGCACACATTCACGCTCAAATCCCGAAAAAAGTACAGCAAAATTCCCTGGCTTGCTGCCTATAGCTGACATTCAAGAGGTTTTCCTGCCAGGTTGTGGAATTTCTTGTAAAGAATGCAGTTGTTGAGACAATCTCATACGTGGTAGAGGAGATAAAAAAAAGATCCCTCCCCCTTCATCCCCCTAATGATGTTACTATGATGCAACAGTGATTCTTTATGTTCAATTGTTTTTCATCCCGAAGGGATGCCATGATTATAGCAAAAGACCTCAAAAGAATTGTAAACCCCGAAGGGGTGACATACTTGTAAATAAAAAATGAAAATAACAGCTAACCCGGAACGGTAGTGCCAAAACACAGCTTCATAATGTCACCCCTTCGGGGTTATTAGTCTGTGGTTTATTCTTTTGCTATAATCATTTCACCCCTTCGGGGTTAAAAGTACATGCTTAGGAATTTCAAAGTAGGGCGACCCTTTAGGGTTGCCTCCCCGTACAGGTATTCTGGCGGGAAAGCAAGGCTAAAGCCTTGCCCTACATCTTTACGACAGACAAAAGTCGCCGAAGGCCTAACTTGATAAAAACCTCTTGAATGTCAGCTATAGGGCAATGTCATACCTGGTTTTTAACCCTGAACCTTTAACTCTGAACCTGAGTAGTTAAAATGTTTTTAAAAAAACTATACTTATGTTACCAATATGTGACTAGTAAATAGATATTATATTATATTTTTTGTGTATATGTTTACTGCGATTTAAATCAATTTTGCAAGGTTGGATTTATCGGAAATCAAAAGCGACAGGAACACAAATAATTCTGCTGAGGTGCTGTTTTTATCGCTGGCGAAAATATTTTATTGAATAGTGATGGTATATGAGATATTATTGTGCACGTTCGAAAATATCGTATAGTAATGGATGTGTTATCCCTGCGGATGTTTTCTTAAATTTAAGAAAGGGGGAATTTATGGAAACGATTTTAAAGGCAGATGTCTTGCATGAAAAAAGTTCAAATGCTGCGGGCAAAGAAAAAATAGATAAAATAATGGATACCATCATTGAACAGGCTAAGATACCTGAGCAAGAGAATGCAGAAAATGCGGAGGGTAAAACACCGCAGGAACCTGTGAAACCCAAAGGAAAGGCTGATAAAGAACGGTTTATCTTCAGTAGTGAGACAATAATATCCGGTGAGGAAAAAGCAGACCTAGAAGAGATCAGAAACAGGCTTACTAAGGAATTAAAACCTTCAAATGAAATTGAATTAATAATTGTGGACAGAATTATATCAAGCATCTGGCGGTTAAAAAGATGTTTGGTAATTGAAAAGAAAACTATGGAATATAACGCATCTTGTATTCAGGAATACGAACAGGGCTTTTTGAAGACAAGAAAAAGAACGGACGAAGAGATACAACAATTGAAGGCGGTTAAAATAATCGAAGACAGAAACAAACGGGAAGAGCTATCCCGATACGAAACAATGCTGGAGAGACAAATTTACAGGGCGCTAAGCGAACTTGACCGACTAAGAAAACGGGAATCAAAACAAGAGAGAAAGACGGCGAGAAAGACTAAAAGAAAATAAATGTTTATAATACAAAACCAGCAACAACCGGAGAATAATGTTACAGACGGGTACATTACCAAATACATCAATGTTACAAATAACAGGTTAATCAGGTTAATAATGTATTGATAATGCACCAGAACCATAATTTGCTACAAAAACCACCGATTTTGTAACATAATATATATTATCAGACGTTATAAATTTTTATAACTTCATTTGTGGTGTTTGATATTTCTTTGTTTTAACGAAGAAATCTTATTGACAACATAAATCATGTCTGATAGTATGTTTTTTTCCTGTTTCCGATTTTTTATGTATGAAATACTATACAATATTCTTTAGATGTACTCAATTTATGTAAGGAGGACAATCTTGAACGCTGAAGAAATTGAAAAAGGTGTGACAAATATTGTAGCTGAGGTTACAGAGTTAGACGAGAAGGAGATATGGGATAAAAGAGATGCTAATTTCTTTAAAGACCTTGAAATTGACTCTCTCTTAGCCCTTGAAATTCTTGCGCTCATTGAAAAAAAGTTTAAGGTGCAAATACCTGAAGAGAAGCTAGTCGATATTACATCATTGAGCGCTACAATCGATTTGACAAAATCGGTCCTGGCGGAAAATGGAAAACTTACATCGTAAACAGTCAATCAATAATATAAAGCGCAAGAATTTATAGGGCTATAGATATACATGCTTCAAAGGAAAAAGGTTTACAGAGATGATACCTTTTGAGGAAATTAGATCTCTTCTTCCACAAAAATATCCTTTTCTATTTATCGATAAGGTACTTGAGATTGAGGAAGGAAAAAAGATTCTCTGTATAAAAAATATCTCCGGCAATGAGCCTGTCTTTGTCGGGCATTTCCCTGATTTCGCTATCATGCCTGGTGTTTTGATTATCGAAGCAATGGCCCAGGCCTCTATAATCCTGTTCAGGAAAAGCCTTCCTATTAAGAGCGGTAAGGATACGGTGTTTTTGTTAGCATCCGTTAGTAACGCGCGCTTTACAAAACCTGTCTTCCCTGGCGATCAACTCCATATCGAAATTACAGTAGAAAAAATTGTATCAAAAGGTGCCATTGTTCAGGCAAATGTAACGGTGAGTGGAAAAACTGCTGCCAAAGCTCATTTAACATTTGGAATTGCGGAAAAAAGCGAATTACTATAAATACATTCTATGAATAAACGCGTTGTTATAACTGGCTTAGGAATGATTACCCCGATTGGATCCGGAAAGGATACCTTTTGGAATGCCCTTATTGCCGGGGTATCAGGTGTCGACAAGGTAACAGGTATTGACACCTCTGAATACAAGGTTCATAAAGGGTGCGAGGTTAAGGATTTTAATTATTCTGATTATATAAAGAATGGTGTTCTAAAAAAGATTGGAAAAGGTTCTCAGTTTGGAATAGCCGCCGCAAAACTGGCATTAGATGATGGTAGGCTTGACCTAAAGGAAATTAATTTAGAGAGAATCGGTGTTTCTGTCGGAACAACTGCGGGTGAAATTCAGATACTGGAGAAGGTTAATTACATCCGGCACAAAGAAGGTGAAGATATGGTTGACCCCGAGCTCTTTTTGATGCACCCCTGTAACAATATCCCTTCGAATATTGCAATCGAATTTGGATTTAAAGGCCCTAACACAATTATTCCAACGGCTTGTGCTGCCGGCAACTATGCAATTGGGTATGCCTGTGATTTGATTAAATTTGGACGGGTGGATATGATGGTCGCCGGCGGTTCAGACCCCTTTTCAAAAGTAGCGTATACGGGATTTGCGAGGCTTGGCGCTATAGCCCCGGAAATATGCCAACCTTTCGATAAAAACCGAAAAGGTATGATGGTTGGTGAGGGTGCAGGTATCCTTCTTCTGGAATCTCTTGATCATGCAAAAAAGAGAAATGCCCATATTTATGCTGAAATCATAGGCTATGGCCTTAGTTGTGATGCCTACCATATAACCATTCCGCATCCAAATGGTGAAGGTGTTATCTCTGCAATGAAAAAGGCCCTCCAGAGTGCAGATTTGAAACCCCAGGATGTCCAATATATTAGTGCGCATGGAACGGGAACACCCGCCAATGATAAAGCGGAGACGATTTCCATTAAAAAGGTGTTTGGAGATAAACCCGGTCATTTGGCGATTAGCTCGATAAAATCGATGATTGGTCATACCATGGGAGCTGCAAGTGCAATAGAAGCAATTACTTGTGCGCTCGTTGTTCAAAACGACATCATTCCTCCGACCATCAACTATGTAACGCCGGATCCAGAGTGTGATCTGGATTATGTACCGAACGTCATGAGAAGGCAGCAGGTAACAATTGCGCTGAATAATGCTCATGCATTCGGCGGTAATAATAGCTGTCTGGTTGTTAAAAAATTTAGAGGTTAGTAATGGGAAAAAAAAGGATCGTTATTACAGGTGTTTCTGTTATCTCACCTATTGGAACAGGTAAAGATGTTTACTGGAAGAATTTAACCGATGGTGTATCTGGTATAAAACCAATCACCCTGTTTGATGTAAGTAAATTTAAAAGCAAACAGGCTGGTGAGATCTCCGATTTTGATGCCAAGATTTATCTTGGACCAAAAGGAATTCGCCATATCGATAGAACATCCCTGCTTGTATCTTCAGCAACAATCCTTGCTATCAAAGATGCTAATCTCGAAAATAATACGGTATATGGCGGGGATGATTTAGGCATAGTTGTTGGTTCTACATACGGAAGTATAGACAGTATTAGTTCTTTTGATTTCCAATCGTTGCGTGAAGGTCCTAATTATGTAAATCCTATGGATTTCCCAAATACTGTCTTAAATGCACCGGCAAGCCGTGCATCTATTTTTTGTAAAGCTACAGGATTGAATACCACAATTTCAAATGGTGTAACAAGCAGTATCGATGCGATTATTTATGCGTCTGATTTTCTGAGAATGGGCCGTGTAAAGGCTGTAATCGCAGGAGGTGTGCATGGGTTAACCCATGATATATTCTGGGGATCGCATAGTGCCCAGATTTTATCAGGCAGTATAGAGGGAACTCCGGAAATCTGTGCCCCCTTTGATAAAAGGCGTAACGGATTGGTCATTGGTGAAGCGGCAACGCTCGTTATCCTTGAAACGCTGGAAGACGCCCGGAAAAGGAATGCCCATATTTATGCAGAGGTAACAGGGTATGGAACGGCTTTTGAACCTAAAATGGCTGTAAGCGAAGATTACCAAATACATGGTAACAAAAGGGCCACCTTAGAGGCGATTAAAGATGCTAACTTAACGTTGCATGATATTTCTTATATATCTGCCAATGCTTATTCCGGAAAATATGGCGATGCAATGGAAACCCGGGTCATCAAAGAGGTATTTGGAATGAGAGCGAATCTTATTCCTGTAACAGCTATTAAGTCTATGACAGGAGAATGCTTTGATGCCTCGGGAGCACTGCAGACGGTAGCGGCCGTAATGTCTCTTAATACCCACATAATTCCGCCTACGATTAATTATAAAGAGCGTGATGAAGAATGTGATCTCAATTATGTAACAGAAAAAACTACATTACCGGTAAAAAATGTATTGATAAATTCCTTTTCACGGCTAGGAAATAATTCTGCCCTGATTGTCTCCAGATACAAGCAGTAATACATGTTTCATTCCAATACACCTGTTCGGTCTACCCAAAAAGATCAGTTATACCCTTTTTATGATGCAATTGTGATCGGTGCCGGTATAGCAGGTCTTATTTGTGGTACATTTCTTGCCAAAACCGGCAAAAAAGTACTTATTGTAGAGCAGCATTCTATTCCGGGTGGTTATTGCACTTCTTTTAAAAGAAAAGGCTTTAACTTTGATGCGGCAGTTCACCATATCGGAGGTTGTGGAAGATGGAGTGTGGTTGGTCGCTGTTTGAGAATACTGGGGATAGAAATGGATTTTTCCTGTCTCGACCCAATGGACAATCTTATATTTCCCGATTTTAGCATTGAGATTCCCGCTGATCTGGAAAGATATATTTTGGGCTTGCAAGACCGATATCCACCAGAAAAAGATCGGATTAAGAGTTTTTTTCAGGATTACACAAAACTTTACCGCGCCACTTTTCATAACGAAAAAAGTCAAATTCTTGAAACATATAAAAACATAACCTATGGCGATATGCTGAATAGGTATTTTGAGAACGATGAACTCAAAACGATACTCTCCGGTCAATGGGGCTACATAGGCCTCCCCCCTTCACAAGCGTCTGCAATTGCTATGTGTCAAATGATGGTTAACTATCTCAAGGACGGTGCCTATTTCCCTTCCGGTGGTACGCAAGGGTTTGCCAATGCAATTTTTAAGAAATTTATTGATTTTGGCGGACATGTTATGTTATCATCCGAGGCGATAAAAATACACCTCAATGGCACTGCTGTAAACGGTATTACCTTGCGCGGAGGCAAAGAAATATCCTCGGGTTTGTTAGTTTCAAACATTGATGCACGAAAGACGTTCCTGGAACTCCTGGAGGGTGAAATGGATCCATCCTTCCTTAAAAAGATTCACGGGATGAGGAGGAGTTGTTCCTTCTTTCTTTTATACTTGGGCTTAGGAGGAGATGCAGATGTAAGCAATTTAAAGAGAGGGTTTTATCATCAGGCAACAAATTCGAATTCCCTAGATAGGGAATGGATGTATATCTCTGTTCCGACAAGGATATGTCCAGACCTTGCTCCGTTGAACAAAAAAATAATCTCTGTAGTCGTTTCAATAAACGAAGAGACATACGAAGACGTTACTAATTGGGATTCTTTTAAAGAACATATGACACGCGTTATCCTAAACCGGCTGGAAGAATATGTTCCTAATATTCAAAAGTATATTGAAGTAAAAGAAGCGGCTACCCCAAAGACGCTGGAACGTTACACATCAAATACCAAAGGTGCCGCTTATGGCTGGGCGGTTACCGTAGACCAAATGTGGGACAACAGACTACCACATGAGTCACCAATTAAGAATTTGTATTTAGCTGGACATTGGACAAGGCCAGGCCCTGGAATTGCCGCTGTGGTCTCTTCGGGTTGGAGTGTTGCTAATTTAATTATAGAGAATTGGAGGCAAACAATATGAGTAAAAAAATGATGTTGATTAATCCACATAAACCAGGCAGATGTGGTGAAGAGAGTATTACGGTAATTGTCCAAATGCCTTTGAATCTTGCTTACATTGCTGCCCTTACACAGGGTGATTGGGAATTTGATGTAATTGACGAGAATATCGAACTGGCAATAGACGATAATGACGAAATCACCTTTGCACCCGTTGATCTTGTATGTATTACGGCAGTTACCTACCAATCACCAAGGGCTTATAAAATTGCTGAGGCCTGCAAGAAAAAAGGTATGACGGTTATTATGGGTGGCATCCATGCCTCTGTTATGCCTGAAGAGGCCGAGAACTATGTTGATGCAGTTTTTGTCGGTGAAGCAGAAGAATTATGGCCACAAGTAATAAAAGATTTTGAAGAGGGAAAATTAAAAAAGGTTTACCATGGGGGCTTACCTTCACTTAGTCTTATGAAAAAGGTGCACCCAAATAGAGAACTCATGAAAAGAAAGTACAATTATAAGTTCTCTTCTATCGTTACCACAAAAGGATGCCCTAATTATTGTGATTTCTGTAGCGTACCTACATTCCAGGGGAGAAAATTCAGGGAGAGGCCTTACGAAGATGTGCTCGATGAAATGATGGCGACCGATTATAAAGGTTTGATGTTGGCAGAAGATAATTTTTACGGGCATGGTAAAAAGTCGAACGAAAGGGCACGGGACCTTTTTAAAGGAATGGTTGAGCGCGGCATACGCAAAGACTGGTTGGGATTCACGGCCTTAAACATCTCTCAAGATCCTGAAACCCTTGATTATATGGCCAAGAGTGGTAATTTCGGTATGCTCATTGGTATTGAGTCAACCAACGATGCTGTTTTACAAAAGATGAATAAACGGGTGAACCTTAAACTCGGTACTGATAGTTACTACGATTGCATACAGAAAATTCATGATGCAGGGCTTGTTGTTTGGGGATCAGTAGTATTTGGGGCCGATGGGGATGATAAAGATTCTTTTAAGAGAATGACCGAATTTATATTGGAAAATAATATCGATATCCTGACCTTTGGTATTAATTGCCCCTTTCCAAAAACACAACTGTATGCAAGATTAGACTCAGAAAAAAGGATTTTCCGGAAGAATTATCCTGAAGACTGGCAATACTATGATACAGCAAATGTTGTTCACCGGTTTGTCGATATGTCACTGGAAGATTTTATTCATGGTATGCAGTATGTTTATGATCATCTATATGCTGGTGATAATTTGAGAACACGCTTCAGAAATTCTATCAGGACAACGAAGAACCCGAGAAACTCCATGTTCGCATTTCGTGTTGGTTCTGATTGGAAACAGGTGTTCGAACAGGTACTGCAGGGATTAAAGGAACTGTATGATTCAGGTGATTATTACAAAGATTGGTATACTTCAAACGCTGTAACAGTAAAAAACCCGATTATGGAAACTGCTACAACGTAAGACAGACCCCGCCTGATAGCAGAGTATTTACAGGGGTTGGGGATATGGTTTTTATAAAAACAACGGTAATCATAAAGGCACGTCAAAACTTCAATGATGTGCCTTTATGATTCTTGATAAAATGATCTCGAAACTCAAAAACTCTCTGAGGAGGTAAATGGAATATGATCGGTAAATTATTATCTTTCGCAATGGAAAAAAGTGTTATACCAGATATTAGCCCAAAGACAATTATGCTTGTTACCGTAGCGCTTTTATTTGTTATCCTATTTACATGGAAAAAGGAAGGATAATTGTCCGGGAAGATCGCATCTGTAAATTCACAACTATTGGCACTGTGCCCGTAGGTTGCATTGCTGCAATATAATAGCCCAACCTAGAATAGAGAGCCCTTATAGATAAAAACAGAATTGGTGGTTTCTGTTTACAGAAAAGCTGTATTCCAACAAAAGCGCTGCTCTATAAACGGAAAAGGTGTTGGTAAAATTACAGCGATAAATATTTTATATTGCTATCGGGTCTGTTCCGTACATCTCTGATGGAATTCCGTATATCCGCATGATGGAAAAATCGCCTTTACAAGCGATGGTATCCTCATAAAGGTGAAAAGGAAGATCACTCCTATTTTTACAAATCTATGGGAAAGTTGTTACAATTTCATGAAAAACTATTAAAAATGTATTAAAACCATGAAAGCATCGGATCTACTCGTCAAATGTTTAGAAAATGAAGGTGTTAAATACATCTTTGGAATTCCTGGAGAAGAAAATCTGGATATACTGAATTCCCTCTTAGATTCTCACATACAGTTTATCACTACCCGCCATGAACAAGGTGCGGCCTTTATGGCTAACGTTTACGGCCGGCTAACGGGAAAGGCAGGTGTTTGTTTATCAACACTCGGTCCCGGAGCAACCAACCTGGTAACGGGTATTGCTGATGCAAATCTTGACAGGGCACCTCTTGTTGCCATTACCGGCCAGACAAGCCTCGATCGTATGCATAAAGAATCGCATCAGTACATGAACACCGTTGATGTATTCAGGCCCGTCACGAAATGGAATACCCTGGTTCATACACCTGAGATTGTTCCGGAGGTTGTCCGAAAGGCATTTAAGATTGCTCAAATGGAAAAGCCAGGTACAACGCATATCGATATTCCCGAGGATGTTGCAAAAGCAGACATACTCGGTCAACCAATCCCAAGAAAAGAAGAGTTCCATGTACCTCACCCTACCATAGAGACATTAAAGATTGCAGCCAGAATGATTTCTGATGCCCGTTATCCAATTATCCTTGCCGGAAACGGAGTATTGAGGGCACGGGCGGCTGAAGCATTAACGAGTTTCGCTATAAAACTCGATATTCCTGTTGCGACAACATTCATGGGGAAAGGAGCTATTCCTGATGATTGTCCTCTTTCTTTACTTGCAATAGGTCTGCAGGATAATGACCATATCTCCTGCGGTTTTGATCAGGCAGATTTGATAATATCCGTGGGGTATGATCTTGTGGAATATCATCCTCATAATTGGAACCCGTTTAAGACAAAAAGAGTTCTGCACATCGATACCACTCCAAGCGAAGTGGATGCATATTACAATGTCGATCTAGAAGTGATCGGGAAAATCACTGAGACATTGAACCACCTGTCACGGATGACTCGGATAAAAGAGCCGAGACACATCATAAGTCTTTTACGAAATTCCGTTATGCAGGAATGTAAGACAATGAGTGAAGATAGATCCTTTCCTGTAAAACCACAGAAGATAGTATGTGATATCCGCCAGGTCCTGGGTCCCGATGACATCCTCATTAGTGATGTTGGTGCTCATAAGTTGTGGGTTTCACGCATATATCCGGTATATAAACCCAATACATGCATCATCTCCAATGGTTTTGCTTCCATGGGTATTGCTCTGCCAGGTGCTATTGCAGCGAAACTCGCTTATCCGGAACGTCAGGTTATTGCTATAACCGGTGATGGCGGGTTTCTTATGAACTCACAGGAATTAGAGACCGCCCTGCGGCTTGGTATATCCTTTGTATTATTAATTGTTAACGATAACAGTTACGGGGTAATTAAAGCAAAACAGATAAACACCTTTGGGCGAGCTGCATTTGTTGATTTTACCAACCCGGACTTTGTTAAATATGCTGAAAGTTTTGGTGCAAAAGGCTATTATGTAAAGTCCGGCAGTGAATTAAAAACAATCCTCTACGATGCACTCAAACAGCAATGCCCTACTGTTATTGATTGTCCGGTCGAGTATAAAGAGAACATTATTCTTACAAAAAAAATTAGTCAACATATTCCGTATGCAAAATGAATAACGAAGCAAAAATTGCCTATTTTTCCATGGAGATTGGCATCTCCTATGATATTCCGACATATAGCGGGGGACTCGGCGTCCTTGCCGGAGATACGATAAAATCATGCGCGGATCTTAAAATACCCCTTGTTGCCGTTACCCTTATTTCAAAAAAAGGTTATTTCTGTCAGGATATAGATAACGACGGCAGGCAGATTGAGTCCCCTATTGACTGGGACCCCTCCAGCGTTATGATGCGTTTATCAAAAAAAGTTATGATTCATATTGAGGGACGTAAGGTTTATCTTCAGGCATGGTGCTATAAAGTAAAAAGCGTTACAGGTGGTGAAATAGATGTATTATATCTTGATACAGACGTTGAAGAGAATTCCAGAGAAGACCGGGAGATAACACATGTTCTCTACGGTGGTGACGACAGTTACCGGCTCAAACAGGAAATGGTACTTGGTATTGGTGGCGTACGAATGCTCCGCGCCCTTGGATATCATATAAAAAAATACCATATGAATGAAGGGCATGCCAGTCTGTTAACCCTGGAACTTCTCTTAAGGCACAAGCGAGACGTTGAAAGTGTATGGCATGAACAATGGGTCTGGGATATTGATACCGTAAGAGACTTATGTGTTTTTACAACCCATACCCCTATTGAGGCAGGCCATGATCGGTTCCCTTATGAATTAGTAAGAAAAATTCTTGGCGATATTATTCCCCTGGATGAATTGAAGAGGCTTGGAGGCGAACAACACCTCAATATGACCCTATTGGCATTAAATCTGAGCAGGTATGTTAACGGTGTAGCAAAAAAACATGGCGAGGTATCAAAAAATCTTTTTCCCGGTTATGAGATCTATGCTATTACCAATGGAGTACATTCATTTACCTGGACTTGTTCAAGCTTTAAACAGTTGTATGATAAATATATCCCCAGCTGGGCAAATGAACCGGAGTTATTTGTCAGGGCAGAAACTATCCCTGATTCTGAAATATGGGAGGCGCATCTTTCTGCAAAAAAGGACCTGTTCGATTATGTTAACGTAAGCACAGGTATAGAGTTAAATCCTGATATTCTTACTATTGGATTTGCAAGGAGATTTACCTCGTACAAACGGGCAGATTTAGTATTTTCAAACATAGAACGGCTCTTGTCGGTCTGCAAAAAGGGAAAATTGCAAATTATCTATGCAGGAAAGGCCCATCCTAAAGATAAACCCGGTAAAGAGATCATAAGAAAAATTCATGAGTTCTCGAAAATGTATAATCACGAGATTACAGTCATATTCTTAAAAGACTATAATGTTGCGATGGCCTTAAAGTTAATCTCAGGGGTCGATATCTGGCTGAATACGCCGTTACGCCCGCGTGAAGCATCTGGCACAAGTGGCATGAAAGCAGCTCATAACGGTGTGATCAACTTCAGCATACTGGATGGATGGTGGATTGAGGGACATATTGAAGGAGTTACCGGTTGGTCCATCGGGCCGAAACCATTGGAATCCTCACTTGCAACAATTAATGACATATCGGATGCTGAGGATCTCTATACCAAGTTAGAAAATATTATTATCCCTATGTATTATCACGATAAAACTCAATGGATAAAGATCATGAAAAACTCTATTGGAAAGGTTGCCTATTATTTTAATAGCCACCGCATGATGCGCCGATATGTAACAGAAGCTTATCTTGATTAACGATAGAGAAAAAAACTTAATATGCTAAACGACCATACCAATAATAACCCCTTCAAATACTAACTTTTCATCCACAATTCCCTGGGCATCAAAAATGGCCCTTCGTGAGCGCAGCTCTCTATTTTTAGCAATCAAAATAAGTTTATCACCAGGTACAACCTTTCCGCGGAACTTAACATTGTTAATACCGCCAAAACCCAGGAACCGATCGTCCTTTGTCACCTGCTTATAATAATAGGTGCACAACTGGGCGGCAGCCTCAAGCATCAATACACCAGGCATGAGGGGACGACCGGGAATATGCCCTCTTACCCAGAACTCACTATCTGAGATATCCTTATACCCTACAATGATACCCTGTTCAATATCGAATTTTAAGATACCGCTCAACTGTTCCATTTCGTATCGATGAGGTATAACAGTACGAATATCGTCTATATTCTTTACTGGCTTATTCATATCTATAGTACTTAAATCTATTAATATCTCTTGTGGCATTGGTATATTCTTCTCATAAAAATGATACAGAAAATTATAGAATCACGCGAAATGGTTTATGTTAATGAGATGTGATTGTTATGTCAATGAAAATTTAAATTGCCGGGACAAAAATATAATTGACAATTATACGGCATTTTGATATAAGTTTATGAGTTTCTGTACGGTTTTGTATGGGTACATCTGATGGTCGGTTTTATGTCGATTATCCCTTTATGAAAGGAGTTATCATCTCATGAAAAAATTAAGGATTACATTGGTAGTGTTAGGTGCACTCGTATTCAGTCTCGGTTTAGCAAATGTACCTACCATTATTAAGTCTGCAGTTGCTGGCGCCTGCCAATGTCCTGAGGGTTGTCCTTGTAGTCACTGTTATGGAAAATCTAGCTCCTGTAACTGCGGAAGATAGGTATATTATCCGTCTTATCCGTTGATTTATAATGAGATGAAGATGGAGAGCATTCATAAGCGGTAGTGTATTATGGAATAGGAAAGCGCCTGTAGTTATCACAGGCGCTTTTTAATTTTACTCGTATAAGGATATAAAACAATGAATAGTTTTATGGCTAAAAAAGAAAATGTGGAGAGGAATTGGTACATAGTCGATGCCAGTGATAAAGTTCTGGGGAGGATGTTAACCACTATCTCCAGGGTACTCCAGGGGAAACACAAACCTGAATATACTCCCCATGTTGATACAGGAGACTTTGTCATCATTACCAATGCCAGCAAGGTAAAACTTACTGGAAAAAAGATGGAAGAAAAGATTCACTACTACGTAACTGGTTATCAGAGCGGTTTGCGAAAACGAATGGTCGGGGAAACCCTTCAAACAGCGCCTGAGAAGGTGTTTAAACGATCGGTGAAAAGGATGTTACCCAGATCGAGATTGGGAAAGGCTATGTTAAAAAAATTAAAAATTTATGCGGGCTCTGAGCACCCGCATCAGGCACAACAGCCAAAAGAGTTAATTATTCGGAATTAATTGAAGGAGCGAATATGGCAGAAGAACAGTATATTTGGGGTACCGGAAGACGAAAAACATCGATTGCAAGAATACGGTTGAAGAAGGGAGACGGAAAGATTACCGTAAACAAAAAGGATTTGGATACCTATTTCCCTATTGAACGGGAAAAGGGTACTGTGCTTTCTCCTTTAGAAACTACTGAGACACTTCATGAATATGATATATGGATAAACGTTAGAGGAGGCGGCATAACTGGTCAGGCAGGAGCCATATCCCTTGGAATAGCACGAGCTCTGTCAAAATCAGATCCCTCCCTCATAAACAGTTTACGTAACGGAGGATTCTTGACCAGAGATAGCAGAATGAAAGAGCGTAAAAAATATGGTCAAAAAGGGGCAAGAAAGAGCTTTCAGTGGACAAAACGATAGTCGTTTCTCCATTATTATCGACTCCCTGTTTACATCAACACTATACATATCTTACCGTATTATTTTCATGTTGTTAGTAGAAGTATCTATCAATACATTAAGATGTTCCCTTTTAGTAATTAGAAGGGAACTATCTTATTTTTTTTGATAGTACTCCGTTGCTACCTGAACGCCCTCTTCAAAATGTATCTTGGGCTTCCAGTTGAGTTCTTTTGCTGCCTTTGTACTGTCCAAACTTATATGATCAATTTCTCCAGGCCTTTTTTGACCAAAAATTGGCTCAATATTTGACTTCAGTGCCCTTCGGACGGCATAGAATACATCAAGATCGGAAATTTCTTTTCCCCAGCCCAGGTTGTAGACCTCACCGTTCCCCCTATCATCCATTACCGCTAAATTGGCTGTTACGATATCATCAACAAAAACATAATCCCTTGTCTTCGTACCGTCTCCGAAAATCGTAGGACTCATATTCTTAAGGATAAGTTCACTGAAGATGGCAACCACCCCAGCTTCTCCATGCGGAGATTGTCTGGGCCCATATACATTCGGGTAACGCAGGATGGTAAAATGCAGGCCGTATAATTTATGAAAAATCGACAAATAATGTTCTACGGTATGCTTACTTACTCCATACTGCGAAAGAGGTTCAATCGGGTTCGTTTCTTTTACGGGTAAACTCTTTGGCTCTCCGTATACAGCACCTCCTGTTGATACATAAATAAATTTTTTAACCTGATATTTCCTCCACAGTTCACAGAGGTTCAGAGAACCTAAAATATTAATACTCGCATCATAAACCGGCATCTCAACCGACTTACGTACATTAACATGTGCAGCATGATGATTTATAATATCTGGTGTTTCTCTCCTGAATACCTCTTCCAGGGCTGCAGCATCACAGATATCTATCTTGTAAAAGAGTGCTTTGGGGTGTACATTTTCTCTTCGCCCGGCGGAGAGATTATCAATTACAATTACATGATGGCCTTCCGTGATTAATCGGTCGACCAAATGAGATGCAATGAAACCAGCACCACCTGTCACAAGTATTTTCATATAACCTCCTTCTTCTTCCAAAATTTCTTACACTGTTCTAACGGCATTCCTTCTAATATCATCTTAGGGTAATCCCATACCGTTTTCATGGCCGATTCTTCACCTATCATATCTATCGCAATCTTCACTGCCCGGGAGAGTATTGGTGGTCTCCCCGCCGGTGAATGAGCATCAGAGGCAATTACCTGTACAAGGTTATTATATAACATCCAATGGGCACATTTCTTTGGTGCCCTGCCAAAATCTCCAGTAATACTCTGTGCTGTTACCTGGATAATTGCGCCTAACTCTACAAATCGCTCAACTATGGTAGGATTTTTTTGAACCCTGGAATTTCGCTCAATATGAGGTAAAACAGGAATAAATCCCCTGCTCTTTAATAAAAAAATGATCCGTTCTGTTTCCGGGGGGATCAAATGAAAAGAGAATTCCAGCAAAACGTATTTCTTATTGCCGTTTAACGTTAAGAAATCACTCGTTTTGAGGATTTCTGTATTTAATAACTGATCGTTCATGTGTACTTCCGCACCCGGAAATATTACGAGGTCTAAGCCTTCCTGGCTCAGTAATCTGTTCATCATACGTACTTTTTCTTGTATTACACTTGCGTCTATCGTATAGAGTCCATTTCCTACATGAGGCGTGGCTATCATCTTCTTTATTCCATCATTTACAGCAATTTTACACATTTCGATAGCATCCTCAACTGTTGCGGGACCATCGTCAACCATCGGCAGTATATGTGTATGTATATCAATCATTGAAAAGCAAGCTTGTGCAAAAATCTCCGTAAAAGGTTCCTCGTTATCTCTGTTTTTTCTGAAGAAAGAGATGCGCGGTAATTTGGTTTGAATAATACGAGCAATATTAAATAATCTTAAAAATTTTCATCATGATTCATTCAATATAACAAAATTATTACCGGTAATCAATAGAATAGCATCAAACCCAGAATAAATTGTTGAACGCCGGCTTAAACCAATTTTTTATATTACCCTTGCATATTTTACAGTACGTAGAATATAATGATAACAGAGTCGTAAAATCCTTAACAAGAAATCACAACTTTTCAGGAAAGTCTTACTATGGGACAAGAATTAAAATTTCATTTTAACCCGTTCAAACAAGGATTAAACCAGGTTTTGGGAACGCTGGAAAAAGATATAATGGAAGTACTGTGGAAACACGGTGAATCCAGTATAAAAGATATAGTGGACACCATCTCTACAGATAAGAAGATATCATACTCTACGGTAATTACCGTTACTAACCGGATAGAAAAGAAAGGACTCCTGAGAAAAAGAAAGGTAGGAAAGGCTTATTTTTACCAACCAGTATATACGAAAGAGCAATTTTTAGAACTTGTATCAAAAAAGATCGTAGAGGGCGTTTCCGAGTTTTCACTACAATCAGTAATGGTACATTTTATTGATTGTATGGCAGAACTAGATCCGGCAAAAATAGAATATTTCTCCAAACTCATAGAAAAGAAAAAACAATCGTTGATCTCAGGAAATAGTAGGTATCCAAAAAAGGCATGAAGTTCTCATTTTCTATAAATCAACAAAGAAAAGCACAGATATTCTTTATAGCAGTTCTCCTTGTTAATATTTTTGTTTCGTCCGTAACGGTTACAGGAATCATACTTGGGGTCGGTGGATATATAGCACATACGCAATTTATCTATAAAACGGTAACCTGTTGTGGATATATCTGCTCAAAATGTTTTTTTACTTTATCAACTTTTTATACGTTGTTTCCCTGGACCTGTATTGTAATATTTTTTGCCGGGGTATGTACAGCTGTTTACAAGGTATACTCTATGCTCCTTTTGAATTATCGTTTTGTCCGATCTCTTAAATCCCTCCCTGCCGAGAGCCATACAAAATTACAAAAAATCATCCCGAGGGTATATCCACATAACAGGGTTGTACTTTTAGACACTCCCCGGTTTATGTATGCCTTTACGTCAGGGTTATGGAAACCAAAAACATATGTATCTACAGCCATCTGCTCCTATTTAACATCCGGAGAGCTTTTTGCTGTTATCCTTCATGAAACACACCACGCGAGGAGCAGAGATCCGCTAAAACTATTTCTTGTACAAATATTCCGTTCCCTTAATTTCTTTCTACCAATTAATAGTCATCTAATGAAGCTGTATTATTCTGCGTCAGAGAAGGCAGCAGATGATACTGCCATAAGCACTTCTGGAGAGGCCCTCGATCTTGCCAGTGCATTGGTAAAGTTGTCTCAATCGAATACACCGGATAAACATTCTTTTCCGGTGGCATTCTCTCAAGGGCAGAACATAGTAGAAGACCGGTTACGCCGTATACTTGTACCGGATACGGCTCCCCCCTATTTACGAAATATATATTTTTACCTCTCTTCCCTTCTATCATTTTTCATCGCTGCAGCAGTCTGTTTGCCCCTGTTCTATAAACCATTTACCCATACCGGTATGATTGAATGCAGGGCGAAGATGTGCCATGTAACCCTTTGTGGAGATCGTGACCATGTGTCTATACGCTAATCCCCTGTTTATACGATATCTATGTTTTTCTCTCTTCCTTACTTTTTTCCCTGTATTTGCAAGTGTCCGGGGAGAGGATAACAGGACTCCAGAAAAACCGGCTACCCGTAAAAACAACACTGTTCAGGAGGACAAAACCGAAACACTGTTAAATCTAAAATGGTTGATCCGGGAGGCCAGGGAAAACAACCCGGAAATTATTGCAGCTCAGAAACGTTTAGAGGCAGCGAAGACAAGGATTCCACAGGCCAGGTCTTTGGAAGATCCTATGATCGGTATTGGTTCATTTGATATGTCCGATCATCCCCTCAATGTTAATGGTGAAACACCCATGCTTCAACAGCGTTACAATGTATCCCAAAGAATACCTTTTCCGGGAAAACTCCGTTTGAGAGGTGAAATAGCCGGAGAAGATGCTGTTATGGTAGAAAAGGAGTTTCAAGCAAAGATACTGGAAATTATAGCCCTTGTAAAATCCGCATATTACGAGTTCTTTTATATTAACACAGCCATTGATATTACAGAGGATATCAGAGACCTGCTGCGCAGATTCGCTAAAATTGCTGAGACAAAATATGCAGTTGGTGAGACTACTCAAAGGGATGTACTGGCAGCGCAGGTTGAGCTCTCTACCCTGGCGAATGATGTTATTGTCTTAGGGAAGGAAAGGGAGTCCATCGTTGCCAGAATAAATACCCTGTTAGACAGGCATCCGCAAACCCCATTAGGAAAACCGCGTCCTGTAAAAAAACATACCCTGCATCTGTCACTTAAGAGATTAGAAGATATTGCCTTGAAAAACCGGCCTGAACTCGAGAGATTTAACCACGCAATTCAGAGAAATGAAGCGAATGTAAAACTCTCTAAGAAAGAATACTATTTTTCGGATTTTGAACCGATGGTTGAGTATATGCAGGAAGACGGGCGATCCGATACGTGGGCATCTGCTATTACCATCAATGTTCCCTGGCTCTGGCCGAAAAACCGATATCAGGTAAAAGAAGCAAAACAGGAACTCTCTGCCGCCCGATCAGATTATCGTTTCATCATAAATAGAACATTGTTTGAAGTAAAGGACCTGTTCGTTAAGATACAATCTGCGGAAAGTACCATAAATCTCTATAAAACAGGGGTAATCCCTCAGGCCGAACAATCATTAAAAGCTGCCCGTATTGGTTATGAGGCAAACAGGGTCGACTTCCTCGCCCTGCTTGATAGTGAAAGGACCCTTTTAAACGCAAGACTGCTTTATTACAGAGCCCTTACCGGATTCGAACAAAATCTTGCCAGCTTAGAAAGGGTTGTTGGCATTCAATTAACACACTAGTTAACCGACAAGAGAGAGGAGTTTTATCCTATGTTCCTAAAACACATAATCTCTTATAAGAAATACATTATCATTATCTTCATCAGTATCTTTGTTATCTTTTTTGGTACCTTCGCATTTTATAAAATAAAATCTCATTCTAATATATCTCTGCCACATGCATTGGGTCCTACTCCCGTTTCTGCAGAAGAAACAAAAGAGGATATCCCGGTAAAAGAGGAAGCAAAGGAGACAACAAAAAAAAAGATACTATACTGGACGTGTGGAATGCATCCGTCTGTCAAAATGGATAAACCCGGTAAATGTCCCATTTGTGCTATGGATCTCGTCCCTGTATATGAAAAAGGTGCGGGTATTGAGGAAGACGGTGCGTTAGCTACTGTAGAATTAAGTGAACGGGCACGAAAACTGGCACAGGTTGAAACAGATACTATTACATTTCGATCACTTACCAAGGATATCTATACGGTAGGGTTGATTGATTATGATGAAAGACTTAAGGCCATTGTTTCCGCATGGATTCCGGGTAGAATTGACAGACTTTTTGTAGATTTTACCGGTACACAGGTAGTAAAGGATGAGGCGATGGTCTGGATGTACAGCCCTGAACTTGTGTCTACACAGGAAGAATATTTGTTAGCATTGGAGACTGCTGAAAAAATTAATGATAGCACATTTGATGAGGTAATACGGGGAGGAAAATCACTCCTTGATGCGGCGAAAAGAAGACTGTTATGGTGGGGTATGACAGAAAAACAGATTGAAAAACTTGCAGAAGAAAAACAGGTAAGGCAGCATACCATTATTTATGCCCCTATTAGCGGTATTGTAACAGAGAAAAAATCTCTGGAAGGACAATACGTTGCACAGGGTGATCCGATTTATACCATCGCGAATCTTTCAAACGTTTGGATGATGGCAAATATCTATGAATACGAAATGGCGTGGGTTAAGATCGGACAAGAGGTGGAGGTTACAACCCCTACCTATCCGGGCGAGGCATTTATTGGAACAGTATCCTTTATTGAACCATTTTTAGACGATAAAACACGTTCCGTAAAGATCCGTTGTAATATTCCAAACCCGAAGTTTAAATTAAAGCCCTCTATGTACGTTAATGCACGAATACGAATACCTGTTGAAGCGTTTGCCCAGGAGGGTGGTTATTATACGAGCGGACTGGATTATTATTGCCCGAACCACCCGGAAATAAGATCCAGCAGACCCGGGATATGTCCAATAGATAATGTCCTTTTTATCAAGAAACCCCTGACCGAAGACGAGCCAATTCCTCCAAAGAGCGATGTCTCAACCCTGGAAGAAGGAATTGAGTATGAGTATATGTGCCCTATGAACTGCCATAGCTCTGATAAGCCTGGAAACTGCCCTGATTGCGGAATGAAACTGGAAAAGGTGCCGGTTTCTGAGGATATTGATTATGAATATATATGTCCGATGAAGTGTTACAGTTCTCAAGAACCGGGAGACTGTCCCGTCTGTGGAATGGAGTTAGAAAAAGTTCCTGCCTCAAAAAAGTTGGATTGTATATGCCCGCAAGAATTGGATCCGGCTACGGAACTAAAGGCATGTCCTATGTGTGGCATGTTGTTACAGACAAGTATAACGGTAACCACACCTGAGGGCGGGGAAAAACAAAAATTCATATATGTGTGTCCTATGGCTTGTATGACCTCTGATAAACCCGGGAAATGTGATCAGTGTAAGAGACCACTGGGCCGATGGGAGGTTAAAGATGGATTGGAAGTAAAAGGAAAAAAAGCTGATCTCAAGAAGCGTGTCATTTACACATGTCCTATGCACCCGGAGGTAACCTCTGACAGACCCGGAGATTGTCCAAAATGCGGAATGCGCCTGGAAAAAACAGCGCAGGTACTTGCCGTTCCTGTTACAGCCGTACTGGATACCGGCATACGAAAGATCGTTTATCTTGATAAGGGCAATGGGCAATATGCAGGAAAAGAGGTTATTCTCGGCCCGAAGGCCGGCAATTACTATCCGGTTTTGGAAGGATTGGAAGAAGGTGATAAGGTTGTCACGAAAGCCAATTTCCTCATTGATTCTCAGAGCCAACTTACAGGCGGTGCAAGTGCTTTATACGGTGGGGCTATGGAGTTTAAGGAAGAAAAACACCAACATTAACCGCAAAGAACGCAGAGGACGCGGAGATGAACCAAGAAAAAAATTTAAGTTGATGCAGGTTTAAAGGTTGCACAACAAAAACCACTTCCTGTTATATATCGAGGGGTAAAACTTGAATGGTGAAAAAAATTAGTTATTATCCATGATCAATAAACTTATCGAAATCTGCCTAAAAAATCGATTCCTGGTAATTAGTTTCTACCTCATGGTGATATTCGGTGGCATCTTTGCCGTAAGGAATATCAATATGGACGTCATTCCCGATATCGGAGAAAACCAGACCATTGTCTTTACCGATTGGCCAGGACGAAGCCCGCAGGATGTCGAGGATCAAATCACCTACCCATTAACGGTTAACCTCCTGGGTGTACCCGGCGTAAAGGTTGTACGGTCCCAGTCCGGATTTGGTTTTTCGATGATATATATTATTTTTAAGGAGAATGTCGATTTTTACTGGGCACGTTCTCGTGTACTGGAGAGACTAAATTTTGTACAAGCATTACTGCCAAAAGACGTTGTACCACGGCTCGGACCCGATGCTACAGGACTCGGTCAGATATTCTGGTATACCGTAGAAGGGCCTGGATATGACCTTGGTCAGTTGCGGTCTTTACAAGACTGGTTTATCCGTTACCAGCTCAATGCCGTAGAAGGCGTCTCAGAAGTCGCAAGTGTAGGTGGCTTTGTAAAACAATACCAAATCGATGTGGACCCGAACAAGATGTTTGCATACGGTATATCAACGGCAGACGTGTATGGAGCGGTTCAGGGGAGCAATCTCGATGTAGGCGCCAAGGTTGTAGAGCAGAACAGCATGGAATTTATTATCCGTGGACTTGGATTCATCAAAAACGTTACTGATATTGAAAACATTACCGTGGGCAGCTATAACGGTATACCTATACTGGTTAAAAATATAGGCATTGTTCAGGTTGGTGGCGATTTTAGACGCGGTGCCCTGGATAAAGAAGGTGCTGAGGTTGTTGGTGGCGTTGTTATTATGCGTCAGGGTGAAAACCCCTTAAAAGTAATTCAACGGATAAAAGAGAAGATTAAAGAAATAGAGCCTGGATTACCGCCCGGTGTAAAGATTGTGCCCTTCTACGACCGGGAAGGACTCATCTACCGCGTTATTAATACCCTGAGAGAGGCATTAACAGAAGAAATTATTATTACTTCATTTGTTGTCGCACTATTCCTCTTACATGTCAGGAGTATTATTATCTGTTGTCTTGGATTCCCTCTGTCTATACTTATCTCCTTCCTGGGTATGTATTTTATGGGTATTGACTCTAATATCATGTCCCTCACAGGTATTGCCATTGCCATTGGTGAAGTAAGCGATATGTCGATTATAATGACGGAGAATATCTTTCGGAACCTCATAGAGCAAAAAGATAAGAAACCAAGGGCTCAAATTATTTTCGATGCATCAAAAGAGGTTGGGTCCTCTATCTTCTTTGCAGGATTAACAACCGTCTTTATGTTTCTTCCCGTGTTCGGCCTTACAGGACAGGAAGGAAAACTCTTTAAACCACTGGCATGGACAAAGACATTTGCTATTGGTGCATCAATCATTATGGCAATTACCCTGGTTCCCATCCTCTGCACCCTTCTGCTCAAGGGAAAAATGAAACCCATGGAGGAGAACTTTACCTCCCGGGCGCTTTTAAGAGGCTATCAGCCTGCCCTCAGATGGGTATTGAACTACAAAAGGACATTCTTACTCATTCCCCTTATTATTGTTATTCTATCGATGTTTCTTGCCAAAAGAATAGGAAGGGAATTTATGCCGCCTCTTGACGAGGGTTCCATTATGTTCATGCCGGTAATGTTGCCGAGTGTTGCACTGACAGATGCCCTCGAGGTCATGCAGAAACAGGATGTAATTATTAAGTCATTTCCTGAAGTGGAAACGGTTGTAGGAAAATTGGGCAGGGCTGATACCCCTACAGATCCTGCACCTGTCGAAATGTTTGAAACGATTGTTACCCTAAAACCAAAAGAGGAGTGGCGAATGAAAAGGATTGAGTATGGATTTCTGGACCACATACCTTCCTTTTTTCATCCTGTCTTTCATTTCTTTTTACCCGATGAGCGAAGGATTACGAAACAAGAAATTATCAGGGAAATGGACGAGGCATTGAGGGTACCCGGTGTGGCAAATATATGGACACAACCAATTGTTAACCGCGTCGATATGTTAGCTACAGGAATCCGTACTTCCGTAGGGGTCAAGATATTTGGAAACGACCTCAACATCTTGCAGCAATTAGCCTTTGACGTTGAGAAGGCACTTCAGGATGTACCGGGAGTAGCAGACCTTTATGCAGAGAGGATTACCGGAAAGCCCTATCTGGAATATGAGATTAAACGTGAGGAGATTGCCCGTTACGGTATGAATGTTCTTGACGTACAGAATATTATTGAATCTGCCATTGGAGGAGAGAATATTACAACAACTGTAGAGGGTCGTGAACGATATCCTGTGCGTGTCAGGTACCTGCGTGAGTTACGTGATAATTTTGAGGCATTGAAAAGGGTCTATGTACCGAGTTCTACAGGAAAACATATCCCTATCACGCAGTTAGCCGATATCCGTTTCGTTATTGGGCCTGCTATGATTAGCAGTGAAAACGGCCTCCTGAGGGCATATGTACTCATGAACGTTCGCGGGAGAGATCCTATAAGCTTTGTAGAAGAGGCATCCGGGGTCGTATCGCAAAAGGTGATGCTGCCCCAGGGCTATTTTATCCAATGGAGTGGTCAATTTGAAAACCAGGTCAGGGCGAGAAAGAGCTTGCAGATCCTTGTACCTTTGTCACTGTTTGTTGGTTTTATCCTGATTTTTATGGCATTCAAGTCTATCCCACAAACAATGTTTATCCTATTTGCAGGAATACCAACAGCCATTGCAGGTGGCGTTATACTTCTTTACCTTTTTGGCTTTAACTTCAGTGTCGCTGTTTGGGTTGGTTTTATCTCCATCTTTGGCATCGTAGATGATGACTCCGTTTTGATTACAACCTATATCAACGATCTGTTTGGTGAGAGAAAGATGAAAAGTATTCAGGACATCCGTGATACTATTTTGTTGGCAGGCACACGGAGAATAAGACCGAGCATGATGACATCCGTTACCACCTTTATCGGACTCCTCCCCATTCTCTGGGCAACAGGTGCCGGTGCCGAGATAGCCAAACCCATGGCAATCCCTTCTATCGGAGGTATGGCAATGGCGGCTATCACTGTTTTCATCATCCCCTGCCTGAATGCCTGGCACAAGGAATACAAATTTAAGAAGGCGCTAAAGAAAGATCCGAGTGTTGCAGAAACAGGGATTTTCGTGTAACTCAAAGGGTTATACATCATCTCGTTTCAACGCTCTGCGCTGGGACGTGGAAAGCAATGATAAGGAAAAATGTTTTTGTAAGGTATTATAATTGCTAACAATCCATAGAAAGGATAGATTAAACGAAGTGAATCCACCACTGTATCTTTTCAGACAATCTCCCTATCGGATTCAGGTTTGCAGTCCAAACCCTGGAATTTATTTGAGGTAAAGTATAATGCATATATCTCATGAAAGATTCAGATATAATCTCAGGATCTTCAGAAAGGCATTTTTACCCTGGGTTCTATCTTCACCGATACACATATGGATGACCTGGGGATTTTATAGAAAAGTGAAGAAGAAGTATAAGCTCAATATCCACTTACAAAACCGACTTGATTATCCCATCCCCCATTCCTTTGTTTTAAGCCTTACCTCTGATTGTAATCTATCCTGCGATCATTGTTATGCGCGTGTATATAAAGAACCAAAGATGTTACCACAAAATGTATTAGAGGGTGTTCTGGAGCAGGCAGGTTCATTAGGCTGCTTCTTTTTTGTCCTTACGGGCGGAGAACCCATGCTATATCCGAACCTGTTGGATATTTTACGTCGTTATAATAACAGCCTGTTTATCTTGATAACCAACGGTACCATGGTATCCGGTGATGTCGCTAAAAAGCTGGCCCGTTTGTCCCTTATAATACCAGTAATCAGCCTGGAGGCGGGTCTGGAGGATACCGATAAAAGGCGTGGTACAGGCGTATACAACAAGGTTATTTACGCTTTTGATAACCTCCAAAGGAACAAGATACTGTATGGATTTTCTATAACGGTTACAGCGGAGAATGCAGAACAACTTCAAAAAGAGGAGATATTTGATGAAAAGTACCCTTATGGTGCCCGGCTGGGATGTTTTATAGAATACATCCCAACGGGAAAAACGCCGAATGCAGATTTATGTTTGTCATCCGCGGAAAGGGATTCATTTCGGCAATGGTTTTTAAAACTGAAGGAGAGATCAAATACGTATTTAATTCATTTTCCCGGAGATGAAGAACTTATGGATAACTGCCGGGAGGCAGGAAAAGGATTCATTCATATCAATCCGGAAGGATATATAGAATCATGCGCCCTATTGCCTTCAAGTAACTATAACATCATAGGAACGCCTCTTGCAATATGTTTAAGGAACTTGTATATGGATACTCAGAAATGTTCCCATGGCTATGAAGCACTTGGAAATCACCCTTGTATGAGCCATAGATAAGATTTATGTTAAAATATTTCTCTTTGATACAACGCATAATTGGGTTTAAATTTTGATACTATGCCTATGAAAGGATGGTGCAGTAAATAGTATGATCGAAGCCCTCTGGCATACTATGCAGACTAACGAAGTAATAAAGACCCTTGATACCAATATGGATTTAGGGCTTAACCAGGCTGGGGTTGAAAAGAGGCTTAAAGAATATGGGTATAATCAACTGGAAAAGAAAGAAGGCATATCTCCCATAATACTCTTTCTGGAGCAATTTAATAATTTTATTGTCTGGACACTAATCGCGGCCGCTATTACCTCAGGGGTCTTGAAGGAATGGATTGATACAGTAGCCATTATCGCTATCGTTATCATTAATGCCATTATTGGATTTATTCAGGAGTACCGTGCAGAGAAATCGCTTGCAGCCCTACAAAAGTTATCTGCCCCTTTTTCAAAGGTAATGCGAAATGGTGAGATATCATCAATCCCTTCCCGATATATTGTACCGGGAGATATTGTCTTGCTGGAGGCAGGAGATAATGTCCCTGCAGATAGCAGACTCTGTTCTTCTTTTGGACTGAGAATTCAAGAGGCATCGCTTACCGGAGAATCAACATCGGTAAGCAAATCAACAGAACCACTACAAAACCCCTCTTTACCTGTGGGAGACAAGAAAAATATGGTCTTTATGGGTACCTCGGTAACAAGCGGCAAAGGTACCTGCGTTATCGTATCAACAGGAATGCAGACCGAATTGGGTAAGATCGCAGGTCTTCTTCAAAGAGCAGGAAAAGAGGAGACTCCCCTTCAACATAAACTCCAGGTGTTTGGAAGAAAACTCGTTTATCTATGCCTGGGAATTGTGATAATCGTCTTCCTTTTAGAAATCTTGAGAAAAGATCCTCTATTAGAGGCATTCCTCATATCAGTGAGCCTTGCAGTTGCTGCCATTCCGGAAGGGTTGCCTGCCATAGTAACAGTTGCCCTGGCTTTAGGTGTACAGCGTATGGTAAAGCGTCACGTATTAATTCGAAAGCTGCCAGCCGTAGAAACGTTGGGAAGTACGATGGTAATATGCTCAGATAAGACCGGTACGTTAACCCAAAACGAAATGACAGTGAAAAAAGTGTTTATCTATGACAAAATGATTAATGTCTCGGGAACCGGCTATGCCCCTGAAGGCAGCTTCAGTCATAACGGTATGCCTCTTTCAGAAGTTGATTGGCAAGCGCTCAGGAAGATTTTAGAAATTGGTGTATTGTGTAATAACGCATATCTGAAAAGAGAAGATACTACCTGGAAGGTCATTGGAGACCCTACGGAAGGAGCTTTGTTGACTGCTGCTGCTAAAGTAAACATCTGTAAAGATAAATTTGAAAAGGATTATCCACTTATCTTGGAAATTCCTTTTGACTCCGAACGAAAGAAGATGTCCACGATCAGAAAAACATCTGATTCCGCCCTGCTCGTTTATGAGAAAGGTGCACCAGATGTCATCCTAAAGGATTGTACAAAAATATACATGAATGGAGAAATAAGGGATTTAACAAAAAACGACATCAGGACCATCTTAAACGCAACCTGTGAGATGGCAGAGGCTGCATTGCGCGTTCTCGGTGTGGCATTCAAATTACTTGATCATGATGCAGACCCAGTGCCTGATACGGTAGAAAAGGATATGGTCTTTGCGGGATTATTGGCAATGATTGATCCACCCAGGCCAGAGGTAAAAGATGCTATTGCTGTCTGTAATAAGGCATGTATAAGAACGGTTATGATTACGGGAGACCATAAAAACACGGCGAAGACAATCGGTGAAGAATTAGGACTCCTTTACGAATAAGAAACTTCTGTTGGCAACCGGATTTTCGCTGGCTATGCAGGCAGCCATTATCTATATCCCTTACTCTGAAGATGTTTTTAAAATAACGCCCTTGGGATTACAGGATTGGATTATTATCTTTGGGTTTTCCTCCCTTACTTTTTTTATCATGGAGATAATAAAATGTTTTATGAGAAAGAAATAAACAATAACTGAAAAGGAACAGAGAAAAAGGCATAAGCAATGATAAAAGACCCTGTTTGTGGAATGATAGCAAGAGAAGAGCTGCAGTACGAGTACAAAGGCCAGTTATTTTATTTCTGTTCAGAGTTCTGTAGAAACGAATTCCAAAAATCTCCGGAGAATTATAGCGGCCAACGGCGTATCACCATTACTGCAGGAGAAAAAAAGGAACGAAAGATTGCCTATTTCTCAATGGAAATAGGTATCGATCCACATATTCCTACGTACAGCGGAGGATTGGGAATTTTGGCAGGAGATACGATAAAATCTTGTGCTGATTTGAAAGTACCAATGGTAGCAGTTACTCTTTTATACACCCATGGGTATTTTTTTCAGAAATTAGATGTACAAGGAAATCAGCAAGAATTCCCTGTTCAATGGAATCCCAAAGATTTCTTAAAACCTTTGCCAAATAAAGTTCTTGTACAAATAGAAAAGAGAACAGTAATTATTCAGGCCTGGCAATTGGATATTTTTGGCATAACGGGATATCCTGTGCCTGTCATATTTTTAACTACAAACCTCAAAGAAAACAGCGAATATGATAGAAGCCTGAATGACTCCCTATATGGAGGAGACCAAACATACAGATTAGCCCAGGAGATTGTTCTTGGAATTGGTGGAGTACGTATGCTCCGTGATTTGGGTTATACAGAAATAGAAAAATATCATATGAATGAAGGTCATGCGAGTTTATTAACGTTGGAATTATTACAAGAGCAGAAAACAAAGAAAGAATTATTATGGGATTATGAGACAGTAAGAAACCTCTGCGTATTCACCACTCATACACCCGTACCAGCGGGACACGATCAATTTCCGTATGATTTAGTAAGCCGTGTTTTGGGAGAATTTGTGCCTTTTGACATTCTGAAAATGCTCGCCGGCGAAGAAAAGTTAAATATGACCTTGCTTGCCCTGAATTTAAGTACATATATCAATGGTGTGGCAAAAAGGCATGGTGATGTTTCAAAATCGATGTTTCCCGGCTATCCCATCGATTCCATAACCAACGGTGTGCACTCAAATACCTGGATTTGTGATAGTTTTAAGAACCTTTACGACAAGTACATGCCGGGGTGGAGAAATGACCCCTTTAGTTTAAGATATGCTTTGAGCATTCCGGAGGAAGAGATATGGCAGGCGCATACTGAGGCAAAGAGGAAACTTATTGATTATGTAAACGAAGAGACAAACGCAGGCCTTCATTACGATACCTTTACCATTGGCTTTGCAAGGCGTGCAACGCTCTACAAGAGGGCAGATTTGATATTCTCAGATATCAACAGGCTGATCCATATTGCTAACACTTCAGGCAACATCCAATTTATCTTTGCTGGTAAAGCCCATCCACAAGACCGGCCCGGAAAGGAGGTGATTAAAAAGATTTTTTCGGGTATCGACCAATTAAGAGATCAAATAAAAATACTCTATCTGGAAAATTATGATATAGGGATGGGAAAACTCCTTACTTCCGGGGTAGACCTCTGGTTAAATACCCCCTTACGGCCAAATGAGGCATCAGGTACTTCCGGTATGAAGGCGGCACATAACGGTGTACCGAGTTTTAGTGTTCTGGACGGCTGGTGGATTGAGGGGCACATTAAGGGTGTTACCGGTTGGTCTATTGGACCGGAAACATTTGACAGTGGATATGACAGTAAAAAAGATGCTGAAGAATTATATAGGAAACTAGAGGAGGTCATAATACCCATGTTTTACCAGAACCGAAGAAAATGGCTTACTATTATGCAGCACTCTATTGCTATGAATGCCTCATTTTTTAATACTCACAGGATGGTCCAGCAGTATGTTTTAAATTCATATTTTTAATCTCCCAGGAAAACCAATTTAGCAAAAATTAGTAAAGCAGGGTTAACTGTATAATGTCTGAACTCGAAAAGGTAATTTTAAAGAAGAAACGAATTAATGATTACACACCACTTATCGGTCAGGAAAAAATTGTACATTTGAAAGAACTTGCAAAGCCGATACAGGGCCTCCGTATACTCCACGTGAATGCAACGGCTTACGGTGGAGGCGTTGCGGAATTGCTTAACTCTGCAATCCCGCTTCTCAATAGTCTTGGCCTGAACGCTGAGTGGGGACTTCTTTGCAAAGAAGAACCTTTTTTTGAGGTGACAAAAAATTTGCACAATGCTTTACAGGGAAAGGATTATACCCTCACCCCAAAAGCCCGGGAAGTATATCTTAAGCGTAACATGTTGTGTAGTAATATGGTCGGTAATGATTATGATATTGTTATTATCCATGACCCTCAGCCGGCGGCCTTACGGCACTTTCACGGGAGAGGAAAAGCGAAATGGATCTGGCGCTGCCACATTGATACTTCACGTCCGAACCGGGGGATATGGAATTTTATAAAACCATTTGTTGAAGAATATGATGCAACCGTATTTACCATGAAACAATTTGTCCCGCCAGACCTCAATACACCATTGTTATCCACTATCCCACCAGCAATTGACCCGTTTACTTCCAAAAATATCGGCGTAGATATTGAAGTATGTAAAACGATTGTAGCAGAGTTTGGAATCGATCTGAACCGGCCACTCTTACTCCAGGTATCCCGGTTTGATCCCTGGAAGGATCCCCTTGGTGTTTTAGAAGTTTACCGGCGCGTCAAAGAAACAATTCCAGGGCTTCAGCTTGCCTATATAGGGAGTATGGCAGATGATGATCCCGAAGGGTGGGAAGTTTATCATCGTGTAAAAGAACAGGCAAAGGGAGATCCCGATATATTTCTCTATACCAACCTATTAGGTGTTCATGCCTTTGAAGTAAACTGTTTTCAAAGGGTAGCAGATGTTGTGATTCAGAAATCTATCCGGGAAGGTTTGGACTGGTAGTCTCAGAAGCCCTGTGGAAGAGGGCAGCCACAGTAGCAGGAAATGTAGGTGGCATACCGCTACAAATTACCGATGGTATAGTGATCTCAAAACAAAATGTCACATAGCATAACGGAATTTTCTAGGATAAATAAATTTTTTAAAAGCCTTCTTTGTTTGTTCAAAATCTTTAAATTGAATATTAGATATCCGCTGTTTTGCTT
>SOER01000030.1 GCA_021646405.1 Candidatus Loosdrechtia aerotolerans
GATGAGGATATTGAGTTGCTCTCTATGCTGTCAGGGTATATTGGTATGGCAATAGAAAATGCCCTGCTGTACCAGGAAGTAAATCACCGGAAGATTCATAATGAGAATGTCCTGGAGAATATTCCCTTCTGAAAATACCGTTTATAGAGATGTAGCGCAGGCGGTTACCAACTTATCGAGGAGTTGGATCTCTGAACGCCAACGGTTAAACCGAAACCACAAAACATAAAGTGGCTGCACATTCATTCAACTTTGTCACGGACGATCTCAGTGCAGGCTATCATAAGATCGGGGTTCAGGCACAGATTGATACAATTTTTTCCTTATTATACGGCAACCAAATCACATAATTAGTTGATTTATTACAAAAAAGGGATAAAATATTATTGAATTTAGGATATGTACATACTAGATTTTTCAAAGGAATTAAGGTATTACCTGAAAAGAACAGAAGATTTGACCAGTCATTCCATCTAACACCTTTCCGTACTACTTATACCTTGCTCTATTCCAGGATACAGGCAAACTCTTAACGTTAGAGGGTTTTACAGGTTCGTAGGGAAACTAAGTGGCGATACGAAAGAAGAAGCCAAAACGCGACATTGAGAAAAACTATCCCGCGAAGCAGTTTGTTACTAAACTGCGTCGCCTGGCTGATTGCATTGAACAGGGCAAGCGCTTCCGGATCCAGATAGCCGGAGAACGAATCTCCATACCACCCACTGCCATCATCAATATCGAACATGAGCGTGGACTATCGGATGAGGAGGTGGAATTTCAGCTCAAATGGAGGACTGGTCATTAGCGCAGGACAGGTGCGCCATGTGGCAGGACACAACCTGATGATCGTCCTGGAATTATCGTGGATACAAAAACTATTGCAACTTTAAGGAGAGTAGGTATATGAATTGCCCCGTATGTAAAAAGGTCACGCTTGTTATGGCGGACCGGCAGGGTATCGAAGTGGATTGTTGTCCACAATGTTGTGGAATCTGGCTTGATCGCGGAGAGCTCGACAAAATCATCGAACGCTCCGCCCAGGCCAGTGCAGCAATCGGGAGGCGGGTGTCAAAGCAACGGGATCGTGGCTCTAGAGGCAGACGTGACTATCATGACTACGATGACGACGAGTACCATGGCTACCCGCGAAAAAAGAAAAAACGAGGGTTTCTCAACTAGGTATTCGAATTCGACTGTGGAAAACACAGCTAATACACGATTGGAACTTCAAACACTTCTCTAGCTTGTTGGGTGAGAGAACATACATCAGAAAAAGACCGTGTTGGTGTACAAAAAATATTTTCACAAATAGATAGATTAGTCAGAAATATATTGAGAGGTTACACTGCTCATATATCTTCATGATTTGATAAGAGACTTCAATCAAACCATTCATCAGTAGGGTCGAGGACTGGCGCGGTACTCAAAGCCCGTTTCCAGTCCCCGCACCGTCAAACGCAGCATGCAGATTTCCTGCACTACGCGCTTACTCTGTTAACTTTCATTCACAAATGCAATTGGCGCCATCGGAGCCGGCTGTTTGTGGCGTTGAATACAAAGAGTCTCTTAAGCTCCAGAGGAGCGACCTGTTTCTTCCCATCATTATTCACATAAAGCATCCTGGCTACCCTTTTGCCCTTTTCTCCTCGTTCCAACGCTCTGCGTTGTAACGAGATATATAAGATGAGAAAAATATGTGGGTAAGGATGAGCTCACAAGGGGAGGAAAGAGGGAGGGTTTTTTCCACTGATAAAGGGAAAGGTACAATGACTTATGGTCAGGTACTTACTAGCTTTCCCTGGACACACAACCGGATATCATTGAGAACAGTGAATTTTGTACTCGATTTTTCCGGGATAATGAGGTATGTTACCGGTAGTTGTATGGTTGTCTTTACCCAAAATTTCATGCTTAAATAATTACCTCTTTCTACTAAGAATACCAAATGGATATTAAATTTATGGAGATAATCTGGTTAACCGTCCCTCCAATTGCCGGGGCATTGCTCGGAGGCATGATTATGTGGCTGATTAACAGGCCGCGCGTTACATTACTTAATGACCGGCTGGTTATAATCCAACAGGAACTCGCTATGGTTCAACAGGATCTTGAAAATACCTATACAGATCTGAATCAAAAGAATGAAAAAATCGCTGAGCTTAATCAATTAACTACGCGGCTTGAGACCATACTTGAACATGAACGCAGGACAGCAAATGAAAAAATCGCAATCCTGAATGATGCTACAGTAAAACTCGGCGATACCTTTAAAGCGCTTTCTGCTGAGGCCCTCAAAAGTAACAATCAATCCTTTCTGGAATTAGCAAGGGTTACCCTGGAAAAATACCAGACGGAGGCAAAGGGCGATCTCGAACAAAGACAAAAGGCCGTAGAGAACCTGGTTACACCTATTAAACAATCATTAGAGAAGGTAGATATTCAGATTCGTGAATTAGAGAATGCCCGTCAACAGGCGTACGGGAGTCTAACCGAACAGGTCAAATCACTCGTCTCTACGCAAGAGAGATTGCAGTCCGAAACAAATAACCTCGTTAAAGCGCTCAGAACACCATCAGTACGGGGTCATTGGGGTGAAATACAATTGAAAAGGGTTGTTGAGATAGCAGGCATGATAGAATATTGCGATTTCTATCAACAACAAACGGTACAGTCTGAGGATGGGAAGCTGCGACCCGATGTCCTTATCCGGCTACCCGGAGGTAAAAATATCATTATCGATGCCAAGGCTCCTCTGCAAGCTTATCTTGAGGCGCTGGAGGTTGCCACTGATGATCTGCGTTCATCGAAACTCAAAGATCATGCACGACAAGTCCGGTCACATATAGGAAAGTTGAGTACAAAATCGTATTGGGACCAATTCCAACCTACCCCTGAATTTGTGATCCTTTTCCTGCCAGGAGAAACGTTTTTCAGTGCAGCACTGGAACATGATCCTGCACTTATTGAGGAAGGTGTCCAGCAGCGTGTTATCCTGGCAACCCCGACAACATTAATTGCACTCCTCCGTGCAGTACATTATGGATGGAGGCAGGAACAGATAGCTGAAAACGCCTTGCGAATCAGTGAACTCGGTCAGGAACTTCACGAACGCATTGCAACAATGGTCGAACACTTAACCAAACTCGGCGGGTCCCTGGGAAAGGCCGTAGAGACGTTCAATGCAACGGTAGCATCCTTTGAAGGACGTGTACTCCCCTCTGCACGGAAATTTAAATCGTTAGGAGCCGGAAGTAAGAAGGAAATAGAAGATGTTCTTCAGATCGATAAAATTACAAGGGTTCCTGCGAATACAAAAGATGATTAGGTTACATTCAGTTCTATTATATCAATAGCATTTTTATCATACACACCCAACCCCTTCATTCCTGCTGTAATAATGTGCCTGGCTTGCCGGGATGCAGGCATGCGATTATGCTCTTTTCGTTTCTTGTCGATGATTTCGAGGCCGATCCTGTCAATAGCCACAGGGTCAGTCCCAAAAAACAACCGCTCCTCATTCCACATCATGTTTGGCTTCATACCAACTGGTCCGCCGTCAAAACAGGCCTGTAATGCATCTACAATATGGAGACGGACTTTACTCTGCATGGCCGGATGAACACATATCTCGGATATGGCAGGGTCGCAGAAATACGGTGATGGATGAAACCTGGCAGTATTATTTACCACACCAAAGGCAAGGTTTTTGAGGCACAGGGTTACGCCTGCAATTCCATGATTTTTCATAACAGGGACATTAATTATAGCTGTAACCTGTCGGGTAGCGATGTTGCTAAACAGCGACCGGACACCATTTTTTTCGCGTATAGTAGGATCATCATCTTCAGATTCATAGTAGACTTCATTATTATATCCAGCCGTTTGTTCAGTGCCATAATAGCGAACCCCGCTGCTTCCCTTGTTTAATTGGTAACCTGCAAACATCAAATGGCCTTCAAAACGGTCCCAAACAATAATATTATTTTCTTTCACACCAGCGGCTAGTAAACTGAGGATGATAGCATGAACAACCTCTGGCCTTGTGGATAGTTTTTTTCCGGCAATCGGGTTAATTTTAATTCCCACAACATCCTGAGGACTAAAGAAACTACGCCATGCCCCTGCAGTTGTCTTTTTCCCCGTAAGGGCGAACATCCCCTCATCCATCATCCTTTGAATCACTGTTAAATCCGGCTTGCCATCCTTCATGATCCCGCCCTTTTTTACAGCAATCACCCTGCTTCTGGTGTTTACCGGAAGCTGCTTATCATCGCCGTCACTCACCGGCGGCAAACCTCCCATATATCCAATACCTATACTCGCCCCAAAAACACCAAATGCGGTATGCTTTAAGAAATCCCGGCGCGTGAGACAATTATCCTTTGTACTCATCCTATTGCCTCCTTTCAAAAACAAAACTGTTATTGAAAATGAACATTATAGCGATTCAAGATTAAAACCGGATAGAATAAAATGTGCAGGTACATTGCTTCAGGGTCGATTCTAGCTAAATAAGAACCCTTTGTCCAAAAAATTTTCTTCCTGTCGGGAAGCAGAATTGTATTGAATTTTAAATGATAAATCTTTACATTAAAGACATGTTACAAAAATACATTCGAAACATGAAACTATCAATAACCTTTATTACCCTCGCGATTGCATGCGTTTGCATGAGTATCTCTGCCGGTGAAAAGATAAAGCGTGAGCGCCCGGGCAGGCTCTTTAGTCTTTCAAAGATACCATTACTCGAGGATCCCGGACGTGATGCATGGCAAAAACCAGAACAAATATTTGATGCACTAAAGATTGAAAAAGGACAGCATATCGGAGATATTGGTGCAGGATCCGGATACCTTACTATAAAACTAGCGGAACGTACAGGAACAACCGGGACTGTTTATGCCGTTGATATACAACAAGATATGCTCGATTATATAAAACACCGATTAACCGAAAAGGGATTAAAAAATGTCGTCCTCGTGTTAGGCGATATGAACGATCCAAAGCTGCCTCCCGAAAGTTTGGATACAGCAATCTTATTAAGCATCTACCATGAGATAGTGAAACCGGTTGATTTTATAAAAAAGCTCAAACCAGTTTTAAAACCTAATGGAAAACTGGCCATCCTGGAATTCGGTGACGAGAGCCCCATTGGTCCACCCCTGTATTTCCGCTTACCAGAAGACGTTATCATAGACGAAGTAACAGCGGCTGGTTTTACCCTATCACAAAGGCATACATTCCTCCTCCCCTACCAGTACCTTTTAGTCTTCACTTTATCTCATTGATTAGGTACCTGACCACAAATTTTTGTACATTTGTATTGCCGGGGAGTTTCAATATGCAAATATTTATGTACAGGTACTTATAGTATCAAAATGACGTAAAAAAGGAAAAAGGACATGGTAAAATTATTAAATAAAAAATTACCCATTCTCATCTGTTTAGCTTTTTCCCTAACAAGTTCATGTACACAACCTCCTCCCTGTCAGAATGGAAAATATCTCACTGCGAGTCCTCATAAGTTAAGTGTCCATTCAGGATCCGTAGATACGGTATTTGTCCGGTTATTGGACCGGAAGGGAAGGCCTCTTTCCGGAATGATTGTCAGAGCAAGAAGTACCTCTCCAACTGTTGCAACAGTTACACCAGAATCAACAGTTACGGACGTAACAGGAAAGGCAACATTTACGGTAAAAGGTATTTCACCGGGAACTACCTATAGTATTATTTCTACAGATGGATGTACTGCGAAAGTTGAGATTGTATTTATAGGACATTGAGGATATTTTTTATCTTTTATCAGCACTTTAACCGTCTGGCAGAACTCGAATGTTGGGATAAGAGACTCCCTCAGATTGTACCTGACATTCAAGAGGTTTCCTGTGAAGAATTGCTTGAAATCTTTATAAAGGATTTAGGGCTTCTAAAAGAACCACCCTGGCTATGAGCAGAATGGCTTTTTTCGTCAGTAAGGGGTTTGAAATACTATACGCTTGTTAGAAGCCCATTGGTTAGAAATAGGAATTCCATACTACTTTCCTATGGAATCTTTTTCACTACAAGTTCTTGTTTTATCCTTGTATTTCCACGTTCTTCAATAGTTTTAATCAACTTCTCTTTCGATGTCCATCCACGGTAAAAACAAACCTTTACTTCGCCCGTATCAGTATTTACGTCAGAACTTACCACCCCAAAAACCCCTAAAAGGTAAGCTCGTACATCATGCGCCTCAACTTCAACCATACCCTCTGTCTCAAAGGTAATGGTATCCAGAGGAATATTTACCCTGAACTCGTTGTCTTCCAATGCCTTTATTATCTTTTTGGCAAACCTGATCCATCCTTCATAGTAATGAATAGTAACCTCTCTCGTTTTCAAATCAATATTATTCGTCAAAACACCCGGTAGCTCATCAAGGGTCTGTTTTAATTTTTCTACATCTGAATCATTCATTACATTATCAATTTTAAAGGTAAGATAATCAGGAAGCGAGGCATCAAAACCTGCATCCTGAATAGCTTCAATAATTTGTTCTTCCGTAATCGCACCGGGGCAAAGGGTGGAGATACATATCTCCGTTCTATCCGGATTTATATTTGCGCACTTAATTGCCTCGTTCTTTTGTAAAACAGCCTTTAATTTAATTGCCTCAGCAAGGTTATTTACTCCTTGTAATTTCAGGGTAATGCCATCCGGTGAAGAGCCGCCACCTCCACATGCATACACGTTGTTCGAGAATGGATACAGGAGCACAAAACCTATTAATAAACATATCAATACCATCGTATACTTAAACAAAATCTTCATATGCGTTACCTCTTCTTGAAAATTATTTTTATAGATTGAATGACCCGCCGATGGCGGGTCATTCAACCGTATGAGAATCTTATAACGCCTTCATGAACTCAACCAGGTCTTGTAACTCCTGCTGGCTCAGATGTGATGTCCTGCCATGCATGTCTTTCTCATTTACCGTGTTATTGATCGTATCCATCAGTGTCCGTGCACTTCCGTCATGGAAATAGGTCCCTGATGCATAGATGTCCCGTAAAGTAGGGGTATCAAACTCCTTTACCAGGTCTAACCCGATAATCGGCGTATCGCTCTCCTCACCATAGGGATCCTCTCCTGCCTCCAGTGCACTCACATTGAATACCTTTCCCGGTGTTGATCTGAATCCCTTTACCCCAACCCTGCCTGTTCCTACATCATGGGTCTGGGCATCACTGAAAAGAGCCCTCGGATCTGATGCGTCCCCCGGATGGCACTCTGAACATCCTACCTGCGGATCATTGAATATCTTCTCACCCCTCTTCTGTGCCTCGGTCAAACCACCATCTTCGGTCCTGAAAGGGCTTCCCGTAAACTCTAATGACCTGATGTAGCAGATCAGCGACTCAAGTCTCTCAGGGGAAAAGTTCTCACTCCTGAACACAAACCCCGGGTCTCTTCCGCATACCCTGTCCAGTGAACTGGTTGCACCTACGATTTCATCCGGATGTCCGGTGAATCCCTCATGCCTGAACGGCGGTAAGTATCTTCCACCCCGGATATACTTCACATTCTTCCAGCTCCCCCAGCCCTCATCACCTAAGTCCCAGATCAACCCCGTTGTCTGACCTCTCTCATAATGGCAGCTGGCGCAGGTATACTCTCCCTGAAGCGACCAGGAAGCGTCATTAAAGAGAAACTGTCCGTATCGGACCAACTCGCTCTTATAGGGCGAATGCTTTACCCGATAATGTACCTCAGGTACCGTCAGGGGTTCACCCCGTGGAAGCGGTTCCCATTCCGGTCCTGTCTGGATCGTTGCCGTCACCTGTGGCATTGCAGCCATCAGCTCTCCGGTTGTTGCAAACCCGGCAATACCAAGGGCAGCAACTAACCCGATCTTTAGCGTCCTTGTAAACATGTTAAACCTCCTTAAATAATATAACAATAAAATAAATCCTATTGTATACAAACCTTGCGATCATTTCTCACCACTATTCGTACTCGCAAATATCTTTCTCCGCATCACCTCCTTTCCCTTACACTATTACTTAAAATAATCACCTGTAGCATAAAGTTTAGCAACAAGAATGCCAATACCTTCTGTTTGTATATAAGTATTTACAATGCAATTACTTAAATAATTTAAAAGTGTATTTTTCAGGAAAGGTATTTATTTATATCTGACGGAGATAGGTCTTACATAATTTATTGAAAGGACCACTTTTACGTTAGGGTTTGATACTATTAGACTTAAGAAAATGCCTAAATACAGGCACTATTCCGCCCATTCGCTGGCAGTCGGGTTGTGTTTTGTTATATGATACTTGGCAAGCTTATTTTGAAGGGTGGTACGTGGTATATGGAGAACTTCAGACATACGCACTTGATTACCGTTTGTCTTTTGGTATGCCCAGAGGAGGAGTTTTCTTTCTGTCTCGCTCAGTATTTCTTGAAGATCAACAGAATCGATGGTAGAAAGCTCAATAGGCAGTATCCCTGCAATTCTTTCCTTTCCGGCGATGTTGTGGGGCAGATTCTTTGGAATGATCGTTTGAGAGGAACAGAACGTTACCGCATGTTCAACTGCATTTTCCAATTCCCTGATATTTCCCGGCCACTGGTATGATATCAATAAATTAAGTGCTTCCTGTGATATGGATTGAACACTAACGTGCTGCCGTGCAGCATATTTTTTAATAAAATAGTTTACCAGGAGTGGTATATCTTCTCTTCTTTCCCGGAGAGGCGGAAGATGAATAGTAACTACATCAAGCCGGTAATATAAGTCTTCGCGAAAACGACCTTCCTGTACATATCTTTTAAGATCTTTTTTTGTTGCACAGATAATGCGTACATCAACAGGGACTGTTTCTTCGCCTCCGACACGTTCAAACTCCCGTTCCTGAAGAACCCTGAGCAGTTTAACCTGCATTTCTAACGGAATATCATCCACATCGTCAAGAAATATCGTGCCCCCATTGGCAAGTTCAAAGCGGCCTCGCCTCATTTTTATCGCCCCTGTAAACGAACCTTTTTCATGTCCGAAAAGTTCACTTTCCAGGATTTCTCTGTTTAAGGCAGCACAACTCAACTTTATGAAGGGACCGTTCCGGCGATTACTATTATAATGAATGGCACTGGCCGTGAGTTCTTTTCCGGTGCCACTCTCTCCTTGAATAAGTATTGTCGTATCTCTATTCGATATAGTATTGATAATCTCAAATACACGTTTCATAGCATCGCTTTTTCCTACGATGTTGTCATACCCATACTGGCTGAGGATCTGTTGTTTCAGCATGATATTTTCTGTAACCACATCTTTATGTCTAAGCGCCTTTTGAAGCTTGATAATCAACTCTTCCAGAGAAAATGGCTTTGTCACATAATCGTATGCCCCTTCCTTCATAGCCATAACTGCGTTTTCAATGGTACCATAGGCAGTCATAATAATCACAACGGCATCAGGGGATACTTTTTTTATCTCTCGTAAGAATTCAATACCATCCATCCTGGGCAAGCGTAAATCAGTTATTACTGCATCGAAGTTTGCCGATTGTAATAACTTAAATCCTTCAATAGCATTAGGTAAAGAGGCAACATCATATCCCTCCTTTATTAATCTATCTTCAAGAGACATACGCATAAGTTTTTCATCATCAACAATGAGTATCTTACTTTTCATCTCTGAATTACCCCTTACAGCAAGGAAGGCATATCATGAAAGTAGTCCCATCACCTATTTTACTTTTGACATGAATTTCCCCATGATGATCTTCTATAATCCTCTTTGTAATGGCCAATCCCATTCCTAGTCCCTTTTCACCTTCTTTACTCTTGGTACTAAAAAAGGGTTCAAATATCTTACCGGCAATTTCTTCATCCATACCAGATCCGGTATCGATAATATAAACGGTAACACAGCATTCATGATGTTTGCAAAAATCAGTCCTTATGGTAAGCACTCCCCCATTTGACATACTTTCAATAGCGTTAACCATAACATTAATAAATACCTGAGAAATGTGATCTGCATCTACGAAAATGGGAGAAAGAGACTCGTTAAGCTCTTTGCGGATAGATACATGCCCCGGCTCAATTCTATGCTCTATAAATTCAATAGAGCTGTTTATGATCCTGTTCACATTATTTTCAGATATTCGAAGGGTATAGGGTCTGGAAAACGTTAAGAGACGTTTTACAATTATTTCTACCCGTTTAAGTCCTTCTAACATAAGCGAGGAATATTTCTTCGTTTGTAAGATATTTTCTGGTTCATTTTTCAGCATATCAGCAAAATTCTGTAATCCTCCCAACGGATTATTAATCTCGTGAGCAACATCAGCCGCAAGTTCTCCTACAGCCGCAAGGCGTTCTGCACGCAATAACTGAGCCGTCCGGTCCTCAACTTTTTGTTCGAGATTCGAATATGACTCCTTTAACTTTACAGCCATCTGGTTAAATTCCCGGGCAAGAAGACCAACTTCATTTTGCGAAACGATTGATATACGATGATCAAGATTTCCTGAGGCAATAGCCTTTGCCCCTTCCGATAATTGCAATATCGGTTGTGTAATCCGGTTTGTAATGGAAATGCCAGTGGCAACAGTCACTGAAATACAGATAATAATGAGCACAATAACACGGGTCTTGAGTTTTTCAATCGGTGCAAATGCCTCTTGTACATCTTGTTTTGCCACCAGACCCCAATTAAGTTTTGGTATATGACGATACGCAGAGAGTACCGGAACATTTCTATAATCCATGGATTCTTTAAAACCCTCTTCTCCCCGGGAACTTAAAACTGAGGGAATATCTAGTGTGGAGTCGATAGGGGCAGTGACCTTCATGGCCGAACCCTGCATGTGGCGGAGATTATTCAAATAAATGATGTTATCCCCGTCCCTCCTCACAAGAAGTGTCTCACCCGTATTTCCCATCCCGGGCCAATTCCGAATCAGAGGTTCAATACTATTTTTAATATTAATGTCCAATAAAATAACGCCAACAATAATATTAGTGCTTTCGAGGGTAAAAGTATCTGTCAAACATACCGGGCAAAAATACGTCATGTAGTTTTGTCCGGTAAGTTCAGAGGTATGGATATCCTTCACTGCTATTTCTTTTTCTTGCAGGATTTCAACATAATCACCAAATGACCGTATCGTCTTGCCAATAATATCCGGATAGGTAGAGATAATAATCTCTCCGTTCGCACCATCGATTATGGATATGATATTGTAGTGCTTATAGATCTGCTTCAGGACATGAAGGTTATCCAGGATCCTTATATAATTTATGCGGCCTTTTTCCGAACTCATTAACTGCTCCACCCCCTCAAACCTTCTCCGCTGTTGTAAAAGGCTTGTTGCTGCCGCAGCAAGTATCTTGTTACGGGCGATAACCGATGTATCGGTAATCCGCTCTTCTAACCAACTGGTTAATTCGTTCTTTTTCAGATCGGCAATAGAGGTAAGTTGTTCGATTACCCGCTGTTCAATAGCACTCTTCCCGCTGTAATACTCCATAATACAAACAACCAGGAGTGGAACCGTAATCAAAAAACACATGCAGCAGATGAGCTGCACTTTGATACTTTTAAAGATATTTTTATAATACCTCATAGCAAAATATCCATCCTTGTGTGACTATGGAAACAGAATTGGGGATACTATTTAATAGTAGCAAAATTATTGATTACTTAGCAAGTTTTGTCTTCGGGTACTCCGGAGTATATTTTTCTTAAAGACTGTTTGAAACATCCGGGATAGAATTAATGAGTTCTCAACATCATAACACCTATCTATTTATGGCTTGATGTTATGGAAACAGTATCGTAAAATTAACATTCATCATGATAAAAGGGGTTAATCT
Organism: Candidatus Loosdrechtia aerotolerans; assembly: GCA_021646405.1. Classification (GTDB taxonomy): domain Bacteria; phylum Planctomycetota; class Brocadiia; order Brocadiales; family Brocadiaceae; genus Loosdrechtia; species Loosdrechtia aerotolerans. Next base: position 11,869 of record SOER01000030.1, read on the forward strand.
TTTCAGTGGGATAGGAAGAAAGCTGCTCTGCTGGTTCTTATTATTATCTATTCTGCCCATAGTAGCAGTCGCTCTTCTTACCTATCGTTATGCACGGGAAACCATAAAGAACGAACTTCTTAATGAAGAGGCATTTCTTGCTGATGGGATTAAGAATCACATCCTGACCGTCCTTGATGCGGGGAACTATTCCTCGCAATTTTTCGCCTCCGATGAATTTATTCGAAGGCATTTAGAAATATTGAACCGCAGACCGGACAGCAAGCATGCCGTCAAGAAGTTCAACAAGTATATGGTGTATAAAACAAGCCTTAATAAAGATTTTTACGAAACCTTTGTTATAAATCGGGCAGGCACTATTGTAGCGTCAAGCAATGAAAATAACATTGGTAAAATCGAGGCTGATACAGATTTTTTTCTCTCCGGTAAAGAAGGGCCTTATATAAAAGATGTTTATAGAGATGAAACCACCGGGGAGTATTCAATAGCCTTTGCCGCACCTATCTTAAAAAAACGAAGTAAACAATTTCTTGGTGTACTCGTAATCAGGTACAACGCAAACAAAATCAATGAGATTACCACGGGAAAGAGAACAAACAGAAAAGATGACACAGGCATGTTCCTAAGAAGGGGTAAGACCAGTGAGGCGTATATCGTAAATAAAGACCAACTGTTAATTACTAAATCGAGATTTAAGGAAAACGCAATACTATCCCAAAAAGTAAATACAGAACCGGTAATGGCAGCATTACACTCCGGTAAAGAATTCGTGGGTGTATATAAAAATTATATGGGGAAACAGGTTATCGGTGCCACGCGCTATCTAAAAAAGATGCAGTGGGTCTTGCTGGTTGAAACAGATGAATCTGAGGCATATTTTCCTATTTCCAAGTTCAAATACCGGGCAACTACTGCTGTTGGACTATGCATTATCGGCGTAATATTTGTTTCGTTTTTTGTCTCACGGGGTATTATTAATCCTATTATCCTCCTTGTAAAAGGGATGAAACGAATAGCAGAAGGGGACTTAAATTTTCGGGTAAAGAGCCATTTGAAGGATGAAATGGGAGAACTTACGGCATCCTTTAACTCTATGGCAGATGATATTAAAGATGCACGCGAAAAGCTTTTAACGCTAAAAGCCCATCTTGAAGAGAGGAATGAATATCTGGAGAGCATCTTAAAATATGCAAATGAACTGATCTTCACACTCGATGCACAGGGAAATTTTACCTTTGTTAACCCAAAAATCAAAGAATGGGGTTACAAAGAAGAAGAGTTAGTTGGCCAATCTTTTCTCTCTATCTTGTTTGATAAACGACCGGAGATTATCGATAAAATATCTCATGATGGTTTCAAAAGGATATTTGAGGTTGATGTATTGGATAAGCAAAAAAATATCCGGAATGTGCTGCTTACGATATTCCTTATAAAAAACAACGAAGGGCACATAGTACGCATCCTCGGAGTGGCCAATGATGTGACAGAACTTAGAAAACTGGAGCAAAAGCTTGTGCAAGCGGACAGACTGGCATCGATAGGTCAGCTGGTTGCCGGAATTGCCCATGAAATTAATAATCCAATTGGAGTAATTTATCTTTACAGCACGGAAAGCCTGAAGCTTTTTGAAAAGACTACGCATGCCTTTCAACAGCTCACCACCTTACCCATTACCAAGGATATCAACCGGTTAAATACCCTTATTGCCCATCTTGAAAGCAAGGTAAATAATGAATCAGAAAAAAAAGCATTGCAAAAAGAACTCCCTTATATCATTGAGAATCTGAGCAAAAACTGCAGGGATATCGAGGAAATATATAATACCATTACCAAGATAAGGTCTTATTTGCTTGAATATTTAGAAGGTTCCGTTAAAGAGTCGATACGCTGCAAGGACCTGATTAGCGGTTTACTCGATTTTTCAAGGCAAAAAGAACCTCAAATGCAACTCTTCAATGTAAATACTTTAGTAGATAATGTACTGAATATCGTAGAAAAACAGTACCGAAAAGAGAAGATCGAGGTGGTTCGGACTCTTGATTCAAACATTCCCAACGTTATGATGGACGCCCGCCAAATGGAACAGGTTATCATTAATATTACCAACAATGCAGTGTTTGCAATGAAAGAAGCAACCGGAAAGGCGGAACATGTTGGGACATACAGAAAAGGCGTGTTAACGGTGGGATCATGCTTTCATCCGGATAAAGACTTAGTAGAAATATTTATTAAGGATACGGGCGTTGGCATTAGCAAAAATGCCTTGAGAAAAATATTCGACCCCTTTTTTACCACACGGAAGGATGGCAAGGGAACGGGGCTGGGTTTGAGTATTAGCTATGGAATCGTGAAGATGCATGATGGGAGTATTGAAGTACAGAGTGAATACGGAAAGGGTACGATATTCAAAATATTTTTACCTTTAAAAGCAAAAAGAGAACAGGAAACCCGGGGCGTTAAATTGTAAACCTTTTAGGCAGGTTCTCGTGAAAGTACAGGACACCAAAATATTAGTCGTCGATGATGAAATTGGATATCGAAAGGTATTATCCAATGCATTGACGGAGCGCGGCTTTTATGTCAAAACAGCCGAATCCGGCGAAGAGGCACTGGATGAGATCAAAAAACAGGAATATCACATTATTCTTGTAGATATGAAACTTCCCGGAAACATTGACGGACTGGAATTACTTCAGAGGGTTAAGAATCTCTATAACCCTTCGGTATTAATAATGACCGCTTATGGCGGTATAGAGAGTGCTGTAGAAGCGATGAGGCGGGGTGCTTTTAATTATATTACAAAGCCCTTTAACCTCGATGAGATCATCCTTAACATTGATCGAATAATTGCACAACAGAAAATTATTGAAGAAAATAAATATCTTCATTCGGAGTTAGAGAAGGTTTACGGATTAAAGAGAATTATTGGGAGTTCACGGGAAATACAAAAGGTACTGAATATGATCTCCCGGATAGCTTTCAGCGCTGCAACGGTGTTGATTACAGGAGAAAGTGGTACAGGAAAGGAACTTGTTGCCAGGGCACTCCATTTTACCGGAAACCGGAAAGACAAAAAATTCGTAGTAATCAATTGTGCTACCCTCTCCGAAAATCTCCTTGAAAGTGAGCTATTCGGCCATGTAAAAGGTGCCTTTACCGGTGCTATTAAGGACAAAAAGGGGCTTTTTGAAGAGGCAGACGGGGGGACTTTATTTATGGACGAGATTGGCGACATCCCCAAATCAGTACAGGCCAAGATACTCCGTGTCTTACAGGAAGGAGAATTTATCCCCCTTGGGGATACTACAGCAAAAAAAGTAGATGTGCGGATTATTGCGGCAACAAACCAGGATCTGTTAAAGGGAGTACAGGAAAAAGAATTCCGAGAAGATTTGTACTATCGCTTAAACGTAATCAATATCGCAATGCCGCCTTTACGGGAGAGGAAAGAGGATATTCCACTCCTGGTAAAACATTTTATCGAAAAGTACAACAAAAAGGCAAATAAACACATAAAAGGTATATCCCCCGAGGTAGAAAAGGAATTTTATAACTACAACTGGCCTGGTAATGTCCGTGAGCTTGAAAATGTAATAGAGAGGGCGATCACCCTGACAAATGAGGATAGAATATCAGTAAATGTGGTTTTGCCACTGGTAAAGAAGGAAGGAAATCCTGAGGTATCGGAAAATGAATTATTTGCACAACCTTATAAAGAGGCGCGGAGAAAGGCAATTGATTCGTTTAATGTAAAATATATAACCAACATCCTCAACAAAATGAATGGGAACGTAACCTACGCAGCAAGGGAGAGTGGAATAGAACGGCAGTACCTTCAGCGGATGATGAAACACTATCATATTAAATCAAAAGAAATTTTTTGATCATTCTCCGCAAATACTGTAAAAAATCCCTCCCCCTTACCTCCTCCAGAGGGGGACAGGTACATGCATCGGACTGGAGGTACCTTGCCGTATCTTTTTCAAAGTCCAAAGGACTTTTTCTCTGATTGAATGTCAGATCAATAACCCAGATAGCTGCTTTCCTTAAATCAAAACCTCTTTACTCTACGCCGGGAAAGTTGTCGAAGATGTAGTCTCATGAATACGATATGCAAATCTCAATTATAAAGACTATAGTTAACTGGCGGATGCTGGTTATCTTCTGTTTGGGGATAAGTTCCGGCATCCCTCTTCTTGTCACGGGTTCCACGCTTCAGGCATGGATGACGGATGAAAAGGTAGACCTTGCAGTGATTGGGATGTTTTCACTGGTAGGATTTCCCTACACGGTTAAATTCCTCTGGGCCCCTGCCCTGGACCGATACGTACCTCCATTCTTTGGCCGAAGGCGCGGATGGATGCTGACTTCCCAGTTCCTTCTCATGATAAGTATCGGAGCCTTTTATTTTGTAAGGCCTGCTGAATCTCCATGGATTGTGGCCTTTCTTGCCCTCCTTGTATCGTTCTTTAGCGCAAGTCAGGATGTAGTGGTTGATGCCTATCGGCGGGAACTTTTACGGGACGAAGAACTTGGGTTGGGTTCTTCATTTGCTGTAAACGGATATCGTATCGGTATGCTTATTTCCGGGGCATTTGCCCTTTTTTTAGCGGATCAGATTTCCTGGAATTTTGTTTATCTGCTCCTGGCGGCTTCACTCTTTATCGGAATTATTACGACACTCCTGGGGCCGGATTCTGAGGGGCACATTATTCCCCCGCAATCCCTTCATGAAGCCGTTATAAAACCATTTACCGATTATTTCAGAAGGAGAGGGGCCATTGAAATTTTGGCCTTTCTTATTCTTTATAAGATTGGCGATATTATGGCTGCTACCATGACGGTTCCTTTTATCCTGAAGATAGGATTTACCAAGACAGATTTAGCGGTTATTGCAAAAACCTTTGGTATATTGGCTACGATTGCAGGCGGTCTTATCGGAGGTATTCTTTTGATAAGGCTTGGAATTTATAAATCTCTCTGGATTTTCGGAGCCCTTCAGGCTATTTCGACCTTGTCGTTTTCTGCGCTTTCTTCTGTCGGTGCATGTTACTCTCTGTTAGTATCCATAATAACCTTTGAGAATCTAACCAGCGGTATGGGGATTTCTGCCTTTACCGCTTTTATGGCAAGTCTTTGTAATAAGAGGTTTACCGCAACTCAGTATGCCCTTTTTAGCAGTTTTATGGGTATCCCGCGGGTGATCATTTCTTCGCCCACCGGATACCTGGCTGAATATCTGGGATGGGGTTATTTCTTTATCGTGTGTACACTCGCTGCAATTCCAGGTTTGGCTTTCCTTTTTCGCTACAAGGCCTGGCAAGAGGAGTCTTATCCTTTGAACCCGGATATTATGCATCAACGGATTCTATAGATCGATGAATGTTCATGAATCAGAACAGAAGTGTCCTTTTCACTTTTCACTGATAGTGCTTGTTTCATGTTTTATGTCGGTCATTAAAGCGATCATCTTTTGAAAAAAATTGGATATGAGAGGTGGATGATGAAGCGAGTTATAATCGTTGGAGTGGGTTTTGGCGGGCTCAGGGCAGCACGAATATTGTCTGGTAAGGGTTTTGATGTATTGCTGATTGACCGGAATAATTACCATCTCTTCCAGCCCTTATTGTATCAAGTAGCAACAGCAGCGCTGGAGCAAGAATCAATTGTTTATCCCATCCGTGAAGTTATACGATACTGGAAAGGTGTGCGGTTCCGGCTCGCTGGGGTACACGGTATTGATCTTGAACAGCGCAGAGTATTTATGGCTACCGGCACGGTTGAATACGATTACCTTATACTCGCTGCCGGTAGTATAACAAACTTCTTTGGCATTGATACTATTAAACGTTACGGATACGACCTTAAACATCTTAGTGATGCAGTAGTGTTGCGAAGTCAAATCCTGGGCGCTTTTGAACGGGCAGTACAGGAGTCTGATGTATCTGAGCGTGCAGCGTTGCTCACCTTTGTAATCGTTGGTGGGGGGCCGACAGGGGTTGAGTTTGCCGGTGCACTTTCAGAATTGGTTCGTTACGTATTATCAAAAGATTATCCGGAACTGCGGATGAAAGATGTTAGGATTATCCTTGTTGAGGCGAGTGGCAGTCTCTTATTGACCTTTCCGGGAAAACTTCAGGATTACACACTCACAAGGCTCCAGCAGATGGGCATTGAAGTGAAACTCAGAACAGCGGTACGTGGGGCCGAACCGGGCCGGGTATTGCTGGGGGAGGGAACTTCAATTCCATCGTATACCCTCTTTTGGGCAGCGGGTGTTCGTGCCGCATCATTAGCAGATGCCTTGTCAGTGAAGAAAGTACGCGGGAATCGTATTGTTGTCAAACCCGACTTAACAATTGACGATCATCCGGAGGTTTTTGTGGTTGGTGATATGGCATATCTTGAACAGGGTGGTATTCCGTTACCCATGACAGCTCCTGTTGCAATGCAGCAGGGTGAATATGCAGGGAGGGCAATTCTTCGGCGGGAACAGGGTTACTCAGCGAAACCATTTCGGTATTTTGACAGAGGTTCAATGGCAGCAATTGGGAGAGGTTTAGCAGTTGCGAATATTATGAACTTAAACTTTTCGGGACTCGCTGCATGGATTATCTGGTTGGTGCTACACCTGTTTTTCCTGATCGGCTTTCGCAATCGCGCTGTCGTGCTGCTGAACTGGGCCTATGATTATTTCCTGTTCAAAAAACAAATTCGTATCATTCTCCAGGAGAAAAAGGGAGATTCAAATAATTTTCCGGAATAAGAGATGTATACGTGTTTACATTTTTAACAAAAGGGCAATAACAGCAAGTATCACACCAACAGCAATCCGATAGTAACCAAACCATTTAAAACCATATCGTTTCAGGAAAGTGATAAGGGCTTTTATGGCAAGCATGGCCACGATAAACGCTATAAAACTTCCAAATAGCAGGATTTTTATATCCTGATAGTGAATTGTTCCATAAAAATCAAAGAGTTTCTTCGCTGTGGCTCCCAGCATTGTTGGTACAGCAAGAAAGAATGAAAATTCTGCAGCTGTTTTTCTGTTAAGCCCGGAACCCATTCCCCCGATGATGGTAGCTGCTGACCGTGATACACCCGGAATCATTGCAATACACTGGAAACAGCCGACTTTCAGACTCTGGGTCCAGGATACTTCTTGTTCTTCCGTTTCATTCGCATGCTTGAACCATTTATCTACGAAAATGAGAATAATTCCTCCCGCAAGAAGTGCGGTAATTACCACCCATATATTTGCTAAAAGCGTATCAATATAAGTACCTAACAGAGCACCTGCAACTGCTGCCGGAATAAATGCAAAGACCAATTTCATGTTAAATTGAAAAGAGGTAAAAAACTTCCGCCAATAGAGCACTACGACAGACAGGATTGCACCAAACTGGATAATAATTTCAAAACTCTTTACAAAGGTATTCCCGTTGATACCCATAAATGTAGATGCAATTATCATATGGCCGGTAGATGATACGGGAAGGAATTCGGTAATACCTTCGATAATGGCGAGAATCAGCGCTTCTATATATGTCATAGATTACTTACGAGATTTTTCGAAATTATAGGTGATTCTGAATAAGAATGGTTAATACCTGTTTAAACCATTATGATTATAAAGAAAGATACCCGCAATGCAATAGAATTCTTGTATTGTGGCGGAGCTTATATATAACACGAGGGTAAAAGCCCTTATTTTACAGAGGGAGTACCCGTGCAAAGACGGCCTTGAGATATCGTCCCTCGGGGAAGATAGTAGAAAAGGGATGATCCGGGGATGCCCCGGCGACTTTGAAAATTTGTAATACAACCCTGGCATCTGCAGCCGAGCGGGTTAAGATAGAGAGGAAGTCTCGCTCTGAAACAAGACCGGAACAGGAACATGTCAGCAGGATACCGCCTGGTTTGAGAACATGCATACCAAGCCGGTTTATATCGCCATACGTCCGGTGTGCTCTCCTGATTTCCTCTTTGCAACCAGCAAGTTTGGCAGGATCGAGAATTATTACATCAACCTTTTCATTATTGTGAATCATCATACGTAAATGATCGAATACATTACCGTGTTTGAACGTTGCCTTTACAGAGTTCAGCCGTGCGTTTTCCTGTGCTGTTTCCAGGGCTTTTTCATCCAAATCTATTCCTACAACTGATTTTGCACCCATTACCATTGCTGAAAGAGCAAATCCTCCCGTATAACAAAAACAATCAAGTACCTCTTTGCCGGGGCAATAGTGTGAGAGTGTGAAGCGATTCTCACGTTGATCGAGAAAAAACCCTGTTTTATGCCCTGTCCGGAGATTTACCTTCATTCTTAACCGATGCTCTGTAATTTCCACCGTATCAGGTCCGGGATAATTGTTTGCTATCCCCGAGAAGTCTATCCCTTCTTTTACCGCAGTTCGCTCATCCGGACGCACCAGGATCTTAGCATTTGAGTAGAGAGACCGCAAAGATGATACGATCCAGCCAATTGTTTCAGTGTATCCGGCAGAATACGGTTCTACGACAAAAACATCCGCAAATTTGTCAACAATTAACCCCGATAAACCATCTGCTTCTCCGTGAATTAAGCGATAACAATCTGAGGTTTTATGGATTCCCAGGATTTCTTCGCGAAGTATTTTTGCCTGCGTAAACTTCTTCAGGAAGAATTCGCTATTCAATGGTTCGGAAACGTTTTCCGTCAACAGGCGAATACCTATATTACTCTTATAATTATAAATACCCCTGCCAACAAATGTTCCTTCCTTAGATACTACCTCTACCAACGTCCCTGGTTTTAAGCGTCTCTGAGGATGGCGTATCATTCGATTGAATATCCATGGGTGCAGGGAGTTTCTTTTTGCTTTTAACGAAATAACCGGTAATTCCATGTTCATTCAGGAGTAGTTTTTTCCCTCAATTCTCCAAAAATAACTTTTAAGATATCTTTTATATCGATCAGGCCTGAAGTAACCATTCCGGTATTTCTCACCATAGCAATATGAAGCTCCTTTTGTTGAAATTCCCTAAGTATCTTACTGATTTTTTCAGTCTCAGAAACAAAGTAGGGTTCTATCATAAGATCTTCCAGAACAAAGAGTTGGTTATTTGACAGCATATTAATAACTGCTTTCGCATGAATTATTCCAATAATGTTGTCAATGCTCTGTTTGTATATTGGATACCTGGTATACCCCTCTTCTGTTATAATTCTTATAATTTGTTCGGGGTTTAAGTTTGCATCGATAGCGGCAATTTTGTATCTGGGTACCATAATTTCCTTAGCAAGTCTGTCGTTAAATTCGAATACCTGATGAAGTAACACATGCTCCCCATCTGCCAGGACGCCTGTTTCCCCACTTTCTTTGATAATATGTCTTACCTCTTCACGGCTAAAAATCGTTTTTTTATATTCGATTTTTATGCCGAATAAATTAAAAGACAGATACGTAATGTAGGTAATAAAAGTAACGATGGGTGACAAGATCCACCGTATCCACTCATAGGGCTTAACAATCTGTAGAGAAAACTGTTCCGGAAACTGGGTTGCCATCATTTTGGGAAACGTTTCGCTAAAAAGGAGGAGTGTGGCGGTAACGATAATGGGTGCCATTACAACACCCCATTCACCCAAATAATATATTGCGATCGTGGTTCCTATCGTAGATACCAGCGTATTGACAATATTGTTTCCGGTAAGAATGGTACTCAGAAGTTTATCCGGTTCATTAATAATATTATAAATAGAAACGGCTTTTGGACTCTTCTTCTTCTTAATCAGGAAATCTAATCGTATTTTGTTAATAGAAAAAAGTGCTGTCTCTGTTAGTGAGAAAAAGGCAGAAACAAAAAGAAGGACAAAAAAGAGTACCATCATAAAAATAATTGTTGCGGTTGAGAAATGCATCGGGTCCATAAAGCAGCTCTTTTTATTCCTTCTCTTTTTCTGTGATAAGGTTCATAATTTCTCCTGGTGAGACAGACCTGATGATCTTTTGTTTAAAGGGTTCATCAATAAATAGACGGGCTATTCGGCTTAAAAGTCCGAGGTATGTACTATTTGTTCGTTCTTTCGTGGCAATTAAAAGAATTAAATGTACCGGTCTTCCGTCAACAGCATTGAATTCGATTCCCTGCTCTGAGACTCCCAGGCATGCAATAATATCTGTTACTCCGGATGTTTGAGCATGTGGAATTCCGATTCCGCCACCAATTCCTGTACTCTTAATTTTTTCTCGTTCGGTTACCTTTCTTAAAAGGTCTGCTTCATTTGTTACCTTGCCTGAAACTCTGGCTACATGTACTAATTTTCCCAAAACGTCGTATTTATCCTTTCCTTTCACATGGATGACGATACGCTCTTTAGCCAATACTTCTGAAAGTTTCACATTCGCTTTCCTTTCACTACCGCACCAATACTTCATCCTTACTTATTGCCGTTAACGTTCTATTCCACTATTACTGAGAGGGGTGGAATGTTGAAGCAACCTTAAGGGAAGAGCACTTCTATACACTCCTCATGAGAGTAAAGCCATAAGACCACACATAGGAATGGAGAAACCTGATTCGTGTTTTTTGGTGGCAATACTTAAGGTCTTTTAACATTAATATATATTGTAATTTACAATTAATAAAAATCAAATCTTTAAATTTTTTGTATGTGTTTAGCTAATGGAAGTTTAATGGTAAATGATGTACCATTTTCCACACGACTAGTGACTTGAATGGTACCACCATGTTCCTGGATGATCTTACGGCAAATTGAAAGTCCCAAACCCGTTCCCTTCCCTGACTCTTTTGTCGTAAAGAATGGATTAAAGATCTCTGTAATATTTTCCTCCGGGATACCACACCCTGTATCTGTCAGCTCTATCTGTGCAGCACTATTTGTTTTTTCTGTTTTGATAGAGAGCATTTTCCTGTTGATTCCACATCTTCTTATGCTCTGTTATATCTTTCGTAATATGAATAGTACTTCTATACTTTCCGGCATCATTATAACAGGGAAATGTTGTAATATTAAAAACACCACCCATATGCGGGTCTTCAATCTCCTCAGAACATTTCGTCATTGTTTCTAATGATTTACGATGCGGACACGTCTTCCAGGGCTCATCTGTTCCGTGAAAGATTTTATAGCACTTCTTACCGATAATCTCTTTGATATCCTTGTTGAATTTTTTAGCAACTGCCATGTTTGCCCGTATAATATTGAAATCCGCATCATGTATACTAATCAGATCATCAATAGTATCAAGGGCCCCCTCCCATTCTGATTTTGATTGTTCAATTACTTTAAACGAGTTTATTTGAGATGCATTTTCAATAGTTACTGCAATATAACTTGCGAGCATGGTTAAAAGAAGATGTTCATATTTATTGTGTTCAAAGAGGGCAAATTTCTCCGGCAGCGTACTAAATACAGCGGATAGACCAATAAGTTTCCGGTTCTGAATAAGAGGTGTATTCATAAAAGAGGCATATCGCACATCCAGGGCCGGACGGGAAAGAATATCTTTCAATCGGGTTGATAATGGCAAGCTTATATCCTTGATTTGAGAAAGAGGTATTCCTAAAGAACTGACAGGTATAAGATTTCCATCATTACTTAACATAATTACCGATGCATCTGCGCCCGTAAATACCCTGAAATGCTTGGTTGCTGTCCGCAGGACCGATTTATAATCCAGGTTCTTGGAAGATAAAAGAAATGCATCTGAAAGGAATTTGAGGCGTTGATAGAGTTTCTTTTCAGGTGATGTCATATTCTGTTCCCATTAAGAAATATCATAAAAATCATGTTAAGCAAAATACGTTTTGAATAAAATTATACTTGACAATAAATATTTTGGTATGTAAACTTTACCATTCAAAAAATAAAAAGTAAATAGTGTCCTGTAGAATTCGTTTTGATAATGGAAAAGCTCTCCTTCCTTTTCGTTATACCCTGCGATGAGTATACATAAAGATACCTTTAGCACAATAGTATCATACGTTAATTTTTATTATTTTCGATACTATTATCGAAAAGGGCGATTTAAGGTTTAGGAGAAAGACTTTAAGATTAATACAACGCCCTAAAACTCTTGGTTTTAGGGTTTTTTTTTGCCCACAAATTTGGTGGAGGTGTAACGGATGATTATTGTAATGAAGGCCGAATCTGCAAAAAAAGACATTGATCATGTTCTTGAAAACATAGAAAAGATCGGTCTAAAGGGTGTTCTCTTGCAGGGAACGAATCGAAATATAATTGCAGTTATTGGAGACGAGCGGATAGTACCGAAGGATTTTTGGGATGTTATGCCAGGTGTAGAAAAGTCTGTTCCCATTCTTGCACCATATAAGCTAGCGAGTAAAGAGGGGAGAGATTTTAAAACAGTTATTCATCTTAACAATGGCAAAACAATCGGAGGGGAACATATTGCTGTTATTGCAGGGCCGTGTGCTATAGAAAGCAAAGAACAGATTATCGAGATTGCTAAAAGAGTCAAAGATGCGGGCGCAACTGTATTACGGGGAGGGGCTTTTAAACCTCGAACAAACCCATACAGTTTCCAGGGGCTTATGGAAGAAGGGCTCGTACTTTTGGCCCATGCCCGCGAAGCAACAGGCCTTCCTATTGTTACGGAAGTGCTCACTCCTGAACATGTAAAATTAGTGAGTAAGTACAGCGATATATTACAAGTCGGAACCCGTAACATGCAAAATTTCTTACTCCTGCGTGCTGTGGGTGAGTCCGGGAAACCTGTGATCATAAAGCGGGGAATGTCCGCTACTGTTGAAGAATTCCTTTTGGCGGCAGAATATGTTCTCGCCCAAAATAATCCAAATGTAATCCTCTGCGAAAGGGGTATCAGAACATTTGAGACCCATACTCGTTTTACCCTGTCATTAAGTATTGTCCCGCAACTTAGGGAAATGACGCATCTGCCTGTTATTGTAGATCCCAGTCATGGAACAGGAAAGAGGAGCCTTATTAATCCGATGTCAAAAGGTTCTATAGCTGTAGGGGCTGATGGTCTCCTTATTGAGACCCATCCTGATCCGGAAAAATCATTCGTGGATGGTCCTCAGACAATCAACCTTGAATCATTTGATGAACTCATGCAGGAATTAAAGCCAGTGGCAGAGGCCGTTGGAAGAAAAATATAATCTTGTGAGAAGAAAAGACAAAAAGATAACAGATAAAAATGAGATTGAATATATCCTTTCAACTGCTACAGTAGGGAGGTTGGGAACATGCGCTCATGGAATTCCGTATATTACGCCAATGAATTTCGTGTACGATAAAGAGACTTCAAAGGTCTACCTCCACTGTGCACATGAGGGGAAAAAGCTGGATAATATCAGGGTTAATCCGAATGTTTGCTTCGAAGTGGAAGATGTTAAACATATTATAGTAAAGCAGCCTACCTGCGGTTCTTCGGTTGCATATAAATCTGTTATTATGTTTGGTAGTATAAGAATGCTTACTGACAGTGCTACGAAGAATGCCGCCCTCCGGAAACTTGCCGACAAATATGCACCACAAAATCCCGAGGTTCCTTTCACTGATGTAATGCTAAACAGGACGAATGTCCTTGAAATAGAAATTGTGGAAATAACCGGGAAAAGAAGCCCCGCAAAACCTGTGATGCCGGTAAATACAGATCCATCAAAAAAGTAGCATTACGAGTTGCTGCAGAGATAACAGAGGATAGGAAAAGGGTAAAAAGGAATGGCAGGGAGCATACTTTTAACGTCGAAATCAAGAAAGGAAGATGGAATTATGGAAATTACGGCATCAAAGCGATTGCAATCTATTGGTTCGTATGCCTTTGCAGAAGTTGATAAAGAAGTTGAGAAATTAAAATCAATGGGTATTATACCAATTGACTTTGGAGTGGGTGATCCAACGGTACCAACGCCTGAGGTTGTCCGTAAGGCAACACAAAAAGGGATAACACTTCGCAAATCATCAGGTTATCCCAGTTATATTGGTGCGCCTGAATTCCGACAGGCGGTTGCCCGGTGGATCCAGAAGAGGTTTGGTGTGTCTATGGATCCGAATACAGAGATCTCATCGACTATCGGCTCAAAGGAGGGTGTATTTAACTTTCATGAAGGAATTGTTGATCCGGGTGATTATGTAATTATTCCTACTCCCGGGTATCCACCATATACCCGTGGTACTCTGTTCGCCGAGGGAATTCCTTATTATGTACCACTTCTTGCGGAAAATAAGTTTCTTATAGACCTGAAATCTATTCCTGAAGAGGTCTGCAAAAAGGCAAAGGTTTTATGGATCAACTATCCAAATAGTCCGAGCGGAGCTGTAGCTCCTTTATCGTATCTGGAGGAGGTTGTGGAGTTTGGTAAAAAGCATAACATTATCATTGCCTCGGATGAGGCCTACAGCGAAATTTATTTTAACGAACTCCCTCACAGTATTTTAGAGGTTGCGAAAGAAGGAATTATTGTTTTTAATTCCCTGTCGAAAAGAAGTGCTATGACGTGTTACCGCATTGGTTGGATAGCGGGTGATAAACGTATTGTCGATATATTTAAAAAGGTAAAAACAAATATTGATTCGGGTACACCCACCTTCATCCAGGACGGGGCGGTTGCGGCCCTTCACGATGAGGCCCATGTTGACAAAATGAGGGCGGAGTACAGGATTAAGAGGGATTTATTGGTAAAGGCATTTAACGATATCAGTCTCACCAACTGTACACCGGAGGCAACTATTTATCTATGGCAAAAAGTACCACACGGTATGACTTCTGTCGATTTTGCCAAAAAACTCCTCTCACCTGACATTGCTATCGTAGCAACACCAGGTGTATGGATTAGTGATAAAACGGAAAAAGGACTCAACCCCGGCGAAGGATATGTGCGCTTTGCTCTGGTACCGGGTATGAAAAATACCAGGGAAGCAGCACGACGAATAAAAAATCTATTGCCAAAGCTTTTATAAAGAATATCTACAGACTTCACAGATTATACAAATGTGATTGGCAAAAACCGGAAGAGATGGAGCACAGAGATTTTTCATTTCCGTCTGCTTTCTGTCGTTTGTTTTCTCTGTGAGTTCTGCGGTTGAAAAGCAAGGATGTTATGGTATGAAAAAACGATTATTTAGTGGAATACAGCCCAGTGGAGATGTACATATCGGTAATTATCTGGGAGCTATCAGGAACTGGGTGCGACTTATCGATCAGTTCGAGTGCATCTTTTGCATTGTAGATTATCATGCAATTACCATCGAATATGATCCCAAAGACATGAAGAAGAGAATCCTGAATGCAGCGGCAGTTAATATTGCATCAGGTCTAGACCCCGGTCGGTGTATCCTCTTTGTCCAATCACACGTACCGGAACATACTGAACTTGCATGGATATTAAATACTGTAACCCCTATGGGGCATCTGGAACGCATGACTCAATATAAGGATAAATCAAGGCAACATGCTGAAAATATTAATGCAGGACTGTTTAACTATCCTGTTTTGCAGGCAGCTGATATTCTGCTCTATAAGAGTGATGCAGTACCAGTAGGTGAAGATCAGGTTCAGCATATTGAACTTGCACGGGAGATTGCGAGAAAATTCAATATGCGGTATGGAGAGATATTTCCGGAACCAAAGGAAATCCTGTCAGAGGCACCACGAATTATGGGGCTTGACGGTAAAACGAAAATGAGTAAAAGTCTCGGAAACTACATATCACTTATAGAATCTCCTGAATCGATAAGAAAGAAACTATCGGCGGCTGTGACCGATGAGAATAGAAAGAGGCGTACCGACACCGGCAATCCTGATATCTGCAACCTGTTTACCCTGCATAAGTATTTTTCTACGAAAGAACAGATTGAATATGTTCAGGGTGCATGCCGTACTGCAGAAATTGGTTGTGTTGAATGTAAAAGGGTCTTATCAGATAATGTAGCTGAGGCACTCACCCCTGTTCGTCTGAGATATGAGGAACTTGTTAAAGACCCGGATTTCCTGCTCGGCATTTTATCTGAAGGTGCAGCAAGATGCAAGAGAATGGCAGAAGATACTATGGGTGATGCGAGAAAAAGGATGGGATTACTATAAAAATAAAATCCAACCACTATTCTCTATTGATATGAGTTAGCACCACACAAAATACTATGGACTACTTTATAAAAAGCATCGTATCTCTATTAAAAGAAAAGACAGACCTCCGGGAAGATGAGATAGAAAAACGTATTGAAATACCACCTGTCTTAAAGATGGGTGATTACGCATTTCCCTGTTATACCCTTTCAAAAATACTGAAAAAACCACCAAACAGCATCGCCGAAGAATTAACCAAAATACTCCATCCCGTCAGTCCAATTACAGGGATCAGAGCTATTGGCCCTTATGTAAACTTCTTCGTTGACAGATCGATATTTTCAGAAAGGGCATTGAAAAAGATTCATGAAGAGAAAGATTCTTATGGCAGCGATGACACTGGAAGCGGTAAAACTATCGTTATTGATTACTCTTCTCCGAATATTGCCAAACACCTTGCCGTTCATCATCTCCGTTCTGCAGTAATCGGAAATGCAATTTATCATATCTACAAAGCACTCGGGTATAGCTGTGTAGGGATTAATCATCTTGGCGACTGGGGAACGCAATTTGGTCAATTGATCGTTGCATACAGAAGATGGGGAGATGAAAGTACCCGTAAGACGTACACGGTTACCGACCTGAATAGTCTTTATGTAAAGTTTCACCAGGAGGCAGAAAAAAACCCTGCCCTGGAAGACGAAGCAAGGGAATGGTTTAAAAAACTCGAAGCAGGAGACCCTGAGGCGAGAACGCTGTGGCAGCATTTCAAAGATATCAGCTTAAAGGAATTTCAGAAGCTTTATGATATGCTTGAAGTACATTTCGATGCCTATATCGGCGAGAGTTTTTACAATACCATGGTTGAAGATACCATAAGAAGAATTAAAGAAAAAGGGCTTGCGAAGATTAGTGAAGAGGCATTGATTGTTGATCTGGAGCCCTATAATATGCCACCATGTCTTTTACGGAAGAAAGATGATGCTACCCTTTATGCCACTCGTGATATTGCTGCTGCTGAATATCGAATGAGAACATACAACTTTGATAAAATGACCTATGTGGTTGGGTCTGAGCAAAAGTTACATTTTAAACAAATTTTTAAAGTTCTGGAATTGATGGGGTATGATTGGGCAAGCCGCTGTGTCCACATAGATTTTGGTCTTATGAAGTTTAAAGATGGTAAGATGTCTACCCGTAAAGGGAAGGTTGTCTTATTGGAAGACCTGTTAATTGAAGCCATTGAGCGTATCAGAAAAATTATAGAAGAAAAAAATCCATTGTTAGAGGATAAAGATGCTGTGGCAAAAGAAGTTGGTATCGGGGCTATTATCTTTGCTGATTTATCTACAAAACGCAACAAGGATATTGTCTTTGACTGGGATACCGTTCTGAATTTTGAGGGAGAAACAGGTCCTTATGTCCAGTATACCCATGCCCGCCTGTGCAGTATCCTGAGAAAATATAATCAACCTGTAACAGGAGAAGTAAATTATGAATTATTAAAAGAAGACGAGACCTTTCGTCTTATCAAGAATTTATGGCAATTTCCCTCTGTTATACAAAGGGCGGCAGAATCTTATGAACCATCTTTACTCTGTAATTATCTTATTGATGTTTGTGGTAATTTAAACAGGTTTTATAATACCTACCGCGTTTTATCCGATGTTGAGGAGCTGACAAAGGCCAGGGTATTCTTAGTAGATGCCACACGACAGGTCATAAAGAATGGCCTTAACATCATTGGTATACACTCACCGGACCGAATGTAACTGTGATCATATCACTTCGCTGCGTAATGGGAAGGGTGGAAGAGCCATTCGGCCCTCCCCAAAAGGAGTACAAATACCGTTGTTTAGTCTAAGATGCTCTATTAATACCATGAAAAGGCGAGATTCCCCGCTGCCGAGATTCTTCACTCCGCTTCGCGGAGTTTACACTGAATGAAGTGAATGTGTTCAGAATGACAAATTCCCTGCTGGCGCTTCATCCGGGATGGAATGAAGGGTTTCAGGATGGCACCCTGTATTCTGTCACCCTGAGTGGAACGAAGGGTTTCGTCCCTGATGAAAGAGATTCATTCCTGCACGAGAGAGGAACACCATGTATTGTCATAGGGTATATGCCAAAAGCCGGATGTCCGGGGTGTAACAACTCTACCATGGAGTGTGTTGAGTAAAAGCCCGCCGAAGGCGGTAAGTTCATGGTATAGGAATTTTCATATTATGTAAGCGGGTTTACGGGGAGGTGTTGTTATAAGGTTAATGATGTTGCTATGATGCAACAGTGATTCTTTCTGTTCAATTGTTTTTAATCCCGAAGGGATGTCATGATTATAGCAAAAGACCTCTCAAGCGGGTTCAAGTTTGCAACTTGAACCCTGAGTTTTATCCTGTCTATTAAGCCATCGACTGTAGAAAATGCTATTGTCCGCATAAACTATGGGTTCAGGTTACAAACCTGAACCCGCTGTGGGATGATTATGGATACAAGTGGATATTTTCCCAATTAGTTGCTAAATGTAGTAAAAAAGAAAGGATATGTTTTCGTACAGTCTAACAAAAAAGAGGCTACAGCGATCGCTGTAACCCCTTCATTTTATTGGTAGCGGGAGTGGGATTTGAACCCACGACCTCCGGGTTATGAGCCCGACAAGCTGCCAGACTGCTCTACCCCGCGTTATTATTTTCTGTAAGAACGAATGTTTAGGGTCAGACCTTGAAAATAGAATATATAAGGCCTATGGGAATATTTTGTAAATATCTTTACGATGTGCTACACGTTGACAGACAACTACTTGATTATTTTTATCTATTGTAACACCTATTCTGTAATCTCCGAAACGGATTTTATATTTGTCTGGATAACCAGTCATCCTTTCAACATATCCAAGTTCAAAAGGATTAGAAGAAGGCAATTCATTAAAAACTATCTCCTCAGCCTTAGTTTGTATTTCATTTGGTAACTTAACGAGTTCTTTAAGAAAACGTTTTGTATATTCAATTTTCCACATGCTGTTTTAGTGACTGATAGTACCTTTTTGCGTCTCCAGATGAAAGCCGCTCATCTTCTTTAACCTCATCCATTAATTTTGCTAATCCGTAATTTTCTATAATCTCTTCCATACGCTCAAATTCTTCAATTGGTATCTGAACTGCAATTGGTTTTTTATGTTCATCTATTATTATTTTCTTATGAATTTCCAACATGATAAGCCTCCTGTTATTTTTTCGTAGTATATCGCTAGGGTCACATTTTAAATAATAATCATTGGTACTTTTTACTCAATTATTATAATGATTTCCAATATATCTTTCACTTAAAAATTTAACACTTGGAAAATCCAATAACAAGACACTTATGTATTTAACCACATCTCAGTTATTTGAAAGACAAAGTCAATAATTAAATATGGTATTCAAAATAACTGCAATTCGGCCTATTGTACTTTTTACCATTCTTACATAAAAAGGGATACCTGAAAAAGTATCCCTTTTAAATCAAATCACCATTATCTGTTCAGATAACCATATCTAATTAAGCATCAACATAACAAAAAAGATTGAAGTCTATAAAAGAAGGTGGTATTATCTCTCAAATAATTTATGTAGTTTGCTATGAAATTAAAACAACGTGATTATGATGTAATAAGATATACACGAAAACAAAGAAAGTCATGGTGTCCGAAGCCGTGTCGATGGGTTGCAGGCCGGATTATACAGTCTGTATAGTCCGGAACGGGTAACTAACGAAAACACAGAAAAATTTGATGTGAAAGAACTTAGAATACGTAACAGAAAGACACGGCAACTTCTTACACAGAAGAAGACAGTCTACCTTTGCCGTTTTATATGGACTGTATAATCATTGTTAGGAGTTCGAAATGCTGAACAACGAACACGAGTGTTTCTTTCCACCCACCGTGAACTGCACGCTCTGGCGATATATGGACTTGACGAAGTTACTCAGTCTCCTTGAGAATCGAAGCCTTTTCTTTCCGCGTGCCGACCAGCTTAATGATCCCTATGAGGGAGCATGGTCACGTGCGGGTGTAGCGCTACTTCGGGATCCCGGGACGAGCGGGGGAGTACCGCCGGAAGCTGTCGATCAACTCCTCAAAGCCACAGAGGACTTGCGACGTAATACTTTCATCAGTTGCTGGTTCGCTAGAGAACACGAATCAGCTGCGATGTGGAAGCTCTACCTGCAAAGTCCTGAAGGCGTAGCCATTCGTACTGATCACGACACCCTTGGAACAGCGCTGGAGCGGTCACCACTCGTAGTCCGTACCACAATGGTCAAATATGTTGACTATGACAAGGTACCTATTCCCTTCAGGAACGCCTTATTTCCATTTGTACACAAGCGTTTGAGTTTTGAGCACGAAACAGAGTTGCGGGCCATCATCTGGTCGCTTGAAGATGTCAACAATACTCAGATTCCTAAGGGTGCGACGGGAGTGATGGTCGATATTATACCCGAAGAGCTGATTAAGTCAGTGTACGTTTCGCCAACTGCACCAAAATGGTTTGGCCATCTCGTCGAACAGATTCTCCGAAGATACGGTTTGTCGACTCAGGTTGTGAGGTCTAGCTTGTATGACCGGCCGTCGTATTAATGTGCCTAACCGGCAGATGAAGATAAAGAATTAAGAAGGACATTCTTAAAGGTAGGAAGATAGTTGAACTGGGGAGGTTTTCAATGCTCAGGGCAATCTATGTCTGGTCGGCAGTTATGTTTGTCGGCATACTTTCGGGTCTTTTCGTACTGCGAAGGCAACCAAAGAATACCACCACCTAACAAGGTCATGCAGCCGGACACGAAACCACGCGGGGCATATTTGTCGGTATTTCTTGTGACTCATTGACCGCGTGGTTTCGTGCCGCTGATGACCGGCGTTGGACATCAAAATATAATTGCAAATAGTATGAGTACCGCGATACCATGATAGTGTGATCCAGTCATTCAGAAATAAAGGTACAGAAGATATATTCAATGGTAACAATTTAAAGGGTGCCCGAATGGCTTGTCCGCAGACATTATGGAAGATTGCTGCAAGAAAACAGGAGGTAAACAATGGTTAGGATACCAACACATAGAGAGCCGACACACCCCGGAGAAATGCTACTTGAGAAGTTTCTTAATCCTATGGGAATCACCCAGAGAGAATTAGCTGAAAAAATACATGTTCCATATCAGAGAGTAAATGAAATTATCAATAAAAGACGTTGGCATTACACCAAGTACAGCATTAAGGCTTGCAAAATTATTTGGTGTTTCAGAGGATTTCTGGATGAACCTTCAGTTGCGTTGGGATTTATATAGAGCAAAACTAAATGAATCCAATGCATTAAAGGAAATCAGACCTTTAAAACTGAGAGCAGTGTAATAAGTAGACTGCCCAACCAGGCATGGAACAGGAGCTGCTACAGAGACTATATTTGCATTATTGTTCCCACAGCTTTCGAACACTGTTTTGACCTGCAAAGATAAATTCCCGGATATCTTGTAAAGGCTTCCCCCCTTTTTTACCCTGGTTTAATAATTATTACTTTTGTATACTATGTTCGCATAATATTTTGATTTGAAAGGCATTGGCTTAGCCCGCATGTAATTTTTCAGTATGAAAGACAACAGTGGAATAGCGTACAAACAACAGATTTAACGGAGGTTTTTTAACTATGCTTCTTCCCAGAACTATAAGAAAATTATTAGGTGTTTTTCGCGGTTCTGTGGCCCCGCCAATAATTTTCCTTTCAGTATTGATTGGGTTTTGTCTTGGATTGATGCCGGGTTTTTCCGGATTGCATATAGTGCTGATTGCTGCTGTGCTTTTGCTCAATATTCATATCAGGCTGTTCATGTTGTCGCTTGTTTTTGGTGGGATTGTAAGTCTGTCAGCCGCACCGCTACTGTATTATACCGGCATGTGGATCCACAACCATTTTTCCGGATTGTTATTTATTTTATCATCGGTACCTGTGGCCGGAATGACCGATTTCAGCAGGTATGCAATGGCAGGGGCAGTGGTTATCGGACCAATTATAGGGGCTGCCTGCGGATTGACACTGGCATTTATCGTAATTAATTTCCGTAAGATGATGTTGAAGATTGACAGTAAATCCGAAACGTTCCGAAAATGGTACTCTAAAACCTGGGTCCGGATTCTGGACAGGATTCTTATCGGAAAACGAACCAGGGATGTTAAAGAATTGTTTGATAAACCCAAATACATCCGCAAAATTGGTATAGTTTTGTCTGTACTCGTCACTACCGGTTTTTTAGTTGTGGCAAACTTTCTCCAGGGCACAACCGTAAGGGACTATGTTGTCCGCTCACTAACGCGTACAAATGGTGCAGAGGTCAATCTTGAAAGTTTTATACTCTCGGTTTTGGGAGGCAGTATTTCAGCTTCAGACCTGCAGGTTACTGATCCTAAACAACCTGACCGAAATCAATTGGCTGCAGAAAAAATAGAGGCTCAGGCAAGTGTTTATGGCCTGCTGCTCGGCCGGCTTGTTATGGAAAATGTCGAAGTCTCCGCAGTAAAATTTGACCAGCCCAGGCAAAGTCCGGGAATGGTTATGGAGACACCAACAAAAGAAGAAGTACCGTTTGATCCAAAAGATTATGAAGTAACGAAAGAAAATACCAAAAAACTGGAAAAATATGTTAAAGATGCTAAAAGGTTAAAGGAGTGGCTGGAAAAACTCAGACAATGGCTACCCGAAGGAAAAGAAGAAAAGGCAACCAAGCCTGAACAACCTCCCCATAAATATCTTGAATATCTGCAAGTTAAAGCATCCGTACCTCCTGCTCCAAAGGTGCTGGTAAGGCACATGCTGGCAGATAAGGTTGATATCCCTTCGGAATTTTTTGGTAACAGCCGGGTACTGGCTACCAATTTCAGCGATGCACCATATGCAGCCGGTAAACTTGTTACACTTGATATCAAATCCCATGAAACACCGGCGGCTATATCCATTCTTGCAGACTATTCGTCATCAAGCACCCCGGTAATATCAGGGACGTTTGAAGGATTTGATCTAAGCAAGGTACAGCGCTCGCTGGGACAGGAAACAGGGCTTGAGTTGCAATCGGGAACTGCATCAGGAAATTTTACCGGGCAAATCACAAGAAAACAAATCGATTTAACCGTTAACCTGCACTTAAAAGACCTGGAGGCAAAAGGAGCAGGCAAAGGTATCCTTGGTATCGGGGCAGGGCAGACATCAGAAGTTATGGACATATTAAAGGAGCTTAATATCACAATAAGAATTGTTGGTCCGACCTCTGAACCAAGACTGGTATTTGACAGCAAAAGACTGTCAGAGGAACTCGGGAACGCATTGATACGTGCAGGAGAAGACCGACTGCAGAAAGAGATTGAAAACAGGCTCCAAAAACAGATTGCAGGCAAGCTTGGTGAGAAAGGTAACGATGAACTCAGGGAGGCAATCAAAAAACCTGCTACAAGTATCGTAGAAGGATTAGAAAGTTTACTTAAGGGAAGGAAAGAAAAAAAGGACTTATCTCCAAAATAGTTGGTAAAATATGAATGAATACATTCTCATTTCGGTAAAGATATCGGGGATATAGGCATAGCAACTCAAATGCTGCCGGTATTAATGAAGGGAGCCTTGCTTCTGGCCGACCTTGCATTACTTATGAAATTTGTGATTCCTTTTATGATCGAGAAACTTGCCAAATCTCAAGAAATGTATCACCTCCTTAAACGATCATTACTTTCTTTTTCATAAAATACCTTAAAAGGAGAGAGGGCAAAAATACCCCTCTCCTTTCCGGTAAAGATTCATTTTGATTTTTCCATCTCCTTTAGTTCCTCTTCAGTAGCTCTCAATATTTTTCCCTTTCCAACTTTCTTATCCTTTCATGTAAGCAGTCAGCACATCTGTTGCAATTGGTAGGACACCCTTCGTGTCCGCATTTTTCACACTTTCCGGCAGCTTTCCTTGCGGTTTTCCGCTCTGCCAGACACTCTTCACATCTTCCACAGTTACCAGGACACATGTGGTGTCCGCAGTCCTTACAATGGTAGTGCCCATGCCCATGAGCAAAGGACTCACCATGATACAGGCCAACTGGTCCGCTAACAAAGACAGTAAGAAGTAAAACATTCACGGCTGTAATAAATTTTTTAAACATAAATACCTCCTTTTAATCTGAAAATGAATTCATTGAACTATTCAGGTTCAAGGTTCAGAGTTCAGGATTAAAGGCATTAGGAAAAGAACTGCCTGAAGGTTATGAAAAACACATGACAGCCAGCGTCACTCCTCCTCTGAGTCTTAAACCGCAAAAACCTTTCAAGATTCTTCACTCCGCTTCGCAGAGTTTACACTGAATACACTCGCTTCGCTCAGTATAAACTCCGTGAATGTGTTCAGAATGACAATACATGGTATTATTCTCTCGTACAAAATGAATCTCTTTCATCAGGGATGAGACCCTTCGCTCCACTCAGGGTGACAGAAACAGGGTGCCATCCTGAAAACCCTTCATTCCACTACAGAAAGAAACATTAATGGTAATATATTGCCTTCATTACCCTTATAATTACACCTCCCCGCAAACCCGCTTACATAAAATAAAAATTCCTATACTATAGAACCTATTTAGTATCAAAATTAATGCCAAAAATAATATATTTTGTAGCAAGTAAATTTACAATTTTAAACGGTACCTCTCCATCATATCTTCAAAAAAACATGGCCCCGAGATATTCCTTAAGGATTTTTTTCTTAAATTCAGAATCTGCAAAATATATTTCCGGAACCCCTCCCCCATTTGATATACTGCGAAAAGAGCTGTTCTACTATACCGTGAACACTATCTTTTCTCCTGCCGGCAGAATTACTATAACTTTGGTAAATTCTCCCTCAACACTATCAATAGTAAGCTTACCACTATGCTCGTGAATAATATCATGGCTAATACTTAAACCCAATCCTGTTCCTTCACCATGAGGTTTTGTAGTGAAGAATGGATTCATTATTTTATCTTTTATATGGGTAGGTACGCCGGTACCATGATCATAGAAAGTAATCTTCACATAGGACTGTTTATCTATGCTGATCTTCTCGCCTAAAATTTCAAGAATTTTGTTCTCATGTTTTCCTGGATATTTTTGGTTCAAGGCATACCATGCATTGTTGATAATATTCATGAAGACCTGTTGAATTTCGTGGGAATTTACAAATATCTCCGGTACATCTTTAGAAATATCAAGCTTTATCGTAATAGAATCTTTTTTCAGTTGTTTTTCCATGAGCATAAGCGTATCAGATACTATTCCAGTTATGCTTGTCATCCTCTTTCTCTCTTCCCCTGGTCTTGCAAAAGAAAGAAGTTTACTGACTATGCTAGCTATGCGATCCCCTTCCTTAATAATCCTACGGGCAAGATCTTTTTCTCTGCTACCTTCACTGCTTTTATTGAATAAAATCTGGGCACAATTAATTATACCTGTTATAGGATTATTGATTTCATGGGCCACACCGGCTGCCAATTCACCTATCAATGCAAGATGTCTGGACATTTCAGCTTCTTTTTCCAAATTTACCTTTTCTGTAATATCTAAGAAAGAGCCTAATATACCAATACTTTCACCTTTTTCATTTTTTATGGGAACCTTAACGGTATGGACGATTAGTTCTTGCCCATCTATAATATATCTCTCTTCTGTATCCTTTCTCTGTCCCGTCTCTATAACCTCCCTGTCATCCGTTCTGTATTTCTCAGCAAGTTCCTTAGGGTAAAAATCATAGTCTGTTTTTCCTATAATTTCTTCCGGCTTTATATGTAAATCTCTGGCATAATTCTCATTACAGGCTATATATACAGAATTTTTATCTTTGTAGAATATTCTTATGATAATACTATCAAGGAGAAACCGGTATCTATTCTCGCTGGTTCGCAAAACATCCTCTACCCTTCTGCGTTCAATAATTTCCTGTTGAAGTTGTTTATTCAGTATTTTCAGTTCTGCTGTACGTGTTTCCACTAACTCCTCAAGATGTTCACGGTATCTTTCCAGTTCTTTCTCTGCGTCCTTTTGCCTAGTAACATCTACTCCATATAAATTAACATACGTAGTGCCAATAACCGGTACAATAGTAAAAGAAAATACTTTATCTCTATAATTAACTTCAATATTCTCTTTAATTGATTTCGCCTGAAATGCATCAACAACTATTTGATATAAGAAATCAGGTGCAGGTTGGCCAATCTTGCTGTCCCAATCCTGTAAAAGAGGGGTACAGGATGGGCTGGCGTAGAGGAGAGTACCGTCTTGTGCAATACGGAGGAGAGGATGTGGGTTTTCATCAGGAAATTTAGCGATATCCTTTATTTCCTTTTGTATTTGTTTTTGTTTGGTGATATCCCTCCAAACGGAGATACCACCGATAATTGTATCACTGAGGTCTCTAATTGGATTCGTATCTATAAGTAATGTGATCTTTTCTCCGGTTGATTTATGAATAACCCATTCCTCATCTTGTACTACTTCACCTTTTTTGATCGTACGGTAGAGCGGCATTTCTTCAAGTGTAGCGGGTGTGATCCCATCAGCATGACAGATGTTTAATTTTTTTATAATGTCTTTAAAATGGATATTCTCAAGAATTTTTCGTGAATATCCAATCAATTGTGCCCCGTATCTACTAACTTTATAAATAACAATATCTTGTATATCACCAAAGGCAATAGCAAGAGCAATAGAGATACCTTCCGGAATATACTCCATAAGAATATCAAGTATCCGGCTACTCTCCTGCAATTTTTCTTTTATTTCTTTACTCAATTTTTATATACTCAACTCGTAAATAAGCCCTTTAATACCTTATATTATATTTGCTGATAATTCTTTAGCTTTTTGTTCTCTCCGGAGGGGTGAAATTTCAGGAGCAAAAATGAACATAGAGCTCCTGAGGAGTGGTATATTTATAGAATAAGAATTTACCTTTTTTGAAAACCCATGCACAAATGGTATTTGTTGTAGGGGCAGGATTGAAAAACCTACCTCTGCCCGGTATACCATCTTCCCCTTTTTTGCCTTATAGTTAACACCATAAATTAAATATATAGTCTTTTGTATTAAAACATCTACAGTTTGACGATTAGATGATTATAAGGTAATATTCAAATAATATACCAAAAATATAGGTACCTGGCCACAAATTTTTGTACATTTGTATTACCGGGGAGTTTCAATATGCAAATATTTATGTACAGGTACTTAAATATTTTAGATTCCTGCACCTGTAAAAAACCGCAGAGATCGGAAATTCATCAATTATAGTAAGTTACTTGCCTTATGATAGATTATTTCAATATATTCCTGATAATTATTGATACTATTTACTATCAGACAAAAACCATGGGTTTTAGTGAATTCGTTATATACCACGAGGCGGCTGTTCGTCTGGTATTCTTTTTTGGTATTCTGTTGCTTATGGCCCTGTGGGAATTTGCAGCGCCAAGGCGAAAACTTACCGTATCCAGGAAACTCCGGTGGATTAACAATCTCGGTGTCGTATTCCTTAGCAGCTTCCTGGTACGCATCATTTTTCCCGCTGCCGCCGTTGGCATGGCAGTGTTTGCTCATGAACGCGGATGGGGACTTTTCAATTATTTCCAGGTTCCGTACAGTCTCGCTGTCGCGTTATCGGTAATCTTTTTGGACTTTATCATCTACATACAGCATGTTATGTTTCATGCCATCCCTGTCTTCTGGAGAATACACCGTATGCACCATGCAGATCTGGACTTTGATGTTACCACAGGAATCCGGTTTCATCCTTTTGAAATTATACTCTCAATGGTAATCAAGTTTGGCGTCGTTGTGGTTATAGGCGCACCTGTGCTCGGCGTGGTCATATTCGAAGTACTGCTGAATGCCACATCTATGTTTAACCACGGCAACGTTCGTATACTGCGCGGTTTGGACCGCGTACTGCGATGGATCGTAGTAACCCCTGAGATGCACCGGGTACACCATTCGGTATATATTAATGAGACAAACTCCAATTTCGGGTTTAACTTCCCATTGTGGGACAGATTTTTCGGCACATACAGGGACCAACCACGCATGGGGCACGAGGATATGACTATCGGTCTTTGGAACTTCCGAGATACAAAATATTGTGCTATTCTGCATGGCATGTTAGCAATTCCCTTTCTTGGTAAGGCAGGCGGTTATACGGTTGATCGCCGTAAATAAAGGAATAGGGTAATGAAAGTTACTAATATTATTCGCATTAAGTAAAAGGACTGGATGTGCTTGATGAAACACCGCTCATAGACATTAAGCCCTTTACCCCACCTTATGATGCAGTTGAAGGAATGAAATATCCCGATTGGGTGAACAAGTTGGAATATTAAATTGAGAATGATATTGTAATGGCAAGGCGCACCTTGCCATTACTCCTTGTTTCACTCCTCGCAATGACATTTTTAAAGATTCAGTATATCCCATGTACCTGCATATAAGTACCTGGACATAAATATTTGTATAAATGGAGGAGATTTTGTAATATAAACTTAAGGAGTTAATTTTTGAAGAATCTTTATAGGAAAAAGAATTATGAAATATGTATCTCCTCTTAATAAAG
>SOER01000031.1 GCA_021646405.1 Candidatus Loosdrechtia aerotolerans
TCATGGAGTTTTATGTCACCCTTTCAGGGTGAATTCTCTTGTTTTTTCATTATCCCAGGGTAAAAATTTACCCTGGGCTATCAGAGAAAAGCCCTTTGGGCTTTAAAAAGGATTTGGTTTTATAGGTCTTCATAAATACTCCTTTCTCTTGTCAAAGTAGTATACCTACCCGCGACAATTTTAATGAAAAACGTTACCTATATCCTACATTCCGCACGTAAAAGTCATAAGTTGTTCAAACTCCTTATTAATAAAAACGTACAAAAATTTGTGGTCAGGTACTTATAACCCTTCTTTAAAAAACCATATGAACCACTGAATTGTCTCAACACCTCTATTCATATTTTTGAGGATCTCTTCATCTGGAAGTCTTATTCCTCTCAATCCTGTTTGCTGGTTGCTGTTCCAGTCATGATAGTTTGTTTTGTTTGCTTTCAGATTCTTTCTCTTTTTAAATTTCTTCCCTCCCCATTCACCCCATATGCATCAAGCTAAGGAATAATGTGGTACTTTTTTCTGATCCTCACACAAAACCACAAAGCCACAAAAATACCAAGATATATAGTATGTCCCCATTCTATATTCCTGACATTCTGTCCTTTACCATTCTTTATTCATTTTATTCTTAGTGTCTCCGCGTCTTTGTGTGATGAAGATACCTCAGCTTGAATGAAAGGATTATCATGTGTCGTGTCACATTTTAAAACAAAACATATTTTGTGTCATGTCACACCAGGCTGCATTGATAACCTTCCCGTTTAATTACATCTTAACTGAGTAAAACAATTATCATATTTTCTACGTAAAGGAGAAAAATGAAAAGTAGTACCATACCTGTAAAATACGTGGAGGGGCAGTAAGATAATCGTAAGATTACGCAAGAGACGACCTTATCCACACAGTATCCTGAGACTCACGACAAGACCAAAATGTACAAATAATTATTTTTACTTTTGTTATCTGTTTATTTTTCATTCTTATCGCTAACTCTGTAATTCAACGGTCTAAATTTTGCTACCCATAGAACAATAGGGATCTGTATGTTTATAAATACTTGTATTAAAAAGGTTTATGTTGTTTGTTCTTGACTGGTTATTCTTGGGGGTGGGGGCGAATCTTGGAGACGTCAGGGAGTATTTATAAAATAATGGATGAAGAGCAATCGAGGTTATTACTATCAGGTGTAACGGACCTTTTGTTTGTTTATGATACATCAGGGAACGTGGTATTTGTCAATAAGGTATTTGAAAAATTTACCGGGTACAGACCGGAAGAATTCTATGGGAAACCGTTTTCCCCGCTCTTTAATAAATTTAACCTGGAAAGAGCAGTAAATGCTTATAAATTAGCATTAACAGGGGAGTGTTCGCAATCCGAGATTTCTTTTAAAAATACCAAAATACTCTGCGAATACCGAAATTTTCCGTTACGGGATAACAGGGGAGACATCATTGGAGTTATGGGTATTGCAAGAGATATTACTGTTCGTAAGCAACGTGAAGAGGAATTGAAGGCGATGAATGAATTGTTAGAAAAGCAAGTAGTTGAACATTCAGCAAGGTTATCAGAAATGAACGGGGAACTCGTGGAAGAGATGAACGACCACAAGAGGATAGAGAGAGAGTTAAAACAGAGTATCGGGAAGCTGCAAAAATCTTTAAGGATAGTTATTCATAGTTTGGCATCAACTATTGAATTAAAGGACGCCTATGCGGCAGGTCATCAGAAAAGGGTAGCCCAGCTTGCACGTTGTATAGCTGAAGAGATGGGTCTTCTGAAAAGCAGGGTAGACGCTGTTAGTTTAGCTGCAACACTTCATGATATTGGTAAAATATCAATACCAACTGAAGTTCTCGGTAAAACAGATCAGCTTACACCATACGAGCTTCATATGCTGAAAACTCATCCTCGCGTAAGCTATGATATTCTCAGAGAGATAGAGTTCCCCTACCCTGTTGCTCAAATTGTACTCCAACACCATGAGAGGATGAATGGTTCGGGATATCCCTCCGGTGTATTTGGAAAAGATATCCTTTTAGAGGCAAAAATTCTGGCAGTTGCTGATGTTATTGAGGCAATGCTAACGCCTCGCCCTTACAGACCAGCTCTTAATCTGGATAAAGTATTAGAGTATGTTTCTGAACAGAGAGGTATCCTGTATGACGCTCATGTGGTATATGCCTGCTTGGTTATTTTTCACGAGAAGGGGTTTCGATTTGAACCGGAGTTCAATTCAAATATACGATTCATTGAGGAAGTTTTGTTAAAGGTTTGATCCAGAAGTATGTATCTGTTTATTACGAATGCGCACAGGTCAGGTTTTCTTAGAGAAGTAAAATAACGTGAAATTAGAAAAAAAACATTATAACTTTGTAGAAACATTTGTAGATGCCATTATATCAGCAGATGCGGAAGGGTATATTATTTATTGCAACCCTGCCGCGAAGAAGATGTTTGGATACGAAAACGATATAGTTGGCAAGAATATTACTATCCTGATGCCGGAGCGATTCAGGGTAAAATATAGAATAGGTATGAACAGATATGTAAGCACAGGATTAACGAGCCTTATTGGACGAACTGTCGAGTTGACTGGGTTAAAAAAAGATGGTACTGAATTCCCTGTAGAATTATCGCTATCAGTATGTACCGTGGATAACAATTGTCATTTTATCAGTACTATTCGGGATATTACCCAAAGAAAGCATATGGAACTTACCCTGTTGGAGTCTAATAAAAAGTTAAAAAATCTCTCAATGAAGGATAGTCTGACGAATTTATACAACCGGCGTTACATGTATGAAGTATTAGAAAAAGAATTCAGGAGGGCGAAAAGATACAGGAATAATCTTTCCTGTATAATGGTTGATGTAGATTACTTCAAAAACATAAACGATCTTTATGGACACCCCTTTGGGGATAAGGTACTGATAGATTTTTCTTCATTTTTGTGTGGAATGGCAAGGTCTACGGATATTGTTTCCCGGTATGGAGGTGAGGAATTTTTTATCATTCTTCCTGATGTGAGTATCCACGGTGCTGTAGATTTTGCTGAAAGGTTAAAAAAAAGCATAGCAAAACGCAGAATAGAGGATAAAGAAGAGAATATCGCCGTTCTATTGAGTATTAGTGCCGGAGTAAGTTCATTTTCAAGATATACCCTTAATAAAGAAGTGTTAGTAAACCAGGCAGATATGGCCCTTTACGAGGCAAAAAGACTCGGGAGAAACAGGATATGCTGTTATAGACATAAAAAAACTGCGCAAAAACAGTGTGTTTCACAGTGATGTGAATTAAACACCCTCCATCCTAAAATAACCATCAATGACGTTATTTACCACATAAATATTTTTCCTCTGTGTTTTATTATCTTTCCATCAGGAGAACCTTCAGCATTGAAAATGTGGTTGACATTAATTTTATAAACTTGTAAAATGCCATTTTTGTAATAATAGATACTCTTCATACAAATAGTTACAATAATTATAGAAGTGAAGTATGTACATTGGGATTGACATTATAGAAATAAAGCGTATTGAAAAATTATTCTCTTCTCATGAAAGTTTTTTAAAGAAAATTTACACAGAAAAAGAGATCGAATACTGTAAGCCTAAAAAAAATAAGTATCAACATTTCGCCGTTCGTTTTGCTGCAAAAGAAGCTGTTTTTAAAGCCTTAGGTACTGGCTGGATTGGTACAATGAAATGGACGGATATTGAATTGCTCAATGATGAGCTTGGTAAACCATATGTACATCTCTACGGGAGTGTAAAAGAATTAGCAGATAAGAAAAATATTCATACCATTCCCGTATCGGTATCTCATTGTCAGGAGTATGCCATTGCTCAGGTTTTACTGATACCAAAGTCAGTAATTTAGATGCTCTTATGAAAAAATACTTTAAAAAACAATGATACGATAAGAGATTACAAGGGTTACAGAAATATAAAGGTATAAAATACGAGGAAAATATTCATGAGAAAACTTGTCCTGATTAATCCTCACCCGGTTGGGAATGTTGGAGAGGAAAATGTTTCTGTATTAAATCAGATGCCGGTGAATCTTGGTTATTTAAAGGTATTGACACCAAAACACTGGCAGGTTGATATTATTGACGAAACACAGGAGCCTGCTATTGATGGGGACTCTGGAGATATTACCTTTGGCGGTGCAGACCTGGTAGGTATTACTTCAGTAAGTTATCAAGCTCACCGGGCATACCAGATAGCTACTGCCTGTAGAAAACGGGGTATACCGGTAATTATGGGTGGGATTCATGCTACAAGCTATCCGGAAGAGGTGGCAAAATATGTGGATTGCGTTGTAACAAGAGAAGCTATAACCCTCTGGGAAAGAGTCATTACCGATTTTGAAAAAGGTGCACTCCAAAAGAGATACGAGGGTGAGCTAACACCTATGGGGCTTTACAATTCTATAAGGTCTGACAGGGAATATCTGAAGAATAAATACCATTATCGGTACTCAGGAATTATAACAACGGCCGGATGTCCGTTTGGCTGCGAGTTCTGTTCCGTACCGCAATTTCAGGGCAAAAAGTATCGCGAAAGGCCCATTGAGGATGTCCTTGATGAACTAGAATCCATTAAAGGTCAATATCGTGGCCTGATATTGACTGATGAGAATTTCTACGGACACAGCAGAAAATCAAATGAACGTGTTCGCGATCTTTTTAAAGGTATGGTGGAAAGAGGTATTTATCAAAATTGGTTTGGTTTTACATCTCTTAATATCTATAAAGACGATGAAACCCTTGAATATATGGTAAAAAGCGGATGTGTTGGTGTGCTCATCGGGATTGAATCTATTAATGAAGAAACCCTGAAAACGATGAATAAAAATGTAAATTTGCGCATTACCATAGAAAAGTATTTTGAGGCTATTGCCAATATCCGTAAGCACGGCCTTGCGGTATGGGGAACTATGGTTTTTGGGAATGATGCAGATACACCAGAGACCTTTAGACAAGTGGCCGATTTCGTCCTGGGCTCCCGGGTAGACATCATGACCTGTGGCATTTTATGTCCATTTATTAATACGCCGCTTTATAAAAGATTAAACAGTGACCATAGGCTTATCAGAACAAACTTTCCTGAGGACTGGAAGTATTATACCTCTCATCATCTTACCTATATCCTTAAAAGTATGCCTCTCCAGGAGTTCATAGATGGCTTCCAATATTTGTATGATAAAATCTATACTACAGAAGTATTGCGTCAAAGATTCCAGAATGCCAGAGAGGTATTAGGCAAGAGTAATATGAATGCTGCTATGTTTGCATTCAGGGTTAATCTGGATTGGCAAAATGTGTATCAGCATTTACTTCAAAATTTGAAAGAATTGCAGGCATCCGGATATT
The DNA here is from genome assembly GCA_021646405.1 of Candidatus Loosdrechtia aerotolerans. Classification (GTDB taxonomy): domain Bacteria; phylum Planctomycetota; class Brocadiia; order Brocadiales; family Brocadiaceae; genus Loosdrechtia; species Loosdrechtia aerotolerans. Next base: position 5,378 of record SOER01000031.1, read on the forward strand.
ATGACGAGATGGTGAAACGTTACAATCAGTCAGTAAAATCCGGGAAAAAGGTAGACTTAACACCGGCAGAGATAATACCCTAGAACAGAAAAGTTATAGTATTTACATAGTGAAACTGGTCATTACAGAGACAGGGTGGCATGGACAAACTGGTTTGTCCGTGCTTATAGAGTTAATTCCGATTCATTGTGTTCGGTTTCATTTCTGGGTTACTATCGTTAAGTAATTGTAATGAATAGAAATAATTGTGCGTAATATTTTACCCCCTTTGTTCACCACTGCATTAAGGTGAATAAAGGGGGTAAATGTTTTTTTTAGAAGAGAAATTACTGTGTCAAAAGTCGTAATAACTGGATTAGGGCTTGTTACGCCCGTTGGAATTGGTGTTAAAGAAAGCTGGGCATCCTTCATCCGGGGTAGGGATGGGGGTAATGAGATGAAGTCCTTCGACACTTCCCTGTATAAGATTCACCGTTCCTGTGAGGTAAAGAATTTTCATCTGGATGTCGAATTAGAAAATCAGATCCGGGAGAATACCATTCATAAATATGTTTATTCTGCTGCCCGGGAGGCATTGCAGGAGAGTGGCTTACTCGGGGATGAAAAATTCGACAGGGAGCGCTTTGGTATCGCTATCGGTACCTTAGCCGCTGAATTAACACCCCACGAAAGGCTCCTGAGACTTGATACCTCGAGAAAAGACAATGGTTTCGATAAAACGGTTGCGGCTGTCTATCCTCCAAATTCTATTACGAATATCCTTGCCAAATATTTTGATTTTGAAGGGCCGGCGATGATTTCGCTCAATGCCTGCTCATCAGGTAATCATGCAATAGCATGGGCCTACGATCTCCTTACAGAAAACAAACTTGATGTTGTAATGGTTGGCGGGGGAGATATGATTCCTCAAACTGAATTTACTCATTTCCATAATCTTAAGGCATTAACACCCGAACGGTGTCAGCCCTTCGATAAAAATCGGCAGGGACTCATGATTGGAGAAGGTGCCGGAATACTCATCATGGAACGTGGCGAATTTGCTAAAAAACGTGGAGCAACTATTATTGCTGAGATGGCAGGATATGGGTTGAGTTGTGACGGGTTTCATATGACAGCACCACATCCTGAAGGCGAAGGTGCTGTAAAATGTATGAGTGATGCATTGAAAATGGCAAGACTTTCCGGGGCAGATATTGGTTACATTAATGCCCACGGTACAGGAACACCGCATAACGATAAAGCCGAGACAACAGCTATAAAACGTGTATTCAAGGAACATGCTTACCGGATTCCATGCAGTTCAACAAAATCCATGATCGGCCACCTCATGGGTGCGGCAAGCACAGTGGAATCGGTTATCTGTTGCCTTGTACTAAGACACGGAATACTACCTCCAACGATTCATTACGAAACACCTGATCCGGAATGCGATCTTGATTATATACCGAATATATCACGGGAACTCAAGGTTAAACATGTGCTAAACAACTCGTTTGCCTTTGGCGGTAATAACGCCACAACGATATTTAGCAGCGTATAGTTTAACAGTTTCTGTTTCTTTATATTTGAGCAACAAGTTCATTTACCGATACGTATGAAAAAAAGAGTTGTTGTCACAGGAATGGGTGTAGTGTCACCCCTTGGATGTACCAAAGAGGAGTTCTGGGATAATCTTCTTAATGGAAAATCCGGAATAGAACCAATGACGACCCTTGACCTTTCTCCTTATAAATGTAAGTTAGGTGGAGAGGTGAGGGACTTGCATCCCGAGATCCATCTGGGAAGTAAGGGGTTAAAATATTTAAATAAGGGAACCCGGTTTCTGGGATCTGCCGCTAAAATGGCCCTCAATGATGCACAATTGCCTCCTGATGGTTCTTTATCAGACCAAATGGGGGTGGTTATTGGATCTTCCCTTGGTAACTTTTCAGAAACAACGGATTATTTCTATGAGATTATCAGAAATAATCCATCTGAATTATCACCAATGCTCAGTTACGACGTTGCATTAAATTCCTCGATTAATTATGTCTCTGTTGTCTTTAAGATAAAGGGTCTTGCACGTACTATTTCATCAGGTTTTACATCAAGTGTCGATGCAGTAGGAAATGCATTTACGATGATCCAGCGGGATATGGCCAGGGTTATTATTACAGGTGGAGTCGAGCAGATTTCTATCGACCTCTATCTGATATTTTATATAAGAGGTCTCCTCTCCGGCCTTGACGGGAAGAGAGAGGGTAGTACACCTTTTGATAAGGAAAGAAACGGCTTTGTAATGTCCGAGGGGAGTTACGTGGTAATCCTGGAGGAACTTCAACATGCCCTGGACCGGGGAGCGCATATTTATGCGGAAATACGGGGTTTTGGAAATACCTTTGTCGGGGGAAGGGATTATTCACAAGAGGAAAGAATTCGCCGTGCTGAAAAGGCCATGTATTATGCCCTGGAAGATGCGAATATCAAAAAGGAAGATATCAATATCATTGGTGCAAACGCAAACGGATGTCAAATGCAGGACGCAGTTGAAGCAAAGGCCATTCAATCCTTTTACGGTCCGGCCAGTCAGCATATCCCGGTCTCCGCCATAAAATCGAATATAGGTGAGTCCTACGGCACTGCAGGCGCGGCTCAAGTTATTTCAACGATCATGTCTATGAATACAGGTACCGTACCGTATATCATCAATTATAAAGAAAGGGACCCTGAAATCTCCCTCAACCTCATTTCAGAAACCCCTCTGAAAAGAGACATCAGGAATGCAATGATAAACAATTTCGATTATGAGGGGAATAATTCATGTTTGATAGTGAGCAATTTTAACGGATAATATAAGTCCTTTTTCCCAAATATTTTTTATATAAGCGGCCACACTGTTACCACCCCAGCGACCAGTTTTTATCCCGCACTCTCTGTACTGGTTTACCAGAGGCAATATGTGCCAATGCCGGATATCGTTCCCTCAGACGCTTATTTTCAATAGCGACACTTTTCTGAAGCAGGATTTCAGCTTTTTTAAATTATAAAAAATCCTTGATATTGCCATAAATGGTGTTACAATATTTATATTAGTAACACTATCTGTTTCAATGTGTTTAACACCGATAAACAATCGGGGAACTTTTGATGCATATCAGTGACGGGGTTCTTTCTCCTGCTGTTGTTGGAATAGGCTGGACAATAGCTTTGCCATCTTTGGCAATATCAATTCGCCGTTTGCAGACTGATCAGGTGGGCGCCTACGGAGTGGTTGCTGCGGCCTTCTTTGCAGGTTCCACGATCCATTTACCCGTTGGCCTTTTTAGCATGCACCTCGTGCTTACAGGTATTGCCGGACTTTTGCTTGGCTGGGGCGCTTTAACCGTAATCACCGTGGGTCTTCTCCTGCAAGCATTGTTTATTGGTTTCGGAGGACTTATTATTCTAGGTATTAATATTTCAATTATGGCTTTGCCCGGCGCCATGATGGGAGTGTTCGGACGTTACTGGATACAACGACTTGCATCCAGAAAACAGCCATGGATAGGAGTACTTGTATGTAGCGGAACCATTTTTATTTCTGCAACTTTACTCTTTGCCACTTTAGCAACTACTCACCCCGGGCTAAAAGTGCTTGCAAAATTGGTATTTTTAGGACATTTACCTGTTGCTGCCGTAGAAGGGATCATTGGTTTTTGGCTTGTATATTTTCTGCAAAAAGTAAAACCATCATTGCTTGGGATCCAACCATGAGAATATTTTACATTCTTCTTTTTTGTATTCTTTCTTTGTTTCCTTCGGCAGCAATTGCGCACGGATTATATCTTACTTCAAAGGACGGGAAAATATTTGCTCATTTTAGTGACCACTCTCCAGCCGCCCACGCTGTAGTGTGTATCGTTGATGAGGATGGTATCGAAATTCTTAGAGAAACATTGGATGAGAAAGGAAGCTGGCAACTACCAGATAGTTTTAATAATATACCGCACATGATCATTATTGAAGCTCCAGGTGGGCATCGCACTTATATGACCTGGGAGGAAGTCGTACAAGGAACTTCCCGGAAATTCTTCAATTATCTTATTATTCGTACCGCATTAGGAGTTGTCGTTCTCTGTTGCTGCGGCTTTCTTATAAAACACTTTTTAAAACCGAGATCCAAAATTTCTAATCCAAAATGAACAAGTCTTCCCCTTCAACCCGAACCGGAACCGTACTTATTCTGTTAATTCTAACAGGACTTGGATTGCTCGATAATCTTTTCTTTCTTCTTACCTGTTTACTCACTATTGGTATATTCGCAGCGTTGGTAGTAAGAAAAACATATGTTACCGTATGGCGTTGTAAGGAAATACTAATCTTTTTTATACTTACAGGTGTAAGCCTGCTTTTGACAAAGGACGGAAGGTTTCTTGCCCCTCCTTTGATAACTAAAATGCTATCCATGTGGTTGTGGGTTGTGCTCTGGATTAACTGGGTTGGATTTGAGCGAATCCTGTCAACCTTTGAAAGATTAGGTATACCTTCAATCCTAATACATATTATAGCCTTTACTGCACGGTTTTTACCGATTTTGTCTGAACGGTCAAGAATGATGTTCGCCGCTCAGGCATCCCGGGGATCAAAATCAGGCATACACCCTTTGCAATTGCGTAACCTTGCATGGGGAATCGGCTGTTTACTGCTAACAAGTTTTGAGCAGGCTGAAAATGTTGAACGCGCCATGAAGTCCCGCGGGTTTAGCGGTACATTCCCAATCCTCGTTGAAGATACAGTTGTGGTTCCCTACGGTAGTTTGATTTTTTTATTTATCTTTACAGGTATTGTGTGGTTTGGAGTCTTTTGAGATGTCCTGTGTTATACGTGCCCTAAATTTATCCTTCAGATACCAAAATGGTGAGCCGGCACTATCTGAACTATCATTAGCAGTCCATCAACATGAAAAAGTGGGAGTAATAGGACCAAGCGGGGCAGGGAAAACTACCTTTTTCTGGCATTTGAATGGTTTGCTAAAGCCCACTTCAGGGTGTATAGAGGTATTAGACCGCCCTCTTTCCGAACATAAGAATGTTAATGAAGTCAGACGTCACGTGGCGCTGACGTTTCAACAGGTAAACGACCAGATCTTTTGTTCTTCTGTATGGGAAGAAATCGCCTTTGGCCCGAAAAACTTAGGATGGTCGAAACAAAAGGTAGATGAAACGGTAGAACGTTGGCTGACTTATTTTAACTTGAAGGATGTGAGCCATCGGCCTCCCCACCATTTATCGGGTGGGCAGAAACGAAGCGTTGCCTTAGCCGCTGCAATGGCCATGGAACCACAACTATTAATTCTTGATGAACCCGCTAATGACCTTGATCACAGGAACCGCCGCAAATTGATCACGTATCTTAAAGACATACAAATAGCCATTATGGTAGCTTCTCATGATTTATATTTTATTTCAGAAGTCACAAAACGCTGTATTTTAATGGGCAGTGGTAGAATTGTTGCTGATAAGCCAACCGTTGAGTTAATCCACGACGAGGATACACTACGGCAATACGGAATGGAGGCGATAAAAATGTAAAAAAATTTTTTTGCCTTTAGTAGCACGATTAATTTAAATGTAATACCATTTTAACCGGGAGATAGGGAGGTATAAATGTTATCAAGGAAAAGATACAGACAATATTTTGTATGCTTTATTTTGTTAGTTTTTATTTTTATAATAAATGCAAATAGTGGTTTTGCCCATCACGGTGGGGTATCTGCGGCATTTGGACCCGGAGCGCCTGTTGAAACAGCTTCCCCATTGGCCCTTGGCAAGGGGACTTTTTTACTATACGAAAAGTTTGAGTATGTGCCTTTTGAACACAAAAACCATGCTGAACCTGAAAACATCAATACTTTCACGTTTTTCAATACCCTTATCGGATATGGGCTTACCGATGCATTAAGTATTTATGCCACGTTACCGGTTGCAATAAAAAACCAGGATAATCTGGGTACTTCGAGTGGGTTGGGAGACTTAGGGTTCATAGTCCAGTACGGTTTCAAGATTGGTGAAAGAGACGGTATCCGCGGCTTATATAGTTTTGGCCCCGAAGACTCTTACGGCGAACTTTATAGTCTGGATGATATCAAGATGTCTCTGTTTGCTGGTTTTACTGTGCCGAGTGGAACTACGTCAAATCGTGACAATAGCGGAAATACCTTCGACATGGGTATGCAGCCTGGGTTTGGTGCTCCCAGTTTCAATTTTGGCTTTGCGGCATCAAAAATGATTATTCCCCATCTCACCCTGACAGGAGACACTTCACTTACTGTATTTACGGAGCATAACGATGGTAAGCCAGGTAATGAAACCCGTTTTAACCTGGCAGTCGGATATGAAATCTTCGAAAAAAAGAATGGTTTTCTCTCCAGGCTGGATATTATTGGTGAATCGAACTTACTTCATCTGACGAAGGATCAGGATGATCAAAGAGAAAAAGACGATGCTACCGGTGGGGTTATCCTTTATCTTTCTCCGGGTTTGAGGGCAACCTTTGGCGAATATATTAGCATCGGGGCTTTAATTAAGTTCCCTACATGGCAGGATCTTAATAATGAATCAGAACAGCAGGGTTCCGAAGGCCTGGAAAAATACAGGGCGATAATCACCTGTTCCGTATCTTTTTAATGAAATAATTAAATTAGGTCTGCGACTACTGAAAATGTAAAATTTCCCTCCCTTGATGAGAGGGACTAAGGGAGGGTGACCAACTTGCTTTTCCACCCCACCTAACATCCCTCATCGAGAGGGGAGGAGAAAACTTGATTTCGATTTCCATTGTATAGAAATTTCATTATTTAAGGTCTATTGTCTGCTGTATTTCCCTATCAGTTGTCCTTCTGCAAGGATATGTCCCTCCATTGCACCGAGCAACTGCTTTTTTGTGATACCTGCATCAAGATTGATCTCTGTGTCTAGTGCATAAAGTTTAAAAAAGTACCTGTGTGTACCGCTTGGTGGGCATGGCCCTCCATAACCAATTTTCTTAAAATCAGTTGTACCCTGTTTGGCACCATTCTCAAGTACCTTTTCCGGTGGTATGTTTTCAGATAATTCCCGGACGTCTGCGGGGAGATTAAAGAGTACCCAATGGACCCATGTCCCCATTGGTGCGTCGGGATCATCCGAGATAAGGGCGATGCTCTTTGTTCCATCCGGAACAGCGGACCATGATAAAGGAGGTGAAATATCCTGACCATCACAGGTATATTTCTTCGGTATCATGCCTCCCTCCTCGAAGGCTGAGCTTTTTACTTGGATTCCCATTTTACGTTCTCCTTTTGGACTGGCATCCGATAGAGTGTGATAAGAGTAAAATACGATGAGTGCGATGAAGAAGCAATTCATTTTTTTTAACATAAATAATTCCTCCATAAATACTCGACCACAATCTATTCCTATCATAATTCAGTCCCTCTGTCAATTCATGGATAAAAAATAAAGGGAATTACCTTGCCCTCAGTGCATCAACAATATTCATTCTGGATGCGCGATATGCCGGGAGGACTCCTCCGGCAAGTCCCATGATAAGGGAGAAGATGAGAGACTGGGAAATGATTTTACCGGTCAGGGTAAATGAAAATGCGAGTTCAGAGAATGTCTGCCAGTTGACGGTAGAGATGGTGAGGATTTGCATGAAAGAGGAAAAGACAAGCCCAAGAAACCCACCGATAGAGCTCATCAGTATTGATTCTGCAAGAAAGGCGATAAGGATACTTCTCCGTTGAAAGCCGAGTGCTCTCAGGGTACCAATTTCACTGATGCGGTTTGCCACCGCTGAATTCATGGTAATCATTGCGCCGATCGTTGCACCAATAGAAAATATTAACGTTAAGGATATTCCGAGTATACGGAGGAATTTTACCATAAACACAGACTGATCAGCGTAATACTGTATCTCACGTTTGGCTTCAAGGTTTAACCGAGGGTCGTTTTCGATCCGTTCTTTGACGGTATCAAATTCAGTATAATCGCGGAGCTTAAAGGTAACCGATGAATAGACAGGCCTCCGAAATGCCTGCATAAACTGATCAGCATCACCCCATATTTCTGAATTGAACCCCGTATTATCAGCATGAAATATACCAACTACCGTCCATCCCCTCAGGGCAAAACGGAGTGTCTCTCCTATATCACAACCTTTAAATCTTTTTGCAATGCTTTCTCCTACGGCAATTTCAGAAGAACCCGTTTTCGGCATACGGCCTCTGATAAGTTTCACTTGTGTCCGCAGGGAGAGTGACTGATTGCTGATTCCTCTGAGGGTAACGTTTGAGGGCTTTTCACTTCCTTTCTTTCGTAAGTTTATGATAACAGCGAGTTCCCTGGCGATAAGTTTTCGCCCGCTTTTATCAATTGCTATTTCTGGTTGGGTTTCAATGACAGATGCCTGATACCTGTCTATCCCACTCTGTATTTCAGAATTTGAGCCCCGCCGGAGAACCAATACGTTATCGTATGAACCCGTGTTTACCATAGTCCTGCGGAATCCCTCAGCAAGCATAAGGGTAGTAGCAAATACAAAGACAACGAGTGCCATCCCCGCAGCCGTGAGGGCTGTTGTAAGGCGTCTCGTTATAAGATTGCGAAAACTATACGATAAAGGTACTCCCATATTTTTATCCTATCCTCCTGAGACCTTCGGCAATCCGGATCCGGGTGGCATGCCAGGCAGGGGCGACGGCAGCCATTATACCAACCAGGGTTGAAGCTGCCAGTGAAAGGAGCATGGTATTGAGTGATATAGTGAAGACGGGAAAGTAAGTGCCTATGTGTTCTCTAAAGATTTTTGCACTTGGGAAGGTAAGGGCAACACCAAATACACATCCAATGGTAGTGATCAGTAACGATTCACCGAATATCAGTACTGATAAGTGCCAGCCGCCAAACCCGAGTGTCTTCATAATCGCATACTCACCGATTCGTTCACGTGCAGTCATAACCATGGTATTGGCTACCACAGCCATTATAATAATAATTACCATGAAAGAGACGAGCTGGATTACGACAACAATTGCTTCTGTCATAGAAATGAAACTAAGCTGGAAGGATTTTTCTGTTTCCGTCAGGGTTTCTGCAAGGGAGTTCTTAAATGTTTCATCTATTGCTTCGGATACCCGGGGTGCCAGATCAGGGTCTGCTATTTTTTCTATGTATATCCCTACCTGATCAGCCCGGTTTGGTAAGGACTTCTTTAAACTTTCATTCAGATAATTCCAATGAAAAAAGAACTGTGTTTCATCGGTATTTTTTTCTGCCCCATGATAAATACCCCGTAAGGTGAAATTCCACGTACCGGGATAAATAGTACCTATCAGGGGTATTGTATCGCCGATCTTCCAATCAAACCTCTCTGCTACTTTCCGGCCGGCAATGACTGCTCCCCGGTCCCGGAAGAATGCGGCTTTTTGGTCATCCGGTAAAACATACTCCGGATATATTTCAAGGAATGATTCCGGTTCAATGGCAAAATTGGGTATGAAGTTTTTTTCCGAGATATAGGTGCCATTGAACCATACGGCATACGATACGTTTTCCACGCCCGGTATTCGCTGGATTTTTTCTTTATAAGAGAGGGGAAGGGGGAAAACAAGGGAGATTGAGTTTCTGGTAATAAGGCGAACAGAGGAAGATGCCTCTACTCCTGCGTACCATGCGTTTACTAAGGTTCTCAAAATACCAAAAGCCAGGATTGCAATGGTAACCCCCAGGATAGTTAACCAGGTACGTTGTTTGTGGCGAAATGTGTTCCTGTAGATAAGCTTAAACAGGTGCACCGAGGATACCTTTCTCAAAAGTTATAATCGTATGTGCCTTTTCCGCTGCGTGAGGATCGTGGGTAACCATGATAATTGTTTTGCCAAACTCACGGTTTAAAAGGGCCATGAGCCCCAGGACACTTTCTGCCGAAGCCCTGTCAAGATCACCCGTTGGTTCATCTGCAACCAGGATAGTTGGGTCAGTAACAATAGCGCGTGCTATGGCAACGCGCTGTTGTTGTCCACCCGATAACTGACCGGGATAGTGATCCATCCGGTCGGAGAGATTGACCATCCGGAGGGCAGCCTCTACATGCTCCCGTCTTTCTTTCCGGGAAAGCCAGGTTAAGAGAAGGGGCAGCTCTACATTTTCAAACGCTGTAAGTACCGGAATTAAATTATAGAATTGAAAAATAAACCCTACATTAATAGAACGCCAGTAGGCTAATTCAGACTCCGTCATTGAAGTTATATCTACCCCACCGACGAGTATCATACCGCTATCGGCACCATCAATGCCGGCAATAAGATTGAGCAGGGTACTTTTGCCGGAACCTGAGGGGCCCATGAAGGCAAGGAACTCTCCTTCCGGAATATCAAGATTAATATTCTCGAGGACAGATATTACCTCGGATCCACGACGGTAGGATTTCGAGAGATTTCTTATTTCTACGATTGGCTGCTTTCGGTTTCCCATGCGTTTTCCTTCGTTATAATTCCTTCACCTTGATTTTCGACCCGTTCTGTAATGTTTCCGGTGGATTTATTACCACCCTGTCCCCGGGTTTGGCTCCCTCCAGGACTTCTATCATATTATCGAGCCGGGTGCCTGGTATTATTGTTGTTTTGGTTACACGGTTTCCATGTACAAGAAAAATAAATTTTTTGTCGTCCTGAACTACAACAGCATGAACATTTACTGCGGTTATTGGTTTTCGTTCTTCTGGTTCAAGTGTTCTTTCAAGGAAAGCAACCTTTGCACTCATTTCAGGAAGGGTACGGTCATCCTTATCCAGAAATCCTACTTTTGTCATAACCGTCGCCTTACTGCGGTCTGCTGTAGGTACAACCGTATGTACAATCCCCCGGAAGCGGGTCTCCGGAAATGCATCCAGTTGTATTTCGCACGGTTGTCCTATCTGCACTTTTTGTATACTTGATTCAGAGACATCAACTTCCACAAGGAGGGAATCCATATCTGCAATGGTAACAACAGCGGCCTTGGCAGTAGCTGCTGCGCCTATCGGTGTAATAATATCGCCAATATCGGCATTCTTTGTTAATACAACAGCATCGAAAGGTGCACGGATAATAGTATACTGTACGGCAACGGTTGCTGAACGCAGTGCAGCCCTGGAAGCATTTACTAACGATTGTGCGGCAGTGAAAGAAGCCTGCGCTCTATGATACCGTGCTTGCGCAATGTCAAATTCAGATTGTGATATAATGCCGTGAGGAAGAAGTTCTTTTAGACGGTTATAATGCAATTCAGCATCCTCCATTTCAACCTTAGCTGCCTCCAGGTTAGAGAGCGCATTCTGTAAATTCGCCATTGCCTGGTCGCGGGCAGCAATTGCATCTTTACCCTCGAGTCTTGCAATTATTTGTCCCTCTTTTACATAGCTGCCTTCCTCAACTCCAAGCCATTCAAGTTGCCCGGTAATTTTCGAAGCTACTGATGCTTTTCGTTGTGCAACAACATAACCACTGGCATTTAATAAGGTGATTACCTGTGAAGGATAAACTTGTGAGACCGTTGATACCTCAATCTCAATAGTAGGGTTAATGACGAACCTGTAGATGATAAGGCCTATGATAAGAATAAGTATAAAAACCGTTATCCATAATGGTAATCTTCTCCGTTTGCTGCGATAATACCTTGTACCGGATTTATCTATTTTTAGTTTTGATATATCTTCGTTTGCCATTATCCATCCTTATAAGGAACCAGAACTTATATGCATTATTTTAATACTATATGGAATATTTTTTTAGTAATTTTTATTATTCTATATATAAGGTAACTATTTGGAGTATTTATACATCAATAATGCAATATATTGTATCAGAAACAGTTATCCATTCCGGGATTTGAAAAATTGACATTTCGTGATATAATATGTATGGAGACTGAGGATAGGTGTGTGGGGTTGAAGGTTCCCCAAGGTATAGGTTGGCGATACGACCTGCCTCGAAGTACCAGAAAACACCTATCCTCAGCTCCTGACATACAGCCCCTTAAAAGACAAAAGCCATGTCTGGGTATGTAGGGCCAGTGGTAGCAGAGCAGGTTGTATATATTGTCCTGCATGAAGAATGCAGGGTAGGATATGCAGGTTGTATATGCGCAAATGACCCTACAGCCCAGGCATGGCTATTAATAAACAGCTCGGTATATGTCTTTTGGACATATACCGGGCTGTTTTTATTATTAGACGTGAGTACAAGTGTTCCGCCGGGATATTTCAATTGTCGTCAAGAAGCGGTTCATGTAGGAGTACGGCGGAACGGATACCGCACTTTTTCCTGATCCTCACACAAAGATACAGAGACACAAAGAAATATGATATGTTCCCATTTACGTATGCTTGTATTCTATCCTTCATCATTCTTTATTCTTTGTATCTCTGTGTCTTTGTGTAATTACTTCTTTTGTCTATATGTTTACATCCTATTTTTCACAGAATCAGTTTATGCCGACTTTGTTCTTTATTGGGTATCAGGCCGCTCTGTGCACGGATTATCACCTGGTCCTGGTAACGGTGCCTTTGCGCCACCTGTAGATTCTCCGGCAATAAGCCTGTCTATAGACGGGTAAGGATATATTGTCTTTGCGTTGTATTGCATGAGACCACCGGTATCGGCTGATGGACCATATGTGCTGTAAATCTCCCTCCCCAGTATGCGTAGCATTATTGTCAATTGCCCGCGGTGATGTGATGAGTGAGCAATCCTTCTCGTCATGACCCATGTTCGCAGCCGTCTGACGTCAAAGAAGGGCACCTCTTCTTCCCACCAGGCCTTATTCTTAGCCTGTAGTACTTCGAGGCGTTTTCCGGAATCTTCAGCATATTGCTTTATAAACTCCAGACGGGTTTCCTGCTGTGGTAGCGGTGGTGCACCAACGTCAATTCCCAACATATTACGGAACCAAAGATCTTCGCTGATGCACTGGTGTACCATATGTTCTAGAGCATTTCTGCCTCGTTTGTCACCTGGGAGGGGACGTATTTGCAGGTCCTCATCCTTGAACATACTCCAGGCACTTAGTATCTTAACCCGTTCGGTGCCATACGTTTCAATTAAAAAATCATATTCCATAAAATGTTCTCCCTATTATTTCATATATCCTGCAATAATAGTGTAATATATTTCTCAATAATGAGTCAATGCACAACTACATTTAAAGTTTCTGATAAATGGGTAACGAAATGAATCTCAGTTGATAGTATATACTAATATGACTATTTGTGGATAGGTAATGCCTTCCTTTTGCCCGCTCTACCTGGCGGTACTTCCAGGGGATGAAGTGATTTTAATTTGAAAGTTTTTTATGTATACATCAATATATGATGTAAGGGCATAAATAAAAACGGTAATGCCTGCCATCTCCATACATTCTTCAACTGTTGTGATAATAAAATACCTTATAGTCTTCTCCGCTTCTTCTCCATGCAATTCATAGAAGCGCCCGCCAATGAGTTCCATACCGAACGCACCGGTAATATATATGAGACCAGCGGTGGCAAAGAGAATTTGTGTTTTCCTGGGAAGGTTGAGGAAAAATTTTAAATAAATGAGTGCGAATACAAGCAGGGCAATACCGTAGGGAATGACCCATGCAAAATAAAAAATGCCAGAGGTTTGTATGGCGGATTGTAAGGGTATGACTAAACGTTCATGAAGAACCGCAAATTCATCAATGGATAAAAATAGAAAAATAGCAGCCATGCTTAACCAAAGGAGATAACCCTCTCCTGTCTTCCTTTTTGCAAAGGTAATAGCTGCCAGAAGGGTTGAACAGGTCAGCAGGGCAGCGGTAGTGAAAAATGTCGGAATGTTTCTTTCTCTGTCCAGATCAAATAACATAATAAGATCAAAAAGCCCGAATATATGGCGATTTCCGACAAAAAAGGAGGCAGATTTTACCGTGATGTGTACCAGGGTAATAAGGATAAAAACAAGAGCAAAAAATTTCGCTATTTTTTTGGGAGGTAATACTATGTCCATTTTTATCTGCCCCTTTCTGAAAGGACGGTAAAATGCATCATCGGAAATAAGACAATTTATAGACGAGAAATAACTTTAATCTTTTAGAAGCAATCTACATACCAAGTCCTTTAGCATACCTGTCATTAACCGTATCTTTTAAAAACACGAAGTACCTGGCGCGGTCTTTGGCTGCAACCAAAGTGGAAAGCTCCGTTAGGAGCGATATATGAATAGAAAACAATGAGTACCACTCTTGAGCTCCAGAGGAGCGGCATAGAAGACACGGAAACAATTGATGCTAATCGTACCGAATCTTTATACCATCCAAACAGTCCTTTTCCTAACGCTTTTAACCTTTAACCCTGAACCCTGAACCTGAGGAGTTACCAACATGTCGCTCCTCTGGAGCTTACTATGGAGGTACATTCTCGTTCTATTACCATATCGCTCCTCCGGAGCTTTCTGCATCCATAGTGAAAAGTGTCATGTTACACCCATACGCTGACACAGACTGTGACGTAATACGTAATGAATAGAGAAGTTGACCTCGTCTTTTCGATTGTTTCTGTGTTTTCTATGCCGCTTCTCCGGAGCCTGACAGGGGTATGCGCAGATACAATAATTTTCTTCTTTTTTCTCTGCCTTTATGGTATCAAATAAAAACATATCGACAGAGGATGCATCCGGTCTGTTCATGGTATGGATGATAATGGCAGGAGAATATCTTCCGGAATGTCAGGGAGTAATTTGCTTCTCCTTGCCTGTTCAAATACGGTGGTTACTGCCATCCTCCCAATTCCTCCCAGATCAACGGTATATTTATTTACGTAGAGTTGTATGTGCTGATTCCTCACATTTTCATTCATCTCCTGTGCGTATCGTTTGACATATTCTCTTGATGATTCAGGGTAGGCAAGTGCATACTCTACACTCTTTCGCAAGATACGGTTAACTTTTTGCGAAATTTCACAGGGTATGCTTCTTTTTATGGCAATTCCGCCTAAAGGGATGGGAAGATTCATCCGTGACTCCCAATGTTCACCAAGATCCAAGATTTTTACCAGTCCTTTATCTTCGTAGGTAAACCGGTTTTCATGGATAATTACACCTGCATCCACTGTATCGCACAGGATTGCATTTTCTATATCAGAAAAGCGCATTTCCGTTTTTTTTATTGCCCCGGGAAATGCCAGATGTAACAGAAGATGGGCTGTGGTATATCTTCCGGGAATAGCAATGGTAAGATCTTCGACATTTGCTGTTTGGTTTTTTGGTTTTGAGATTAATAATGGTCCGCACTTATTGCCTAAAGCACTTCCCGCGTGGAGCAATACATATTCTTTCATCACATGGGCATAGGCATAATAGCTGAGTTTTGTTATATCCAGCGAGTGTTGAAAGGCTAACCTGTTCAATTCTTCCACATCGGCAATAACTGCCGGCTCAAAAGATAATCCCTCCGTATCGATCTTTGCGTGTACCAGGGCATCAAATATAAAAGTATCATTCGGGCATGGGGAAAAACCGAGGGTTAATTTCATATCTGTGAATTATCTGTTCCTTGATGAATAATTTTTCTGGCGGTTTTATTCAAATTTTTAATAGCCAAAGGAATATCCCATGTATCCTTATTCAAATGCTCTACATAATTAGAGATACCTCTGATCTGCAGGCAAGGAACATGTTCATGTAAACAGGCATAGAGAAAGGCAGCTCCCTCCATGCTTTCCACATCTGGCTGATATTTTTGAAGAACCGTGTTAATCGTAACCTGATTGCCGTGTGCCGTATTTACGCTAATACCTTTTACCTTTTTCAGTTCTGGTATTTTATATATTGAATGAGGGGGCTTATTCACAAGTTTACCAGAATTATAGGGGAACTGGTCGGGATGTAATAAATTCAGTTCTATAATATCTAAAAAATTTTCTTTATCTTCGATACCTAAATCTGCAATCTGTTCTTCGGTAACGTTTACTACCTCTCCAATAGATATATCCCTGCGAAAACTCCCGGCAATCCCAAAATTTACAGCCAAATCGTATTTTTGGCGTGCCAGGGTCTTTCCCATACAATAAGCAGTATGCATTAACCCTACTCCCGTAATTAATACATCTATGCTTGATTGATGATAGTGGAAGGTTTTTATCGTAAATTTTTCGCCTTCTTTGTATCCGATAGATAATAAAAGCGGTTCAATCTCAAAATAGGTTGCTGAGACAACAAGTATTCTCATTTTTATTTCTTAACAAAAACATATGGTTTTTTAGAAATATATACGCTGTATATCAAAAAGCACCTGTAGAGCTTTACCGATAGTTTACTATGTATTGGTATTTTTATTTATGATCTTTTTGGGCATACTGGGCCTGTAAATAAGCGATAATTTGTTTTGCTTCCTCTTCCGGAATAGGGGCACCATGTGTATGAATCATCTTATCAACTATGGTATGCCATGCAGACGCTGAAAGTTGCGGTTGCATGGAGATATATGTGGTACTATGACAGAACCGGCAGTAGGTCTGAGTAATCTCAAGACCCTCGCCCCGGATCAACTCGGGGGTATTGAGCGGATATGTCCCTACAAGGTATATGGTATCAGGAGAATACCGGATCGGGCCTGGCTGGGAGATACTACCCAATATGCCTTGTTGATACTGGCCACTTTGAGTCAACCCAGGCAGTTCATTTTGAGCGAGGGGAGTCTTACCGGGCATAATCACAAAAAGACTGATCAGGATACATCTTATCTTTGCCATTTTCATCCTGTTATACCTCTCGTAATCTTGTTAAAGACAATCTATACTACTCAGAAACACCAATGACAACTTCCTGTCGCTCAATTTTGTTCCAGAGATACCCGCCGGGGTTCCAGATTCCCTCATCGGCCTGGGTATTGCCTTTTTCATCGGTTGCCCGTACGGTGAGTGTATATTTACCAGTGTGCTTTGGTATCCATGCAGCTTTCCACGTGCGGAAGGAATACCGGCCATAGTTTTTTCCGAGTTTGGCCTGATGCCAGGTTATACCATTATCGTCGGAGAATTCAACCTTGACGATTTGCCCATGACCACTGAAGGCGATACCTTGCAGGGTTAATGGCATTGCTAACGGAATCATGTCCGATCCATCAGGGGTAATAAGAAAAGAGCGAACAGGCATTGTTCCAATAGGAATTTGTTTTATCTGTTTACGTTCCATATCTTCGGGAGTAGTATTGCCATGCGGTGTATCAGGAATACAATATGCCTTTGTCATCCAGAAGTTGGTATCAGGTTCGGTTATTATTCGAATCCAGGTTAATGCCTTTATCCAGTAAGTGGCAAACTTACCAGGAACTACAAGACGTACAGGAAACCCGTTCAGTATCGGAAGGGGGGCACCATTCATTTCATAAGCTATAACAACTTCATGCAGGATGGGGTCATTGAGATATAAGGACTTTTGATACCGGTACGAACCTTTGTCTTTTGGTCCCCGGCCGCGGTCCAACCCCTCACATTGTACCTGTAATGAACCTGATTTGATTCGTGCGGCATCTAATACATCTTTAAGACGAACCCCTTTCATGGTGGCATTTCCCATAGCACCGTTGCCCCACTGGCCGCCTGGTATGTGGGGCTGAAAACGGCTGCGACTGTTGCCCGAACATTGGTTAACGGCGGTGACGGAGACCTGCTTGAATTTTTTCATGAGGTCGTTTAAGGATAAAATCAAAGGCCTTTCAACATTTCCTTCGACAAAGAGACGCCATTCGGAGAGGTTTATAGCATTTGGTATCTTATCCAGATGCCATCGTACAAAAAAAGCCGCATTGGGAGTAAATGGAGTAAGGAAATAATGCCGGGGTGTTTCAAGCTGGACAGGACGATCGGTAATTTGAATTAACGGGAGTTTTTGGGGATAAACGACAAAAGGGCCTGTCGAATTCCAGTAAGGGTTCCTGTTTGGTCCGGTAAGGCTTGGAAGCAGTTGAACTGCTTGACC
This sequence comes from Candidatus Loosdrechtia aerotolerans, assembly GCA_021646405.1. Taxonomy (GTDB): domain Bacteria; phylum Planctomycetota; class Brocadiia; order Brocadiales; family Brocadiaceae; genus Loosdrechtia; species Loosdrechtia aerotolerans. The sequence continues at coordinate 23,352 of SOER01000031.1, forward strand.
TGAAATCTGAGCCCATGCTGAATTCAATTGAGTGAATCCCAATCCGGCAATTCCTCCACTCATTATTTTTAACAAAAACCTTCGTGATATTGTTTTGGATGTATCTTCTGTCATTTATGAAACCCGCGGCATTGGGTTAAGCATTTATAGAATACCTATGGCTCTATTCCTGTTTAAAAAAATAAAGTACTGATAAAACCAATGAAGGCGCCAAAAACCCCTCCCCAGACAACAAGCCAACCCAGGTGCTCCCGGATAACCTCTTCAACCATCTCTTTTACCTTTTGTGGTGTAAGTTCGTTTAGCCGATTATCAACCATTGAACTGATTTTTGATCTAAACGTATTGAAATCTGTTTCTTTTTGGAGAATTGAGACGATATCGATATCAGACAGGATCTCAGCCGCCTGTTTTTCGAATTCCATTTTAAAAGGTTTTCGTAAAGGTTCAAGGGCTTTTTCTCCGCCAAATAAGCTTAGCATACCGCCAAAGGATGAGTCTTTCACTACTCCTATAAAACCATGAAATATCTTGTCAAAATCGATTTTATCCATAACCAATTTCGGTTGTATTTCATGGGGTAATGCCTCTCCGGTGACCTTAATAAAATTCTCTTCAGTAAAGAAATTTTCCAGAATGAGGGTGCGGATACTTTCTTTAAATTCTTTAAATTTCAATGAAATAATACCAGAGCCATAGAGTCCCGGTATCCTCTCAAACAACATATATACGGCTAACCAATTGGTTAGTGCGCCAGAAAGCGAAAAAAGACTTGCCACAGCAATAGCGTTTTTACCCGGAAATTCAGGTACCGCATAAACAATTCCAAATACTATGGCAGCAGATACATTCGTTACAAGACTTTTATTCATATGCATTCCTAAGTATTAAGTTGCCCCTGTTTTAAATAATGCTCTTTTTCATATTTACAGTATCGTATTATTTGAAAACATTTATAGTAACCATAAAAGTACCGGTACATCAAGTTTTTTCCTGCTGTTTTTCCATTATGTATGACCAATGGCCTTCCGGATTTTTTCCATAAAAGGTGTAGCAAGTGACCTTGCTCTCCGGGCGCCCTCATTAAGAAGGGTATCCATTTTTTGTTGGTCTGTCATCAGTTGATTATACAGCTGCCGGGGTTTTTCAAGGAATACGTTTAATATCTCAAATAACTCCTGTTTGGCATCTGCCCACGATATACCGTTATAATAACGGTTTTGCATTGTTTCTACTTGTTCCGGACTGGCAAATTCTTTATAGATATGAAAGAGTGGGGAGGTGGCGGGGTTCTTGGGTTCTGTAGGGAGGGATGAATCTGTTTTAATCCTGAAAACAAGTTTACGAAGTTTTTCCGATGAAACGAATAATGGAATCGTATTATCATAACTTTTACTCATCTTACGACCATCTAAACCGGGTAATGATGCTGTTTCTTCCTCCCGGGTAAGATACCTTGGTAAGATGAACACCTTTCCATACGTATGATTAAAACCCTGGGCGATATCATTGGTAATCTCGATATGTTGTATTTGATCTTTTCCAACGGGAACCACGTCTGATTGAAAAAGCAGGATATCGGCGGCCATAAGAACGGGGTAATTATAAAGACCCATATTTATCCCTGAATCTACATCGGAAATTCCACTTGCCAGGTTTTGTGCAATTGCTGCTTTATATGCATGGGCACGATTCATGAGACCTTTCGGGGTAAGGCATGCAAGTATCCAGGTTAATTCGAAGATCTCGGGTATATCAGACTGACGGTAAAAAATTACCTTGTCAGGATCCAACCCTAATGCTAACCATGTGGCTGCAACCTCATAACAAACATGGCGGAAATACTCCGGTTCTTTGATAGCGGTCAGGGCATGGTAATCAGCGATAAAATACAGTGCCTGATAGCGTTCATCCTGTGCTAGAGACAAGGCTGGTTTGATAGCACCCAGATAATTACCGAGATGCGGACTTCCTGTTGGCTTTATTCCTGTCAGAACAATTTTCTTTTCCATATTTCGAAACCATGTGCTGAGTCTGCCGAAGCATCTGTTTGGGAACAAGCAGGCGAGCAGGGTAGAACATTGCCTGCCAAAATATCTTCCGTCAGTTAAGATATGTTCGATTTCATCCTTGGGACTACTATAAAGTGATACGATATTTTAAGGCTTTTTACTTATTGTAACATATCGAGTAATTGTTTTGCATTCATAATTGATTTTCCGGCATGACAGTTATTAAACATGACAATAGTCTTTCTGGCAGAATTCGTTATATGCCTTATATCAGGTACAAAAGACTGTAATTCTTCTTTTGTGTAAAGATAATCGTATCTTTCTGCCACGGATGCCTGAAACCAACGGGGATTTCTTCCGTGGAATCTGAAGTATCCAAGATCCGTTGTAACGATTGGATTATATGGCATAAGATTTTTGAATTTTGGTTCGTCCACGATACAGTATCCGATCCGGTTTTGCTTAAGGAATGTTACGCTTTTTTGATTATGCCAGTTGACGTTTCTAAATTCTACTACCAATGGGAGATTGTTTAATTTCTCTTTAAAGGTCCTGATATAGGCGTAGTTGTCTTCTGTTGTGTGAAAACTGTAAGGAAATTGTGCCAGGAGAGCGGTCAATCTGCCCTCATTTTGTAAAGGTTCCAAAGAATAGAGAAAGCGTTTGAAGGCATCACTATTATCAACGAACCTCCCTGTATCCTTATCCCGTATTTCATGGGTGAGTGATTTATGTGCTTTCACGGTAAATTCGAAATCAGGAGAGGTCTTATTCATTATTCCCATGAATGATTTTTGGGAAGGTATTGTATAATAGGTAGCGTTTATCTCTGTTATTTTAAAACCAAGGTACTTTTCATAATAAGGGAGCATATCTCCTTTTTTGATATGTGGTGGATAGATGGTGCCTATCCAGTCCTGAAATGAAAAGCCCGATGTACCAACTTTGATCATAAATTATAAAGAGAAGTTAAACCCTGGATGAACATTGAACCTGAGTAATTACTGTAAATCTTAAATATCAAATGCCTGTACACATATATACATAGAGAGAGGTTGCGTTAATTATCCGCTTTGGCGATCTGATGCCTGTATGATTCCAGGAGTGTCATAAATTCATCAAATTTACGTTCGGGTACGTTGAACTTGTACAGGCTGGTCTTGATCTCAGTCATAACGGCATCAAACTCACGATTAGTAATATTGAGGGGGCATGAGCTTTGTCCAGCGGTCTGCCCGGATATATTTTTGGACTACAATAGTTGCCATAGTTGTTGTTTTACCTCTGTTTCCCCAGTTTTTTTGATTTTACAGTGGCAGATTTAACTGCATTTATAAGACATGCCCTGAACCCGCCATCTTCCAGCGTGCTTATTCCCGCGATAGTTGTCCCCCCGGGTGAGGCTACATCGTCCTTTAGTTTTGCCGGATGCTGTCCTGTCTCCAGCACCATCTTTGCTGCACCAAGAGTGGTTTGTGCTGCAAGGGTAGTTGCAACGTCTCTTGGCAACCCCATTTTTACACCACCATCGGATAAAGCCTCAATAAACATATATACATATGCAGGGCCGCTTCCGCTGAGTCCTGTCACGGCATCCAGATATTTTTCATCCAGTTGGAACACCTTTCCAACAGCTTGAAATATATCTGATACTAATCGTCCATCTGTTTCTGTAGCGTATGTACCTAGGGCAAAAACGGTAGCGGAAACACCAACAAGACATGGAGTGTTAGGCATTACGCGGACTATTCTGGCTCCTGTCTGTAATCCGGATTCAAGAAACCGCAGTGGTATGCCTGCAGCAATGGATATTACTAAATGCCGGCTGTCGATATCGTCTTTTATCGTATTGAGTACCTCTCCCATTATTTGTGGTTTTACTGCCAGGATAATAACATCGGCAAATGAAACAACATCTTTATTACGCTGTGTAGTATGTATGCCGGTTTCTGCATGCAAAGCCTCGCATCGCTCGGTAAGTACATCACTAACCATAATATTCCTGGTTTCACTTACTTGTGCATGAATAATACCCCTGCAAAGGGCCTCTCCCATCTTTCCGCCACCAATAAATCCAATCTTTTCTTTGAGCATGCAACCCGTCCTTTCAAGTGGTTTTGTGATTACATTCCGGTTTTCCGGATTTTCTTATTTAGTTGCACCGTAGTTTTTTGACAAATTTCAATCTCTAAAATTTAGCCTCACGATTACTTCATGATTTCTTTTGGTTTAGCTTTTCGATTACTCTCAATGTTGTTTTTCATATTCTCATAAGAGTTATCAAAATGAAGCATATACAAAATGTTTCTACATACCATATGTATCTTTCTTTACGATCCTGTACGGATATTTTTCCGCAATATATGATCATTATATGGTGAGTTTTAATACAATTTCAAGATTTCTTTGGGTTCTTTGAAAAAGAGGCAAAGTATTATCCCTTTTCTGGCAATTTTTATATTTTCCCGGAATACTCTTGTTGTATATAATATAATCACTTTATGAGAGCTATTGTAAGCCAGAAATGGAACCAAACACAATGAATCGGAATTGATTCCATTCTATTCGAGGATATTTGAGGAAATATGATGAATGTCGGGTTTTTTCAGACAAATCCAGTATTTGGGAAAAAAACAGACAACATACAGAATGCAATTACAGAGATAAGAGGCCTGAACGCCGATTTGGTTATTTTACCTGAGCTCTTTAATACGGGATACCAATTTGTATCAAAAGAAGAAGCATTTTCCCTTGCAGAGCAGGTCCCTGAAGGACAGACTACACAGGCGTTAATACGTTTAGCAGAGGAGAAACAGGTGCATATTGTAGCCGGTCTGGTAGAACGGGAGGGTGAATATTGTTATAATTCTGCAGTACTGGTAGGTCCGGATGGATATATTGGCTGTTACAGAAAGCTCCATCTTTTCTCTGACGAGAAACTCTGGTTTGAACCCGGAAATACCGGATTGAAGGTTTATGATATCGGACAGGCAAGGATCGGTATCATGGTCTGTTTCGACTGGTTCTTTCCTGAGGTTGCCAGGTCCCTTGCATTAAAAGGTGCTGATATTATCTGTCATCCTGCCAATCTTATTCTGCCGTATTGTCCGCACGCTATGATTACCCGCTGTATAGAAAACAGGGTGTTTGCTATTACAGCAAATCGGACAGGTGTTGAGAGACGCTCAAAAGATACGCTTGCGTTTATTGGTACGAGCCAGATTGTAGGAACAAAGGGAGAGATTTTATATCGTGCCTCTGCAGACCAGGAAGAATCAATGGTTATAGAGATTGATCCAAATGTTGCCTGTGATAAGTATATAACCCCGGTGAATCATCTCTTTAACGACCGACGGGTTGAATTTGATTAGTATCTGTTCTTCTGTGTTCATACATTTTTAAAAATATACGTTCATATATCAAAAACCCTGGATTTTTACCATGAGTATCGTTATAGAAATCGATTACCGTGAAAGAGGTTCCGGGATTGTAGAAATATTACGAGCCAAAGAAAATTTTATTGTAGTGGTAAAGAAATTATCCATTGGCGATTATTGCATTAACAAACGCATTGCTGTTGAACGGAAGACGACGAAGGATTTTGTTCTGTCCATTATTGATGGACGGTTATTCTCTCAGGCATCCCGGTTAAAAAGGCATGCTGATGTACAACTCATGGTGATAGAGGGTACCGATCTGTTCCATACAGGGTACCAAATAGACGCACAGGCGATTAAAGGAGCGCTTGTCTCGCTGTCTGTTTCCTGGCAAATCCCCTTAATTTTTTCAAAATCTCCCCGGGGCACTGCAGATGTACTGATTATGGCGGGAGATCAGGATATAAAACACTGTGAAGGTATATTAAAGAGAACAGGGAAAAAACCGAAGCGCATACAAACACAAAAGGTGTATTTTCTCCAGGGATTACCCGGTATTGGGCCAGGGATGGCAAAAAGGATTTTAGAGTACTTTGGGAGTATAGAAAGGGTCATTACTGCAGACGAACAGGAGCTTACCTGCATAGATGGAATTGGCAGGAAGAGGGCATCCATGATCCGTAAAATCATCAGATAGCAGGCATATATTTTTCATTTTAATGCCATCTCGTGCTTACTCGTTGGCTCCAGATTCTTTTGACAATTCCATCATCATCCTCGTCGTAAATCTCTCCGACAACCTCTTCCATAATATCTTCTAATGTTACAATTCCCAAAGACTGATCATTTTTACGTACAATGGCCATATGGATTCGATTCCCTTGAAATTCCTTAAGGACCTCAAGGATAGATTCATTCACATTGATAAAATACGGTTTGCGGAGTAAACTTACCAGGGAGAATTCTATTTTGGTATCCATCATGGTTATAAACTCTTTTGTATGCAGGATGCCTATTACTTGCGGTTCTGTATCATCCGACAGCACAGGTAATCTTGTGTGTCCGCAAGCAATAATAATCTTGAATATTTCTTCTTTTTTCATTGAACTGCGGACCGTAACCACCTTCGAAAAGGGGAGCATAACCTCTGATGCCTTTTTAAAACGCAGGGCAAATAAATTCAGAATATAGTCTCTGTGAAACGGATGGAGCGATTTTAATGAAATTTCAGATACGGTTTCATCTGAAGAAGGAGACGGGCCGATACCTACCAATGAGAGGAATTTTACCGTCGATTTTTCGAGGATATGAACTACTGGCGCCGCAGTCCTTGTCATAATAGTTAACAAACGACTGGAGGCTAACGATACCTCTTCAGGATAGCGGATAGCAATAGCTTTAGGTATCAGTTCGCCGACAACAACAGTAAAAAAAGTAAATGGAATAGCAAAAAGTGCGATTCCGAATAATTCTGCTGTTGTTTCAGAAACCCCTAAGAAGTTTTTTATATAAGGAAGCATGGACTGTGTTACTTCACTGCCTCCAAGTGCTGCCGACAATGTTCCCACTAAGGTAATACACACCTGAATAACAGCAAATGTTCTTTCTGGCCTGGCCTTTAAGCAAAGAAATACTCTTGCGGTTTTGTTGCCCTTCGAAGCCATATCTCTTAAAAGCGGGACATTGGTAGATGCGAATGCCATTTCTATGCACGAAAATACACCATTAAAAAGGAGCAATATAATTACGAGTATCCATTCCATATGATATTTAATAATTTTAATGAACGTGGTAAACTTTAAGTTTAAGATGATTTTATTCAGAACAATGGATAAAATGAACGGTAAGGACGTATATTTATTCGCCCCTGAAAATATCATTATTAGTATTTTCACACCATCCTTTATAAATTCATGTACCGTTATAATAACAAAATATCTTTTCTAATGCTAGGGGAGATCGAATATACCTTTACTTTCATTCCCTATACTCAGTTAGTATCAGGGAGAGCAAAATAAAATAACCGAAAGATTGACAGCACAATACTCTCTTTATTATGATATCGTATATCTGACATTTAAGAGATTTCCAGAAAATTTCTACAACATGACAGGAAACTTCTTGAATGTATAGTATAACTTCTTAATTTATTTATAAGTTTTACTTGTTTAAAGGTTTATATTGGCCAGCAGGAGAGAGGGTTTTTTACCATGAGGCAAAAGATTTTAACAGGTGTTTTTACAATACTGCTAGGGATTATTTTCTTAAGTTACGGCACAGTTAAAAGTAACGGAGGCGAGAAGGGTGAAGAACAATTTTTAACGAATATTAAGCAATTAACTAAACAGGGCAGGAGTGCCGGGGAAGGATATTTCTCGCCTGACGGTAGATTTTTGATATTCCAGAGTGAGCAGGAGCCTGAGAATCCTTTCTATCAGATCTATATAATGAACCTTGAGACAGAAGAGACGCATCGGGTTTCTCCAGGAACGGGTAAAACCACTTGTTCATTTTTCAGACCTGATTCCAATGAGGTCCTCTTTGCCTCAACCCATTTGGATCCAATGGCAAAGGCAAAGCAGCAGGCAGAAATCGAATTTCGCAAGTCTGGGAAAAAGCGCCCGTTTACCTGGGATTATGATGATCATTATGATATTTTCTCAGCGCAGCGGGACGGAAGTAACCTGAAGCGTTTAACAAATGCGGTCGGATATGATGCAGAGGGTGCTTATTCACCTGACGGGGCCAAGATCGTCTTCTGTTCTTTACGGGACGCCTATCCGGTCGGAGAACTCTCTCCTGATGACAAAAAACATTTTGAGCGTAACCCTGCTTATTTTGGCGAGATTTATATTATGAATGCCGATGGTTCAGACCAAAAGCGATTAACCGACTGGCCCGGATATGACGGTGGCCCTTTTTTCAGCCCGGATGGAAAGAGGATCATCTGGCGGCATTTTAGTGATGACGGTATGTTAGCCGATGTATATACCATGCGAATTGACGGATCGGATACACGCAGGTTAACCGATTTCGGTTCAATGTCCTGGGCTCCCTATTTCCATCCTTCCGGTGAGTATGTTATCTTCCATTCAAATAAGCACGGGTTTGCAAATTGTGAGCTATTCATTGTTGATTCATTAGGTGAAAAAGAGCCTGTACGGGTAACTACGAACACTATGATATTCGATGGATTGCCGGTTTTTTCCCCGGATGGAACACAACTCTCATGGACTTCTGGCCGGACATCCAACGGAGGGACCCAGCTTTTTCTGGCAGACTGGAATCACGAAGCTGCATTAGAGGCACTGAAAAGAGCAAAGCCGCGGACTCGGTCTGAGCAGAAATCCGGTGTTTCCAAGGTTTCAGATTGAGGTAATTTCGATGTGACCGCAAATGTAACCGCATCCCTTTTGGGTACGTTTCATGCGGAAGTGAGGACTCTTTTCTGATCCTCACACAAAGCCACAAAGATATAAGGTGATTTTATATTCCGGCTCAAAAATTTAAGAAAAAACCTGGTATTCTGAATGTATAAATCTGTCTTCCATACATAGATAGACAGGGACAGAGGTACAATAGTGGCGGATCCAGGATATCATGTTTCTGTATAGAGAAATTCTTATCCGCTTGGGGTATCTAAGCTTACCATCATGACCAGTAAAAAATTCTTCGTCCAGGATCGTGTTATCCGGGAAGCGGTTTTCAATAATCTTTTTCAGACGTGGTGTCATACGTAACGTTCCAAGACTTATCCAGGCAATATGCCTTCCATCGATAGTCGTCAGGAGAGTATGAATAAGTTCCTTATAATCGGATTCCCATCCTTGATAGTAAATAATGGGATCAAAATGAAAGGCAACCCGGTACCCGCATTTAACGCATGTTTGTGCAGCCTTTAATCGTTCTGTCATTGAAGCGGTAAAATATTCAACGGTTTCTACAACAGACTGAGGATTCACAGACCATGAAACAATGACATTTTTCGCTCCTGGTGCGGAGGTTAGGAGTCCGATGTTATTGCTTTTTGTTTTAAATTCAAAGCTACTGTCCGGATAGTGCCGGAAAAACTCAACGATTTGCGGTGAATACCCTGTAATATGATCAAATACCAGGGAATCGGTTAATTCGCCGGAACCACAGCGGATGTTCTGTTTACTGTTTTTAAAAACACTGAAAAAGTCCTCAATGTTTGCCGGCAGTATAATACCGGGTGAATTAATATAATCCTGAAGGATGCAATAGGAACACTCATACGGGCATCCGCTTCCTAAATTAACGACAATATAACCACAGGATGCCGATTCATTGGAACACGGACATCGTTTGTAAAAATCAAAATTTTCCCGTATAAGGTAAAAATCCTGTAACCTGCGATTATAGTCGTCAATGCTCAGCCGTCTCTTCCCTATATGGTCTTTGTATGTTTTGATTATTTCAACCTTGCTGTCAGGGAAAAGATTCCTTATCCTTGTAGCGAACCCTGTGTGGAAAACAGATTCCTCAACAAAAAGAGTTTTGGGGTATATTACCGGTTTTGAATCTTTATCTACCCGGAGATCCGGACGAAGAGAAATATCAAAGAGAGATGGCCTGATTCCCTGATTCTCTTCGGTTAAAGACGGATAACGCCGCCTTAACAGGTAATCTTTAATGTTGGTAAAACGGCTCGGTGGCTTCGGTAACTCCTGAGCGATTTTTGTATAGTCAATACGTTCTCGCTTGGCAATCTCAAAGAGAAGTCGGGATATTTCCTGTTGTTTATTTTTACCAATATAGGTATAGGTTGTACTTACAAACGTTTTGATATGTTCCGGATTGGGAATCATTATTCTGCGATTACCGTAAAATGCCTCTCGATAAATGCCACTTGTTCCGGAGACAAATCCCATTGTACCGATTCCGTATTTGTGAGGGCTTGTTCCCTGTTGCGGCATCCGACTAAGACGCTTGTGATACCCTCCTTTTGCCGGATATAGTTGATTGCAATCTGATATAAGGGGCGTTCTATTTCTTTCAGTTTTTCCAGACTGGTCTGTATTTGTTCGAATTGTTTACTTTGATAAAATTTATAAAAAAAGTTTCGGGCATCGCTGCTGGTGAAGTGCGGTTGTTTGTGATATTTACCTGATAGTATGCCTCCTCCAAGAGGACCGTAAGCTAAAATACCGATCTGCTTCTCCCGGCAGAAGGGAAGCAGGTCTTTCTCAATGGACCGGTTTAATAAGGAATACTGAACCTGAAGAGAGACAACCGGAGCAAATGACAGGGCGTTTTTCAAGAGGTCTAAATCAAAATTCGATATACCAATATGCCGGATTTTGCCCTGTGATTGTAATTGTAACAGCGTTGACATGGTCTTTTCAATGGGTGTATCCGGATCAGGCCAGTGACATTGATACAGATCAATGCAGTCAATTTGTAAACGCCGGAGAGATGCTTCGACCTCTTTTTCTATTGATTCCGGGCTCAGGTTAAAGGTAATCCTTTTGCCGTCCTTGATCAAACCACATTTGGTGGCAACAATAATGCGATTGCGGTTTGATTTCAACACCTCACCAATAATTTCTTCAGACAGTCCATCGCCGTAAATAGGAGCAGTATCGATGAAGTTAACACCATGTTCAATAGCCGCATGAGCGGCATTGATACAATCCTTTTTTTCTGCGCCGCTCCAATGACTTGAACCAAACACCCATGTTCCCAGACCAATGGTTGAAATTTTGAGATCTGTACTTGGTAGAGTTATATAGTTCATTTTATATCAGAATGTATTTTCAAAAAGTTTCAAAAAATAGTCCGGTATTTACCGTAATCTCATCTCCCTTTTTCTTTTGATCTCTGCCTCCTCCTGCAATCTTCTCGCTTCATTTCTTATCATGTTCATATCCTTTTGTAGTTCCGCTAATCCATAAAAATATGTGTATGGAAAATTCATATGGTATGCCCCCTTTGAGGCTACGGTTGCACTGCACAGGAGTTTATTGTAGAAATGTACGATATCTGATCTCCCGTGATACGTCTGTAAATTTCCAAGAATAATGGCGTGGTAAAGGGATGGTGTATCAGAAAGTTCTTTGCTTGAGAGATAGAGGATACCATCCTCTTCCAATCCAAGGATAATATCCTTTGCCTTACGAATACTGTCGGTCACGTCTTTGTGGAGTAAATCTGCATCCGCCAGTACCTCTTGTGCAAAACTTGAAGTATGGCATCTCGCACAAATGGATACCATATCACGTCTATCGGCTGTTTCAGCCCTGCCGGCAGCAATGTTGTTTTCCCTTGTATAAGATACGTTACCTTCTTCAGGTCCATGAGTAATCCCAAAACTTACATTATGGGTACCTTGAGGCATATGGCAGGTAACACATACCGGGGATCGTAAATCGTAAATTGACTGGGATTCTTTCGGCAGAGCAGTCTGGCCTGCTGTATGAACGGCTCCGTGTTTTGATGAAATATAGATATCATAATACGGCTGATCCGGTCCTGTATGACATGTTCTGCAAGCCTCAGGGGATCTTGCCCCGGCTGGAGTAAAGGTATGTCGTGTATGACACGAATTGCATGTAAATTGTATATTGTGGCACTGCCCGCATTTCGATGCCCGTACATCCCCGGGGAGTGCTGCAAATTGTTCGTATTCCTGTATCTTCCGCCAGGCAGTGGAATGGCGGCTCTTTAAAAATTCGTTGTATTCCTTGCTGTGACATTTTCCGCACGTACCGGCAGAGACACGGCGGTATACCTTCTCGTCCTCACAATTACCTCTCTGTGCAGAAAGATACGCTAATTCATCAGCGTCCCTACGTTCCGGTTCCGGGGCCGAGTTCACATGGCACGCCTCACAACCAACACCCTTTCTGGCGTGTATGCTGCCATCCCAATCTGTAATCCCGCCATACGTTACACCACATTCTTTATGGCATGATATACAATACAAAGACTCCTCTGTAATTCCTTTTTCAGCTCTTTCTGCTGCAACTGTTTTGGCCTTGGGTTCTTCCCGGGAAGTAATTACCATTTCCATTTTTGTAGAACAGCCTGTAAGCCAAAGCGATTGTATGAAAAAAATTGCGAGAAAAGAAAATTCAATGCCTGAGGTTCGCCAGGTAAAAAGACATGTCATCATTTCTCTCCCTTTAAGAACAGGTTTTCAAGATTGTGTAATTTTATTCCAAAGGAATTAAAGAAAAGGTAAGTCTTATAATTTATTATATCGATTGAATTTCGAAACGAAAGTGAATTCCTGCTGAAATTCCTGTCAAAAATAAAATATTTCATAGTATTTCTGCCTCTGAATCTTGTAATATTAACAAGTTATTTCAGGAGGGTTTCTGCTCCTTTTTACCTTTTTTGATGGCTTTTGATAGAGTTTGATTTGTCCGGTATTCACAAGGCTTTTGAGGGAATTTGATTTCTATACTTTTTGATAGCTTTTGATACTTTCTTATGACAAGGTACGACATAAGTACGACATAAAATTAAGGGGGTATCTTCTCAGTGAAGGTATCTCCTGCTATTAAAGTTGGTTAAATTCTTCTATGGTAAGCCCTGCCTCTCTGATTATTGCGCGCAAGGTTCCTTTGGGTATGTCTTTCCCTTGATGATTCGGAATGACTGTTCGTTTGTGGGTAATTGGGTTATACCAGATTTCATGACTTCCCTTTGCATGGCGGTCAAATACGAAACCTGCCCTGCGTAGTTTATGAATGACTTCAATAGGCTTTAGGGATGGGAGTCCGCTCATACCTCTAAGGGAACGGGAATTTTTATTTCAAAGCTTTTTGCTTGTCCTGATGCTGTAAGTAATTCCTTAGGGAGAGGGTCATTATGTTCTATGCAGGATTCAATAATTTTTCGTGCTACATCCTGAGCTATCTCTATAGTTTCAGCAATAGTACGGCCCTGAGCAATAAGTCCCTGAATTACAGTACTTGTGGCAAGATAGCCGCCTTCTTCCAGGGGTTCAATCAATATCGGGATTAAATATTCAGACATGTATTTCCTCCATAAAGGGAAGTTTATCATGCAAACATATAGCATGTCAAGCAAATGCATCTCGATTTATCTGCTGGTATCATGCAGACGGGAATAAACATCAACAAATAAAAAAAGATTGAAGTGCGTGAAAGAAGTTGGTATTATGCCCTTGATTAATTATGCATATAAAATATACCAGTGCTTATACAATAGTTTGGCTTAAGGTTAAGACATCAGAGAGGCTAAAGGTGTGGTTTGGGATCGAATAATAAGTTTTACTCCTTGCATGCCTGATTCAGGCACTGCAGTTATCATTGTACATTCTAAAAGAGGGGGATAGGTATGAAAATACCACTGAAAAGATGTACTTTTTTATTACTGTTGGTGTGTGGAGTACTGTTCAGTTTTACCTTAAGTGCCGAATCAAAGTCTCATGAAGTAGTCGATAAAGGCAGAAGCGAAAGTCTGGATGAAACAAGACGTATGCAGATAACAGAGGATTACGGCAGGCTGCCCCTCTGTTTCATTCAAAACGACGGGCAGATGGATGAACGGGTACGGTTTTATGAGAGGGGAAATGGGCATGCCATGTTTTTTACCAAACGGGGTGTTTGCCTGTCACTGCATCAACCATCTCCGGCAGGGGAAAAGGATATTAAAGTCAGAGGACAAGAGACACACGACCAGCAGCAAGCATCTCAAATCAATAACCCCTACCCCGAAACCATACGCCTGATTCCCTTAGGGGCAAACAAAGACCCGGAGATTGTTGCCGATGGACTACAGGAAGGCAGGGTTAATTATTTTGTTGGCGATGACCCGGAAAAATGGAAGACGAATATCCCTACCTATAGCTCGGTAATGTACAAAGAGATCTACCAGGGTATTGACATGAAATTCTACGGGAATAACCGTCAGATGGAATATGATGTTATCGTCAAACCCGGTGCACATCCGTCCCGGGTACAGTTCTCCTATGAAGGTATAGAAGATTTAAGGATTACTGAAGAAGGAGAACTGGAGATAGGTCTCAAAGAGGGCAAACTTATCCAGAAGAAACCGTATATCTATCAGGAGATAGAGGGAAAAAGGGTAAGGGTTGAAGGAAGCTTTAAGGTGCTGGGTTCAGATGCCGGGACACAAGACCGGAAATCCTTTCTGTATGGTTTTCAGGTTACCTCCTATGACAAAAAGTATCCACTCATTATAGACCCTGTCCTGACGTACTCCACATACCTGGGGGGAAGTAGGGGTGATTTTGGCAATGGAATAGCCGTAGATAGCTCAGGAAATGCTTATGTTACTGGGCGGACTAATTCCGCCTACTTTCCAATGGCGAATGCACTCTATGGAAGCTATAATGGTGGTTCTGATGATGTCTTTGTTACCAAAATTGATGCTACTGGAAGCAGCCTTCAGTATTCTACATACTTGGGGGGAGGCGAATCTGACTATGGTAATGAAATAGCAGTAGACAGCTTAGGGAATGCTTATGTTACTGGACGGACTAATTCCACTGACTTTCCAATGATGAATGCCTTCATTGATAGTCATGGAGGTGATTATGATGCTTTTGTTACTAAGATTGACGCTACTGGCAGTAGACTTCAATATTCTACATATCTGGGAGGGAGTCGTGATGACTGGGGTTATGGAATAGCAGTAGACAGCTTAGGAAATGCTTATGTTACTGGACGGACTAATTCCACCAACTTTCCAACAGCGAATGCCCTCTATGGAATCAATAGTGGTAATTGGGATGCCTTTATCACCAAACTTGATGCCACTGGAAGCAGCCTTCAGTATTCTACATACTTGGGGGGAGGCAAATCTGACTATGGTAATGGAATAGCAGTAGACAGCTCAGGAAATGCTTATGTTGCCGGAGAGACTTATTCTACTGATTTTCCAACGGCGAATGCCCTTTATGGAAGCCATAATGGTTATTATGATGTCTTTGTTGCTAAGCTCGATGCCACCGGCAGCAGCCTTTTGTATTCCACATACCTAGGGGGAAGCGATTATGACCACGGTCAGGGAATAGCAGTAGACAGCTTAGGAAATGCTTATGTTACCGGACGGACTGAGTCCACTGACTTTCCAATGATGAATGCCTTCATTGATAGTCATGGAGGTGGTTATCATTATTATTTCGATGCCTTTGTTACCAAAATTGATGCTACTGGCAGTAGTCTTCAGTATTCCACATACCTGGGAGGGAGTGGTGATGACATGTGTTATGCGATAGCAGCAGATAGCTCTGGAAATGCCTATGTTACTGGAACTACTAATTCTACTGACTTTCCAATGTCGAATGCCCTCTATGAGAGCAAGATTGGTAGTTATTATTATTTCGATGCCTTTGTTACTAAGATTGACGCTACTGGTAGCAGCCTTCAGTATTCCACATATTTGGGAGGAGATGAAGATGACAACGGTTATGGCATAGCCGTAGATAGCTCAGGAAATACTTATGTTACTGGATATACTAAATCGACTGACTTTCCAATGTCGAATGCCCTCTATGGAATCAATAGTGGTTACTCTGATGCCTTCATAGCAAAAATAACCCCCGATGATCAGTTTGTATGCGAAGCGGATTCGATAACAACGTTTCCTGATAGATTGATAATCGGTAAGGGTAAAAAGCGCCTGATAAAAGTAACGGTAATGGGTGCGGGTGGCTGTCCCGTCGAAGGCGCAACGGTTGTCGCACATACTAGAAAAAAAGGAAGGGAGTATATATCGGTCTCTCCGAGGTTTCAAACGACAGATGCTAATGGGCAAGCGGTATTTGTCGTTAAAGCTAACGAAACCGGTAAGACATTCGTGCTATTCAAGATAAAGGGTTTAAAATCTTTTGCAGTTGTCAGGGTTGGAGTGAAGCAATAAAGGAGTGTTGTGTGAGAATCGTGGTAGGGCTCTGGGGAGGTCGGTTTCCCGGCCCTGCCGCTAATCCATAATCTTCTAACAAATCGTATCCCGATGCAGCCATTTGTGCAATATAGTCACATCTCTCATTCTCTTTGTTGTTGTTGTGTCCTTTCACCCATTGAAAATTAATCACATGATATTCTGACAGGGCAAGTAGGCGTTCCCACAGGTCAGCATTTATTGCTCTACCGGTTTTATTCCTCATCCATCCATTTGCCCGCCAGCGTCTCACCCAACCCTTTTTTATGCCATTTATTACATACAAAGAATCTGAATATAAAACTATAGCTTGTTTATCTTCAAAGGTTTCGAGCCCTTTAATACATGCTAACAACTCCATACGGTTGTTTGTGGTGGATTTATAACCGCCGGATAGTTCTGTACGTTTTTCTTTATCTGATATAACAACGCCATAACCGCCGGGCCCACCAGGGTTCTTCAAGCATGACCCGTCCGTATACATAATAATATCTCCAGTAACGGGTATTTTATCAGGAGATTTTGTGATATGTTGATAATCACGTCTTTTTTCATTAATCCACTCTTGTGCTTCTTCGTAGGAATAAAATCCCTTGTAGACTGCTCCGGGATATTTGTGTATTTGCGCTTCACAACCGCCCTCTGTGTCTATAATAGTTGGACATTTTCCTTGTAATAGTTTAGTGTAGGGCGAGGAGGAAAAACAACTATGAGAAAGAGTAATAAAAGTATGGGAACTACCATATCAGCGTTGGTGGAAACGG
>SOER01000032.1 GCA_021646405.1 Candidatus Loosdrechtia aerotolerans
TCAGTTAACCCATATATTTGCTTCTTTTCTTGCCTTTGTAAAATTGGAAACAAGAAGAATCAAAGAACGAATTCCCTGGTATGAGCAAAAAGCTTCTCTTACCAGGTCTGCTGTTACTCATTATTTAAGTACCTGTACATAAATATTTGCATATTGAAACTCCCCGGTAATACAAATGTACAAAAATTTGTGGCCAGGTACCTATTAGCAAATGCGTAAGTCCTAAAAGAATTTAAATTCTGATAATGTAACTACCTCAATCCAGCGATAATTATTTAAAATCGTCTTGTGTTCAGCCAAAATACTGGTTTTGAGATATTAATTTTCACTTTTTAGGTGAAATATGTCAACTTGCGTTCATAGTTTTTGCCAAGTAAATACAAGCCTTTCGTGGTAATTCTTAAGTCAAAATTTAAAATTATCGCTGGATTGAGGTTTCATCTTATTTTTCTGTCCAGTTTTTGGGGTACACTATACCTTTTTGATATCCGACAATTTTTTTGCACGGAAGTGCAGGTCGCCGGTTATTGCGAATTTAATCACAAAAGAGTCTCCTTTCTTTTTAGGGGTAGATTTTTACAGCGTTTTACAGCAGGTGGGTGTCTTGAATTGGCACCCGGAAAGTATCTTGCATCGTTTTTTACAGCGGGTAATTTTTCTGTTTCTTCTTGCAACAAAATTAAATCTTTGTATAATCTATACAGGTTTGAAACAGGTTTTGGTTTTACAGCATTTTTTACAGCACTTTTGATAAAAAATGTGGTAAATTGTGCAGTAATTGACGTGAAAATGAAGCGAGATGTAAAAGGTTGGTTATGTCGTAAGTGTGTTGTTTTGTGTAGCTTAAATAAAGTATGCGCCAGTAGCTCAGCTGGATAGAGCATCGGATTTCTAATCCGGCGGTCGAGGGTTCAAATCCTTCCTGGCGCGCCATGTTAAATAAGTATCTTTTTCCATATATTGTGGTGAGCGTAGCTCAGTGGGTAGAGCATTAGACTGTGGCTCTAAGGGTCGCGGGTTCGAATCCCGTCGCTCACCCCATAACATATTGATATTACAAGGCTTAACAGATGACTTTTGCTTCTGGTGACGGTTTCGTCTTTAAGCGATAGGTTTGTAATATCAATTTTCATCTTATCCAAATCACTCTGAACATACCCCTCCGTCATCTTTGTGTCGCTGCGACATAATAAGCGTGATACAGTAATAAGCGGGATCCCTTTTATTAATCAACTGCGATTCTACTCAAGCGGGTTCAAGTTTGTGTTTGATTTTCCCTGTTATTTGAGGCTACAATAATTGCAGCTATGATAGTTTTTTTAACTTTTTCATGCCAAAGGGGGTGATTAAAAATGGCAACCGGGATAGTAAAATGGTTTAATGATAAGAAAGGCTTCGGTTTTATTACTCAGGATAACGGGACTGATATTTTCGTACACCAGACTGATATCCAGAGTAATGGGTTTAGAACCCTCGCCGAAGGAGAGAAGGTTGAATTCGAAATCATTAAAGACCAAAAGGGTTATAGGGCAAAAAATGTTGTTAAACTGTAAAGATATGTAGAGCGTATTCTTACTTTAAAGTATAAACACCTGAAGACACAGTAACAATATGTAAAAGAATACAGAACAATCGAATCAATATAGTTACAATAACAAATAGGAAAGATCCCTAATATCTGTAAAACCCCAATATCTGTGAAAAGACGTTGGGGTTTTATTTTATGGCTATTTGTAAATATCGTCGCTGTATTGAATGCTGTATATTATAACAGCTTTCTGTTTCTCGTTAATTGTATAGAGTATCTCCATTTCTCCTGTACTGATTTTGTATATATCTCCGTTTATCTTTTTTACCTTTTTAGATTTTTTGCGAGGACACGGGTTTTCCCTGAGAGATAAAATTACCTCGTCTATTTTTGTAAAAAAGGGATCTGAAATATTATCAAGTTCTTTTCTTGCTATCTCTTTAATATTTAAGTTGTACATTGAGCTGTGATTTCCTCTTATCACTGTAGGCTTTGTAATCTTCTTCAGGCTCATTCTTTCGTTCTTCAACAGCGCTGATACTTGATATATCTTCAATGATTTCGTTAATGTCCCGAATCAATTGTTCTAATCGTTTGAGCTCTTCAACATCAATGATCGCTGCAACTGTCTGTCCTTCAACATCGATGATATATTGTTTGATTTTAATAAAATCATTAAGACCGCTGTCCTCTTTCTTTACCCCTGTACTCATAATTCTGCTCCTTTTCAATTCACTTGAAACATGTTTCGTATACCGAGGATCTAGTTATCTTAAAATAATTATATCATTAGAATCTTACTGATAAAGATAAACCTTATTTAATTATTTATAGGAGCCTAAAAATGAAACCTGACACATTGACTTAGAATCGATTCCATGAGCATGAACAAAGGATCCCCGCTTAAGGCATACGGGGACATGGTTTGTCCGTACTACCTTGTCTCTGTAATGTCCGGCTTTATCATTTGGATACTATATATCGTAGTTACAAAGACCACAGAGAGTAATATTCACTTCTTATCCACCATACTACAGGTATCAACTTAAGCATCATAATACTAAAGACGGTATACAATATGTGCCGAAACGGGCGATACATTGTTGTGACTTGCACCAGGGAAGGGAGAAATAAGTCAGAGATACCCCGGAAGGTTTTGCAAAGAACACAGAGAACTGTGAATCATACTATGCATGGAATTACCTACCTATTGTATGCTTTTATAATCATACCTTTTATGCTTTAAAACTTTACAAAATAATATCTTAGGCGGTATTGCCGGGCGGTTGTATCCATATTCATACACAAAATATCTATTAAAATATTTCAGGCCTCAACTAAATAATTTTTACTATTTTATTATATATCATAAGTACTATTACTTTTCCGGTTTGCATATCAATATTATTTTTATTCCAAATTTCTCTATAAACGGTTTTTGGTAAGTATATTGCTGGAGTATGTGATCAAAAGAATTAACTGTATCGAAAACATTTATTAGGAATAAAAAGAATTGTGATAACAAACAAAGAACAAAAAGAGATATTTTTTAAATTTTTAGATACATTGAACGAAGCCCAGATTCGTTGGTTTTTAGGTAGGGAGGCAATGCTTTTTGGATATGGTGGTATCAAGAAGATGTGCGAGCTTACCGGTATATCAAAACCAACAGTGATACGAGGTATAAAAGAACTGAAGGCGAAAAGGGTACTACGCAATGAGGATGACAAAATCCGGAGACCCGGAGCAGGACGAAAGAAGGTAGAAGAGAAGAACCCTGAGATTTTGAATATGCTCGGGGATATTGTGAATGAAACAACAGCGAATGACTCTGCATGTATACTTAAATGGACAACAAAGTCTACCTATCAAATTAGTGACCAATTACGAAAAATGGGTTATTCAATTAGTGAGGATACTATTCAAAGACGGCTGAAAGAAATGAATTTTTCTTTACAATCGAGTGTAAGGAAGGGAGATGGGATCTTATCCAGAGAATATGATAATCAATTTCATCATATTAATGACCTGGCAAAAGAATATATCTACGAAGGAAATCCGGTAATAGCTGTTGATACCAGGAAAAGAATAAGAAAAGGAATACTGAGAGACCATGCGAAAAGATTAGAGTGTAGGAATGCTTCGAAACAAATACCTGTGCCCAAACCTCAGGATGCCGTAAACAGTGCGCTTATTCCGCATGGAGTATATAATATCCAGAAAAATAACGATATGGCTAATATCGGGATGTCCCGTAATTCAGTAGAATTTACCGTAGAGAGTATTAGAAGATGGTGGCTTTTCTTTGGATCGAAGCAGTATCCCCATGCAAAAGGTATACTGATTTGTATGGACGGAAAGGAAAATAACGGTCTCAGAACCAGGGAATGGAAATACTATTTGCAAAAGTTGTCTGATGAGACAGATTTTTCTATTACCGTATGCTACTATCCACCCGGGATAATCAAGTGGAATAAGATAGAATACAATACCATTTCATTTATGAGTATGAACTGGAGAGAAGAACCTTTTATAAACCTTGAGACTATCATCAATGTTATAGGCTCTCCCGTAATGAAAAAAGGGTTAAAAATGAAATCGCTTTTAGATAAAACAAATGTCAGGAGAGATGAAAGGATTCCGGATTATCAAATAAAAGAATTAAATGAAGAGCCATATAACACTGACAAGCAATTACACTTTGTCGTTATGCCGCATAAATAAGCAACTGCAGGGGAATAAAAGATCTCCCGGCAATTAACCCTCTGCCGCTTCCATCCTATTTTACAAATCTCCTGTATTCTTTTTACAAGGATAAATCTTGAAAAAGTTATTACCGAACTGGGCATACCTATGTTTGAAGAACTAGTCAGGAAGAGAACATATATGACCCGGCATGTAGTGTTAATAATAATTATAGCGGGTCTGTTCTCCATACATTGCTCAACGGTGCCGATAACAGGGAGGAGGCAACTCTCCTTTATTTCGCACTCCAGGCTTGTTGAAGCAAGTAAAGACAGCTACTATGATATGATTGAAAGTGCAGAACTTTCAGACGATCCTGATAAGGTCCGGATGGTCAGGAATGTGGGTCAGAAAATAGCACTGGCTGCCGAACAGTTTATGCGTGGGCATGATATGGGGGATGAATTAGAGAGCTATCAATGGGAATTTAGCCTTATTCAAGACGATGCAACGGCAAATGCCTTTGCTACACCTGGTGGGAAGATTGCTGTATATACGGGTATCCTTCCGGTTGCCCGGGATGAAAATGGACTTGCCGTTATATTAGGACACGAGGTTGCACATTCTCTGGCCAACCATGCTGGTGAAAGGATGAGCCAGCTATTACTGGTGCGATTAGGTGGTGTTGCCTTATCTGTAGCGTTTGGCTCTTATCCTGTTTTAACAAGGCAATTGTTAATGACGGCTTACGGTGCAGGTGCTAATGTAGGTATTATCTTACCATATAGTCGCGGCCATGAATCAGAGGCAGACCATATTGGACTTATTCTTATGGCGCATGCAGGTTATGATCCTCGAAGCGCCATTCAATTCTGGCAGAGGATGAGTAGCATGGAAGATCAGGGAAGACCGCCTGAATTTTTATCCACCCATCCAGCACCAGAGAGAAGGATCCAGGATATCCGGGATATGGTTCCCGAGGCCATGAAGTATTACAGACGATAAAAAGGAGATTTGGAGCGGTTGAAATGAAGAGTAGGGTATCTATTGCTTATGATCAGGATATAGAAAAATCAATTACATCCGCGCTTGATTCCCTTGAGGATATTTCAGATTTATTCCGGGGAAAGCATGTGGCTATAAAACCGAATGATACCTGGGCATCTCCCGGGGATTTGACACCCTGTACACAAGCGGATTCAGTAGAAGCCGTAATAAAGTATGTTAAGCGTTTTCATCCAAAGAAGATTACCATTACCGGTGGTGCCGGTGCCGAAGAGACGGATAATGTTTTTCGATATCTTGGTATCGATAAGGTTATTCAGCAGGAAGGAGTAGAATTTTTCGATCATAACAGAGGGCCTTTTCAGGCAGTGAAATTAGAATATGGGCCGCAGAAGGAAGTGATGATAAATCCATATATACTTGAATATGATACCGTTATCTCGCTTGCCCAGCACAAGGTACATAATTCGGCAGATGTTACACTTTCTATGAAAAATATAGCTATGTCTTATCCCGCTGCAGATTATTACGGTCATCCGAGAGAAAGCTATGCACACCCGCATAATTTTTTTAAGGACTTACATGGTTTTATTGCAGGTATGTGTCAGAGATTTCCTATAGATCTTGGGATTATTGTTGGTCATCCTGCTATGATTGGCAAAGGTCCTATTGGTGGAAAAACTTTTGAATCAGGCATTACAATTGCGGGAAAAGACCCTGTTGCAACTGATTATATCGGAGCAAAAATGCTCGGACGTGAAAATGCCAGACATATCATAGAGGCCGAAAAGCTTACTTTAGGTGTGGCTGCTATGGAAAACATAGAAATCGCAGGAATATCACTTGATGATGCTATAGAGATATTCAGGAAGCAGTCTGAAAAATAAGGAATGTAAAAGTTTATGGAAGGACTCAAGGGAAAAGTAGCCCTGGTTACAGGCGGCGGGAGGGGACTTGGCGAAGCTGTATGTCAAATACTTGGAGAATCAGGTGCAACAGTAGTGCTGACTGATATCCGGGGAGAACTTGCTGAGAAGGCAGCCGGTGAATTGAGGGAAAAAGGTATTGAATCTATGGACTTGCAACTCGATGTTGGTGATGAAAGTCAGGTGAAAGATACCATACACCGGGTAGCAGCAAGATATGGACGGCTTGATATACTAATCAACAATGCGGGGATTGATGTGACGCTTCCGGTAGAGGAAATACCTGTTGCAGACTGGGATAGAATCATAGGGGTAAATCTGCGCGGACCGTTTCTTATGTCAAAATATGTGTTCGGTATCATGAAACAACAGAGGGCCGGACATATTGTAAATGTGATATCTACGGCAGCAAAACGTGCCTGGGCAAATGCATCTGCATATCATGCGAGTAAATGGGGGCTTCTTGGTTTCAGCCACGCACTTCATGTAGAGGCACGCAAGCAGAACATTAAGGTGATAGCGGTGATAAGCGGCGGTATGCGTACACCGTTTCTCCTCGAAAGATTTCCGGATATAGATGTCAACACTCTTCAGGAACCGAGGAATGTTGCTGAAACGATACGATTTGTTTTGATGCAGCCAGACGAGACCGTTATACCAGAAGTAATGGTTATTCCTATGCGTGAAACATCCTGGCCTTGATGTCATGATGCAATTAAGGTTGAAAGGTTACCATGGATCAGGGTAGTTGCGCAAGTCAGTATATTAATGGACGATTACGAAATTGCTTCCAGTGAATACACCCATGGTACCGGCAATTTTTCTGGATAAAGACGGCACTCTTATAAAGGATATACCGTACAATGTTGATCCGCGGCGGATACAGTTTATGCCGGGTACGAAAGAAGGGCTGCAACTTCTTCATGTGGCCGGTTACAAATTCGTAATCATTACCAACCAACCAGGTGTAGCTGCGGGATACTTCTCCGAGAAGGCCCTGTATGTGGTAGAGATATTCATGCGTCAACAAATGTCTGAGTTCGGTGTGCCACTTGCTGGCTTTTTTTATTGTCCTCATCTCCCAGGTGGCATGCCGGATTATGATATGGAATGTTCTTGTAGAAAGCCTAAGCCCGGGCTAATACTCAAAGCAATCAGGGAGCTGGGTATAGATGTTATGCGTTCATGGTTCATTGGTGATATTCTTAATGATATTGAGGCCGGGCGGCGTGCAGGTTGTAAGACTATTCTTATTGATAATGGTAATGAAACAGAATGGATACTCTCCTCTTATCGGTTACCGCATTATACTGTAAAAAACTTTTTAGAAGCTGTACGGATAATTACCCGACGGGTAATCGTATAAATGAAAGTGAAAGTGTATGAATATTAATTAATCGCATTCTTCTATAGAATCCAAATATGATTGCAAATAATAACTGGAATGGTGCAAAAAACGTTCTTTGTGTAAGGCTTGATAACGTTGGGGATGTATTGATGACAACACCTGCAATTCGTGCACTCAAGGATTCATACCCCGGTCGCAGGATTACACTCCTTGCCTCTTCGTCAAGTGCAAAGTTATTCAAGTTGGTTCCGGAAATTGATGACATTATCGTCTACGATGCACCCTGGATAAAATCAACCGCGTTACGCTCCAACAGCAAATCCGAGTATACTATGGTAAAATGTTTGAAGCAGGGTAAATTTGATGCTGCAGTCATTTTTACGGTATATAGTCAGAACCCTTTACCTGCCGCATTTCTATGCTATTTGGCAGATATTCCCCTGCGTCTTGCCTATTGTCATGAAAATCCTTATCAGCTTCTCACCGACTGGTTACCCGATAAAGAACCGGGTTTGTATATACGCCATGAAGTCCAGCGGCAGCTTGATTTAGTTGCTTCAATTGGCTGTTATACAACCGATGAGCGAATCTCACTTTTTGTACCGTGTAAAACACGGGAAAGGGTGTTGAATATCCTCGATAAAGCAAAAGTGGATAGGAAGCGACCATGGATTGTTATGCATGCCGGGGCGAGTGCTCCGTCACGCAGATATCCACCTGAAAGCTTTGCTTCTGTTGCCCGGTATCTTGCGAAAGATATGGGATATCAGATAATTTTGACAGGCGTTGAATCGGAACTGGCACTGATCTATACTATCCAGGCCATGATCGGTGTTCCTTCGTATTCCCTTGCAGGAAGGCTCAATTTTGGTGAACTTGCTGCGTTATTATCATTTGCGCCTCTTTTAATCTCCAATAATACAGCTCCCGTACATGTAGCTTCTGCATTCGGTACACGTGTTGTTGATATTTACGCATTAACAAACCCTCAACATATACCATGGAAAGTTCCCAGCCGCGTATTATTCCATGATGTCCCCTGCAAATATTGTTATAAAAGTATCTGCCCGGAAGGGCACCATAATTGCTTAAGGTTAGTATCTCCGGCCGCCGTAATAAATGCTGCCTATGAACTGCTGAATGAAGGGGTTAACCGAACATGGGAGGGATTGTTATGAGGGAATAACGCTGAACCGGGAAATGGAGGAGGTTTTTTATGTATACGTTGGGAATTAATGCTGCATACCACGATTCTGCCGCCTGTCTCGTGAAAAACGGAAAAGTTATTGCCGCTGCTGAGGAAGAGCGTTTTACCAGAATTAAACACGGGAAACGTCCAATCCCTTTTTCAACATATGAACTCCCATTCCATGCAATTCATTATTGTCTTAAAGAGGCCAGGTTGATCTTATCAGAGGTGGATCATATTGCCTATTCATACAATCCATTTTTATTACTCGGTGGAATAACGGGAGATACAACGCTGTTGTTACCACTTGAACCGAGTGCACATCCTGTATCTGCACCATGGGAATCTCCATGGGATCCGCTTTTTATCTCATCAATTGTAAATGCTCCTCGTCAATTAGCAGATGGAGCGCCGTATCATTTAAAAGAGCGTTTTCGTGGGGCCGGAATGAATGGGCCTTATACATGGCACTTTGTAGACCATCACGTAGCACATGCTGCTAGCGCTTTTTTTGCATCGCCTTTCTCTCATGCTGCAGTATTAACACTCGATGGAAGGGGAGAAAAGACGACAACGAGTTATAGTATTGGTATCAATTCCGGAATTGAACGCATAGGTGAGGTTACTATGCCTCATTCACTTGGGCTTTTGTACGAAGATGTTACCACATACCTTGGCTTCCTGCACTCTTCAGATGAATATAAGGTAATGGCTCTTGCATCTTACGGCAATCCAATCTATGTAAATGAGTTTCGCAAGATCATACAGGTAAAAGATAATGGTATATATACGATCCAGACACCAAACTTAGAAAAACTTTTTGGACCGGCCCGGGAAAGGGGTGGACCGCTTGAACAACACCATTATGATATTGCATGTTCCCTCCAGGTAGTTCTTGAGGAAACCGTATTAGAGATTATTCGCTGGCTGCAGAAGACAACGGGTGAAGAGAATTTATGCATGGCTGGGGGTGTGGCGTTGAATTGTGTCATGAATGCATACCTTCGTAATAAAGGTCCCTTTAAGAATATCTGGGCTCAGCCTGCAGCCGGGGATGCCGGTACGGCCCTTGGCGCAGCGTTATGGGTAGATGCACGGGAGAGAAAGGGCATTAACGGGAAAAAAGAGTACGTGATGGAGCACAGTTTTCTTGGTCCTGCGTATAGTGATTATGAAATCAGGGAGTTTTTATCCAGGTCTAAACTTCCGTACCGGCGTTTGATGGATCATGCAGAAGAAGTAACCGATTTATTGGTTCAGGATAAAGTGATCGGATGGTTCCAGGGGAGGATGGAATTTGGTCCACGGGCCCTTGGTGCCCGTTCGATCATAGCCTCACCCCTCAAAGCATGTATGCAGGACCGGTTAAACGAGATAAAAGACAGAGAAGACTTTAGGCCTGTTGCACCTGTTGTGCTGGAAGAAGAGGTATCATGCTGGTTTGTAAATGGCCGGGTTTCTCCTTTTATGCTGTTTGTCTATGATGTACAACCTGACAAGATGAACCTTGTACCGGCAGTGTGCCATATCGACGGGTCAGCACGTATTCAGACGGTCAGGCGGGAACATAATCCAAGATACTATGATCTGATTCATGCATTTAAGTTACGTACAGGTGTCCCGGTTCTTATTAATACATCTTTTAATACCCGGGGCAGACCAATAGTATGTACCCCCATCGACGCTGTGGAATGCTTCTTTACCTCACCGATAGATGCCCTTGTTATTGGTTCATATGTAATAGAAAAACGAAAGGAGCGGATATGACCGTCTCCGTTTCTGTTGTAGTACCAACATTCAACCGCAATGAATTGTTGAAGTGCTGCCTGACACATCTCTTTGCCCAGGAATATGAACCCTCTTCGTTTGAGATTATCGTTGTTGACGATGCACAGAGCAGGGAAACCCGGCATCTTGTTGAGAGTGAGGGTGCAAAAAGGCGTTTTCCTGTTCTCCGGTATATTCCTGCAACAACATCTCACGGTCCTGCCGCTGCAAGAAACTATGGTTGGCGTGCTGCATCAGGCAAAATCATTGCCTTTACCGATGATGATTGTCTTCCCTCTCCCGGATGGTTAAAGGCAGGAGTAGCCGCCTTTACCGATGGAGTAGCAGGGGTATCGGGCAAGCTTTTCATTCCGATTCCTCCCGTCCCGACAGACTATGAATATAATGCTTCCCTGCTTCAATATGCTGATTTTGTTACCGCAAATTGCTTTTACCTTCGTGATGCATTAACCTCTGTTCATGGATTCGATGAGAGATTTACTGCTGCGTGGAGAGAGGATTCGGATTTATTTTTTCGGTTATTAAAAGAGAAGAGAAAGATGGTGTGTGCCCCCGAGGCTGTAGTTATTCATCCTGTAAGAAGTGCACCATGGGGTATTGGTCTTAAAGAGCACAGAAAAATTATGTTTAACGCACTCTTGTATAAAAAACATCCTCTCCTGTATCGCCGGTATATACAGCGATGCCCGCCGTGGCATTATTACTGTATTGTTTGTACTTCAATCCTTTTACCGTTCAGTGTTTTCTACGATTTAAGATATATGAGGATTGGTTTGATCTGTATTTGGGTATATATGACCGGAAGCTTTCTCTTAAAACGGATTTGGCGAACATCCCGCTCTTTAACACATATTGCGGAAATGGTAATTACGTCTATTGCGATACCGTATTTTGCTGTTTTTTGGCGTGTGTACGGGGCAATAAAGTTCCGTGTGTTTTTTTTATAATGGTATCAGAGAAAGGTTGAAAGAGAGGTTTGTTATGAAAGAAATTGCAAAAAATCTTAGCTTATTGATACAGCTTGATGTTGATGCAGTTTATAGTTATGACCAGGTTATAAAGGAAGTAGATGATCCCGTAATTCGGGATCAACTGAATATGTATCGGAGGGATCACATGCGGCATATTGATGAGTTATCTCGTATAATGGCCTCCCTCGGGGAAACCCCCATAAAACGGATGCCGGATTTTAAAGGATTTTTAACCCCGGGCTTTATGACCCTTCTCAATCTTACGGGGACGGAAGGTGCGTTAAGAGGGCTGGAATCAAATGAGAAAGTAGCGAGTAAGATTTATCATGATGCACGCTCCTGGTACATGCCGCCCGAAATAAAGGATCTCATAGAGAAGCATAGTAATGATGAGTATGAGCATGTGAGGTATATCCAGGAAAGGCTTGGAGTTATTTCTACGCCTATAAGGTAAATATTTATTTTACTGTAACGCTTTATTTTTTAAAAAATAACCCCGTAGTGGTGAAAATATCAATGAGGTTTAAAGGTTCAGGGTTCAGGGTTAAAAGCATTACTGACTTGCTTAACACCATGAGAAGACGAGATTCCTCGCTGCCGCTCAGAATGACAAATGCCCTGCTGACATCTCATCCAGAGTGGAATGAAGGGTTTCGGGATGGCACCCTGTATTCTGTCACCCTGAGTGGAGCGAAGGGTCTCATCCTTATAAATTTTTTATTGAGAAGGAGTGCACGATGACGATGATGCAAAGGAATGCATGGAAACTTGCTGTATTAGGTGGCTTATTGATAACAGGATGCGGTATAAGTCCCCGGATTGCGGCAGTACCGGAGCCAGAAACTATTCAGGAAGTGCCAAAAACTATGCCTGTGATTCCGGAACCTGACCCTGCTGCTGTAACCACACCGGATGGATTTCATGCAGAGGTTGTTATGAAGGGACTTATCTATCCAACAAGTGTAGAGTTTGATGATGCCCAGAGTATGTATATAGCAGAATCGGGATATGCCTACGGAGACCTGAATGCTCCTGCACGGGTATTTCGCGTATTGCCAGATGGTAATATTGAAGTGGCTGTCCACTCATTAATGGGGCCGGTTAACGACCTGCTCTGGTATGAAGACCGTCTGTACATATCCCACAGGGGGAAGATTTCAGCCCTTGATCGTGATGGTGAACTTAGGGATTTGGTAACAGGGCTGCCAAGTTTTGGCGATCATCATAACAATCAGATGACGGTAGGACCTGATGGTAAGATTTATTTTGGACAGGGTACTGCGACAAATTCCGGAGTTGTCGGAGTGGATAATTTTTTATTATTATGGTTACCATTATATCCCGATATACACGACAGGCCGGCACATGATATTGCCCTGACGGGGAAAAGGTTTTTAACCATGAATCCGTTTGTTATGGCAGGCGGGGATATTCTCTCGGGGGAGAAATCTGCTATGGCAAAAACAGGTGCATTTAGTCCGTTTGGAAAGATATCGGGCGGGGTTGTGCAAGGGGTAACAAAGGCGAATGGGACAATTCTGCGAATGAATCCTGATGGTTCTGATTTAGAAGTATATGCGTGGGGTTTACGTAATCCCTTTGGTGTAATGTGGGGTCTTGATAAGAGACTCTATGCATCAGAAAACGGATTTGATGAAAGAGGTAGCAGGCCGGTTGCTAATGACACCGATGATCTCTATGTGATTAAGCAAGGGGCCTGGTATGGCTGGCCGGATTTTGCAGGAGGGGTACCCGTAACCGACAAAAGGTTCAAACCTGAAGGCCGGCCGCAACCTGAATTTTTAATGAAAGAACACCCGCCGGTGGAGAAACCGTTCATGACTTTTCAACCACACTCGGCAGTAACAAAGATTGGGTTTGACTCGAATGGTCATTTTGGTGGGGCAGGCTATCTCTTCATGGCACTGTATGGATCTGAAGCGCCAATAACAGGTAAGCAGCCTCATCATGCTGATTATATGGCTCACAGGATTGTACGGATTCATTTACAGGACAAGCAAATAGAAACATTCTTTGCCAATGCTATAGCCGGTAAAACTATCTTACACGCCGGTGGTGGTACACTTGAAGTGGTGGGAAATCCTGCCGGATTACAAAGACCGGTAGATGTTGTATTCTCACCGGATGGGAAGGCAATGTATGTTACAGATTTTGGGGTGATGGATATATTGAGTACGAAAGTACCTTTACCAAAAACATTTCCGGGAACCGGGGTTATTTGGCGAATTGTGCCGGAGGGTGTAATGATAGATACTCCGCCTGCTAATCTGTCAATCATACCAGCGAAGGTTAGCAGAGATTATAATACAGAATAAGAAAAACTATGAAATCCGTGTGAGAAAACCTGTGTAACCTGTAAATCTGTTTTACCCCCTTTACTGACCAGAGATGAGTATGTACATTATCGAACCTCACATCCATATGTATTCCCGGACAACGGATGATTATCAGGCCATGTACCGATCCGGTATACGTGTAGTTGTTGAGCCGTCATTCTGGCTCGGCTGCGATCGCCGGTATGCAGGTAGTTTCTATGATTATTTTCGTCTGATTTTAGAATTTGAGACGATACGTGCCAAACGCTTTGGAATAGATCATTACTGCTGTATATCTTTAAATCCTAAGGAGACAGAAAACAGGGCACTTGTGGATGAAGTACTCTCAGGTATTGGAGAATATCTGGATCACCCGCGCTGTATCGGGATAGGTGAGATAGGGCTTAACAATATTACGGAAAATGAAATCTATGCATTCCGGCGGCAGCTTCTTTTTGCAGAAGAGAGGAAGATGCCTGTGATAGTTCATCTGCCTCATTTCAACAAGGTAAAAGGTGCACAAATTATTGTAGCGATTGTGAAGGCTGAGGGTGTGAACCAAAGACGCATAGAGATTGATCATAATACAGAGGAGACTATGGCAATTGTACGGGGTACAGGGTGTTTTACCGGGCTTACCGTATATCCATATTCCAAACTTGATCCTCAACGTGTGTCAAATATCATAAAGGAATTTGGGGCAGAACGCATCCTTATTAATGGAAGTGCAGATTGGGGAGTTTCTGACCCTCTGTCTTTACCCAGGACAATTGGGTTTTTGCGAAACGACGGTCACCGGGAAGAGACGCTTAAAGATCTTTTTCATGATAATGCTTATACCTTCTATAGCCAATCACCAAGGTGGGACCCGGAGTATCATATTGAGCCCGTTCCTGTTTCATGCTATCAACGTCAGCCTTAATGTTTTTATGATACATGGGGAGAATATGAATGACAGGAAACTATTGAGCCGTTCGGAGGTACTCCGCGGCTGGTTCGAACTTATTCGTCCTCCGAATCTTTTTACCGTGCCGGGGGATATTCTTGCCGGGGCCTCCCTTGCCTTCATTCCTGAATACAGAATCCTTAAACTCTTTTCGGTAATTGGTATCTCGATACTTCTGTATATTTCAGGTTTGATTCTTAATGATTATTGTGATCGTGAAACAGACAGGACAGAAAGGCCATCTCGCCCGTTACCCTCCGGAAGGGTAAGACCGGGGACGTCACTTTTTGTATCGGTACTCTTAATCAGCACGGCATTCAGTATTGGTTTCGTAATAGATGGGAAGAAACCCTTGCCATTGAGACTGCTATTTTTCCCTCAGGAAGGAGTATCGGTTTTTCAGGTTGTTTTGATTCTTGTAGTACTTATCCTCCTTTATAACGGGCCGGCAAGAAGAATTCCGTGGTTAGGCTTCGTGCTCATGGGGTCGTGTCGCGGACTGAACATCCTTTTTGGTGCCGCAGTTTGCGATACAAATTTTTCCAGAGAAGTGCTGTATGGTGCAGGAATAGAAGCACTTTATATTGTATTGGTAAGTTCAATTGCATATAGTGAGGTCAAAAATCTTCCGGCAAAGATATACTTCTGGTTGCCCTATATTCCCCTTTTTATGCTTGCCGTGATGGTGTGCTTCATAAAAATTTCACCTTTAGGGATAGGGTCTCTCATAGTAACGATAGGATGGATTTCTTCTATACTTCGGCATGATAAATGCAACACCAGACAGCTATCCGTAGTGATTGGGAATCTGATTCGTGGTGTAATACTGATCCAGATTACTATAGTAACGATTCAGGTAAGTCTTGGTAATCAGGGTAAACAGTATTTCTATCTGGTTATCGTTTTTTTACTGATATTCTTTTTTGCTTCCCGGCTGGCAGGAAAAAAATTTTATGGAAGTTAAATATGGAACAGAGAATCCTGCTGCTTCAAATTGCAGCGCTTGGATATAATTTTTTAATAAAGAACCTGAACGGAAGGAGATTATTCAATCTCGATGTTAAACCAATCCATGGTGTGTTTCCTGCATTAACATGTGTTGTTCAGGCTACCATGCGTACTGCTTCTCATCCCATGAAGCATGGGATAGTAGGGAACGGATTCTTTTTTAAGGAACAATGGAAACCGCTGTTCTGGGAGCAGAGTATTCGTTTACTCCAACAGCCACTCATCTGGGATGATTTTCGGCTGCGTGGCGGGACCGTGGCCCAGATGTTTATTCAGCAGTCGCTCGGACCTGGCAGTGATATTCTGCTTTCCCCGGCTCCGATTCATAAACACCATGGTATTATCATGGATTGTATCTCAGAGCCTCCGGGTTTGCAGGTACGGCTGAGAAAAGAAATTGGAGGTGTTTTCCCTCTGCATCGTTATTGGGGTCCGATGGCATCAGTAAAATCAAGCCAATGGATTGCACAAGCAGGTATCTCTGTTATGAGAAACGAGAGGCCGGATTTGCTCTATACCTATTTACCTCATCTCGATTATGCACTTCAGCGAACGGGTCTGTATTCAGATACAAGTAAGAGGGCATTTATTGAAGTGTATTCTCTCATTCATGAGATCATGGATGCAGCGAAAAAAGAGAGGTACCGGGTTATTTTATTTGGGGACTATGCCATCACACCTGCATGGAATGTTGTGTTTCCCAACAGTATATTAAAAAAGGCCGGTTTATTGAAAACACGATATATAAAAGGAATGCTTTACCCAAATTTTTACACAAGTTCGGCATTTTGTATCGTTGATCATCAGATAGCACATGTATATGTGGTAGACCAAAAACTCGTAGAGGAAGCAAAGTCGCTTTTTAGCACCGTGCCACATATTGAGAAAATATTGTACGGTGATAAAAGGGAAGAGGCTGGTATTGGTCATCCGCGGAGCGGGGAATTGATATTAGTAGCCGAAAAGGGGGCATGGTTTGATTACCGGTGGTGGGAAGATGTAAAGGAGGCCCCTGAGTATGCTTTTCGTGTAGATATCCATAACAAACCGGGATACGACCCCTGCGAGTTGTTCTGGGGATGGCCTCCTTTTGTTTCTCAAAATCCACAAAAGATTAAGGGAACTCATGGCCGTGTTGATAAACATGAGCCAATCTTTTATGCAACGGATATAGAATTACCTGGTAATCCTGGCACATTAACAGAACTTTCAGCAAGCATTAAAAATCTCCTCGATAGCGAATTATAAAAGAGAAAATATGAAGATACAACAACGAATAAGAGTTGAGTTTGATTATAAGATATATTTTACTCATGATCTGTTTAACCCTGAAAATATCATATTGAAAGAAATACTAAAAAATAAGCAGTCGAAAGTACTCATTTTTCTCGACTCAGGAGTAGCCTCCTCATGGCCGGACATAGAATACCGTATAAATGCATGGTTTGATGCCCATCCGTTGTGTGCAAGAATAACCTCTTCAGCGATTCTTTTAGACGGGGGAGAACAGTGTAAAAATGACTTCCAATCCTATAAGGAGATTGCATACGCATTGCGGATGTGTAAACTCGACCGCCATTCTTACGTTATCATTATTGGAGGTGGTGCCGTTCTTGATACCGTAGGATTTATTGCTTCTATTAGCCAGAGGGGTATACGTCATATACGTATACCAACGACAGTGCTCTCTCAAAATGATTCCGGTGTCGGGGTGAAAAATGGTATCAATTTTTTTGGTGTAAAGAATTATTTTGGTACCTATACTCCTCCCTATGCCGTGATTAATGATTTTGATTTTTTAAAAACATTGGATATACGGGATTGGCTTTCCGGTATATCGGAAGCATTTAAGGTCGCCATTATTAAAGACCGTTCATTCCTGGAATATCTCGTGAGCAGTGCGAAAGATCTCGCGGGACAAAATATAGAAGTTATGGAAACTTTAATTATGCGTTGTGTCCGGTTACATACCGATCATATCATTACTGGAAATGATCCTTTTGAAAACGGATCTTCCCGGCCCTTGGATTTTGGACACTGGAGTGGACATTACCTTGAAATAGTGACCGATTTTGAACTTCGTCATGGGGAGGCAGTGGCTATTGGTATTGTCCTTGATATGACAATTGCCAGAAATCGCGGTCTTGTTACCGAAGATGAGTATGATCTTGTTTATAGAGGTTTGAGGGATTGCGGTTTCACATTGTGGCACTCAGCTCTTGAGAAAAGGAACAGTGGTGAATATCTCTGTGTTTATTACGGACTTGAGGAATTCCGGCAACATTTGGGCGGGAAACTTACTTTAATTATGCCCGATCATCTCGGGCATAGTTGTCAAATAAATAGCATCTCCTATAAGGAGATTGAACAGGCTGTGTATGAGGTAAAGAATCATTTTTATGAAATTGGAAAATGGTAACCACTTAATGTATTGCCTCAATATCCATCATGGTGAACATTTTGATGAGATACTTGCGGCAATTGAGGATTACTCACTGAAAGTGAAGGAGAGGATTTGTCCCGATAAGGATTTTGGATTAGGGTTACGTCTCTCTCACACTGCTGTACAAGAGTTCTTAACGAGGATAAAAGATTTTAAAACAGTGCTCGAGCGGAATAAGCTCTATGTAGTTACCATAAATGGTTTCCCCTTTGGCCCGTTTCATGGAACAAGAATCAAAGAACATGTTTATCTCCCCGATTGGTCGTCACTATCAAGAGTGGCCTATACCTGCGGCCTCGCCAGGATCATTTCCTGTATTTTGCCGGAAGGAGAGACGGGTACTATATCAACTGTCCCGTCTCATTACGGAAGAGAAGAAAAACCGTCTGTAATTTTCAACCTTCTGAAAGTAGTTGATTTTCTCGAAGAGATCGAAAAAAGAACAGGGAAACATATCATCCTGTCTCTGGAACCTGAGCCCGATTGCTATCTTGATACACTGCATTCCGTTATTGATTTTTTTGAAAATATTTTCAGGAGAAATGAATCTGCAAAGAGATATTTAGGGATATGTCTGGATTGCTGCCACGTGCTGGTAGAGTTTGAATCACCGTTACATTGGTTTAATAAACTTACAGAATGTGGTATTCTGGTTAACAAGGTTCAGATATCCTCTGCTCTCAGGACAGTAATTCCATATAATCCACTGCAGGCACTCGCATCTTTTCATGATGAAGAATATCTTCATCAGGTACGTATCCTTTCAGACCGTGGTGTATCTCGGTTCAGGGACTTACCAGATGCATTAACTCATGCTTTTTCCGGAGAATGGAGGGTACATTTCCATATCCCTTTGACGTGGTCAGGGACTGGCGTATCCTCTACAATAAACCTTATAGAAGATGAATTTTTCAGGCAGGTAATGATATGCGGAAAAAAGCATATAGAGGTGGAAACGTATTCCTATAATCTTTTACCCGGTATCAAACCTTGTCTCATCGATTCAATCACTTCAGAACTGGAGTGGGTGAAGGAAAGGTTGGGCAGTATAGGAAAATCTGGTTGCGACTGACAGGGAGTATGATATACATTATTGTGAGAGCTTTTAAATAGCTTCTTTTTAAATAGTTCGGTTTTATCTGACGGGTATTATACTACATATTATATCTATTCTATAAATATATGGCGAGAGCAAAAGGTAGTAAAGATGTCTATTGTGTCGGTATATCGGGATCTTACGGGGGGCTTAATTTAGGTGATGAGGCGATTCTCCAGGGTATTATCACCCAGCTACGCCGGTCATTGCCAGTGGAGATTACCGTATTTTCACGGAACCCGGAAGATACACTGCAGCGACATCAGGTTGACCGGGCAATACCTGTTCGAAAAATAACGCGGAACGAAGTAATGCCTGAGATTGAACGGCTTGATCTCATGATCCTTGGTGGAGGAGGGATCTTATTTGACCATGAGGTTAAAGTATTTCTGCGGGAGGTAGTGCTGGCCCAGGAAAAAGGAATACCGGTAATGGTTTATGCAGTCGGTGCCGGACCACTCCATGATCCGGCATCTCAAAAAATTGTGAGAGAATGTCTCAACAGGGCAGCCGTGATTACGGTACGTGAGCGAAGTGCTAAGCAGATACTGGAAGAGGTGGGTGTTCATCGCGAGATACTCGTGACGGCTGATCCTGCACTTCTTCTCAAACCAGAGGCACTGCCGTCTGATATCCCGGAAAAGGAGATGCTGAATACCCGGCGCTGCTTAATTGGTATGTCTGTTCGTGAACCGGGGATGGCTGCGCCTGATATTAATGAAGAGCATTACCATAGACTGTTAGCAGATGCAGCTGATTATATGGTAGACCGATTTGATGCCGAAGTGATATTTATTCCTATGGAACGGGGGGTAATGGATGTGCAGCAATCCCATGCAGTAGTTTCCCGTATGTTTCGTGCAACGAGGGCTACTGTATTGAGGGCTAAATATACACCCGGGCAACTGATTTCCATTATGGGACATTTTACCTTTACGGTAGGTATGCGTCTGCATTTTCTTATCTTCTCAGCCATACAGGGAGTGCCTTTTGTAGCATTGCCGTATGCCTCCAAAGTTACCGGGTTTATTGAAGACCTGCATATGATAATGCCACCGCTTGAACTCGTAAACGCAGGGAGACTCATCGCTCATATTGATCGGTCGTGGGATAAGCGAATTTCATTACGAAATCAAATTAAGCGTACCCTTCCGGAATTAAAAAAGCGTGCCCTTGAGAATACTACTATTGCCGTTCATCTTTTGAAAGAGGGACGCAAGCAAAGGAAGGGATAGTAAGAAAACTAATAAAGTAGAGTATTAAGAGGAGGGCAAACGGGATGCCTCCACTTCCTCATCCTCAAAATTCTGTTTCTGTCAATTTACCACCACGTTCTGCGATAGTTGCTGCCGGGACTGACGTCCTCGTTGTTGGTGGCGGACCTTCGGGCCTGGGAGCAGCCCTTGGTGCGGCAGCAGCAGGTGCTAAAGTTATTCTTGCCGAGCGTTATGGTTTTCTCGGCGGTCATGCAACAGCAGGTCTGGTTATGCCTTTTGCGTCATTCTATACACGGTGCCCGGCTCAGCAGCAGGCTGGTTCAACGACATTATTCCCAACAGACCAGGGACCGGGTGAACCGGTAGTAAATGGTGTATTTATAACATTAATCAATCGTTTAATAAACGCCGGTGGTGCTGTTCCGCCGTCCCTTGATACCGGTTATACAGTACCCTTTGATCCGGAAATATTTAAGCTTGTTGCTACGGATTTATTGGACGAGGCCGGTGTTCATATCTTATTCCACGCGCTGGCAAGTGATGTTATCAATAATCAGGGAGAGAGAGGGGTCGTATTTGAAACGAAATCCGGTCCCGTAGTTATTCATGCCCGTGTTATCATTGATTGTACAGGTGATGGGGATGTGGCGGTTAGGGCCGGGTCTCAATACGAAATAGGACGGTTTCAGGATGGACTGGTACAGCCGATGACGTTGATGTTCCGGATAGTAAAATTTGAACGTGAAGCGTTTAAGGCATATGTAAGAGAGCATCCTGACCAGTGGTATGGAATCCATGGCCTTTGGGATCTTATCAGTAAAGCTACTGCTGCAGGAGATCTTGAGTTACCGAGAGAAGATATTTTGTTTTTCGGAACACCCCATGAGCATGAAGTCATGGTTAATAGCTCGAGGGTAACGAAAGTATTTGGTACTGATGTGTGGGATTTAACGTATGCAGAATGGGAAAGTCATCGACAGATACGTCAAATTGCTGCTTTCTTGCGTCATTATGTACCGGGTTTTGAGAATACCTATATTGCCCAGAGCGGGGTAAATGTGGGTGTACGTGAGACAAGGAGGATCCTGGGTGATTATCAGCTTACGGAAGATGATGTGTTGCAGGCACGGAAATTTAAGGATGTAATTGCCCAATGTACCTATCCCATAGATATTCATAATCCGAAAGGTAAAGGTACCGAGTTCAGGTATTTGCCTCCCGGCGGAGCCTATAATATTCCTTTACGCTGTTTATTACCGAAAGGTGTTGAGGGAATTATCGTTGCCGGCCGTTGCATTTCCGGTACTCATGGGGCCCATTCTTCATATCGTGTTATGCCTACTGCAATGGCAACAGGTCAGGCTGCGGGTGCGTGCGCGGCACTCGCATCGCTCCGGGGAATAACACCCCGGACTGTGCCGGCATCGGATGTTCAGGAAGAACTCTTACGTCAGGGTGCGAATCTCGGTAATATTCCATAATATTCCATGACGCTATAGTTTTGCCTAAAGAAGAAAATGGTAGACTTATTTCTGTTTCGTGATAAATGCAGTTGACTTTTTTTCAAAAATAATTATAATTAATTTTTTGTAAAATATTTTTTATAGTATCGCAGAGTTAAAGATTTTGCGCTCGTAGCTCAATTGGATAGAGTGGTGGACTTCGAATCCAACGGTTGCAGGTTCAAGTCCTGCCGGGCGCGCCATCCATAAGCCTGAAGGGTCGATTATTCGAAAATGAAATGCGCCCTTAGCTCAGTTGGTAGAGCAACTGACTCTTAATCAGTGGGTCGAAGGTTCGAATCCTTCAGGGCGCACCATACAGTTCTGAAATATATATCAGAATGTAAGAGGGCTTTACAGATACCTGGATGTCTGGTGATAAAAAGTCAGCATGTGTGTAGGATAGAATGCACATAAGGCAGATTTTTTAACAATAATCCATTATACAGGAACTAGGCGAGGGTGGCGGAACTGGCAGACGCGCAAGATTTAGGATCTTGTGCCTTACGGCGTGGGGGTTCGATTCCCCCCTCTCGCACCAGAAAATAGATTTGAAATAAGAAGCGGGTGTAGCTCAGTGGTAGAGCGTCACGTTGCCAACGTGAATGTCGTGGGTTCGAACCCCATCACCCGCTCCATTTTTTTATCTTTGGCAGGAAGGTATGTAGGATAATAAAATGAATGTAACAATTGAAGAAGCTGGTCCTTGTAAAAAGGTTCTAAAATTTGAAATACCGAAGGAAACTATTGAAAAGGAATTTGAAAAAAAGACTCTGGAGGTCTGTGATACGGTAGAATTACCCGGTTTCCGAAAAGGACGCGCACCCCGAAAATTGGTTGAAAAGCGGTTTGGATCTCAGATAAAAGACGAGGTGAAGCAGTCCATTGTAAGTGAAAGCTATAAAAAGGTACTTGAGGATCATAAACTCAATCCGGTAGGAGATCCAAAACTTGGCGATGTAAACTTTGAGGATGGGCAGCCCTTTAATTTTGATGTAACATTGGAGGTGTGGC
This sequence comes from Candidatus Loosdrechtia aerotolerans, assembly GCA_021646405.1. GTDB lineage: Bacteria > Planctomycetota > Brocadiia > Brocadiales > Brocadiaceae > Loosdrechtia > Loosdrechtia aerotolerans. The sequence continues at coordinate 23,003 of SOER01000032.1, forward strand.
CAACTTTTGAAGTGGATCAATATAAAGGTTTAGACCTGAAGAGGAAATCAGCCGCCGTAACAGATGAAGACATGCAGAAGGCACTGCACGGTATGAGTCTCCGAAAGGCACAGCTGAATATTATAAAAAATGACAGTGTGAAAAATGAAGACCGGATCATTTGTGATTGCAGAATAGAGATAGAAGGGGAGATCGTATTCGAAGATGACAATATTGAACTCTACGTTGTAAATAATACGCAGATTGCAAATACACCTGTACAGGATTTCGCACCACGGATGGAAGGTGCAAAATCAGGTGAGGAACGAAGTGTCGATATAACATTATCTGATACCTTTGCAAAAGAGGAATATCGCGGAAAAAATGCAAAATTAAAACTTACCATAAAAGAAATAAAGCGATTATCTGTTCCTGAGGTTAACGACGATTTTGCTAAAATGCTCGGTTTTGAGTCTTTAGAGGATTTAAAATCAAAGGTACAGAAGCGGATTGAGATAGATAAAAAGAGGTGGGCTGAAGATGACTTGAGAAACCAGATACTCGATATCCTCTTAGAAAAGATAAATTTCGATTTACCACAGGATTTGGTAAAATATCATACAGAAAGAAGGGTATACAAACATCAATTAGACCTCTTAAATAAGGGGGTTCCCTTAGAAGAAATTCAGAAACAGACAGAAAATATTAAAAACGCATCGGCAGAATCAGTAATGAGGGAATTAAAGGCATCTCTCGTTTTAGACAAAATCGCTGAAAAGGAGAAGATATTTGTTACTGAGAATGAAATTGAACAGCAAATTGCCGATATTGCAAGGTCATATAATACTGATCCGGGACGGGTTCGAAAGCAGTTGGAGCGTCAGGGAAACTTGTCGTATTTGCGGAATGAGATGCGTGAAAATAAAGTATTAAATTTCCTCCTTAAGGAGGCTCACATAACAGAATCATGAAAGGAAGTTTTTTGTGTATAAAGAGTTTTTATCATATTTAGAAAATGGTGAATTTCCTGACACAGGGTCTAAGACTATCAATAATGCTCTTTTTGTACCATATGTTATAGAAAAGACGGGATACGGAGAGAGACATTATGATATTTTTTCAAGGTTGTTAAAGGACCGCATTATCTTCATTGGTTCTCCCATTGAAGATACATTAGCCAACCTCGTTATCGCGCAGATCCTTTTTCTCCAGAATGAGAATAAAAATCAGGATATTAATATTTATATTAATTCACCGGGTGGTTCAATAACGGCTGGGTTAGCTATTTATGATACCATGCAGTTTGTGCAGTGTGACGTTGCAACGTTCTGTATTGGTCAGGCCTTTAGTATGGCAGCTATCCTTCTCGCTGCAGGGTCAAAAGGGAAGAGATATGGATTGCCTCATACCCGTGTTATGCTTCACCAGCCATGGGGAGGTATGAGGGGTACCGCCACGGATATTAGCATCCAGGCTGAAGAGATCCTGAAAATGAGGAGATATTTAAACGAGATCCTTATGAAGCACACAGGACAACCGATGAAACGTATTGAGGAAGATATTGACCGCGATTTTTATATGTCTTCTCAAGAAGCAAAAGCATACGGTTTACTCGACGAGGTAATAGAATCTTTGCGGGATACAAAACAATAAAATATTTTTTTCAGTAAGGTAAAGAAAGGAAAAGGGACACAGATCTGTGTCCCTTTTTTATTGGTATTTGGTATGTTGAAACAATTTTGTTTACTTTGATCCTTTTTGTATTTACCGCAAAACTATTTTTATTATCCTGTCTCAGTCTTAATAAGGATACAGTGATTTACTACCCACGATAATCTCACCACTTACAGATAATTATCTCTTCTCTTGATATTTTGTGAATTATTGGTTTGAACTTTGCTCACTCTCCTAAGAACACGTGTTCTTTTATTTCAACAAAGGCCTTTGGAGCTTTATCAACGAGTTCTTATTATAAGGAGAATCATTATGCGTACAGTATGGAAATATTGTGGCGTGATTATACTGATGCTTGCCATGACTCTTACCCAGGAAATAGGATTTTGTTTAGCAGGAGAAAAGCTCGAGGGAACGGTAAATATTAATACAGCAGCGAAAGGTCAAATTGCATTATTGCCGGGTATTGGTCCCAAGATAGCTGAGGAAATAGTAAACTACAGGGCTCATAACGGTGATTTTAAAACTATAGAAGATATGAAAAAAGTGAAAGGTATCGGCGGTAAAAAACTTGAGAAGATTAAAAACTATATTACCATGGAGGGTGAGACAACTATAAAATCAACAAAAATAGCAAAGGCTGAAAAAGAATTAAAACAAAAAAAGGATAAATAACGTTAAAGTATTTGTCATCTACATTCCTGCCGGGAGGATAGACCAAAAAGGTCTATCCTCTTTTTTTATGGCCTTTCGCAGTAACCTGAAAATAAATATTTTCATTTTAAATACCTGATTTTTAAGTATAATGACTCTAAGGGATTGTCTGAAGAGTTTAAGCAAAAGATGTAGCCGCGTCCCTTCAGGGTGCGTTTTATGTTAAAGTTCAGTGAATCAAATCTATAATATTTTCGTTCAAATGATTTTGAAGAAAGGGGTACGTTCCATGAATTTATCCTTCAGATCTCTGTTTTTTATAATGGTTTGCTTCCTTATTGGGATCAATATATCCCTTGCCAATTCTTCCGGCCCGCAGGAGTGGTCGCCTACATGGGGACTTCCTCCGGGAAAAAGACCTGAGAATATTGTTAACCTGCCGGTGACAGTGCCAGGTGACGTAAAAATGAGCCAGTTTTTTAGTCCGATTTCCTGTGGTGCCTGCCACCCGGAGATCTTTAAGATGTGGAGTGGTTCAACACATGCTAATGCGTGGAGGAATCCGTTTTTTCAGGCCCTCTATAAGCTAGGGAAAAGAACAGCGGTGGGAGAGTCAGAAAAACAAAATGTAGCATCATGTGTGCGATGCCACTTTCCTATTGGGCATAGTGCCGGGGAAGTTAATCTCTTACCCGATGATGAAAAAGGGGGTGTTGTCTGTGATTTTTGTCATTCCGTTCGGGCAGCTACTGGTATTGGAAATGCACCCTATATATTAAGTCCGGGTAATGCAGCGGCCATGGAGGGTGGTACGAAGTATGGCCCTTTTGATGATTCTCCTGAAACAATTCATAAAAATCAGTATTCTGAATTGCATACACGATCAGAATTTTGCGGAGGATGTCATGATGTATCACATGCAGGAAATGATCTTCCTATTGAACAAACGTATACTGAATGGCGGCAGGGTCCGTATAATACAGGAGATCCCGAGACAAGTATACACTGTCAGGATTGCCACATGAGACAGCGTCCGGGCTTTCCATCTACAGGAAGTACAGACAGACCTGATAACCCCGGTTTTGCAGCGCCTGAAATTATGGGAGGAAAAAAACGCCCGCATATATGGACACATTATTTTGTTGGTGCCAGTGTTTCATCTCTTTCCCTGCCACCAGGTTCAGAGGTGCAACCACAATTAGCTGTCGAGAGATTAAAAAATGCTGCAACACTGGAAATTGTAGTTGACCAGACTCCTAAAAGCGGTGACCTGTTCAGATTTCAGGTACAGGTAAAGAATACGGGTGCAGGACACTACTTGCCAACAGGGCTCACCGAAATGCGTCAGATGTGGTTGGATGTCTCTGTCACCGATGCAGATGGTAAAACCATTTATCGAAGTGGGAATGTTGACGAGAAAGGTACGATAGACCCGAATGCTACTATTTATCACACAGTGTTTGGAAATGAAAAGGGTGAACCAACAATCCATGTATGGAGTGCAACACACGTTATTTCAGACAATCGTATTCCGCCCAAGGGAAAAAAAGAAGAACGCTTTGTTTGTCTGATTCCGAACACAACAAAATCTCCGCTAACAATACATGTTGTACTCCGTTATAGAAGTGCACCCCAGGATGTTATAGATATGCTCTTAGGCGAGAAATCCCAGAAACTTCCCATAATTGACATGGCAGAGGTATCAAGCGAAGTGAATTTGTAAAAATTGTAACATGTTTGTTTTTTTTAGAAAATAATCCCATAAGGGTGAAATATTTATAGCGAAAATGAAGCATAAAGCTCCGTTAGGAGCGATCTGTTTGTAGAAAAAAACCATACCACAAAGAGAGCTCCGGCGGAGCGACCTGTACTCTGCAACATATAGTACTAATCATATGAAACCGAACAGAAAATAAAATTGCATAAAAGGACACTTCTGTTTCGTATATAAGCCCTTTGGGCTTTGTTTGAAAACTGGTTTATAGTATCCAGGGGATGAAACCAAACAGTATTTTAAACCGGGTGGCACGGACAAACTTGTTTGTCCGTGATGGTGTAATTAATCCTGGTTCATTTTTGTTTGGTTTTTATTATATTCTGTTCGGTTTCATCCCTTGAATACTATAGCTGATCCGCGATTACTAGCGATTTCGGCTTCATGGAGGTGGGTTTCAGCCTCCAATCCGAAGTGAGGCCGGCTTTTTGGGATTTGGTCTGCCTCACGGCTTGGCACAACCCTTTGTACTGGCCATTGCAGCATGTATCCAGCCCGGGACACATAAGGGCCATGATGGCTTGACGTCATGCCCGTCTTCCTCCGTCTTTCGACGGCAGTCTCTTTAGGGTGCCCGGATTATCCGGCTGCAAGTGAAATGTATGAATTCTATTGACGCGGTTTAGCTGCTATTTCAAGTACCCTCAAATCTAAAAATCTTTTGGATGCTGCCGATTTTATTATACATACAGTATCAGCTCCCCTGGCTGTCCCTGCAACGGCTATGACTTCTTCAAATTCTGGTATGAGCCCTCCGTCACAAGCCTCCAGGACAATCTCACAACACACCTTTATACCCTCTCCAAGCCGCCGTAAAGACTGGGAGACGATCATCGTCGGATAAAGACCCTCAAACTTTTGAGCAAATGCGGTTTCGATCGAATGTGTGAGGATGGTGGTAGTATAAATTTTTCCGCCATGCTTTTGTATTGCATCCCTGTTCTCGGGCAGTAATTCAAAATGGTTTGGCTCCTTGAAACCGAAGGGGTGGGTAACGACTACAAGGTTCACCGTTTTTCCCTGGAGTTTTTTCGCTATGGCTGCACCCGTATCTCCCGTTGTTGTTGCTACGACTATATGCTTGTAGCCTTCGTCAAGGAGGGAGGCTGCTATTTCAACGCATTTCTCTGTATTTTCTTTTCCGGGTTTATCAAAGTAATGTACTTGTCTTATCATATGAGATATTTTAGTAAGTTTTCTTTTTAATTCAACAAAATTAGCCCAACTTTTGCAAAAAGTTGGGCTAACAACAGGCAGGTAAGAAGGGAAGAACCTTAGATAAGTATTTTCCAAATAAGAAACACTGAGGATGTTTTTGAACCAGGAATCCTTACTTTGAAGGAAATTGTAATTGAGGAGAAAAGATAACGAGGTATGCAATTTTTAGACTTCTGAATCTTCTTGAATTAAACATAGATTCCATATATACTTTTGTAAAAGCTAAAATTAAAGGAGGTAGTATTTTTTAGATGCCTAGCCCAAACATGAGCCCAATTTCACCAGTCTCACTTCCAAGTTATAAAAAACCGCCTATCAATGAAGTTGTTTGTGGGTTACGATTTAATACCCCGGGTGAGCTTAAAATTCCCCATATAGGGCTTCTTTGGGATAAATTTCGTACCGATTACCCGAGGATTGAACATGCATCCCCAATAGTATCGGCCAAGGGTGAATTTTTAATAGACCCGGTAACGGGCCTACCCTTACACAGAGTGTGGTTTATTAATGAATCAGATGACCAATTGATACAATTTCAGTTTGACCGACTCTATTTTAATTGGCGACGCAGGCAGGGTGATTATCCGCGGTATTCCTATGTCATCGAGCATTTCGAAAAGGTACTAAACATTGTCGAAAATTTTTTTATTGAATTTAATCTGGGCGACATTACTCCTATCGAATATGAACTTAGCTATATCAACCATATCCCAAAGGGAGAAGGTTGGAATACTATTGATGATCTCTCAAGGATATTCTCGGATTTTGTTTGGGTAAAAAAAGCGGAGCGCTTTTTACCTAATCCATTGAATTTTGGCTGGAAAACGGAGTTTCCTCTGCCAGAAAAAATGGGGCGTTTAGCTATAACACTTAAACAAGCTATACGAACGGAGGATAGAGTTCCTTTATTTATTTTAGAACTAAATTCTCGTGGGTTTCTTGACGAAGCGACAAACAAAAAAGACTTTCATAAGTGGTTTGATGTAGCACATGAATGGATTGTTAAAGGTTTTACTGATATAACAACACCCGAAATTCATAGCATCTGGGAGCGAGAAGTATAATGTCTAATTTGTTGAGACATGAGAGAAGTAACAGACGCCTTGCTTACAGGGAAACCAGTTCTGTATATAACGATGAATTTCTGATAGAAACATCTCCAAGTGATCGATCATATTCTGTCTCGTGGGAAAATATTCTTACTTCTCCAACAGTGCAAAGGCATAAAAGGCGTAATTATCCTTTCTATATCACGCCAGCTACTAATGAATCTAATAAAGAAAGTATGGAGGGTGTCATAACTGAATGGCCCGAGAAAACAGACCCTTCTACACAAGAAGATTTACTTTATAGCGAAGAGGAACAGATACAAGAATTCATTTTCAGGATTAAAACATCCCTCTTTATTCCATACCGGGAAAGGTTAGCTAATAGGCTTCTTACATTATTCAAAGATGCAAAGGAAGAAGACCCTGATAGTCCTGGAATATCCGTTAGTTCCCTTCGTAATTTCTATAATTTTCTTCAATTACATGGCAATGTAAAGTGTCCAACCATTTCTTTAACACCTTACTGTAATATCTATACTTCCTGGAGGAGTGACCAGAAGCGAGTATTCAGCGTGCATTTTCTGCCAAATGGGGATGTTCGATTTGTCATATTCAAACCTAATGACAGGCATCCGGAGAAAAAAATTCGAATTTCCGGAACAGCAACAACTGACATTCTTAAGGAAACAGTTGCACCATATGGTGTCTGGAACTGGATCTCGGAATGAAAGGTGACAAAACGCCTGACCATCACCACATTGCCCGTTACTGCAAACCTACTTGTGTTGTGGATGGGCAGATTCAGGCCACTGCTTTCATGTTGAGGAAAGATGAAGAAAGTATCTCTGTAAATTGGTTAGAATATCTTGGACACTCAAGCAGAGAGGGAGAGATTACCGAGCTTAGAAAGATTTACTCTGCGAAATTAAACGTAGGGGCACGTGCCAGAATAGCTGTCTTAAATGTCGGTGAAGTCCGTAACAAAGTACTTACAGAAAGTCCGGATAACCGAAATCTTGAGATTCTTCATGATCCCTTAGAGAATGATCCATCCCATAGTGGAATATATAACCTCAGAGATGATGATGAACTGATAGCAGAGCTTATTCTCGAGACAGTCCTTAAGACTTACTCTGCTCGCAGCTAGGACAAAAACAGATAAAAATTTGCAAGCAAATGAGATCACACATTGACAAGTTGTCCGAAAATAAGTATCCCGGACAATTATCGATTCATAAGTAATTTAATATCAATAGCAAATTTTTTCGATTTTGTATTCTCGGACAACCTGTTGTGCCTTGTTTATATCTTACGCAAAATGCAAGACTTGCCCCTTTTTATGCAAATGCTTCCATAAAGCCTAACACAAATCATTGAGGACCGCTGTCCAACTGTTATTGAAACAGAGGCCCTCTGTGTCTGGTCTTCATTTCCTTACTTTGCCATACTCATGCTCAGAAGATTTGCAGAGGTGATATTTCAAAGTGCATAACACGCTCTATATTAGTACAGGTGATTTGAGTGCTTTAATAGAATCAGCAAAATCCAGGCCTACTGAAAAAATTAGAATTTCGTCACCAACCCTATTAGATGCAGATTGTGAAAGTTTATGCACAATTTTCTTTTCTTCTGCATATAAGTTCAAAATAAAATCATGATTGTCATAAGAAACCATCCATTTCTTGTGCATTTTGTGAACGTATTTAGAAAGTTTCTTATGATCTTCTTTTGAATAAAAGTTCATATAAAGATCGGCTCCTTTTTGATAATAAGGAGGATCCAGGTAAATGAAAATTTCTTCTCTTTTTTTATTCAATTTACTAATAAAAGATAGGCCATCAAGATTTGATATAGAAATACGATCTTTGATACTCGCTATTTTTTGAATCCTGTCAATTAAATCTTGTTTTTTGAATCTTGCATCAATTTTATATTTCCCTTTCTGTTCATACCCTCCAATTACACCACCTTTTATTACACCTGAAATGTTTGTCCTGTTAAGAAAGAAAGTTGATTTTGCTAATTCAAAATAATCTACATCATCTGCATTGCTCTGTATTTCTTTATATTTACGCCAACTGGTTATAGAAACCTCAACATCATCAATCCATTCACAAAACTCGCCTGGCCTATTAATAATACTTATCCAAAAGGCATAGATGGACTTATCAAGATCGTTAATGTAAATATGGTCAACATAACCCTCAAAGAGCAGTCTAAGTGCCAATCCAGCACCACCAGCGTAAGGTTCTGCATAGCTAACGCCTATAAGTTGATTTTCATAGAAGATATTTGATACAAATGAAAATATGGAGTTCTTACCTCCTGGATATCTTAACGGTGAATAATGGATACTCATATTATTCCTCTATTCCATGTGTAATTGTTAATATCGCTCCAATGATAATTGATACGGCTATGGTTTGTTCCATATTATTAGATGATTGATAATTATGTGCTCCTGTGTGTAGCAATTGCACTAAACTGCTTTCATTTACATTTTGGCTTGATAGAGTTGTCTTTATGTCTTGGTCTAAAGTTTTCTTTGCATTGGCAAAATTTCCTTTTAAATAATTTTGAAGTTTCTTATTGTTATCTTCCTTTGCTGCTATTTCGCATAGTAAGCGCAAAGACATTCTAATTAAGCCTGGGAATGTCTGTGACAAATCATTCTTTTTTGTGATATAGAATCGATATAGATCCACTATATCCCTATAAAGGTTACTTACCTCTCCCATGCGCAGATACAGTTTTCCCTCAAACAATTCAAATTCCTTTCTTGATGTACACCTTGATTGTCGCTGATTTTTACTTTCCTCTTTAGGGTTATTAAAGCTTATTTTAGATAGATGCAATTTATTATTTTTATTTTGAATTATTAATTGCTGGGATGATGGATCTAAGATTTCAATAACTTTTCCCCGATTTTTCCGAGTAGTTATCTCCTTTTTCTCAATTTTTCGTGAAATATCAGAAAGAATTGAATAGGCTTCTTGGTCACTATGCACACTGTTTAGCCTTCCTTTTTGGATGGTAAATCCCATTAACTTTAACACATCTTCCTTAAAAACTTCATCTTTCACAAAACGCTGATTCAAGTGGGGATTTGCACTTATAATTCCTGTATTTTCCTCTAATATTAGAAACGAGCTTTTTTCCTCGCCCATAAATTTATGGAGAAAAATATCCCGTTCAAGAGGTTGCCAAGAGCCTGAGTCACTATGCTTTCTATAAATATTGTTTAGTGCAACTTTCTTTATACAGACGTTACATGGGATTTCCTCTGGAAAATCCGGAAGCTGAATGCTTTTACCATTAGGGATAGTAACAAGCCCATGCTTTATTTTTCCAAGGATAATTCTTCGGTTCCCATCATAGACTATCGGTCTTTTTCCATGATATACTACTGTGGGTAGTTCACTAAAATCGTAGTATTCTCCCATTTCTTTTGCCAATTTAGGAAGAGTCCATTTTGATAGCCTATCATCCAATGCTCTATCAACAATATGCTGGTCAATTGCTCTTTCATCAATTGGGTCACGAGGATTTTCAGTCCATAAGACCAGATCTTTGATATGGATGTATTTTACTTCTTGTTCCATTTTCTAAAGTAATCTAGCTAAGCAAAAGCCTATTATACTTTTCAATTAGTTTTTCATAATCATCTTTAAAAGCATCAACTTCCTCTTGATTCTCTGCAACCCAAAGGTTTATCACATTAGCACAGTTTCTTCCCCAATACTGCCTTTGTGAATTGAACCACTCCTTTGCCTTATCTCTATAAGTCTGAATTTCCTTTAAGGAATAGTTTCGGAAGACATATTGCTTTGTGTATCCTTCATGGATTTTATCCCAAAGAGGTGATTCATCCGGGAGACTATGAAGAAACTCTGCAATAAGTCTTTCAGGAGATTTATTACCCGGTAACACCAAAATATTTTCATTCTGGTTAATTCTCCTCATTTTTAATACTTCTGTTTTTACATCTCCATCCAATACAATTAATGATTCAGGGAATCTGAATCCTACGATTTTTTTTCTTGCCAACTCAATAAGATTGTCACAACCTAAAGTGCAATAAATAAACTGCAAAACAGATGATTTTCTTTTTATCATTGCTCTGAGAAAAACCTCTCCTTCTTTATCCTCAGTAAAGACAGGTATCTTTTTTGTTATTTGTTTGACAGAAAGAGCTACATTAAGATTGTTCTTAATTACCTCATATGAAATGCTTTCAATAGCCTTAACTTTAGTACCAGATTTTTGTAAATATACAACCTTAATTTGTCCTGAAATTGTAGAGTCATCTTGCCATTCACATACTTTTTCAAGAATATTTAGCGAATGGGTAGTAAATACAATTTGAATTTTAAGTTGTGATGAGAATTTTCGTAGGGCTTCAATTAGTTTCAATTGGGATGCCGGATATAATGTTGCATCTAACTTATCAATTGCCAAAATACCCCCTTTATAGGCATTCCCGTGTGTATTTTTCAGCCGTTGAAATGATAGAATTGCCAGTAAAATTTTTCCAATATTATCTTGACCGGCTGAGTTCATCTTCCAGTCATAATATGATGTATTTACTCCCAATGTATTTTTCTGTTTACTCGCCAGGTAATCTACACTAGCCATCTCAACATCTGGTATAATTAAAATTTTGTTATGCCAATCTTGATAGAATTGAAACTCGTCTGGTGTGAGGGTTATCTCATTACTTGAGTCAATTGCGGTATCTTCGCCTATTGGAAACAAACGTGATAGGCTTAAATAAATCACTGGAATTTGGATATAGCCTGACCCCTTGGAGCGGTCACCTTTTTTCCAAAAACGAATTCCTGTTGTACTGGAAGAATCTCTTTTGATACTTTCAACTGTAAATTCTGTTTCATTGTTCAATTTTAGTGTCCATTCATGGCTTTGGGGCGTATCGAAGGAGTCAGAAAGTTTAAATTTTTCAGCAAATGACGATCGGTAATTACCTCCACAAAGAGGCTTTTTACCATATAGTGAATTTGATTTATCCGTAATAGAGAAAGGTTGACTCAGCATTCCCAGCACTGTAGTTTTCTGAGTACCATTTTGACCTGCAATTACCGTTAAATTAGTTCCTAACTGAAACAGCACATCATTAAACCCCCGGAATTTTTTGATATGGACACTTTTAATAATCATAGTATTATTTTGTTATAAATTACTCAAATTTTAATTTTCGGCACTCTTCAATTGTTTGGGCTGTTTTTGATGCCCGAATCCCTGTTTATGATTACCTGATAGCGTTTCATAATCCACCCAACTGCCAATTTGCCGTTGACTACATATTCATAAGCCCAGAAGCACAATACTTATTTAGAATTAGGTATCCTCCGATTTTTATATGCATATGAAATCTTAAAAAAATAATTGGGGTGACCGTCTTTCCTGGCAAAGCTCATTCAGCCTTTCTTCAACAGCTTCTCTCAGTCGCTGGATTTGTCTTACCGGGTCATCAAACCAGTCCGTTGACCATATCCGATGAAGACTCCAACCCAGGTCCACTAACACTCCCTCTCTAAGTCGGTCTCTATCCCTAGCCGATCTTGCTGAATGATATGCAGCTCCGTCACATTCAACTCCCATGATAAAGCCATGAGGCCACTTGGGATGCTTAACACCCATATCAATAAAATATCCGGCAACACCAACCTGAGGAGTTACCTCACATCCCATAGCTTTAAGTTGATTGGTGACAAATATTTCAAACATTGAATCGGGTTCCCTTGCTTGAGGAGTTAAGTCATCCACTAGAAGCATCCCTGTCGCAGAGTACTCTAGCCATTTCTTCAACATCGTAACTCCCACGTTTGCCTCATTAGTTCGAATATCTGAAGAGGTCATTGAGGAAAAAGTAACAATACGTTCTTTAGCTCTCGTAAACAAAACATTTAATCTTCTTTTTCCTGTTACGCCGTTAATAGGACCAAATCTTTGCATGACTGGCGCACCCTCATTTTCTGGTCCATAAACTGTACCAATGAATATGACATCACGTTCATCTCCCTGAACATTTTCTAAATTCTTTATAAAAAAGGATTCAAGTCCATCATTATTCTTTTCCCATTGTTCTACATATCTTTGAACAGAAATATCATTAGCTAACACATAATTCATTTCTTCTAACATCAGATCTCTTTGCTTCTGATTCAAAAGAACAATTCCCAATGATTTACTTGGGTAGTCACTCATAAATTTAACAGCAGCATCGATCATAGCTTTTGCTTCAATTGGATTAGTTCCCTTTGAGTAAAGACCAGGGATTTTCTTAAACGACACCCCCATGTCTGGATGGTTTTCCACTGGGGAAGGAAATATAACTAAACCACTATCGTAAACGTATTTATTGGAAAATGCGATTAGTCGTGCATCACGTGATCTATAGTGCCACTTCAATCTTCTGGCAGGCCTAAATACTGCATTTGACATTTCAAGAATCGATTCTTCAGTGAGGACTTCCTTGTCTTCGTCATCATCTTCATCAAAATGCTTTTGGAAAAAATCCATAGGCGGCAACTGATTAGTATCCCCCACAACCATTGCTTGTTTTCCTCGAGCTAAGGCACCGATTGCATCTTCTGGCGTCATCTGAGATGCCTCATCAATAATAACTAAATCAAACTTAATCTTTCCTTTGGGAATATATTGTGCCACTGCTAGAGGAGAGACCATCCAACATGGTTTGATTTCCAAAAGTGCCTCTCCTGCCCTTGAAGTTAAATCACGAACAGGAATATACCTCCCCTTCTTGGTGACTTCATGCGTAAGCAGAGCCATGTTTGTCCATTCTTTCCGCCGACCAGATCGGCTGCCCGGAGAAGGATTTACCTCACGGATTAATTTAACCCGCAAACGTTTCTGAGATAATTCGAGAACTTTTTTATCGAGTTCGGCTAACTGCTTGCGGAGTTTGTTTAATTTAATCCCATTGTAATTTGTTAAGATCTTGCTATGTTCTTTATAAACCTCTCGTGCCATTGCTTGAGATATTAACGTTTTAATCTTTTCAGACAAACCAAGGTAAAACTCTTCATCCTCCCTGAGAGCTTTGATAATTTCTCCATATCCAAGATCACTAAGTTCTTTCGTATACAGAGCTACTATGGAATGAGATAACAGACCTTGCTTGTCCTTTGAAGCTTTATACAAGTGGTCGGAAAATGCTGCCCTGTTCAAACCCCTCCTAAGCCCTTCAACTTCACATTGAACTAATTTCGCCAGGTTTTGCAATTCACTGCCTGAATCTGCATCCGCATGTAATACATGTTTTATTATTTCACAATAATTTTGAACATTGTCATCTTCGATTGCTTTCAAATAAATGCTACCAACATCGCCTCCTAATAAAACAGCAGTTTCTGCGACTTTTAGCGACTCTTCTATATCAGTGATTTTTGTATCAATTCCCCAAAAATACACCCCTAATACATTTCGCATATCGGCATCTTCAGCCAATGACCGCCATCTTTTTAAGAAAGCACAAATTTTTTCTGGCATTTCATCCAACATGGAAATGTTAAATGTTTCAGGATCTTTGATCAGAGGCAGCAAATTTTCTAATTCACTCTTAGACCTCTCCCATGCATTATACTTATTTTCGAGCTCTTGGATCTTTGCAAAGAGACTATTAGGTGTATCATCCTTAAACCCGTGTAAAGCATGATTATTATCAATACTCGGCAATGACATAATTGAGCTGGTTTCAGCTAGGCACATAAACTCTCTCAAATATAAATCACTTAGGCCTCTCAAACTATTATCCACATCTTCATAATATTTCAACACTTTTTCAAATAAATCAAAGTTAGTATCCATTCCATTAAAATGAGCTTTCAGCAAAGATTTGACAGAAGCATCATTTTCATAAGACGCTTTACCTTTTAGCCAAGCTATAAGCTGTTGCAGGTTGGTTGTTGATGCTTTTCCCTCCCACTTGCCCGTATTGGTTAGAGATTTATAAAAACGTTTTGCAGCATGGTACTTTGGCGAAAAGAGAGCGAAGATTCCCGCTTTTCTTAAAACCGCGTTGTTATCTTCCAGCTCTTGTATTTCAGAACATAAATCAAAGTTAAATATTTTCGATAGTTTCTCACGTCGTTCTTTAAGTGAAACAGCTTCAGTCCTATACTTTTCCAGGAACTCCTTAACCTCTGGATCTTCATAATCGCGACATCTTAGGGCTAATACAGCTCTGTCAGCAGCTTTAGCAATCTCACATGCCACTAAAAGATATCTGATTTTGATGTTACCAGCCTCAGTCAGTTGGTTAATTATTTCTCTACAGACCTCATTCGCTAAAGCCAATTGCGATTTCTGTTCCTCCACCCGTTTAATCTCACTGTGTATATCTTCATTAGACAGCTTTTTCAGGTTATGCTCTTTACATATCTTTTCAATTTTTCGCAAATTAGCTGCTAAATTATCATCTAACGTATTTACAAATAACTGGTCGTATTCTTCTTTAAGTTTTTTAATTGAATCAACATCAGAAAAGAATTTTTTTGTATTCTCAATACACTTTTCAGACTTCAACTTACCAACCAACGAGAGGTCAATTTTATTGATTTCATCAGGTAGTTTTACTAGTGCATCAAGGATAATCTGAAGCATTGCCTCTTCAGCATCTTCGTTAAGTCCTATTTTTTCTAATGCCGTCCGCTTTTCTGCAGCTCTTTTGAACTCATCGCCTGTCCGACGCGCCGCATTTAATATTTCATCTGCAATAAAAGGATCAACATTTACGTTACCTATACCTCCCCAATACTTTTTATGTATCTTCGCTTCGAGACAGGCCGATTCCAACAGATCACAGGTTGCTACTATTTGTTTAATTAACTGTTTATCAATCTTTTTTGGCGTTGGAACGGGCAAGCGCCGCACTTCTTCTGGCAAATGAGCTAATTGAGGATGGGCAGATATGGCATTTCCTAAAATTTCATACACGGTCATATTTGTTTCACCAAACACTGAGGCAACACATTCAATATACTTTTGTAGCTTATCTCGGGTACGTTTGTAATCTTTTAAAATATCGTCAAAATTTCTTGGATTAATTTCATTACCTAAGTCAAGGCGGTTACCAATGGATTTAATAACTTGTTCCTTAGAAGCTCTAACCGCCTGTAGTGTTAGTAAAAAGGGACCTAGCCCACATGCTTCGAGCCGGGACCGCACAACCTCAAGCGCTGCTGTTTTTTCCGCAACAAAGAGAATTTTTTTACCATTAGCCATCATTGTCGCAATCGTATTAACAATAGTTTGTGACTTACCAGTACCCGGAGGACCTTCAACAGCTATATTTTTTCCATCGGCGACATCAACCATCACACTAAACTGCGAGGAATCAGAATCCATAACCGTAAGAGGAACTTTTATTTCAATGTCTGGATCATCTATATTGTAATCATCCCCATATGGAGTAACACCTTGAGCACTATCACATCTGCCGAATAAATTATCAATTACAGGTTGATCTGCAAAATTCCAAGTAGAGGTATCAAGGTCGTGATACATCGCCATCCTTGCCGATGGAAAAACGCCAATTGCTACCTGCCTTCTAACTCTCCATTTCATTCCCTTTGGTGAAAGCTTTGCAACTTCAGTAAAGTAATCTTCTGGTGTCATATCTTCACTAAACTTCGGTAATTCCAAGCCATATTCAATTCTTAATTTCTCTGCAAGAACCGTGTTATATTCGGTAGCATCCCCAAGGCTCATAACGCTAAACTTGCTACCTTTATGAGTTTTTTTCTTTTCGATTTCAATAGGTAAAAGAATTAACGGGGCAAGTGAAGGCTGAGAAGTGTCATTAGTATCAAACCATTCCAAGAATCCAAAGGCTGCTTTTAGAACATCAATACCTGTTTCCTGGACCCACGTCTTGCACTTGACAAGCATAGCATTCATTCTTCTCTCCAATAAATCAGGCGTTAAAATGGTTTGAATTCCATTGTCTTGACGGCAGCCATCCTCATGCGCCTGATCTGGCGATGGAAGATCGTAACCGGGTGAGATATTATTGTTGTGTGCATGTTGAACTAACGATAGGTTCTTTTTCGTTTGCCTTGGAGCCATACCAAGTTCTGCCCGAATCCTGTCCTTTAGCCTACGCTCTGCATTCATAACCTTTTGTGGTTCGTTGGAGTCGTCCTGATTAATTATCTCCAGATCCGCTTTATATGCTTCATCTGTTATTCGACCATCTGCAAGCCGATTCTGAAATTCTCTGCTCTCTTCATCTTTGGGATCATCATCCAGTGGCGGCAATGGAATTATAGTTAATAACAAATGAAACCGAACAGGAAATAAAATTGTTTAAAAGGATACTTCTGTACGTTATGAAAGTTTGTAAACAAGTTATACGAGGAGGTATCCTATGCTTCAATTGGATCCGAAATG
>SOER01000033.1 GCA_021646405.1 Candidatus Loosdrechtia aerotolerans
CCGCTTATCACGACCGGCTCTCTTAGCTTCTTCTACTCCTTGAGCTTCTCACTCACTGAGCTGACTTGGTTCTCTTCACTTAGCTCGCACACCTTTACTTCTCATCTCTCAAAGAACATGTTGCCTTGCGGACAACAACTATAGTATACCCCATTTTCCTTGTTTTTCAAGGAACAATGGTCCATTTTACTCAAAAAGTTTTATTATATATGAAAAAGCAATAAAGTCAAACAAAATTGTTTGATTTTTAATATTACCTTAATTTTGAATCCGCCGAGGGAAGATTTTTATTACCTATGCGATAATATTTACCGCACATAAAGAAATGCCTTCCAAAACAACCGGAAAGTATAGGATTATACTATGAATCTTAAAATAGTCAAGTGCAGGAAAAAAATTTTCCTGTACTATTTACCCATTGCAAATACCCTGTGTCTTTAAAAAGTACTCTTTATTAAGAGACTATTGTTCTTCATCTCTTTTGATAGGCTTTTCTTTGAAAATTTCAGCGACCCCTGCAATACTCCCAAGGATACCTGCAGCTTCATATGGCAAAAATAATTTTGTCGCTTTACCATCGGCGATCTTTTCAAGAGCTTCAAGGTATTTTATGGCAATCAGATCATTAGTAGGTTTACCACTATGAATAGCATTAAATACTGTCTGTATTGCTTCTGCTTCACCTTTTGCTATAGTTAATTTTTGGTACTTGTCAGCTTCAGCAACCTTTTTTATTGCCTCCGCTTGCCCTTCTGCTTTCAGGATGGCAGATTGTTTAAGCCCCTCTGCTTCAAGAATCGTTGCACGTCTTTCCCGCTCCGCTTTCATTTGGCGATGCATTGCCTCCGTAACATCTCTGGGCGGTTCTATTCTTTGAAGTTCAACCCGTGTAACCTTTGTACCCCATTTATCAGTAGCGGCATCGAGTATCTCACGTAATTTAGTATTTATGATCTCTCGTGAAGTAAGTGTTTCATCCAGGGTTAAATCACCGATCAGATTTCGCAAGTTTGTCTGTGCAAGTTTAGTAATTGCCAGATAATAGTTGGTAACATTATACGTAACCTGGACAGGATCGGTAACCATATAATAAATTACCGCATCAACCTCGACAGCAACATTATCCTTGGTGATTACTGCTTGTGGAGGAACGTCAACCACCTGTTCCCGTGTATCTACCTTAATCATCCTCTCAATAAAAGGAACGATAATCGTAAGCCCGCTATCTACCGTACGCTGATATTTTCCCATTCTCTCAATTAATCCTTTTTGCCATGGTCTTACGATCTTTATTCCAGTAGCAGCAATTACAAATACAAGAATCGCTAAAATAACAAACACTATCATCATACCTGATATCGCCATTGCTTGTTCTCCTAAATGGTATTAATAAAATTTAACCACAGAGAATTTAAGGAAATTTCAATATTCTAACGACAAGGTGTGTCCCAACCACCTTTACCACTTCAATTTTTTCCCCTGCCGGTATTACCTCGCCGGTATCGCTATCCGCTCTCCAAACTTCATCTCTTGTTTTAACGGTACCTGTATGTTTTATGTTATCTATCTGCTCCAATACTATTCCCTTTTGACCAATAAATCGGTCGGCACCAACTCCTGAAGGCCCTTTTTTGGTAAACCGTTCGGCAAATCTCCTCGAAAGGACAAAAAGACTGGCAGAGATAATGATAAATGCTATCCACTGCCAACCAACGTTGAATCCTAAACCCGATAAGATCCCAGCAACGGCAGCCCCAATGCCAAACCACAAAAGGAAAAAACCAGCGGTAAATATTTCACTAATAACAAATATGGCAGCCATAATCATCCATAGCCACCACAGATCGCTAGCCATCTTATGTCTCCTTAATATATTACTTATATACTAAAAATCTCATCCTGTATCAAGGATAACAGGCATACAAAATAATCTCTTTTCTCTTTACCATCGTATTTGTTATATTGTTATTTTCACCATTAAATATATGTACAGTTCCAATACTTAATCAATATAAATCTGCGAAAGAAATCTGTTTTAGGCAAAAGCAGTAATGGAGCATGATGAAAACAAACCCTATATGACTTTTATGAGATTAAAAAATAAAGTCGCTCTTATTACCGGAGGGGGAACCGGAATAGGTAAAGCAATCGCAACACTCTTTGCCAGAGAAGGTGCCTCTGTGGTTGTTGCTGGTAGGAGAAAAGGGCCTTTAGAGGAGACTGTTTTCCAAATACGGGACTCAAATGAAAACGCTATTTTTGTTGCCGGTGATATCTCAAAAGCACATGATGCTCAGCATATAGTCCAAAAAACAGTAGAAGTATTTGGAACGCTGGATATTCTTGTTAATAATGCTGGCGTCAACTATAAGCCAGATACAACGAGTAAAACAATGGAGGAGGCATGGGATACAACTCTTGCAGTTAATTTAAAAGGTATTTATCTGGTTTCCAAATATGCCATTCCTGAATTATCCAAGGAGGGAGGGGCCATTATCAATATTTCCTCTGTTGCAGGTTTAAAAGGGTTTCCGGGGGCTATTGCTTATACCACTTCAAAGGGTGGTATAATTAATATGACAAGAAGTATGGCATTGGAATTAGCACCCGATAAGGTGAGGGTTAATTGCATTTGTCCTGGTATTGTAGATACAGACATGTATAGAAATCCATAAAAACCTCGAAAAACCCTGAGGTATTACATGAACAGCTTGTACAATCATACCCAATCGGCAGAATTGGAAAACCGGAAGATATTGCTTATGGTGCACTCTTCCTTGCTTCAGATGAGGCAGAATGGATTACAGGGGTTATATTACCAATTGACGGTGGCTTTACAGCAACGTAATCTTAAAATTTTTTGTTCCTCAATACTTCTATCGTCTTCCCATTTCTCCATACAGAAAGAAATTCATAGAGGAAATCGCTGAACGGCAACAGGCGGAAGATGAGCTAAGGATGCTTATTAAAAACCTTCCACAGAGAATATTTTACAAAGATAAAAACTTCGTATACAAATTTTGTAATAAAAATTATGCCAAGAATTTACACACGGAACCGGATGAAATTGTAGGGAAAACGGACTACGACCTTTATCTAAAGAACTAGCTGAGAAATACCGGGAGGAAGATAGATTCATTATTACATCAGGACAGGTGACAGATACAGAAGTGGTATATAGAGAGCATGGCATGAGATAATCATTCACAATCAATTGTGCTCAGATATTATTTAATAAGAGTAGTAAGGGGAGCAGAGAAAAAGATATTTCGGGTCGGATTATCAAGG
Organism: Candidatus Loosdrechtia aerotolerans; assembly: GCA_021646405.1. Taxonomy (GTDB): domain Bacteria; phylum Planctomycetota; class Brocadiia; order Brocadiales; family Brocadiaceae; genus Loosdrechtia; species Loosdrechtia aerotolerans. The sequence goes on from SOER01000033.1 coordinate 3,289, forward strand.
AAGGAAACCGTATAGCCAATATAGTTTTATAATCTTCTCTGTTATGCAAGACGTGATGAGAATGAGAGACCGAGCATGATCCATATAAGCGAAATAGTATCTGAAACATTTGCTTTAACTGAAACACAATTACGAAAAGATGGCATTATCATAAAGTTACATATTGAAAAAAAATACCAAACATAGTTGTTTACCCAAAGCAGATTCAACAAGTCTTTTTGAATATTAATAGATAATGCCCGGTATGCATTAAATCAGAAATATCTAGGATCCCATGACAATAAGGCCCTTGAGATCCTTTTGTATAATTCCCATCCCCCTTTTCATATTTTAGTAAAATATAAATATTGAAATAAAGAATAAGAAATTATTAACTATGAAGTTTAAAGAGGAAACCTTATGAAAACTTTAAAGAAAGAGGCAATTGATGCAACTTTTAAATTGCCAGACACAGCAAACATTGATGATATTATGTATCGTATTTACGTAATTGATAAGGTCAGAAAAGGACAGGATGCCGAATGAAGTTAGCAAAATCGAATTAAAAAAGGGTTACAGCAATCGCTGTAACCCTTTAATTTTAGTGGTAGCGGGGGTGGGATTTGAACCCACGACCTCCGGGTTATGAGCCCGACGAGCTGCCAGACTGCTCTACCCCGCGTCATTATTTTTAAAACTTGTTTGCCTCCACCGTATACTTATATCTATTTAGTATTTTAACGATAATACAACATATGTCAACACTAATTTAAAAAGAATAAAAAGTTTTTATTTCCGTAATATATTCTGTTACAATAATTAAAATTAATGAGTAATCAGGACACTAAACTAAACAAAACAAAATACGAATGAAGATATTGATTATTGGAAACGGGGGAAGGGAACATGCCCTTGCCTGGAAGATCGCACAATCACCTCTGGTAAAAAAAATATACTGCGCACCAGGTAATCCTGGAATAGCAGAAATTGCAGAATGTGTGGACATTGAGGCAGATAATATTGAAGGTCTTTATAACTTTGCATTGAAACAAAAAGTGGACTTCACGATCGTCGGTCCGGAAGATCCACTCGTAGCCGGTATTGTTGATAGGTTTCGGGATGGAAATCTTGTGATATTCGGACCGAACAAACGGGCAGCAATTATTGAGGGAAGCAAGATTTTTGCAAAAACCCTCATGAAGAAGCATGGAATTCCCACGGCAGAGTTTAAGGTATTCGATGACATAAAACTTGCAAAAAAGCATATTTCAACGTCTGATTTCCCTTTGATTATTAAGGCTGACGGGTTAGCCAAAGGCAAAGGCGTCTCTGTCTGTAAGACTATAGATGAAGCCAACAAATATATAGACGATATTATGAGAGATAAGATCTTCGGACCCGCGGGAGATAAAATCATTATTGAAGAATTCCTTTCAGGAAAAGAGGTTTCAATCCTTGCTTTTACTGATGGGAAAACAATCGTCCCCCTTTCACCTGTTCAGGATCATAAAGCGGTCAACGATGGAGATAAAGGACCAAACACCGGGGGGATGGGCGCATATACACCTGTACCTCAAATCACCCTGGAATTGCAGTGTGCTATAGAGGAAGATATCCTTGTACCCGTAATTCATGCAATGAAAAGGGAAAACCGACTTTATAGAGGTATTATTTATGCGGGATTGATGATTACCAGTACCGGACCAAAAGTACTTGAGTTTAATGCAAGGTTCGGGGATCCAGAAACGCAAGTTCTTCTTGTACAAATGAAAACCGATTTGGTTCCACTTCTGTTAGCAACCACAACAAGCAAATTAGAGGATGAGAAAATCGAATGGAATAACGGTGCCTCTATTTGCGTCATTATGGCCTCCAAAGGTTACCCAGATAAATATGAAAAGGGACTTGAAATATCAGGACTTGAAAAATTGAAAGGGCTTGATGATGTTTATATTTTTCATGCAGGAACCACTATAAGAGACGGGAAGATCATAACGAACGGCGGACGTGTTCTCGGGGTAACAGCACGAGGGAAAAATATTCAAAATGCACAAGAAACGGTCTACGATGCTATTCAAAATATCAATTTTGAGGGAGCACATTATAGAAGAGATATTGGTGCAAAGGTTATTTACCAAAAGAGTTGACCCGAACTTGGACCCCGGGGTCAGATACTCAAATTTTAGCAGTTCGTATTCTTATTAAGTTTGTTATTGCTCAGTACCCTCTCTCCTCATAAGAAATCCTTAGACAATTCAAACGATAAATCCTCTTATTCTCTTATGAATATTTTATTGTTTATTGATGTTACTATTAAGAATTTTATTTTGTCAGTAGGACAGGCAGTCCTCTTAGCAATAAAAGGATTTACGGGTATCTTTTTACCACCGTTCAATCTAAGGCTTGTGCTCTATGAAATTGATAATTTCGGATTGGGCTCACTCTTGCTGGTTGATCTCATTGCACTTTTCACAGGAATGGTAATGGCCCTTCAGACTATTTATGGACTGAGTATGTATGGTGCAGAAATGTATGTTGGCAGTGTGGTCTCACTCTCCCTTGTCAGGGAGCTAGGTCCTGTGATGGCCTCTATTATGGTAGGTGCACGGGTAGGCTCCGGTATTGCTGCAGAAATCGGTTCTATGCAAGTAACAGAACAGATCGATGCCATGCGCGCTTTGGGGGCGAGCCCCATCAAGAAACTCGTGACCCCAAAAATGATTGCAGCTATGATTGCCCTTCCGCTCCTCACTGTTACAGCTAACGTTGTTGGTGTTTTTGGAGGAATGATTGTTGCATTGTTCGAACTTGATATAGATAGTGTTTTTTATATCAATTCCATTTTAACAACGATTACGGTTTCAGATTTATTAAGTGGCATCTCAAAGACGGTATTTTTCGGATTAATTATTGCCGTAATTGGTTGCCATTTTGGATTGAAAACTACAGGAGGTACAACCGGTGTTGGACGTTCTACTACAATTACTGTTGTAACCATATCAATCCTGATCCTGATTTCAGATTTTTTCTTAACAAAATTATTTTTCATTCTATTTTAATGAAGGTTAATGAAGGAAACAATTATTGAGTTTAAAGACGTACATAAATCGTTTAATGGATTATTCGTTCATAACGGGATAAACTTGTCTATACGGAAAGGCGAGATTATATCCCTCCTTGGAGGGAGTGGATCGGGGAAAAGCGTCCTCCTTAAAGAATTAATCGGACTTCTAAAACCAGACAACGGTGAAATTACCGTGATGGGTAAAAATATAGTCCAAATGAATGAAGAAGCATTAATGGAGTTACGAGAGCATGTAGGAATGGTATTTCAAGGAGCCGCGCTCTTTGATTCACTTACGGTATATGAAAACGTTGCTTACCCATTACGAGAGCATTTAAAATTGACAGAACGGGAAATAAGTGAACGTGTGGCCGAGAAACTTTACCTTGTAGGACTGATAGGCATTGAACGTAAGATGCCGGATGAATTAAGCGGCGGTATGAAAAAACGCGTTGGAATTGCAAGGGCAATAGCAACTGATCCTAGTATTATCCTGTACGATGAACCTACAACAGGATTAGATCCCATGACTGCCCAGCGCATCAACGAGTTAATCATTGATTTACAGAAGAAACTGGGGGTAACTACCATTGTAGTGACCCACGACCTTCAATGCGTAAAAACCGTTTCTAATCGAATCGCCATGCTCTACAACGGAAAGATAATTACTGTTGGTACATGGGACGAACTTTTACAATCAAAAATTCAAGTAGTAAAAGATTTTATTAGTGGAAATATTTGTATATAAGTATAAAAAGAGGTTTATATGGCAAAAAAACATTCCGCTGAATTACGGGCAGGGGTTTTTACCCTACTCCTGTTAATGGGATTTGCTGCCATGATCTTTATTCTCGGCAGTCGTAAAGGGTATTTTAGACCGCAGATTACCCTTACAGCAAAATTCTTGAATGTGTATGGCTTACAAGTAGGTGCCCCGGTAAGATATATGGGTGTGGGAATAGGTCATGTAACCGATATCATTTTACCCAACCAATCCTTACATCCTGAAATTGAGGTAATATTTCAGATAGATAAATCGGCCAAGAAAAATATAACAAAAGACTCTGTTGCTACTATTAAGTGGTTAAGCTATGTGACCGGAGATTCTTATGTAGAGATTGCAGCCGGAGCGCACCATGAACCTGAAGTAAAAGATGGAGATACAATAAAAAGTGCAGAACCACTGGATTATACTTCTGCGCTTGAAAATAGTATTCGTGTCGTCGAATCATTTTCAAATATTTTAAAAAAAATAGAAAAAGGTAAACTGGTAGAATCATTCAATGCTATATCAGCTTCGTTACATGAAAACCTGAATGCACTTCAAAAGAGCGACGGGTTACTTCATGCCCTTATTTATGATCAAAAAGGTAAACAACTCCTTGATAACTTAACCACTACATCTGAATCCCTTAAGGGAATCGTAACAGAGATTGAAGAAGGAGAGGGTACCCTTGGTGCCCTCATAACAGATCCTACCATCTATGAAAGCTTAAATAGCCTCTTAGGTGGTGCAGAACGAAGTTTCATTTTACGCACCTTAATTAGAAAAAGCATCGAAAAGGGAGGACGCGGGAAATAAATCATTTTTTCTGTCCTGAATTACAGAAATCTTGGTTCTACACAAAAACACTATGATGGATTTTAAACTTGAACCCGAAAAAATAGATTCCCTTATCCAGTTAGCTATTCAAGAGGATATTGGAATAGGTGATATCACAACAAAAGGTTTGATCCCAGGCAATTTAATGATAGAAGGGGCATTTATTGCAAAAGAGAATGGAATTATTGCCGGCCTGCCCGTTGTTGAATATTTTTTTTCAAGACTCAATACCAGTACTCTTTTTAAGGAATGGGTGAAAGATGGATCCCAGATTAACAAGGGCGAGATTATTGCTACCATAAGTGGTAACGCAAGGACATTACTCTCTGGCGAACGAATCGCCTTGAATTTCCTTCAAAGGCTCTCAGGTATTGCGACGTTAACATCACAATTTGTTCAGCATATAAAGCCTTTAAAAACTGCAATTATGGATACAAGAAAAACTATTCCTGGTTGGCGATATTTGGAAAAGTATGCGGTAGTTAAGGGTGGTGGAGTGAACCATAGGACGGGCCTCTATGATCAAATACTCATAAAAGATAATCACCTTAACATCATGAAAAACAGGTTGTTGTACGATATTCCCACCCATACCAGCATTATTGAAAAAGCAGTATCCCTGGTACGACAAAAAATAAAATCAGGTATCTCAATTGAGGTTGAAACAAGAACACGAGAAGAAGTAGAGGATGCCCTCAAGGCAGGAGTAGATATAATCCTCTTTGATAATATGGATATTGTACAGTTAAAAGAGGTTGTCAGGATTGTAAGAGAATGGAAATCTACAAAAGGCATACATTCGCCTCTTACTGAGGCATCCGGAAATATTACCTTAGAAAATGTGCACCTTATAGCTCAAACAGGTGTGGACAGGATCTCTATTGGAGCTATAACCCACTCTGCAAAAGCACTGGATATCTCGCTAGAGATATCTGGTTACTAAAAACCAACCGGAGAGCGGTTATGGTAACAACGTCTGTTCCATCATACCCCGAATCCCCTTGTACATCCACCGTCTTCAGTATTTTCTTGATAAATATCCTATATCATTTTATACTTAGTAAGCTAGAAATAGATACAAAGATTATTGAAAAAACATGAGAAATTTTATGTATATTTGGTTAATTACCATATGCAATTTGTATGCTTATTATTTGAAAAAAAACTTTGATAGTGTCTGATGACAGAGAGCAGCATACAATTTGTAGGTACATTTACGATATTATTTTCAGCAAAAGGGATACTGCATGAAACCAAAATTTATCTCTAAATATTTACCGGCCATATTTATCTTCTTATTTTCGTTCACCTTTTTTTTCACCACCCCTGTAAAGACCTTTGGTTTAGAACCTTTTTTTGAAAGAACGAGAGAAAAAGAAGACACCAACTACAAATTTCGTCTTTCAGGTATTGTCATGTCCTATGTCAACAGATTGTATGTAGATCCGGAACGTATCAAACTTCTGGAAATGCTGAACGAAGCCCTGGCATGGGAAGAAAGAGTGATCCCGGAGGTCTTGACTGATTTTTCAGAAAGCACAAATACCGTGACGGTTACTGTAGATAATATCTCAAAAACGTATGATCTATCCAATATTCGCCGGTCTAAAGATATGATTAATATCTTGCGCGATGCCCTTACCTTTATCAATACACAACGTCAACCTGATGAAAATCTTGCCGTACATGACGTTGAATACACTGCAATCAATGGAATGCTTACTCACTTAGATCCTCATTCAATTATCTTTCCGCCAAAAGAATTTAATGAATTTAAAATTGGCACTACAGGAAAGTTTGGCGGGCTCGGCATGGTTGTTGGTCTAAGGGATGGACAGTTAACCGTAATATCCCCTATAGAGGGCACCCCGGCTGCAAGGGCTGGTGTAAAGGCTGGTGATAAGATTGTTGAAATTGATGGAGAATCTACCATTAGTATGAATCTTGCAGAATCCGTTGGGAAATTGCGGGGAGACCCGGAAACAAAGGTATCACTATCAATTTTATCCGAGAAGGCTACTCAACCGAAACTATATACCCTAAAACGTGAGGTCATTAATATTCCTACCGTTGAATCTGCTTCGTTAGGTAACGGAACAGGGTATATAAAAATACGGAATTTCCAGGACGATACATCCCAAACCCTCACCAAGCATCTGGAAAACTTAAAGACTTCTGATGAGTTAAAAGGATTGATTATTGACTTACGAAACAACTCGGGAGGACTTTTGGATCAAGCGGTAGAGGTTGCGGATACATTTCTTGATAGTGGCGCTATTGTCGTTACCGTTGGTCCCGGCGGCCATCCAAGAGAAATACAGGATGCGAGAAAAACTCAAACTGACGAAATTTCATATCCAATTGTAGTACTCGTCGATGCAGGAAGCGCATCAGGCGCAGAGATTGTTGCTGGAGCACTGAAAGAAAACAACCGTGCGGTAATTGTTGGAGACAGAAGCTTTGGGAAAGGTTCAGTGCAACAACTTATTGAGCTTATGGACGGTTCTGCATTAAAATTAACTATTGCAAAATACTTAACTCCTTTACTTACTGACATTCAATCGGTTGGCATTACGCCGGATATTCAGCTTACCCCGGTAACCATTTTGAAAGACGATATTAATCTGTTTCGAGGTCATACGGCCCTTCGTGAAGAAGATCTCAAACAGCACCTGGAGGAACACCCGAAAGGTGAAACCCCTTTCGCTACCCTCAAATTTTTCCAGGAAGCCGATGAGAAAAGTAAAACTGATGATTCAGAAGCAGAAGAGGTAGGTGATCCCTACAAACTGCCCGACTTTGATAAAGATTTCCATGTCATCTTTGCAAAGAAGCTCCTTACAAAAGCCTCTCATCTGCAGCGGGAAGCATTCTTGCAAAACTCCTTGCCTATCATAGAGGAAACAGCTCGATTAGAGGAGGAGAAAATCGCACAGGCACTTCAGAAATTAGATATTGATTGGTCTAAAGGTACAATAGCAGGAAATGCTCAGTCAGCAGTATCTTTTTCCACGATACCATCAAGTGGGCAAGCAAAAGCTGGAGATAAAATAACAATCACCGTAAAGGTAACAAATGTCGGCGATGTACCGCTGTATCAACTGCGGGGTATTTCATCGAGCAAGAATGGGCTTTTTGACAAACTTGAGTTCATTCTGGGAAAGATAGACAAAGGAGCTACAAAATCATACTCCACAATGGTAAATATCCCAAAAAATGCATTAGACAGAAAGGACGAGATTGTTATTAAATTTGAGGAGTTTAATAACAATGCCCCTCAGGATATCAAGATAAATGTTATTACAAAAGCATTGCCAAGACCAGTTTTTGCTTATTCCTATCAAATCCTTGATAGCGAAAAAACATCTCCTGTCAATAACGGAGACGGCTTAATTCAGACAGGTGAAAATATTGATCTCCTGGTAAGTGTAAAAAATGTCGGTGAAGGCTTCTCGGAGAAAAACGTTGTTACCTTAAGAAATTTAAGCAATAAAGATGTTCTTATAAAAAATGGCCGGGAAGAAATTGGTACATTAAATCCGGGAGAGAGGAAAGAGGTAAAATTATCTTTGTTTGTGAAAGATACATTCTCCCTGGACAATTTTAGTATGGATTTAATTATTTCTGATATCATTTTCGGAACGTCCCTTTCCAATAAACTAAAATTTCCTGTTATTGGAACAAAACCTAAATTAACACCTGCAACTACCAATGTAAAGATAACCAGGAATTATACTCCGCTCTATGGGGGAATGTCTTTTGACTCACCGGTTGTATCTATGATGACTGAGGGAATGGCGCTAATTTCCGATATAAAAGGTAATGATTGGTTCCGCATAACATTATCAGAAGATCGGTTTGGATGGGTCTCTGCTAAAGATGTTGTTGAGGTTAGTACTGCTGAAAGCAGGGTAAGTAATATAGAGCCCTATCTACAACGGATCCCACCGACCATTACTTTAGGGAAATCCTTACCGAGTCTGTTACTCGAAAATGATCAGTTGCCCTTATCTGCAATCATCGAGGATGATTCACATGTAAAACATGCCTATGTTTTAGTAAACAACGATAAGGTTTTTTTCAAATCGAACAAAGATACAATGCTCAGAGAACGCTGCCGGCTTGAGATCAACAAAGATTTACCGCTAGAAGAAGGCCCTAATGTAATAACGATAATCGCACGTGACGACCAGGATTTGGTTGCCATTCAATCATTTGTTACAACAAGTAGCATTACGATTGCAAAAGGGTTATAGTACGCTCTTCTAACATCGTCACTTAAATACGGCTGGTTCAATCGCAGATGATTGAACCAGCCAGAATAACCATGTCTTATAAATGCCTGCAAAAGAAACAGAAAGTATAAAACGTTTACAATTTGAGCATCTTTTTTATTGTTTTACATCCTGATAATATTCACTGAGTATACTTGCCACTTCTGGTCTTGTAAAGGTAGGAGGCGGTGCTTGTCCTGTACTCAACATCCTGCGAACTTCTGTTCCGCTAAGGATTGCGTGATTTGCTGAATCATGAGGACATGTCTTGTAAGAGGCCATACCATTACATGCGTTACAGTAAAATGTATGGTCAAAGAATAGCGGTGTGATTCCTATTTCGTGAGGATCAAATTCATCAAAAATGTAATGTGCATCAAACGTTCCATAAAAATTACCGACACCGGCATGATCCCTGCCTACAATAAAATGAGTACAGCCGTAGTTTTTTCTCACGATGGCGTGGAAGATTGCTTCTCTCGGACCTGCATATCGCATTGCAGCAGGGAAAACTGCTAACATCGCCCTGTCTTTCGGATAGTATTTCTCGAGAAGAACTTCATAACTCCTGATTCTCACAGGTGCTGGAACATCATCGCTTTTTGTCTCTCCCACTAACGGGTGTAAGAGGATTGCATCTACTACCTCTAAGGCGCATTTCTGGATATATTCGTGGGCGCGATGGACAGGGTTCCGGGTCTGAAATCCAACAATCCGTTTCCATCCTTTTTTTGCAAACGCCTCTCTTGTTTCGGCAGGGTCTAACCGATATGTCAAAAAATCACCCGGTTTTGTCCTGTTGACAACGCTTACTTTGCCTCCCAGAAGATAATCCCCCATTTTATAAACGTACTCTACACCGGGATGCTTTCTGTCATCGACACCATAAATCTCCAGCGATTCTTTTTGTTTATTATGATGATATATTTCTTCGAGGTGTAAAATTGCAATTACCTCATTGGCCTGATCTACGAGTGCTACATCTTTACCAGGTGTAAGGCCTTCAACCTCTTCCTTCGTAGCAGAGAGAGTAACGGGAATTGACCATGGCAGACCATGAGACAATCTCATATTATCCACCACGTTATCATAGTCTGCTTTACCCATAAAACCCTCTAAAGGACTCATTGCCCCAACAGCAATCATATCAAGATCAGACATTTCACGAGGACTCAGCTGGATTTTTTTCATATCATAATGAGTAGCCTTATCAAGCAGTAGTTCGCGCTCCTCCATGGATACGATTTTATTTATCAGTTTCCCTCCGTGAGGAGCTATATTTTTAACCATTTTTTATCAATCTCCTTTCACATGTTTTGCTTGAATAACAAATTCTTCCTGATGCCCCCTGGCATCCCAGACAGTCCAGATTGTCTTATCACGTTTTAATCGTACTTTCAGCGAAGCACCATTACTACCAATTTGAAAAGGGAGCCTTAACTCAATCGCCTGAACAGGACATTCCTTTACACAGCATGCGCAAGTCCAGCAGGCAGATTGGTCACGGATTGCCGCTTTCATACTCTCTTTACGGTAACACAGGTTTCCTGGACAAATACGCTCGCAGCGTCCCTCAGGCAATCCTTTACATCCGTTACAGACGTTTTCATCAATAAAGATACTCATATCAGCATAAAGGTCTTTCTATCATTTTTATCTCATCGGTATGGATATTATAGAGAGAATTCACAAATACCAGCCATCTCTTATCATCCCTGTTAGGATAATCTAATCGGGTTTGATAACATGCCCACCGTGTCTCCTTTCGGTAAATCAGATGTTCTACCAATACCCTGGCTACATCGATCCTGTCAATACACTCTAAAGCTTCAACAAGGGTATAATTATCTTCTGCTGCAATATCCCGTACGTGTTCTTGTAAGCCTTTGAGTAATCGCCTTGCCTCTAATAACCGCTCTTCATGAAGTGCATAATTCATGGAAATACCACCTGCACATTCGTCCATGATCTTTTGAAGACGTTCTCTCACTTCCACTGGTGATAACCCAAATTTCTTTGTTAAAGGGGACAAGACTCGAGTCTTCTCTTTCTGTATGAATTCATGATCTACGTCCTCGAGGCAATTTCCCTTCACATCCTCTAAGGCTGTTGCAGCAGCGATACGCGCCTCAACCCAACTCCCGCTTACATATTTCTTTGGTGCACCGCCAGCAACCTCTCCTGCTGCATAAAGGCCCGGTACGGTTGTCCTCCTTCCTTTATCTATCCAATAGCCTGCCTGACAATGACCTCCAACAATGAACGGCTCTGTTCCCTGTATCTCCACGGGTCTTCTCCTGGGATTCATATCATCACTTGCCCATAATAAAACAACTTGAGGGTTCATATTGAGAAAGGCCTCTTTTAACTTTCTTTCTTGCGCTTCATCTAAGGTTGTTGTATCCAAAAAGCACGGTCCCCGCCCAGCTTTTGTTTCTTCTACAGTAGCTAAGAGCCTGTGGTGTGTTAAACACCTGTTTCCGCCCAGGTGTTTATAATAGAGCGCTAAATAATCTTCGCCCAGGGCATTAATCTGCTTTGCGTATGCACCAACAGCAATAGTGCCCGTCGGGGCATGTACATCTTTTACACGCAGTGCGATAAACCGATTCTCGAAGCTGGTCATTTCAGCACCAATTCGTATTCCCATAGCATATCCTGTTCCAGCGTTCCACGGACAATACCATGTAAGGTGACGTGCCTCACCCGTGTTATTCGGCCTGTAGATCCCGGAGGCTCCTCCGGTAGCTACGATAACAGCTTTTGCCCGCACAACATAGAACATACCGTCTCTTATTCCATATCCAAATGCGCCACAAACATGCTTGCCATTATAAATAAAATTTGTCGCCACAACACGATTCAATACGCGGGCAGGGGTCTTTCGCACAGCTCCTGCAAGAATAGGCTTTAGCCGTTCACCAAGGATACGTATACTGCGTTTCCCTTTCCTTTTATATGTACCATCTTCATTCTTCTCAATGGGAAGCCCCATCTCTTCAACATCTCTAACAACTTCATTCAGACCCTGTGCAATATCATATACGAGATCTTTTCTTATAATCCCTTCAAACTGCCGTTCTATGTATGACACATGTATATCAGGAGTCTGACCCGGATTCAGATAGGCGTTGATGGCATTTAATCCCATCGCCAGGCATCCGCTCCGCTCAATATGTGCCTTCTCCATAATGACAACCCTGCAATTGGGAGACCGTTTGTAAATTTCTACAGCAGCAAAACACCCCGCTGCCCCACCACCAATAATCAGTATGTCAGTATCTATATACACAACACTCATAACTTTTGTAACGATAAAAGCTTATAGAAAACAACAGTTAAGCCATCGTTATTAGTTCAGGAGATAAAATATACCTTCTTGAAAATTTAAAAGATTCTTAAATTTTATATGATACTCGTGTTTTATTATTGTGTCAATTCTAAAACAGCTTATAGAGAAGAGGAGAAGGGTATGCTCTCCATTCAATCTGTTAGATATTCTTTTCCGTCACAGAGGAGTAACACATTTTATAAAATAAAACAACATAGATTATGGTCTCTAACAACCTCGATTGTATCTAATATTTCTACGGAAATAATTGAAAAAAATTTGACTTATTTTTCTAAATGTAATAAAGTAAACAACCCTTAAATATCGCTTATAACATGTATTTAGGGATAGAGCTTATACTTTTCGGGTATGATTATCTGTTTAAATCAAACAAGATATCATATCAGCATGAAAATTGTTTTATAAGAGTTTGAAGAATTAAAACAGATCTCGTAAATGAATACAACGGTACATACAAAATCAAAAATAACCGAATGGGTAAATGTATTTAGTCAGCTTATAGGAAGGGAAAACGTACTCTCTACACTTGAAGATCGGCTATGCTATGCATGTGATGGTTCCAAGCAAAAACATATACCAGATGTTGTTTTACAGCCGCACACTACTCAGCAGGTATCCCATATAATGCAGTTTGCGAATGAAAAGAAGATACCTGTTTATCCACGCGGCGCAGGCTCGGGACTTACGGGCGGGGCAGTTCCGGTAGAGGGCGGGATTGTATTAGATTTCACTCAAATGAACCGAATACTGGATATCATTCCAGAAGATCTTACCGCTACGGTCGAACCCGGGGTTGTTACTCATACATTACAAAAGGAAGTTGCCCGTTATAAACTCTTTTATCCGCCAGATCCCGCAAGTGCGGCATTCTCCACCCTTGGTGGAAATGTAGCAGAATGCTCAGGCGGAATTACCGGTTTGAAGTATGGTGTTACAAGGGATTATATCTTATCACTAGAGGTAGTTCTTGCGGACGGGAATATTATTCACACCGGAAGAAAAACATTAAAAAATGTTACGGGTTATGATCTTACCCGGTTGTTTGTCGGTTCAGAAGGTACGTTAGGAATTTTTACGCAGATAACAGTAAAACTGCTTCCGCTCCCGGAAAAGATTCAAACGCTTTTGGCCTTTTTCTCATCTCCCCAGGATGCCGTAAAGGCCTCAAATCAAATCATCTCAAACAATCTTCTCCCCAGAGCCCTTGAGTTTATTGATAAATCAAGTATTCGCTGTATACAAGGATATAAAAAAGAAATCAAAATACCATCGGATGTACATGCGATCCTTCTTGTTGATGTTGATGGGAGGGAGGAGAGCGTACAAACAGAAATATCTCTGGTAGAGAAAATACTCACAGGAAATCATACACTTCATGTCATTTCTGCGAAAGATAATAAAGAACGCGATATACTCTGGGAGGTCAGACGTGCTCTATCTCCGGCACTGTATACTATAGCGCCTTTTAAAATCAATGAAGATATTTGTGTTCCACGAAGCCGAATACTGGAAATGCTACAAAGAATAGATACTGTTTGTGAACAATATCCTTCCTTGCAGATTGCCAATTTTGGGCATATTGGAGACGGTAATATCCACGTTAATATCATGTATAAAGATAAAAGCCAAAGATTACTGGCAGAGAAGGCGATAGGAGAAATCCTGCGTAATACTGTGGAACTTGGTGGAACAATTTCCGGGGAACACGGTATCGGAAACGTAAAATCGGAGTATGTACCGGTTGAAATACCCCTTCGCGAATTGAACATCATGAAAGATATTAAAAACTTACTAGATCCAAATGGGATATTAAACCCGGGTAAGATATTTCAATAAAAAGACCAATGTAACAACTTGAAGGAGGGAGAAATTTTATATGACGTTATCAAGAATTGCCAGAGAAGTAAAAACGTCAGCGACACTTGCTATTACAACGAAAGCAAAGCAATTAGCCGCACAGGGTATTGATATAATGAGTTTTGGTGCGGGAGAACCGGATTTTGATACTCCGGAAAATATTAAAGATGCAGCTATCAAAGCTATTAAAGATGGCTATACGAAATATACACCTACTTCAGGGGCACCTCCCTTAAAAGAGGCTATCTGTGAAAAACTCTATCATGATAATACCCTGCAGTATAGCCCCTCACAAGTTATTGTATCAGCAGGGGCAAAGCAGTCTATTCTTAATATTGTTCTGGTTTTGTGTGACACGGGGGACGAGGCTATCATTCCTTCTCCCTACTGGGTCAGTTATCCTGAAATGGTAATTATGGCAGGAGCTACTCCGGTGTTTCTTAAAACCACCGATAAAGAACATTTTAAAATTACGAAAGAATCCCTCGCCAGGGTTATTACACCAAAATCTAAGCTGCTCTTCATAAATAGTCCCAGCAATCCAACAGGAATGGTTTATACAGAGAAAGAACTCCGGGAAATCGTATGTTTTGCCGTAGAAAAAGGACTCTACATTATTTCTGATGAAATATATGAAAAGATTATATTTGATGGGATGAAGCATGTCAGCCCGGCAAGCTTTAGTGATGAATGCTACAGGAAGGTTATTACGGTAAATGGGTTCTCGAAAATATACTCTATGACAGGATGGCGTTTGGGATATGCAGCGGGTCCAGAGGAAATTATTAAAGCAGCAGTAAATATTCAGGATCACACTACATCCGGTGCCAGTTCTATTACTCAAATGGCAGGGTTAGAGGCGTTGAAGGGCAGCCAGAATTCGGTAGCTACCATGGTTTGTGAATTCGATAAGCGAAGAACATATATTGTCTCACGCCTGAATGCCATGCAGGGTATTTCATGTTTACTTCCTCATGGTGCTTTCTATGTATTTCCAAAGGTATCGGATCTCTTTAACAGAAGAATTTCAGGACGGACGGTAACAGATTCCTTTGACTTGGTAAATCTCCTGCTTGAGAAAGCACACGTTGCTTTTGTTCCCGGTGCTCCCTTTGGATCCGATGGGTATATAAGGATCTCTTATGCCACTGCTATGGAAAATATTGAACAGGGGATGGACCGGTTTGAGAAATTCCTGAATAGCTGACAAAGTATCTTTCTTATGCAATGACCACACACCGGACTGGTGGAAGATCCCTTGCTGCAACAGTCCAGCGCTGCCCTTTATCTGAAGAAATAAATACAAAACCACCTGAGGTACCAAAAGCTATACAAGAGTTTGATGCAGCCAAACAAAACGTATCGATGTTATCTGAAAACCATTCGGGTAAACCCTGCCAGCATCTCTCAAGAGATACATTCTCATCTAAAGCCCCCCGATAAATAGCTGCACGGTCTGTTGACGGACCTGTAGAGGCAGAAACAAAAACTGTTCTATTCGTAACAGCAATGGCTCTGAGGTAATGAGCGTGCAGTCCGGTGGTAATAAACTGCCATGATTCACCACCGTTATCACTAATAGCAAGCCCTGAGGCTGAAGCTGCAAGGAGAAGTCCTGAATCCGGATCAAAGACAACCTGGTGAACATCAGCATGGATATCAATAATCGGCTGCCATGATCTTCCTTCATCAGGAGAGCGTAGTATTCCACCTACATGAACATTTACATACAGAATACCTGAAGGATCTGACGATATAGACCGGACATCAGGCGCCCCGCCCCATGGGGTAAACCAGTGATCTCTCCCTCGTGCCTTCTCAAAAGAATGAACGAGTTCGAGGGTTTTACCCCGTAAGGTAAAAAGATGTGCTTCTGATGTTCCCACAAAAAGCTTTTCTTCTGTAGTTACTAACAAACAATTTGCTCTCACGTTGTCGACTGATACTACATGGTTCCATGAGTCTCCGGCATCTGACCTCCATATCTCCCGGTGATTAATAATACCCCACCAATGAGAATTATGATTCGTCAGAGATCTTACTTCGTGTCCTGCAAACCGGACCTCCAGGTTTTCATTCAACGTATAGAGTCCATTTTCTGTACCAATGAGAATTTTCTGTTCCATACGGTATTTTACTTTCACATCTACATTCTCAGTTAAAACAAACGGTGTTAACAATCGTTTTCTGCCTTGCTTTATTATAATGTGAATACAGGAATAATTGAAACGAAAAAACAGATTAGATTTTTCTGAACAAATTTAATTTTTTCGCAGGAAGGGAAAAATACTTACTCCTTAAAAGATACATTTTAGCTTGCCGGGTATAAGCACTGTTCATGATCAGAAATTACTTGGATTACTTATGAAAGTTCGTTACAATTGCCAGTTATAGATTCATTTAACGGAACCATACGGTTTAGAAAAAAAATTTCTTTATCTTATAGAGTAATGATTCATTCTGCCAATTTTCATCATAGAGACCAGCACTATAAAACTGTCTTCTTTGAAACCTTCGGATGCCAGATGAATAAGCTCGATGCCGAACTTTCATTAGGATTGTTACAGGAAGAGGGATATAAAATCGTTGACAATGTCGATAAGGCCGATGTTATTTTATTCAATACCTGTAGTGTTCGTCAGCGTGCCGAGGATAAAGTATATTCCCATTTAGGAGCCCTCAGGATATTGAAAAAGAAACACCCGGATATTATCGTGGGGGTCCTTGGATGCATGGCGCAAAAAGACGGCGAAGCAATATTTAAACGTATGCCACATGTGGATCTGGTCTGTGGGACACGCATGTTTTCACGGTTGCCTGAGCTCATTTTAAAGATTAGAAATCATGGTTCACATGTCATAGCCATCGATGAGGACCATATCGTTAATATAAAGCGGGCCATAACGTACCGCCCCAATACCTATCAGGCATTTGTTACCGTAATGCGGGGCTGCGATAACTTTTGTTCTTACTGTATCGTACCGTATGTACGCGGCCGGGAAATCAGCAGAACGATCGAAGATATAAAAGAGGAAGTACGGGCCCTTATCTCAAACGGTTGCAAGGAGGTAACACTTCTTGGGCAAAATATTAACTCCTACGGAAAAAGCTTGAATACTACTACAACATTGGGGGATCTGCTTTCTGAACTGAACGATTTAGACGGGCTAGAGAGAATTCGGTTTGTGACATCACACCCTACAGATATGTCCCGCGATCTCATTCGAACCATGAGTCGCTTAGAAAAGGTTTGTGAACATCTGCACATGCCTGCGCAATCGGGTTCAGACCGAATACTCAAAGAGATGCGCAGGGGATATGTATCAAATTATTATCGTGAGTTAATCCATTTCGCAAAAGAACACATTCCTCACCTTACCGTAGCCAGTGACTTTATCGTAGGTTTTCCGGGTGAAACAGATGAGGATTTTCAAGAAACAGTACAGCTCATGGAGACTTTACGTTTCCAAAACTGTTTTATATTCAAATATTCGCCCCGAACCGGTACAAGGGCAGCCGAGTTAAAAGATGATGTTCCCGATGAGGTTAAAAAATCAAGAAACCTAAAGTTGTTGGAACTTCAAAAGCGCATCAGCCTTGAAAAGAATAAAAAGCTGATAGGAAAACAGGTGCAGGTGCTTGTCGATGGTGCTAGTAAATCAGATCCGAACAGGTTGTCCGGCCGGACAAGACAAAATCATATCGTTGTCTTCAGTGGTTCAAAAGACCTCATTGGAGAATTGGTTGATATAAGAATACACGAAGTAACGGACCTTACTTTATACGGTACATTGAAAAACAGCCCTTATCCCGCGTAGGAGGCAAAGTCCCCCTTTAAGGCCTGCCGAAAAACAGGAAAGCCAATAAAATTCCTTCTGTCGTGGCAAATTACTGTAAATTCAATACACTAAATTCACGGGAATCAAGACTTCAGAATAACCGCTAGAATAACGGAATGAATTGTGAACAAGAAGAATACAACTGGTTTTCAATCATATGAAGCAGCACAGGCATTTCTCTATAAGGCGATCGATTACGAAAAATTGATCAGTTATCAATATAATGCATCAACATTCAACCTGGATAGAATGGTAAAGATGCTTGAGCACACAGGAAGTCCGCACAGAACATTTCCAAGCATTCATATAACGGGTACAAAAGGAAAGGGCTCTACATCTATCATGATTTCAACTATTCTGGAATATGCTGGTTTCAAGACGGGGCTTTTTACTTCTCCCCATTTGGTTGATCTCAGGGAACGTATTCAAATACACTGTCGAAAAATACCTGAAACCAACTTTACCAGCATCCTTGCCGGGCTTCAGCCGTACATTCAACATTTACGTAATACCAATCCATCTGCCTCTCCTACCTTTTTTGAAATCCTGACTGCTATATGCATGCTTTATTTTAAGAAAGAGCAAGCAGAGATAGCCGTTCTCGAGGTGGGATTAGGCGGACGCCTTGACTCAACAAATGTTGTAATACCACTGGTATCGATTATTACCAATATCGGTTTTGATCATACAGCTATCCTGGGTAATACCCTCTCAAGTATTGCTCATGAAAAGGCAGGGATCATTAAACAGGGTATTCCCGTTGTTTCTGCTGTAGAAGATCCTGAGGCCCTTGCTGTAATAGAGAAGACATGCAGGGAAAGAAATGCTGAGTTGCATCTTCTCGGAAGGGACATATGGATTGAAGAGGTACACTGTATTAATACAGAAAAACAACTATTGTCACACCGAAGCCAGAGTATCCCCTGTAATCCTCCCCACCCCCTTTTTCCAAAAAGGGGAACAGGAAAGATGAATAGAAAAACCGGAGGGTCTGTATGTACCATAAAGACGGGGCAGCATACCTATACTGATATCTTTTTGCCTCTTGTCGGCACTCACCAGGTAAAGAACTGTGCCCTTGCCATTGCTGCGTTAGATATACTCCGGGAGAGGGGTTACATCTCGGTTCATGAGGAGATTGTCCGAAATGCTCTTGCTCAGGTATCCTGTCCTGCACGAATTGAGATTATTGGAACAAATCCGCTGATAATACTGGATTATGCCCATACTGTAGATTCCATGAGGTTTCTGAAGAAATCGTTAATTGAGAACTTCACATACAATAAATTATTCCTGGTTCTGGGTTTATCACAGGACAAGGATCTGGATACCATTTTAACGGAAATCGTTCCTGTAAGTAATGAAGTACTTGTCACCAGGAGTAAGAATCCACGTGCTGCAGAACCTGATGATTTGTATCAGAGAATAGAAAGGCTTTGTGGGAAACAATCGGGGATATTCGATACTATCCAAAACGCTGTACATGCTGCACAACAGATGGCATCAAAAAAGGACTTGATTTGTATTACTGGTTCTGCCTACATTGCAGGTGAAGCCATGCAGATCTTAAAAACAACGGTATTGTAGACCGTTTTATACCTTTATAAATTTCCAATTTCCAATCTCCAAATCATACTGTTTGGAATTCAGGACAAGAAATTTCCTTAACTTGATAAAAAACCTCTTGAATGTCAGATATATCTTATGTTAATGGGACTGGTCTGGGATATAATCGTGCTCGTTGAACGATTTCAGGAACGGCCTCTTCCCATTCGACTGCCATGATATGAACACCGGCTACGCCTTTGATTTCTCTTACCTGTTCTATTACCTCGAGGCAGATTTTCATGCCCTCCTCTTTTCCCTTCTTTGCAGCAGAGGCAGCTGTCATACGGTTCATTACCTCATCGGGCACGTCCATGCCGGGCACATTATATTTCATATGTTTGGCCATACCTGCAGACTTGAGTGGAGCTACACCTGCAAGGATAAACACCTTTTCGTGAAGACCCATACCGGTAACCATCTTCATCCACTCTTTAAATTTAGCCACATTGTAAATAATTTGTGTTTGAATGAAGTCAGCTCCTGCAGCAATCTTCTTGGCAAGCCTTATAGCCCGGAATTTAAAGGGGTCTGCAAAGGGGTTTTCCGCAGCACCAATAAAAAATTGTGGTTCAGATACTTTTAATTCCTGGCCGGACTGAAACTTCTTTTCGTCACGAAGGGTTTTCACTATTTGAATAAGCTGTACTGAATCTACATCAAAAACACCTTTTGCCATAGGATGATCTCCGAATTTCTGATGATCACCGGTAAGGCACAGAAGGTTTTTTAACCCCAGTGCAGCAGCTCCCAAAAGGTCGCTCTGGATAGCAATGCGGTTTCTGTCGCGGCACGTCATTTGAATAATCGGCTCTAATCCGGCATCCATAACGATACGGCCAGAGGCAATGCTGGACATACGCACCACTGCTGTCTGGCAATCGGTGATGTTGAAGGCGTCCCCATAACCTTTCAATATTCCAGCCTTTTTTTCTATTACAGAGCGGTCGGCACCTCGAGGTGGACCCAATTCCGCTGTAACGGCAAATTGTCCGCTCTGGAGAAGTTTTTCTAGATTACTACCTGATTTTATATTAGTCATTGTTTTTTCATAACCAGATGTTCAAGTACCATCTTTCGCGGGTGGTTTTCCGCACCGGTAGTCCAGTCCTTGGGTGGAACAATCGTTTCCATTGTTTTTAAAAGTTGCTGGGTATCCAACTGATCATAGATCTGATTCCATACACAGGGGGTTTCCTGTGATACCTCACACCTTCCATTTTGAGAACCGCCGCATGGTCCGTTCATAAGACTTTTTGCGCACCGGCTTACCGGACATAATCCTCCCGTAGTCCCCAGGATACAATTACCACAGCCCGAGCATCGCTCCCAAAAAATCCCCTGTTCAGCAGGGCCACCCATAAAGGTGGTGTTTAACCCGGGGAAGATCCTTATATGGGGAAACCTTTCGGCCAGGTATTGTACGCCAACACCACAGGCAATGGAGAGAACGGCATCGCAGTCCTTAATAATATCTTCAATGGCATCAATAAATTCCCATTCACATTGCCGGAGTGTTGAATTCTCTGCAATTTCTAAATGTTTACCCTCTTGTTTGGCAGAAAGCCGAAGTTGTGCAGCAAGCTCTGTGACCTGCTTTTCACCACCGGTATGGCATATCGTTACACACGAACCACAGCCGAGCACACAGACCTTTTTACATCCAGAAAGCATCTGCTTAATTTCTTGAAATGGTTTTGATGCAGCTACAATCATGATAATAATCCACCACGAAATTTATGGATATGTTCAAATAGTTTAAGCAACTTTATAGTTTTTGCTACGTTTAATCCAAACTATCATCCAATTATATTATATATGTCTTAATTCTTCGACCATTTTACCGGCAAGGTCAATAGTCTCTTTATCATTCTGTGAAGAAACAAAGTGGGTTTGAAACCGCCTGATATCCATCCCCAAATCGTTAAGAAGTTGTGTTGTAAACCTTGCCCGTTTTTCAACCCACTCCTGCTCCTTGCAGAAATGACAGGTATTGTCCTTACAGGCAGTTACCAGCACTCCATGGGCGCCTAATTCAAAGGCCCTCATATATAATACCGGATCTACCTTTCCGAGTCCCAACACACCAACACGCCTGGTATGAGAAGCGAGGAGATCGTTTCCCGTATCAATTATATCCCCGTTGTATGCGCCATATTGACAATAAAAATTGATAATGAGCGGTTTTACACCCTGAATAGATACGTCTTGAAAAACAGCTTCAAGGGCATCTTTACCTCGATCCTCTAAAGGGGTTTTAAAGCTAATAGCCTTCGCAGGGCACTCTACAACACATAAGCCACATGATTGGCAATCACCATCAATATAAGCTGTGGTATTTCCCTTCTTGATTTTTGGTACCTCAAATGGACATATTCTCACACAGGTAAGACATCCCACACAGAAGTTGTTATCTACGACAGCACCAGCGCCGCAGTTCATACATCTCTGCGCTTCTTTAACAGCCGCACTGAGAGGAAAACCGAGTTCTACCTCATCAAAATTATGTAACCTTTTATCTGAAGGCATACCAGGCATCTCTTGCTTCTGTTCCTTCTTGATAAAAGTGACTCTTGACGAAGCAAGATCAGGTACAACGGGTTTGTCATTCCATTTCTCATCTTTTATAGCCGCATTTCTTAAGGCATTATGGATAGCAATCGCCGCCTTCTTACCCTGCGCCATACCTTCGGTCATGGTTCCGCGACCCAGGACAATATCACCTCCTGCATACACACCGGGTACAGAAGTACTGAAGGTATGCGGATTAACAATAAGAGTACCACCCCGTGTAATTTGAATACCTTCTTGTCCTTTTAAAAACGCAAGGTTCGACGTCTGTCCTATAGCAAGGATAATCGTATCGGCCCCTATAACAGATTCCGACCCCTCATAAAACGCAGGGTTGAATCGCCTCTGTTCATCAAAGACATGCTTTACTTTCAGTACCTCCAGACCCGTTACCTGTCCATCGTTTCCGAGGATGCGTTTCGGCCCTACAGAATTATATAACACTACTCCTTCATGGAGGGCCTCTTCAATCTCAAAATCGGTTGTCGGCATTTCTTTTCGGGATTCAAGGCAAGCAACAGATACCTTATCTGGCTTCAGACGCAGGGCTGTTCGTGCACAATCCATTGCAACAGCACCTCCACCGATTACCAGTACGTTCTTTCCGATCCTAGCGTATCCTGTCCTGTTTACCTCATGCAAAAACGATATACCTTTCAGAACCCCCCCGAGATGTATCCCTTCGATATTTAAGGTACGACTCTCCAATAATCCTACTGCAATGAAAACAACGGCGTATCCATCTTTTTTCAAACTATCAAAGGTAACGTCGGTACCAAGGGTTGCATTATATCTAATCTCAACCCCTAATTTTTTAATGAATTCAACCTCCTTATCAAGGTGTACTCTCGGTAACCGGTACGCCGGTACCCCCATGCGGAGCATTCCGCCAGGTGTTGGATTAGATTCAAAGATGGTACATGAATATCCTAAAAGGGTAAGGTCATTAGCAGCGGCAAGTCCTGCAGGACCTGCACCGATGATAGCGATCCTTTCCGGATGTTTTTCGGTAGTAAATTTTATGATCTGTTCTGAAAAGTTATCCCCGAGAAAACGTTTCAGCCATGCAATTGCAACCGGCGCATCAATACCGTTTCGCCGGCATTTTGTCTCACAGGGATGGGTACAAATACGACCGCAGGATGATGGAAACGGATTTCGTGATCTTACAAGTTGAAAGGCCTCATGAAAGCGTTCTCTAGCAATAAGCTGGACATAATCGCGGGCATCCTGCCGGATAGGACAGGCCATGATGCATGGTGCTTCCTCGTTTATTCGTTTATCAAACCCTGTACATCTTTTTTCTCGTACCATAAATTAGCTTCTCTATATATTTAACAGTTTTACCGTCATTGATAAGTTGAAAAAACGCCCTTATTCCCCCATTGCTTTTATAATAAGCTTTTTACTGCGCTGACCATCAAATTCAGCGTAAAACACCTGCTGCCATGGTCCAAGGTCTAATTTCTCATCTGTCACAGGCACAATTACCTGATGTCCAATAAGAAGGTTCCTGAGATGTGCATCTCCATTTACCTCTCCTGTTCTGTGATGATAGTAATCATGACCTTCCGGAATCAACTTCAAAAGCCATTCTTCGATATCCCGATGAAGCCCGGGTTCGGCATCATTAATGAAAACTCCTGATGTGATATGCATGGCAGAAACCAGGACCATACCTTCCCGAATACCGCTCTTTTCAAGCACCCTGATTACATCTCTGGTAATATTAATGAATTCACGGCGTTTTTTTGTATGAAAGGTCATGTAGTCTGTAAGAAATTTCATAGAGGAATTACTCACTAAATTGTAATGAATAGCTCATGGATTTTAAAGAGGCCTATAAACGTCTTAATTTAATGGTTAAAGTAAGGATTGTCAAGAAAAATGACCGCTTTCCTGCAAGATTTAACGGTATTGAATTGAGAAAAAATTATTCTTTTATTATAATATGTCTTCTCCAGTGTCTATTATCCGTTTGTGGATAATCAGTACGGTGATGAACACCGCGCGATTCTTTTCGTTTTTGAGCAGAAGATACGATAAGTTTTGAAACCAGGAGCATATTCTGAAGTTCCCATCCGGCTGGTACAGAGAATTCTTTATCCATAACATAACTACACCACATCTCGATCATTTCCCCTGCTTCGAGGAGGTGTCTCTCATCCCGTTCGATCCCTGCATCTCTCCACATAAGACTCTTGAGGGAGTTTCCAATATCGTTAAGATTTAACCAGCTTATTTTTGATAAACCTAAAGACTCATTGACGGCGTAAGGTAAGAATTCATGTTTCTTCCTGTGTATTGATTTACCGGCATCTGTTCCTGCTCTATACCCTGTCACCAGTCCTTCAAGGAGGGAATTGCTTCCAAGACGATTAGCCCCATGCATACCCGTACAAGCCACCTCACCACACGCATAAAGCTGTTTGATCGTAGTTCTGGCGAAACGATTCACCTTGATTCCACCGATCATATAATGAGCACTGGGCCGGACAGGAATAAGATCCCTGGCAATATCAATTCCGAAAGAAGCACAGATTTCATTGATCTTAGGGAAGCGCGCATAGAGCCGTTCTTTTGGAATATGACGGACATCGATATATACATTGGTATGATCGGTTTTCTGGATTTCCCGTAAAATGCTCTGACTTACTACATCTCTTGGTGCAAGCTCCGCGCGGGGGTGGTATTCCGGCATAAATCGTTCGCCTTTTCTGTTTCGTAATATCCCTCCCTCTCCCCGCACAGTTTCTGAGATAAGGAATCTTGCCGCCCCTGCGATATACAGTGTCGTGGGGTGAAATTGAATAAATTCCATATCCTGTATCGTGGCACCCGCCCGATATGCCATTGCCACTCCGTCTCCGGTAGCAACACCCGGATTTGTCGTCTCCCGGTAAACCTGGCCGCATCCTCCTGTAGCCAGGATTGTACGTTTTGCCCAGATCAACATGCATCCCTTTTGTGCATGCCAGGCAACCGCACCGTGACAAAAGGTATCTTTTGTAATGAGATCAACCGTAAACGTATGCTCAAGGATTTTTATATTCTTATTCCCTTTTACGACGCGTATAAGGGTATGTTCAACCTCTCTCCCCGTAGAATCACCCTGAGCACGTATGATCCGGGAAAAACAGTGCCCACCCTCCTGCGTAAAAATCAACTGATTGCCTTCCATATCGAATTGTGCACCGTGCTGAATGAGATCTTTTATGCGCTTCGGCCCTTCGCTAATAATAGTCCTTACTGCAGCAGTGTCACTCAAACCCTGACCTGCTACCAAGGTATCTTTTACATGTTTCGCAACGGAGTCTTTCGCAGAAAGTACCCCTGCAATACCTCCCTGTGCATAGGCAGTATTACTCTCATCAATGGTATCTTTCGTAATGACAAGTACTGAACAGTGCTTTGCAGCCTGGATAGCAGCATTAAGACCTGCAACTCCGCTCCCGATTACGAGTACGTCAGTAAAGACATGCGAGGTGGTATGGCTATCAAAGGAGATGAGATAGCGTTTTGGTCGTATGTGTTTTTTCATGTAAAAGCAATTGTATCCATAAAACCGGTATTTGTCAAAAATTTCAGATAAAAAGCGAGAAGCCGGTAAGGCCCCGTTAAAAGATTTCAGTTTTATTATCAATAAAAATATTGTAGAATTCACCGCAATTGCTCTATAATGTTATAATTACAACTTTTGATAAGGAGGGTTAATTCCCCATGAGGACAGTAATTACTGGTGGAGCAGGATTTATTGGATCACATTTATGTGACTATTTAATAGAAAAAGGACACGAGGTTATCTGTATCGACAGTTTGCTTACCGGCAAGGCTGAGAATATCGGCCATTTGATAGGAAATAATCATTTCCGTTTTATAAAACATAATGTAAGCGATTATATCTATATTGACGGGCATGTGGATAATGTGCTCCATTTTGCCTCACCGGCGAGCCCCTCTGACTACCTGGAGCTGCCTATTCAAACCTTAAAAGTTGGTTCCCTTGGCACCTTAAATAGCCTGGGACTGGCTAAGTTGAAAAGGGCAAAGTTCCTTTTGGCATCTACCTCTGAGGTGTACGGAGACCCACAAATACATCCACAACGAGAGGATTACTGGGGCCACGTAAACCCTGTTGGCCCCCGGGGGGTTTATGATGAAGCAAAGCGATTTGCAGAAGCAATGACAATGGCATATCACCGATACCACAAAATTGATACCAGAATAGTGCGGATATTTAACACCTATGGACCCCGGATGCGAATTAATGACGGACGTGCACTGCCCAATTTTATGTATCAGGCATTACGGGCTAAGGATATAACGGTTTTTGGAAATGGCTTGCAGACAAGAAGCTTTTGCTACGTTTCAGACCTGATTCGCGGTATCTACCAATTACTTATCTCTGATGAACACGAACCGGTAAATATCGGAAACCCAGAAGAAATATCTGTTCTTCAACTGGCAAAAGAGATAGTGGCACTTACCGGCAGCAAGAGTAAAATTGTATTTAAAACTCTCCCTGTTGACGATCCCAAGGTCCGACAACCCGATATTTCTAAAACAAAAAAGATTTTAGGATGGGAACCTCATGTTTCACGGGAAGATGGATTACGGAATACATGGATATATTTTCAGGATGTACTGCAGAAAACAGACGATGCCTCTGTTAACAAGAGCACCTGAATTTTCCAAAAAAGTATAAAAGTTTATAAAGACTTTTCTTGAGGAATATATGAAAAAGGTAATTGGTATCTTTGGCAGTCCACGACCTGACGGAAATTCTGATATCTTACTTAACCAGGCATTACAAGGGGCTATGGCTGGTGGTGCCAGTGTTGAAAGGATCATGATCCGTAATTTACAAATTGCACCGTGTAATTCCTGCAATGCCTGCTTTGAAAAAGGGGTCTGTGCTATCGGTGACGACATGCAGAAGGTTTATCCACAACTTGTAGCTGCAGATAGTATTCTTGTGGCGTCCCCCGTTTATTTTATGGGTGTAACTGCTCAATTAAAGGCACTTATCGATCGTTGTCAAAGTTTTTGGGCGCAAAAGTATATCCTTAAATTGCCGATCAGGGAAGACAAAAGGATCGCCCGTGGCTTTTTTATTGCTACCGCCGCCCGAAGTAATGGAGACAATTTGTTTGCTGGTGCAGTGAAAACAATGAAGTCGTTCTTTCATGTGCTGGATGCCCGCTATACCGGTGACATGTTATGTTCAGAATTAGAAGAAAAAGGGGCTGTACATGAAAGAGATGGATTGTTACAGCAGGCATTCAATGCAGGAAGGCAAATGTTTAAGGTTTAAGGTTCAGGATTCAGGATTAAAAGCGTTGGCAAAAGGGCTGTTTGGTGGTTATGAAGGTTCAGGGCGGTCAGCCTCGCTCCTCATATACATCAAGCTTAAGAACAGTGCTGTATTTTTTTAGAGTTTGATCGTAGGTGTGCGCAGGCTAAAGACCTGCGGCTACATGGGGTTGCTTTTGGCAACTTGTTGCCATAAAATGTAGCCGCATCCCTTTAGGGTGCGCCCTATATTGAAGCACCAAATAACAAATAACAAATAAATACCAAAAAACAAATTCCAAACAGCATGGTTTGGAGATTGGAAAATTGGAATTTGGAATTTGGAATTTATCAGGATGTTAAAATTGCACAATGAATTATCCTGCAGAATGATTTCTATTGTATCGAATTACAACAAAATGACAAACTGTACATTGAGCATAAAACTTTCTGTACTACAATCCATCAAGTTCTTGTTTTTTCTGCGTGTTTTTTAAAATGCATAACAGTAAAACATTGGCTAGATAGACTTATGTAAAGTTTGGAGCATTGAGTTTTTTGTCATTTGACATTGTTTCGTATTTCGATATTCGTATTTCGAATTTGGTTGCGGCCAAAGGCCGCGCCAGGATGTTTTTGACACTATCTGTATTGGTTTGGAGAAAATATGCATGAAAAAAGAACAGATTACCATAAAAACTGAAGGAAAACAGTATCGCTGTCCGGGCGAACCATATACAATTACTGAATCTATATGCAGGGGTAGACAAAAGGCAAGTTATCCTAAATGCAATGTCTGCTTAAGTAAGGTAGAACCAGAAACCAATAGCAAATCAGGATCCGAGCCTCGATTGTCTATGGATATTTTTAAGAGTTATGATATTCGCGGAAAATACCCTACTGAACTTGACGACCTTACGGCACGAAAGATCGGGACTGCTCTCGCTCAATTTTTTAAGCAGGAAAACCCACAGGCCAGGAATATTGTCGTGGGCAGGGACATGAGATCTTCTTCCAAATCACTCGCCAATGCACTGATTGAGGGTATATGCACATCGGGGTTGAATGTTATCAATATCGGGGTTGTTTCAACGGAAATGGTGTACTTTGCAGTGGGAAATTACCAGCATGATGGAGGTATTATGGTTACTGCTTCGCATAATCCTGCTGAATATAACGGTTTTAAATTGTGCAGAGAACAGGTCATTCCTGTTAGTTTTGAAACCGGTATAGACCGCATTGCAAAATTCACCAGGCAGTACCATCCACCGCGGGGAGAGCAACCCGGCAAGGTTATCCTGAACGATATTTTTAAAGACTATAAGAAGCATATCCTTAAATTCGCACGCAACCTTCGACACCTCCGTATTGTAGTAGATGCGGGAAACGGTATGGCCGGGAAGGTAATTCCCTTTGTTTGCGAAGGACTTCCCATAGAAATTATTCCGCTCTATTTTGAGCTCGATGGGAACTTTCCAAACCATGAAGCCAATCCTCTCAAGATTGAAAACCTCCGTGACTTACAGGAGAGGGTACGTGCAACACGGGCAAACGTGGGAATTGCATTTGACGGAGATGCGGACAGATGTACTTTTGTGGATGAAATAGGACGGGTAATCGGATGCGACAGCATTACCGCACTCCTTGCGAAATATCTGCTGGAAAAGGAAAAAGAAGCAACCATTGTATATGATCTTCGTTCGAGCTGGGCTGTGCCTGAGGAGATAAAATCTGCCGGTGGTATACCACACCGGGAACGGGTTGGTCATGCGTATATAAAGGCTGCATTGAGGGAGAAAAATGCCATTTTTGGAGGAGAATTGTCGGGCCATTACTATTTTAAAGACAACTACTATTCAGACTCGGGGATGATTGCCTTTCTGATGGTTTTAGAAATTTTAAGTACGAAACGTGCTCCTTTCTCAAATATCATTGCACCGTTTAAGCGGTATTACTCTACAGGAGAGATTGACTTTGAAGTTAATGATAAGGATGCAAAGATTGATGAAATTGCAAAAGAATTTTCAGACGGAAAGCAGGACTACCTGGATGGTATAACAGTGGAGTATAAGAACTGGTGGTTCAACGTGAGGAAGTCTAATACCGAGCCATTGCTTCGGCTCAATCTGGAAGGAAAAACGAAAGAGGCTATGGAAAAAGGAAAAAAGTTAGTAACAAACATTATTGAAGGGAAATCATGATGCTTACTTTATATCGTATCATAAAAATCTGTGCATACCAGGGCTCACTTGCAACACTGATATCTTTATCTGTTTTTCTGTATAGTCACTATCAAATACTCCTGGCAGAGACATTATCTGATCAGGGAATTCTCGAAATCAAACTGAGCGACGGACGATTATCGGCAAAGGTAAGAAATTCCCCGCTTAAAGATGTTTTAGAGGAGGTCATGGAGCAGGGTAAATCAAGGATTTGGGTTCATGATTCGATTCAGGATACCACTGTTACCGTAGAGTTTGAAAACCTGCCTGTCAGTGAAGGAATTCATAAGATCATGAAAGATAAGAATTATGTCTTTATTTACGCACCCGCCGAAGTAAAAGAAGGAACACTCTCTCTTATGGATAAAAGCAGCAGCGGTAAATCCGATATTTCTTATAAAAGACAGAGTGATCCTTTTCCAGAGACGACGGAAGCACCGCATACAAGGTATTCATTACCTATTGATAATATGCAGAACGAAAAATCTTCATTTGAATCCCTTGTAAGAAACGCATTAGAAAGTGAGAGGGAAGAAGAAAGGGAAGAAGCTGTTATTGCCTTAGGAGAAAGTATGGATAAAAAGGCAATAGAGGTCCTGTCGAAGGTACTGGTGAATGATCCTGATGAGGACATACGATTAAGTGCTATTGATGCCCTGCTAACAATTGGCGATAGCAGCGTTGTTCCATCTCTCGCGGCCGGGCTGAAAGACAAACGGTCCGTAGTACGTGAAAGTGTGGTGGAGGCGCTCGGTGCAATAGGCGGTGAGGCTGCTCTCGAATTAATTAAAGGTGTAATGAATGATGAGGATGAATACGTGAGAGGGCTGGCGAAAGAAATAATTAATGAATATGACACATATCAATAATGTCCTGATTTGACCAATGAAGATTCCTAAGAATATCGAATTTTTTTTTGTTTTAATTTGCACTTCGCTGCTCTGTCTGTTCTTAGAGCACCTAATCCATGCTGAGTTTCTCCTGCATCTGGCCGCAATACCACTTGAAGTATTGCTGGGAATGTTTATCGTAGAGAGATTTTTGAGAAAAAGAGAAGCGAAAAATAAACGAAGACAACTTATGTATATAAAAAGTTACCTGTTTCGTTCAGAAATGCTCAACCTCTTCATCGCCAATTTTGCAGCATTAAGATTCCCTCCTATAACGATGTCAAAGATAAAAAATGCAACGTTAGAAGAATTAAAATTGATGCGAAAAGATGCAAATACCATAGAATACAAATCCCTGGAATTAATGGAACCTGTAATTAACGAATACATTAACGCTGAGCCCGTATGGCATAATTTTAAAGAACGGGCAATTACCCATAACTTCGAAGAAACTTTTCATGATATGATTTATATCCTCCATTTTGTTCACGATGTTAAAATATTTAAAAGTAATAATCCCGATAAGTTATTTATCTATGAGGCGGACAAAAGGATTTTAATGATGGAAAAAGTGCGTAAAGTTCTGGGAGATGGTATCAGAAAATTTCTGGATTACGTAATTGAATTAAAGATAAAACACCCTGAAATGTTTTACGATCTTATCTCCGATTATGAATTATCATTCCAAATAAGAAGTATGCAATATCCTGACCTTGGTGAGAAAAAATAGATACAAACAAAAATAATCTGTTTGTCCTGCCAAACTGGAGAAAAGAGTTAATAACTGTGCTGGAAATGAATACGAGTGAGAGGTTAAAAGCATTAACGGGAGGACTGTTTTACGGTTATGAAATGTACAACCGGTATTTTTCTTAAAGATACAATCACTATTCCTTAACGTGCAGTCTTATAAGCTTTTTCATAATCGCATACACCTCCGGTAGTTTTTTTATTATTATCTGAATACGCTTCTCTTCCTGAATGGGCCTGGCAGGAGAACCCCATACAACAGAACCAGGCTCCAGACTTTTGTAAACATTGGATCCGCCACCAATAACACAATTATCGCCAATTGTTACATGGTCAGTAATCCCCACATCCTCCGCAACCATTACATTTTTCCCGATCTTTGTGCTTCCGGCAATCTTGGCATACGCAATGAGCATCGTATTGTCTCCTATGGTAACATTATGCGCAATGTGTGAATGATTGTCTATTTTTACTCCATTTCCAATAATCGTTTTATCAAGCGCAGCACGACAGATCGTTACATTGGAACCAATTTCAACGTCATCCCCAATCTCAACCACACCTATCTGGGGTATCTTGTTATGCCTGCCATCTTTTTGAAGATAGCCAAAACCATCGTCCCCGATAACACTGTTGCTATGGACAATAGCCCGCTTCCCAATAGTAACACCCTCACGAATGGTAACGTGTGCATAAATGAGAGAGTCATCACCAAGAAAACTCTCCCTGCCAATAAACGTATTTGGATAGATAGTAACGTTGTTTCCTATCGTCACATAATCTTCAATAATCGTATATGCCCCGATAGAGATGCCACTTCCTATACAAGCCTCTTTACTGACGATAGCCGCCGGATGAATGCCGGCCGGACGCCGAAAACGCTCTTTTGCTACGGTCTCCATAAACCGGGTAAAAGCAAAAAACGGATTTTCTATTACAATGTATGGCTTTTCCAGTGCCTGAATCTCGCGGTGTACAACGAGTGCGGAGGCTTTTGTTGCAAGGGCTTGCGGGATGAGTGTGTCATCTTTAATGAACGTTATATCCCCCTCTTTCGCTGCTTCTATACTGGCAATACCGGTTACGATGACATCAGCATTGCCGATCGTCTTTCCACCAACGATCGATTGAACTTGATGTAAGGTATATTCCATTTTCATTGATGTGTATATTCGACAAGTATTTTTTATACTACAAGCAAAGAACATTAATGAACGCATCGTATCATAATTGCACATTCCTGTCAAATTTAGACTGAAAAAAAAGAGTAGAACATCTAAAAGAAAGCAGGGATGACAGGAAAAGAGAATCTTTTTTCCTGAATTTCCTGCTTTCCTCAGATGCTGTAGTTATCATTCTCATAAGAATTGAAACCGAATCTTGAGGAGCACAACAAGAAGGTCTGTTAAGAGGTTGATTTTGTTAACTTTTTTATTGACAATTACAACAATAAAAAATAATAATAGGTCAGAGGCATAGAAGAAATGAAAAGGTAAGAGGTTTCCCGATAGTTTTAAGAACCCTGTTTCCCAAGTCCTATTCAGCAGGATAATATTACACCATATACGCACATTTCTGAGATATCATCCTTGTAAGTTTTGTCGTAATAATGCAGTTTTTGAAAAACTATCCGATGCGTTCGTCAATGTTACCGTAGGGGCAAGGTATTTGCTTGGTTAGCATAGTATATGTCCTTATATAACAGGCAAATACTTCGTCTTGTGTAGACCGAAAAAAATCCCGGTTCTTGTTGAAAGTTTTCAAAAACTGCATTATCACGTTTTACCAGGTCTTGAAAGAGTTTATAAAGGGACTTTCTGTGTTATCTTTAGGCATACATAAAGCAAATACAGTAACAAAGCACCTACAGGTTGATTACTGTAATAGCGCTTCATACTAAATTTTAAGGAGAAAATTACATGTGTGGAATTGTTGGGTATGTCGGATGTAAGGAAGCAGTTAAAATTTTATTAGACGGTATCAAAAGGCTTGAATACCGCGGATATGACTCCTCCGGAATAGCATTTATTGAAGATGGTATCATGAAATGCGAAAAAGCTGTGGGGAGGATTGCAGAATTAGAAAAAAAACTTTTGGGAAATAATTTTCGTACACAATCAGGGATCATCCACACACGCTGGGCAACCCATGGTGCTCCTACCACAGAAAATGCACATCCGCATACCGACTGTAACAACGAAATTGCCGTAGTGCATAATGGAATTATCGAAAACTATCACTATTTAAAATCGAAATTAGAACAGGAAGGACATATTTTTATCAGTGAAACAGATACCGAGATACTGGCTCATCTTATTGAAAAACATTTTCATGGTAATCTGGAAATGGCCGTTATGGAGGCACTGAAAGAGGTAGAGGGAACATATGGAATTGCAGCAATTTCTACAAAAAATCCACAAAAAATTGTAGCGGCAAGAAAAGGATCACCACTGATATTGGGAATTGGAAATCAGGAGTATTTTATCACATCGGATGTCTCCGCTTCGCTCGAACATACCCGGGATGTAATTTACCTTGATGATAACGAAATAGCCATCATCACACCGGATACGTATGAAACAAAAACGATCCAGAATATTCCTACCTATAAAAAAGTTGAAGAAGTGCTCTGGAATATCGATATGATTGAAAAGGGAGGATATGAGCATTTTATGCTCAAAGAAATCCATGAGCAGCCCCAGGCCCTGTACAATACTATGCGGGGAAGGGTAGACAATACCACCGGATCTATAAAATTGGGCGGATTAATCAATTTTGAGAAGGAACTTCGAAAAGCAAGGCGTATTATCATCGTTGCGTGCGGTACATCATGGCATGCAGGACTTACCGGTGAATATATGCTGGAAGAGTTCGTACGCATACCGGTTGAGGTTGAATATGCATCCGAATTCAGGTATCGAAATCCTATTATTGAACGGGATACGGTAGTAATCGCCATAAGTCAGTCCGGTGAAACAGCAGATACCCTGGCAGCAATGCGGGAGGCAAAGAGCAAGGGTGCCACGGTACTCTCTATTTGTAACGTTGTTGGGAGTACTATAGCAAGGGAGGCTGATTGTGGCATCTACCTCCACATTGGTCCGGAAATTGGTGTGGCATCCACGAAGGCCTTTACAGCACAAATTACCGTATTCTATCTGTTTACCCGGTTTATGATGGATTTAAGAAATATATCCGCTTCCACACATTCTGATATAGGGAAGGAAATCTTATCCATACCGGAAAAAATCCAGCATATTCTTACAATGGAAGAGGATATTGTTGAGCTTGCGGGGATATACAAAGATACTGAACATGCCCTTTATCTGGGAAGAGGATACAACTACCCCGTGGCGCTTGAAGGTGCCTTAAAACTAAAAGAGATATCATATATTCATGCAGAAGGATATCCTGCAGCCGAAATGAAGCACGGACCGATAGCACTTATTAATAAGGACATGCCGGTGATTTTTATTGCTATAAAGGACAGTGTTTATGGCAAGATCCTGAATAATATAGAAGAGGTTAAATCAAGAAGCGGAAGGGTAATTGCGATTGCAACTGAGGGTGATAACCAGCTTGCAGAAAAAGCTGATCACATCTTTTATATACCGAGAACCTCTGAAGTCCTGACACCCATCCTCTCGGTAATTCCTCTCCAACTGCTGGCCTACCATATGGCAGTTATGAGAGGATGTGATGTTGATAAACCAAGAAACCTTGCAAAGAGTGTAACGGTTGAATAAATCAAAGTTAATATGGGACCTGGTACAGAGCGATCTCCTCTTCCCTCCCCTTGATCCCATATGCATTGAACTACTCAGGTTCAATGTTCAGAGTTCAGGGTTAAAGGCTTGGGAAAAGAATTGCTTGAAGGGTATGAAGAACACATGACAGCCAGCTTCACTCCTCCCTGTGTCTTAAACCGCAAAAACCTTTCAAGATTCTTCGCTGCCGAGATTCTTCGCGGAGTGAAAAATCTCGTCTTTTTATGGTGTTAAGAGAGCATCTTATACTGAATAAATGAAAATTCCTCTACAATCAAGTCAGGCCTTCGGCGACTTTTGTCTGTCGTAAAGATGCAGGGCAAGGCTTTAGCCTTGCTTTCCCGCCAGAATACCTGTACGGGGAGGCAAC
>SOER01000034.1 GCA_021646405.1 Candidatus Loosdrechtia aerotolerans
GGTGACATTATGAAGCTGTTAGTTCGACAAGCTCACTACAAGGTTTTGGCACCACCGTTCCGGGTTAGCTGTTATTTTCATTTTTTATTTACAAGTATGTCACCCCTTCGGGGTTTACAATTCTTCTGAGGTCTTTTGCTATAATCACGGCATCCCTTCGGGATTAAAAACAATTAAACATAAAGAATCACTGTTGCATCATAGTAACAGCATTAACCTTATAATAACACCTCCCCGTAAACCCGCTTACATAAAATGAAAATTCCTATACAATCAAGCTAAGGAGTAATGCTGTACTCTTTCTGGTTCTCACACAAAGTTACCAAGGCATCAAGATAGGTACCTGTACATAAATATTTGCGTATTGAAGCTCTCTATTAATAAAAATGTACAAAAATTTGTGGTCAGGTACTATATCTGACGTCCAAGAGGTTTCCTGTGAAAACCTCTTGAATGTCAGTCCAACTCTGAACCCTGAACCCTGAATCTGGATAACTATAAAATATTTTATTTGATATTTATAATTTAGAATGTATGGTTTAAAATATATATTTTGAGTTGTTTAATGAAAACTCCGTATTGAAAGATAAGGTATGAGTGGGAAGATAAAATGTCTGAAGAAGGTGCCCGGAGACGAAAAGGGATTGTACATATTCAGCATGAGTATTGCAAAAAGTGCAGTATCTGTGTGAATTTTTGTCCTGTAAAAAACTTAGAGATTCAAGAGCAGAAGTTGGTAGAGCTGGGAAGATGCATTGCCTGCAAGATGTGCCAGAGATATTGTCCGGATATAGCTATTGAAATTGAGGAGATAGATGCCAAAACAGTTACTACAGGGGAACCAGGCCATAGCAATGGCGGCTGAAAGCGCTGGATTAAAGTTCTTTGCCGGCTACCCTATTACACCCGCCTCTGAAATTATTCACGAAATGGTGAACAAGAGGCACATCAGGGTACTCCAGATGGAGGATGAGATTGCTTCTATTAATGCCATTATTGGTGCATCGCTGGCCGGACTCAAGACCATGACAGCTACTTCAGGACCTGGATTTTCTCTTATGCAGGAAAGCATCGGGATGGCCCACATGATGGAAGTGCCGATTGTTATTGTAAATGTTCAAAGGGTAGGTCCCAGTACAGGCATGCCTACACTTCCTGCACAGGGAGATGTTATTCAGTGTATCCATGGCAGCCATGGAGATTATTTTCCTATCGTATTTTATCCCAATTCCGTTGCTGAACTTTATCAATATACCATTATGGCGTTTAACGCTGCGGAAGAATCCCTGAGTCCTGTTATTCTTCTCAGCGACGGCTATATCAGCCACCTGTATGAAACGATTACTCCCTCCGGAGATTTTGAAATAAAAGTACGCAGTCGTTCGCCTTTGGGTTCTGGTAACCGGCATTTTACAGGGCTTTCTCATGAAGATTCTTTGCCCAAAACATCGGATGTTGATAATTACCGGAGGCTTATTACCCGTTTGCAAGAAAAGCAGCAATCTGTTGCACAAAGGTATAATTATTATGAGTACCTGGAATGTAGTAAAGATACTGATACGCTTCTCATATCGTACGGTGGACTTTCGAGGGCAGCGTATTATTTTAAGAATGATTTTTCTTTATACCGGCCGATACGAATGTTTCCCGTTGTTGAAGAGATCAGGAGTATAGCATCCCGGTATAAACGGATCCTTGTTATGGAGATGAATACAGGGCAGTATGCACATGAAATCGAACGGATACTGCATCGCAATATAGAAAATATACCAATTCTCGGTGGTCGCATTGATTTAACAGAAATGAAACAAAAAATAAAGCAGAAGATGAATGAATAAGAATACCCATTTTAAACGTTATTTAAAACTTGATGTCTTACCCACGCCCTGGTGTCCGGGGTGCGGAAACGGTATTGTACTCAAAACAATATGCCAGTCGTTTGATGAACTGGATTTGCCAAAGAACGGCACTGTGGTTGTTTCAGGGATTGGATGCGCAGGCAGAAGTGCAGGCTTTTTTGATCTTGATTCTGTCCATACTGCCCATGGCAGGGCTTTACCGGTGGCTGAGGGTATTAAATATGCCAACGACGCCCTTACCGTTGTTGTTGTGAGCGGAGATGGCGATTTGCTTGGTATCGGGGGTAACCACTTGTTACATGCTATACGGCGAAAAACTGATATTACGGTAATATGCTATGCCAATGAAATCTATGCTATGACCGGTGGTCAGGTATCGCCTATTACACCGCATAATACGAAAACGCTCACAACACCTGATGGTAATCCTGATTATCCAACCGATATACAATCTCTCTTTGGGTATCATAACTGTTTTTTTGCCCGTACTACGGCCTATCACCTGGGTCATATGAAGAAATGCATTACGGAAGCTTTGAAGTTTAAGGGTTTCTCTTTTGTAGAGGTAAGGACCATGTGTATTGTTAATTATGGCCGGAG
Source organism: Candidatus Loosdrechtia aerotolerans (assembly GCA_021646405.1). Lineage (GTDB taxonomy): Bacteria > Planctomycetota > Brocadiia > Brocadiales > Brocadiaceae > Loosdrechtia > Loosdrechtia aerotolerans. The sequence goes on from SOER01000034.1 coordinate 2,460, forward strand.
ATTGGGCTATAAGAACTCTAATGAAATGCTCTTGAATTTTAAGGATGTTTATAAAATGAATGATAATGCAGAAGAGTTAGCTCCGGATGAGATCGGGATTATAAGGGTGAATACAGACGGACACAGATAATAAACAGAATAGGTATAAGATTTCCTGTTTTTGATTTGTGGAATTTGGGATTTGATATTTGGAATTTACGCTATTTGTACGTTTACTCTTCCGAATATTTGCCGAGTGATCTGTACCGGTTATATCGGTTTTCGATAAGCGTATTAATGGGAATAGCCTTTAGTTCGTTTAGATATTTCATTATATATTTCTTAAGCGTATTTGCCATTAATTTTGGATCTTTGTGGGCTCCTACCAGGGGTTCCGGAATAACATCATCTACTATCCCGAACGCCAGCAAATCTTTAGCGGTAAGCTTTAATGATTGAGCTGCTTCAGGTGCGTTTTCACTGTTTTTCCATAAAATTGCAGCACAACCTTCCGGTGAGATTACCGAGTAATAGGCGTATTCTAAAATGGCAAATTTATCACCGATACCAATACCTAAGGCACCGCCGCTGCCACCCTCTCCTATCACAATGTTAATAATTGGAGTTTTCAACCGGAACATTTTATAAATATTTTCAGCAATTGCATGTGCCTGTCCTCTTTCTTCTGCTCCAACATCAGGATTAGCCCCTGGTGTATCGATGAGGGTAATGATTGGTAAATGAAACTTTTCCGCAAGTTCCATTTTCTGTAATGCCTTTCTATAACCCTCAGGATTTGGCATTCCAAAATTGCAAGCAATACGTTCCTTTGTGCTCTTTCCCTTCTGCTGTCCTATGATTAACACCTTCTCCTGTCCGATCCTCCCCAGACCACAGATAATTGCCCTGTCGTCTCCAAAACGCTTATCTCCGTGAAGCTCAATAAAATCCTCGACAATAAGGGTAATGTAGTCCGAAGAGAGAGGACGCAAAGGATGACGCGCCAGCTTGACGATGTCGTAGGGAGTTAATTGATTGCACATCTTTACTTGCAGCTTCTCTTTTGTCTCTTTCAGACAGTTTATTTCTGAACTTCTGTCAAAACTATCTTTTGAAGAAGCATTTTCCAGATCTTCTATACGGTGTTCAATTTCTACAATGAGATTTTCTAATTCTATAATAGATTTTTCAGACAAAACATCTCCTCTTTTTTCAGAATAGCGCTGATGAATGCGATAATATTCCCTGGAAAGTGTATACGCGTATGGAACAATATAGGGGGTTTATTTTAATTAATTTTCATTTTATTGCAAGTAAATTAACTGCTTTCCTTAAGGAGAAACAATAGCAATTACCTACAAGAAAGGTTTGTAATGTTTCAAGGACATTCATTGAAACAATTTAAAACATTGACAAAAAGAAATCAGGTATGTAACATTTGGTCTATTTGTACTTGTTACGATATTTCATTCATTACACTTAATTATCCGAGAAAATTATCTGATAGTAAACCTTATATGCAATTTGAAACCGTCTGTATAATTGGCCCGGGACTCATCGGTGGTTCCATTGGCCTGGGGCTGAAAAAAAGAAATTTAGCCAGAACCGTTATTGGCGTTAGCCATAGGGCCTCTTCTCTGGAAAAAGCACGCAAAGTGAATGCAATTGATATTGGAGTTCTCCAGGTCGATAAAGCAGTGAAAGATGCTGATATTGTAATACTTGCTACGTCTGTAAACCAGATTATTCATTCAGTGAGAGAGGTTCTGCCGTTCATGAAGAGCAATGCAATCCTTACCGATGTAGGCAGTACGAAGGGTTGTATCGTGGAACATATAAATCGGAATAAGAGAGATGATGTTGCGTTTGTTGGTGTACACCCTATTGCCGGGTCTGAAAAAAAGGGGGTTGAATTTGCCTCGCCGGACCTCTTTGTGGACAGCACGTGTATTATAACGCCATCACATGCCGGAGAAAGCGATGATGAGAGGGCCGGAGGCCGGGAGACCGGCGATTCAGATTCTCACCCCTGTAATTCCCCGTTCTCTCAACCCCGTTCTGACTATTCAGCGGCATTAGAAACTGTTACTTGCTTATGGCAGCTTTTAGGTGCTAAAATTGTATTCATGAGCCCTCAACAGCACGATGAGATATTGGCACAGGTAAGTCACCTTCCTCATCTTGTTGCTACATGCCTGATCAATGCTATCCGGAAAGAACACCTTCAATACGGTGCCAGTGGATTAAGGGATACCACGAGGGTTGCATCCGGTGATCCGGCGTTATGGCTGGACATCTTTGATCAAAACCGCGAAAACATTATAAAATCGATTGATCAGCTTGTAAATGAGCTTAGTGGGTTTAAAGAGGACCTTTCGAATAAGGACAATGCCGGGTTACTGAACAGGTTAAAAGCGGCAAAATTACTACGTGACAGCGTATTTAATACAAAATCAAAAAGCGGGTAAACAGGAAACAGGAAACAGTTTAAATAGGCATTATGTATTCAAGAATAGAGATATCCTTTAAGAACGAATCGATCGATCCTTTAGGAAGTGCCGTACGGTCGGATATAGAAACCTTTGGCTTCCATGGAGTAACAAATGTCAGGGTATATCAGGTTTATATCCTTTTCGGGTATTTCAACAAAGACGAACTCGATACTATTGCCCGTAAGCTTCTGGCAGATATGGTAACTCAGCACTATCAGATATCGGATTTTGAGTCCCAAATGCCGGGTTTTCAGGGATATATTATTGAAATTAGCCGTAAACCAGGTGTTATGGATCCGGCTGAACAGTCAGTTTTAAAAGCGCTTCATGATATAGGAATTCATGTCAACGGTGTGAAAACAGCAAAGAAGTATTGCATTGAAGGGGATTTGTCCCTGGAAACGGTCCGGGCCATAGCAACAAGGGTTCTTGCAAACACAAAGATAGAAGAGATTTTTATCTATCCGGAGACACCTGATTACAATCACGGTACTATTCACTATACCTTTAAGAAGAATAGTATACCATTAATAAACGCAGATGAGGATCAGTTGGAGGAGATAAGTTCACGTGGTCAGCTTTCTTTAAATGTGCAGGAAATGCAGGCTATCCAAAGCTACTACAGGTCACTTGACAGGGAACCTACGGATATTGAACTCGAAACAATTGCACAAACATGGTCCGAACATTGTATTCATAAAACCTTGAGAGGTATTATTGATTTTCACGGAGACCGGATTGATAATTTATTACGTAGTACAATTATGAGGGCCACTGATGAACTGAGAAAACCATGGTGTGTTTCTGTATTTAAAGATAATGCTGGTATTATCCATTTTAACGATTCTTATAACATCTGTTTTAAAGTGGAGACCCATAATCACCCGTCTGCAATTGAACCGTACGGAGGTGCTAATACAGGAGTAGGGGGGGTGATCAGGGATGTAATGGGCACCGGGTTAGGGGGAAAACCCGTTCTGAATACCGATGTGTTTTGTTTTGGCCTTCCGGATACCCCTCAGGGCAAAATTCCAAAAGGTGTTTTGCATCCGAAAAGAATATTCAAGGGCGTTGTTGCCGGGGTAAGGGATTACGGTAACCGTATGGGTATTCCGACCATGAATGGTGCCATCTTTTTTGATGAGCGGTATATCGGTAATCCTCTCGTATTTTGCGGAACGGTTGGCCTTATCCCGAAAGATAAATGCCACAAAGAGGTTCATCCACATGATCTTATAGTCGTTGTGGGAGGAAGGACCGGCCGTGATGGAATTCACGGGGCAACATTTTCTTCTCTAGAGCTTCACGACCAGTCAGAGCAGATATCCGGTGGTGCGGTACAGATTGGTAATGCCATAACAGAAAAGGCATTATTGGATGTGCTCCTGCAGGCCCGCGATAAAGGCCTCTATAACTCTATAACTGATTGTGGTGCCGGAGGTTTATCCTCGGCCGTCGGGGAAATGGGTCAGGACCTGGGAGCTGTTGTTTCCTTAGAAAAGGTACCACTGAAATATGAGGGCCTTACCTATACGGAGATATGGATTTCTGAATCACAGGAACGAATGGTGCTTGCCGTTCCACCAGAGAAGGAGGTTGAATTACTGGGTTTATTTGAATCAGAAAATGTTGAGGCAGTAGTTATTGGAAGGTTTACCGGTGACAAGACCTTGCGTCTGCTCTACGATTCTCAGGTGGTTGGTGAGATAGATATGGATTTTCTCCATAAGGGTATACCGAGGTTAGTGCGTGAAGCAGTATGGCATAAGCCCGTTTTTGAAGAACCTGTTTTACCGGAAAAAGGGGATTATGGAGATGATATAAAAAAGATACTCTCTGCCTGGAACGTTTGCAGCAAGGAATGGGTTATACGGCAATACGACCACGAGGTGCAGGGAGGGAGTGTTTTGAAACCCCTTCAGGGTATCTATAATGACGGGCCAGGCGATGCATGTATTATAACACCGGTACTGGGGTCGAAACGGGGTGTAATCGTATCGAACGGAATGAATCCTCGGTACGGTGATATAGACCCGTATCAAATGGCTGCTTCAGCAATTGATGAAGCACTGCGGCAAATAATAGCTGTCGGTGGAAGTTTAGAGCAGGTTGCACTTCTGGATAATTTCTGTTGGGGTAATACCAATAAACCGGACCGTCTGGGTAGCCTTGTAAAGGCTGCACAAGCCTGTTATGACATTGCCATTGCATACGAAACCCCGTTTATTTCCGGGAAAGATAGTCTGAATAATGAATTTGTTACCGACACAGAGACGATTGTAATTCCGCCAACATTGCTTATTTCTGCTGTTTCAGTAATAGAAGATGTGGAGAATGCTGTGTCAATGGATATAAAAGAGCCGGGCAACCTGGTATATCTCGTTGGTCTTACCCGTACAGAACTTGGTGGTTCACATTACTATGGCAACTATGGATATACAGGTAACAACGTTCCAAAGGTTGATGCCACCCTGGGGAGGCGAGTCATGAATGCCATATCACGGGCAACGCGGCAGGGGATCGTGAGTTCGTGCCATGACTGTTCTGAAGGAGGGCTTGCCGTTGCTGCTGCTGAAATGGCGTTTGCAGGGGGGTATGGTATGACGCTTGACCTCTTCGCAATAGCTACCGATAGGCCGATTTACAGAAACGACACCCTTCTTTTTTCTGAATCGAATAGTCGCTTCATTGTTGAGATACGGCCTGAGCATCAAAAACAATTTGAAATACTTTTACAGGGTGTTCCCTATGGAATGATGGGGAGGGTGATAGCAGAGCCGTTATTTCAGGTTAAAGGACTTGATAATAAGCTGGTCATCAACGAAAATATTTACGAGTTAAAGGAGGCATGGCAGTCGCCGCTGAGATGGTAAAAACCGAAGATATGGGGTTGTCATACGAAAATACCTATCTTGTATACAGAGAGAATTACAGTATACTTATAAGAGTGGAAGTTTAAATTGAAAGATGAAACAAACACCAAAAGTACTCATTCTTAGAACAGCAGGAACAAATTGTGACTATGAAACCGGATACGCCTTTGAAAAGGCCGGGGCAAAGGTTGATATAGTCCATATTAATGCGCTCCTGGCAAACAAAAAACTCCTCGGAGAATATCAGATTCTGGCCATTCCTGGCGGATTTACTTACGGAGACGATGTTTCTGCCGGTAAAATATTAGCAAACCAGATTAAATATCACCTGGAAGAGGATATCCGGGCCTTTATCCTCGAGAAAAAATTGATCCTTGGCATTTGCAATGGATTTCAGGTATTAATGAAGGCGGGATTATTGCCGTCAATCACTCATTCTGATCAGGGGGCAACCCTGACCTTTAATGATTCACATAAATTCGAGGATCGATGGGTTTATCTGGAGGTTTGCTCAAGTACATCTCCGTTTATCCATAATGGACATGCATCAAGGATGTATCTTCCTGTGGCACATGGTGAAGGGAAATTTGTTACAAAAGATGAAGGTGTATTGAACAGGATTATTGCGAACCGCCAAATTGTTTTTAAATATGTAAATGCACAGGGTGAAGAAGCCGGTTATCCATGGAACCCGAATGGTTCTGTTGAAAATATAGCAGGAATTTGCGATACCACTGGCCAGATTTTAGGTATGATGCCGCATCCCGAGAGGTATGTAGAACCAACACAGCATCCGTGTTGGACCCGTAGTAACAGGTTAAGGGATTGGGGAGACGGCCTTTCCATCTTTAAAAACGCTGTTAACTACGCGAAATCAACCTTTTCATAAGAGATACTGTATATTAACAGGCATCCTTTTCTTTATCTTCTTTCGGCGTATCCCCGCTTGAGGATTTATTGATAAGGGCTTCGTACTCATTTCGAAAATATTTTAGCGTAGATAACACGGGGTTAGGTGCGCTCTGTCCAAGTCCGCACAGCGATGTCTCTTTTACTGTATTTCCTAAGTCCCAAAGAAGGTTAAGGTCACTTTCCGTACCATTTCCGCTTACTATTTTATCCAAAAGATCGAGCATTCTTTTGGTACCAATCCGGCAGGGTACACATTTACCGCAGGATTCGTCCTGGGAAAAATTTACAAAGTAACGGGCAAACTCTACCATCGAAGTCCTGTCATCAACTACAACCAATCCTCCGGATCCCATTATTGAGCCAACCTTCTGGAGGGATTCATAATCTATAGGCGTGTCCAGGAATTCTTCAGGAATACAACCACCTGATGGGCCTCCGGTCTGTACTGCCTTAAACTTTTTCCCCCTTGCAATACCCCCTCCAATGTCAAAAATAAGCTCTCTCAGTGTTGTACCCATAGGTACTTCAACTAATCCCGTATTATTTATATTACCAGCCAGAGCAAATACTTTTGTACCTTTACTTTTTTCGGTACCAATGGTATTAAACCAACTGGCTCCCTTCTCAAGAATTACGGGGATATTTGCCAGCGTCTCCACATTATTTATACAGGTAGGTTTGCCCCATAATCCGGAGGTTGCGGGATACGGTGGTTTCGCCCTCGGCATGCCGCGTTTACCTTCAATTGAAGCGATAAGCGCGGTTTCCTCTCCGCAAACAAAGGCGCCGGCACCTTTCTTTATCTCAATGTCAAAGTCAAACCCTTTCCCCAGAATATTCTGCCCGAGAATACCGATTTCCCTGGTCTGATCAATGGCTTTCTGTACACACTCTATGGCCATTGGGTATTCAGCACGAATGTAAATATACCCCTTCGTACATCCTATAGCGTATGCACCGATTATCATTCCTTCCAGAACCTGGTGGGGATTACCTTCCAGAATTGATCTGTCCATAAAGGCACCTGGATCACCTTCATCCCCATTACATATCAGGTACTTTAGATCCCCGGGGACATTCCTTACGATTTCCCACTTTTTCCCGGTAGGGAAACCGGCACCCCCTCTGCCTCTCAGTCCTGAAATTGTTATCTCTTCTATAACGCGGGACGGACCCATTTCGGTAAAAATCTTCTCCAATGAAGCATAACCACCCATTGCTATATAATCAGAAACACTCGTGGGATCAATAAAGCCGTTATAACGCAGTACAAGCTGCAGTTGTTTTTTATAAAAAGGGATTTCAGAGCGATTGGTAATTTTCTTCCGGGTTTGAATATCTGTATACAGTAAATTTTCTAACACCCGCTTATTGATGAGCGTTTCATCAATTATCTTTTGAACATCCGCTTTTTTCACCTTTTGATAAAAGATATTTGTCGGTTGAATAACTACGAGAGGTCCTCTTTCGCAAAAGCCCTGACAACCCGTCTTTTTCAGTTGGAACGTATCCACAATACCTTTCTCTTTCAAAATCTCATGAAAGGTATCATAGATATCATTCCCTCCGAATGTCTCACAACCCGTACCACCACAAATAACGATAGAGACACGCTCTTTCTCCTGATTTTTTCTGAGATGCTCCCTCAAATTCCTGAGATCCTCGCTTGACCTGAGTTTATTCATTATTTGATCCTCGATAGGGTTCCAATATTTCCTGAACTTTTTCCGGGGTAACCTGGCCATAAAACTTATCTCCAAGCGATACATTACGATTCGGTTTTACCGGACCACCACAGCAAGTCTCAGACTTTTTACTATTTCCCACAACCACAATAGGTCCCAAAGCGCATGTACCTACACACCCAACTGATTTCAGGGTAAAATTATAATCGGGGGTAGTCTCTCCGTTTTTTATACCAAGAACCTCTTCCAGTTTTGTATTGATCTTATCAGCACCCCTTACGTGACAGGCGGTACCAACGCAGACCTTTACCGTATACCTTCCTCTGGGCACGAATGAGAATTGGGAATAAAAGGTAGCAACACCGTAGATCCTACTGACGGGAACATGTATACGTTTTGATACGAACTCTAATGCCACCCTGGGTAAGTAGCCATAAATTTCCTGTATATGTTGAAGTAGCGGAATAATATCAGAATTGCTCAGTGTATGGTTTGCTCTCTGTATATAGTCATCTATTTTTTGCAATTCCGCGTCAACAGGTTCTTGTTCTAACACGTTTTTACTTGTGCCTCCATTATGAGATTTTTATAATCTCTATTCATTCTAAATACTACAATGTATATCGTAAAATTAGAATTATCAACGAAAAAATTGAAAAGCATCCTTTTCATTGTTATGAAATTGCATACAAATCATTTTAAAAATATTTGTCATAGTCATGCAAGAATTTTTTAAAATAATTGTAAGGCAGAGAGGGAGAGATACCGGAGTGATGTGGATCGGAGCTTTTCTCAACCCCTTCCGATTCTGAATTCACTGTATTCCTGACAAAGATAAAAATAAAAGAAATTGTGAAAGTTGATGAAAGATAGTATACTTATTAAGTACAAGTGATTTGCTAAAAGTTATAGTTGTTGAATGTATTAAGATGTCCGGGCATCGGCAGTGCGAAGATCTTTGTTTATGAAGTTTCATAGTGCAGATGTCTTTTTAAAGAATTTACAAAGGAATCCTGTACTTACTCATATGAGAATACTGTCTATCACAGGAACCGCCAGCGGCGTAGGAAAAACGACAGTTGCCCAGTTCTTGCTGAGGCATTTTGACAACCTGTCAGCCTTAAAAATTACGACCAAACACGAGGGTAACTGTACCAGACATTCTGACTGCGATATATGTGATACTATGGTATTCCCATACAAAATAGCGAGTGATTCCCTGCAGATCAATCAACCGGGCAAAGATACTGCCCTCCTTAAAAACGCAGGCGCCCGAAAGGTTGTGTGGCTCCAGGCTCAGTCTAAATATCTGAAAAGGGGTATTGAAGAGGCATTAACATACTTTGATAAAAACGATTCTGTTCTTGTAGAGGGTAACAGTTTCCTCCACACACACGATGCCGATCTTAGCATTCTTGTTGCCACACCAAGAGAGACAAAGATAAAGCGTTCTACAAGACAGATTATTTCTAAAATCGATCTTGCGGTAATTAACAAATACAAAGACGATCATACAGACGATATCATAAAAATGCAGGAAAGATTGCATCAGATTGGTTGTTATGCATCGGTATTTATCATAAATCCATTTCAAAAAAATTATACTCCCAACGAAGTTTTTCTCAATCACATCAAAGAAGTAATCGGTCACGGAGTCAGACCCTGAATTGTTTCTGGATACGGTATTGGCCAGATCCGGAGCACCTAAGGCCTCCCCCAGCAGGAAGAGAATGGCAGCAACAGTAAAATTAGGAGCAAAGACAATTGTGGTTAGTAGCAGGCTTGAAGGAATATGAGTGAAGACCATCGTGTTTACCAGGCCAACCCGTTTTCTTGATTGCTAATCAGACAGGTGTTGTATACTGCATCAAATGGAAAGTTGTTTACTTATTAACCGCTTCTACAGGAAGATTTTCTATACTCACATTAACAATATCGGAAAGGTTGAAACGCTGGCTTACATCTAATACCTCAATTCCTATTAATTGACCCTTTTCATCAAAGTCAATGACAACGCCATCTTCAATTTCTCTGGATTTTGCTACAAATTCCTCTATGAAGTAAACATAGATTGCATCTGCTTCTTTACTATATTCGATCTTCATTTTACCGGGCATTTACTTTGGCAAAATAGCCCATATACGGCACTGTCCGCCTGAGCCTCCTTCAATCTTGATGGGGGCTATGATAAGCGTGGCACCTTTTGGGGAGAGTTTGTCGAGATTGGCGACATTCTCCAGGATAAATTTCCCTGCGCTATTTATAATATGATGAACTGCAAAGTCTGAGCACAGCCCGCAATCCCCGCTAAGGGTATCAATGCCGATACCTTTTATCTGCCGTTTTTTTACAAGGAATCTGGCTGCTTCTCCCGAATAGCCGGGGAAATGCATGCGTCCGCATGCATCGTTATTTTTGTAATCCTCAAAATTATTCCACCGTCTACTCCATCCGGTATTTAATAATACAATCGATCCCTCAGGTATCCTGCCATAGGTCTTTTCCCATGATAATATGTCAGATAATGAAAGGGTATAGTCGGCATTCTGCTCCACTTTCTGCGTTATATTCATGACGATAGCAGGACCAATGAGTTGTTCAAGAGGGATTTGATCCACTGACTGCTGGTTTTGTTCAAAATGGTTGGGTGCATCGATATGTGTTCCAAGATGTTCCGGTGTGCTGTATTTCCCCGAGAATACTTTGTCTTTTTTGATCGTTGCAATGACTTCGTATTGAAAAGGAGTATAGTTACTCATCGGCCAGTGGGCATTTTTTTCATTTAACGGATATGTTAAATCAATAACCGATGCCTTACCCTCTATAACATCTTCAAGGAGTCCGGCCCTCGCATAATTATTCTGGGAAAATACCAGTATACCCATTATAAACATTTGTAGAAAGATTTTCATTCTACCACTCATTATTTATTCCTCTCTTTGTCATGGTACACATACACGTTCTCTTATTTCTGTATTCATCTTAAGGAGTGCCTGTTGGGTCGCCTCTTTCCATGTGTGGACGCCATATTTCTCTTTCCACGGTGGGAGAGTATAGGCATAAAGGATGGAACGGGATGCATTTATGATAGCTCCAAGGCCATCCGGATTAAAGCAGTTTTTGATATCGTTTGCTGTAGCACCCTGGGCACCGTAACCGGGGACGAGAAAATATGTTGCAGGCATGATTTTCCGTAATATTACTATTTCCTCCGGGAATGTAGCACCGACAACTGCTCCGACAGAACTGTAACCCTGTTCACCGATTAACTCTTTTCCCCATTCCTGTGTTTTCTTTGCAGTAATCTCGTACAATTTTCTTTTTCCGCATACGAGATCCTGAAATTCTCCGGACAGGGGATTTGATGTTTTAACGAGGACGAATATACCCTTATGGTGTTCCCGGGCTGTACGTATGAAAGGAAGGATACTGTCGGTCCCTAAAAATGGATTAACAGTAACGGCATCTGTTAGAAATGATGTTTCCGTGGTGTCATCTATACGAACCTCTCCAAGGTGGGCGTTAGCGTATGCTATAGCTGTAACAGGAACATCACCCCTTTTAACATCTCCGATGACTATAAATCCTTTTTGTTTTGCATATTTAATGGTCTCACTATAGGCCCAGATTCCCCAGTGACCATACAATTCATACAATGCAATTTGAGGTTTGACGATGCCTGTATGTGATGCAATAAGATCAAGAACTTCCCTATTAAATTCTAAAATAACACGTGCAGCGTATTCAAAACAGTGTTTCTTCAGAACGAAAAACCGTTTCTTTACTGTGTCAGGGATGAGCTCAAAATAAGGGTCTAATCCGACTACCACGCAACTATTTTTGTTACGGATGGTATGAATAAGACGATCAGCAAAATTTTCCATGCAGAAGAATATCTGAGAAGGTTTTATGGTATTCGGACGGTTAAAGTGCTAAAAAATTTTTCAGGAGTTTGGGTCCCTCTTCGGTTAAAAAAGCCTCGGGATGAAATTGTACCCCTTCCAATGGGTACTCTTTATGGCGAATACCCATAATCTCATCATCATCATCTGCCCTTGCTGTAATCTCAAAACAATGGGGTAGTGAGTCTTCTTTAACAGTGAGCGAATGGTAACGTGTTGCAACAAAAGGATTGGAAAGCCCTCTGTAAATAGTTTTACCATCGTGGGTAATCAATGACGTCTTGCCATGCATAAGCCTTCGTGCACGGATTACATCTGCGCCGTAAGTATATGCAATACACTGGTGACCTAAGCAGACCCCTAAGATTGGTACTTTATTGGAAAAATACCGTACGATATCGTTAGACATACCCGCCTCTTTTGGTGTACATGGGCCTGGTGATATAATAATATGGCTCGGTTTTTTCCCCTCAATCATCTCAAGGGTGATCATATCATTTCTGAATACTTCCATTACTACGCCAAAGGCACCTATTTGTTGTACCAGGTTGTAGGTAAAAGAATCATAGTTATCAATGATGATTATCATAATTTATTTCTTATCTTAACTCCGGTTTTTGGAATATTAACAAAATACATTACGAATATCAAAGAGATTTTTGAGCATCGTTAAGATATATTATTATACTTATTTACAACGGATATTCATACCGTAAAAATAACTTGACAACAGTATTTTTTTTGATAAAATTCCAATAACGATACATTATTTATAGATTAAGGAAGAATAGAAATGCTTCATCTTTAAACGTTTTTATTGATCGTAACCATAGATTTAGAGGCGGATTTTCTTGATAGCAAAAGTGGGGCGACCCACTTTTTTGTTTTATATGTCTGAAAATTTTATAAATCCGGGTTAATGACATAGTTTTATATCTAACCTCTTATAATGATGTTATTACTGGGATTGGGTAAGATAAGGCTACTTTCAGTTAGTCTTCACCCGGAAAAGATATTTATGGATAGAGAAAGTTTACTACGGTTAGTAGATAGTCTGCATAGAGATAAAGAGATTGCCAAGGACGTTGTCTTCCAGGGTATCGAGGCTGCTTTAACTACTGCTGCACGAAAGCACTTTAAATCCCAACGCGCAATTTCTATTCACATTGACAGGAACACGGGAGAGATTGTGGCGATGGAAGGAGAGCATAGAATAGATCCTTCCGAATTGGGGAGGATTACGGCTCAGACCGCTAAACAGGTTATCATCCAAAAGATACGGGAAGCCGAACGCGATGTGATTTATGAGGATTTTATAAGCAGGAAGGGCTCTATTGTTAGTGGTACAGTTCAAAGGTTTGAGGGGCCTTCTATAGTTGTTAATTTGGGCAAGACAGAAGGTGTTTTACAAAAATCTGAACAGATTGCAGACGAACATTACAATGTAGGCGAACGGATCAGGGCGGTTGTCATAGAGGTAAAGAGGATGGGAACACGAATAAAAATATCGCTTTCCAGGTCTCATCCTGATTTTGTCCGCAGGCTTTTTGAGTTAGAAGTGCCGGAAATTGCGGAGGGTACTATTGAAATAAAGGCTCTGACAAGGGAACCCGGTCACCGAACCAAAATAGCGGTGGCATCGAGTGATCCGAATGTCGATTGTGTTGGTGCGTGTGTTGGCATTCGCGGGGCCCGAATCAAGAATATTGTAGATGAATTAAATGGTGAAAAAATTGATATTATCCGATGGTCTGATGAACCTGAATCCTTATTACCGAATGCATTAAAACCGGCTGAGGTCTCAGGGATTATCCTGTCCACGGAAAATAGGGTTGCAACCATTGTCGTGCCAAACAATCAGCTCTCTTTAGCTATTGGAAAAAGAGGACAGAACGTACGCCTTGCATCCCGCTTAACTTCCTGGGATATTGATATTATAACTGAATCAGAGTTTGAAGAGAGGCAAAGATCGAATGCTACGGAAGTTTCCGAGGTTGCCGAACCGAGTAAAGTATCTTCAAACAGTATAGATCAAACAGATGAATCATCTTCAGAGAGTATCGAATTCAATAATAAAGAAGAGTTATAAGATAACAAATTATTACGTTTATTAAATTAGGAGTTTAAATGGAAAAAATTAGGATCAGCTCACTTGCGAAAGAACTAGGAGTAAAGAGCAGCCTGTTAATTGATAAGTGTCATGAAACGGGACTGATGCACGTTACTCATCATGCGAATACCCTAGTACCTGAGCAAGCAGAAATGATACGGCAACTATTCCAGCCAGGTATAAAGGCAACTCCTGTAAAAGAAGAACCCAAGGTAGAGAAAAAAACTGTTCCACAAGTCCCGGAACAGGAAACAGAGCAGAAGAAAGATGTCAAAGAGCCGTTGCGAGTTAGTAATACCAATAAAAATGTACAACCAACCAAGGATGTAAAAGTTCACAAGGGAGATACCTCTCGAAAACATATGTTCGTAAAGGTAACTCCTGTAAAAACATTTTGGAAAAAGAAACGCCCGCCGGTTCCTCCGCATCAAAAGAGGAATGAACCTTTCAGGGAAGTTGCTGAGAAGAAAAAACTGACATTTAAGGAAAAAGAGACAAAGGTTGTTATGGAGCCACCAATTACAGTAAAAGACCTTTCCTCCAAACTAGGGATTCGTGCAAATGAGATTATAACCAAGTTACTTCTTGAACATAATATCCGTGCAACGATTAACCAAATTTTAAGGGAAGATATTGTAGAATTACTGGGTCTTGAGTACGGAGTAGAAATAAGGATTAAAAAGAGGGAAATTATGGAGGAGCAGGATCTTCTTGCCCACCAGGTATCTACGAGGGCAGAAGACATGGTATATCGTGCGCCAATTGTGACATTCCTGGGACACGTTGACCATGGTAAGACGTCACTTCTTGATAGTATTCGTCAAACAGACGTAGCTGCCGGAGAAGTCGGAGGAATTACCCAGCACATAGGTGCACATAAGGTAGAGACGAACGGCAAGCACGTGGTATTTCTGGATACACCGGGTCATGAGGCCTTTACCGCGATGAGGGCACGAGGGGCAAATGTTACCGACGTGGTAGTGCTTGTTGTGGCTGCTGATGACGGGGTAATGCCTCAAACAGAAGAAGCGATAAACCATGCAAAGGCCGCTAATGTACCGATTGTAGTAGCGGTAAATAAAATAGATAAGCCAAGCGCTAATCCAATGCGGGTAATGCAACAACTTGCGGGGCTGGACCTGATCCCGGAAGAATGGGGTGGAAAAACGCAGTTTGTCGAGACCTCTGCTATCACGAAAAAAGGAATTGATGCCCTCCTCGAAAGGCTCCTTCTGGAATCCGAAATTCTTGAATTAAAGGCAAATCCAAAGAACCCGGCACGAGGGGTGGTTCTGGAAGCGCATTTAAGTGAGGGGCGAGGTGTTGTTGCCAACGTCCTGGTACAGGATGGTACGTTACGTCAGGGAGATATCATTCTCTGTGGTAAAACGTTTGGTAGAGCACGTTTCATGACAAATGACAAAGGCATTGAAGTAAAAGAGGCTGGCCCGTCAACACCTGTATCAGTTTCTGATTTTTCTGAAGTTCCTGAGGCAGGGGACAAATTTTATGCCGTTGGCGATATACAAAAGGCAAGAGAAATTGCCCAGGAAAGACAAGAGAAAGAGCGGGAAACATCATTAATGAAGTATCAGCATGTTACGCTGGATAATCTTTACACGAAAATCGCAGAAGGAAATGTAAAGGAGATCAGGTTAATATTGAAGGCTGATTATAAAGGTTCTGTTGAAGTGCTTAAGAAAGCACTGGAAGAGCTTTCGACACCGGAGATCAAGGTAAGGATTTTACATGCAGGCGTGGGAGGCATTACAGAATCAGATGTGCTTCTCGCAGATGCATCAGATGCATTTGTCATTGGATTTTACGTGACGGCTGAAGACAGAGCACGAATACTTGCTGAAGAAAAAGGGGTGGAGGTCAGACTGTACAAAATTATCTACAATGCGACTAATGAAATAAAGGCCGCTATGGAAGGCATGTTAGAGCCTGAGTCTAAAGAGGTGGTGTTAGGTCAGGTTGAGATCCGGCACGTTTATAATATCTCAAAAATTGGTAACGTTGCCGGATGCTACGTGAAGTCAGGTAAGATTACGAGAAACGCTTTCGTCCGTTTGATTCGTAATAATATTGTTATCTACGATGGAAAACTAGAGTCGTTAAAGATCGTTAAAGACGATGTTAAAGAGGTGAGAGCCGGTTTTGAATGCGGGTTGAAAATCGCTAATTACAATGACATTAAGGTTGGGGATATCGTAGAGGCATACGAAGTACAAAAGATTACGCGGACTTTAGCCGTGTAGAATTAATACATGGTTTTTTACCGTTCAGAAAAGAATTGCATATTACTGCGTTATGAATCTGGAATTTCGTGAATCGAATGATGCGGTAATCGGGATATTACATATTCGGCTCGTAATCAGAAGCGCGATGACATTAAAGGATAAGCGCCGCATCATTAAGAGCATAAAAGACCGTATCAAAAATAATTTCAATGTTTCGATTGCAGAAATCGGATTTCTCGATCATTGTCAATATGCTAAACTGGGGATTGCAATGGTAGGAAATGACAATCGGTATATAAACAGTGTTTTAACAAAACTAATTCATATAATCCGATGTGTACCCTCTGTTATGCTTACTGATTATAAACTTGAATTTATTTAAGCTCTTTTGAGGTAAGTAGACTTGCAAATCCCTTTTAAATAGTATCGTTTTTTTATGAAAAAGAAAGGGGATTTGTTATGTCTTCAAGAAGAATTGAAAGATTGTCAGAGGCTATTAAGCAAGAAGTAAGTAAAGCAATCCTCTATAAATTGAAAGATCCTCGCATAAGTTTTGTTACTGTTACAAGAGTTGAAGTTACACCCGACTTAAAAAAAGCGAAGGTGTATGTTTCTATATTAGGTGATGAGAAAACACAGAGAAAAACCTTGCAGGGATTAGAACGTGCAAAAGGATTTATTCAAGCAGAGGTTGCTGCTCATTTACAAATAAAATATACACCTGTTTTGGTATTATATTTAGATGAATCGGTCAAAAAGAGTATGCAAATTTCAAAACTTATTGATGAGGCAGTTAAGGGAAGTGATATAACGACGGAAGGTGAGACAGAAGAATGAATAAATTGTGCTTGGGTTTACCAAAAGGCAGCCTTCAGGAGGCTACCATTGATATGTTGAAAAAGGCAGGGTATACGGTCATTGTAAGTGCCCGTTCTTATTATCCGACAATTGATGATGATGAAATCTCTGTAAGGTTAATCAGACCACAGGATATGCCCCGATATGTTGAAAAAGGTATCGTTGATGCTGGCCTGACAGGTGCTGACTGGGTGAAAGAGGCCGGATCAGATGTTAAGGTTGTTGTAAGCCTGGTCTACGCAAAACGGCAGTTAACAAAGGTAAAATGGGTACTTGCTGTTCCTGAAAACTCAGATATCCGTTCAGTAAATGATTTACAGGGGAAAAAAATTGCCACTGAGTTGGTAAATGTAACGCGACAATACCTTGCAGAACGGGGAATAGTTGCCGATGTTGAATTTTCTCATGGTGCAACAGAGGCGAAGGCTCCCGATCTGGTTGATGCAATCGTAGAGCTTACGGAAACGGGTAGTAGCCTGAGGGCAAATAAACTGCGTATCGTAGAGAATATTATGGAGTCTTCAACGCTTCTTATTGCTAACCCTGATTCATGGGTGAATGAATGGAAACGAACGAAAATAGAAAACCTTGCCATGCTTTTTGAAGGGGCTATTATTGCCCGTGAGAAGGTTGGATTGAAAATGAATGTGTCAAACGAATCCCTTGATCAGGTGCTAAAAAAACTGCCGGCACTGAGGAAGCCAACTATTTCTACCCTGGCCGAAGGTGTTGGTTATGCGATTGAGACAGTTCTGGATGAAACGATAGCAAGAAAGATTACCCCTGAACTAAAAAGGGCAGGGGCAGAAGGAATTATTGAGTATCCTCTCAATAAAGTTATTCTTTAAACTGATACATATTCTTTATAGATGTTCGAGAATACCTGAAGCAGTATGAGATGTTTTTTTACTGGAATACTTAATATTTTTTTCTTAACGCTTGTACTGAACGGCTTCCCCGGGCATATTACTGCTTATGCTGAATGGGGTATCCTGCCTGATTACGATATGAAAATCCAGCCGTTAAACACGCAGGAAAAGGCCTATACGTATTTTTGTATCGGTTATTTTCATTTTCTCGATAAAGACTGGGAAAACGCAGCAGAGAATTTTGAAAAGGCCCTCCAACTGGATGGCTCCTCCGAAAGGATTCTACGACACCTGGCTACCTGTTATTTTCAGCTAGGCAGGAATGAAGAATCTATCCACGCTGTTGAAAAATTAATAAAGATTAAACCGGATGATTTTCATACCCGTTATACACTTGCCACACTGTACGAGATTACAGGAAGAATTCAGGATGCAATTGCTGAATACGAGCGTGCCCAAAAATGTAAGACAACAGAGTTAGATCGCGTATTCTTGTCCGATACTCTGTACAAACTCGCTAACCTTTATATGCAGGAGGGGATGATGGAGAAGGGTGCTGAGTGCTACAAGAGCATGTTAGATATGAAGTTAGTAAGTGATCCTGCAAAGATATATTCCGAAATCGGGTTGAAGTATTTTGAAAAAAACAATATCAAAAAATCCCTGGAGTATTTTTTGAAGGTAAAAGAGGCAGATCCGGATCTAAGTCTTGCCAGCTTTTATCTTACTCTTTGTTACGATGCACTGGATGATTATGCGAGTGCGGTCCATGAGGCAAATAATTTTTTACAGAAAGAACCAAACAATTGGATTATGCATTTCGCATTATCAGAAATCTACGGGAAAATGAACGACACAAAGAAAAAGGATGAAGAGATAGAAAAAGTTAAGGAAATCTTAAACAAAAACGTGGATAACGGTAGTAAAAACCCCAAAGAATACTTTATGTTATGTCAGATTTACAGAAATCAACGGAGAATTAGCAGGGCTATAGCTGTTATTGAAAATTTAAAATTAATTCCACTGAATAAAGAAGACTACAGGGATATTCATTTCTTATTGGCAAACCTGTATTACGAGAACCAGGAATTTGATAAAGTGGAAAATGAACTGCTTATGACCCTGAAACTTGATCCTGAGTATCACGAAGCCTGTAATTTTCTGGGGTATTTCTTTGCTGAAAACAATAAAAACCTGGATGAGGCTATAAGGCTTATTAGCAAGGCATTAAAAGCACAGCCTAAAAATGGAGCATACCTTGACAGTTTAGGTTGGGCTTATTATAAGAAGGCTCAGAAGGAAGGTGGAGGCAATTACTTAAGCATGGCGCTCCAAAAATTACGTGAGGCCGTTCAATTTGCTGAAGAGCCGGATATTTATGAACATATTGGTGATGTTTGCTATAGCTTGGGGAACTGGGATGAGGCCGTCCATGCCTTTGAAAAGGCAAAAGTATTGTATGAAAAGGCGTTTAACGGGAAAGCAAGAATAAAAAACGTAAAAGATAAGCTTGAGAAAATAAAGAAATTAATTTCTCTGGAAAAAGCAAGCATGGAATATAGTGTAGCCTTGAAGGGCTAAAGAGAGATTGTCTAAAAAGTTTAAACAAAAATGGGATTTGGAGTTTGGGATTTGGAATTTGAACGTGAGTGTGCGCAGGCTAAAGACCTGCGACTACATCAGGAGTTACCTTTTTTACGATAACACTATTTTATTAACCTTATTTTAGGGATAGAGAAGAAATTGGCTGGACATTCACATTGGGCAAGTATAAAGCACAAAAAAGGTGCGGCAGATGCTAAAAAAGGAAAAATCTTTTCTAAATTAGCCCGTATGATTACCGTAGCGGTAAAAAAGGGCGGTAGTAGCGATCCCGAGATGAACCCGAAATTACAGCTTGCTATAAGCAAGGCCCGTGCTGTCAATATGCCGAAAGAGAATATCGAACGTGCTATTCAAAAGGGTACGGGTGAGGCAAGCGGGGATGGGGGGTTGTTTGAGCTGATGTATGAGGGGTATGGCCCATACGGTGTTGCATTAATGCTGGAGATTTTAACTGATAATAAGAATAGAACAGCCCCCGAAATACGAAAAATATTTGAACGATTTGGCGGGAATTTAGGAGAATCCGGTTGTGTTTCCTGGATGTTTGAAAAGAAAGGCCTTATTGAGGTAAACAGTAACAACCTGAATGAAGATGAATTCATGATGCGAGCCTTAGAGGCAGGAGCGGAGGATGTACAGAGAGTGGGTAATACCTTTCAAATAATATGCTCACAGACAGATTTAGATGAGGTGAAAAAAGGTATAGAAAGCAGGAATACTATAGAGATTCTGAATGCAGAAGTTTGCTGGATACCAAAAAATACCGTTGATCTGGACGAAACTGCAGCCCGCAAAGTGTTAGGCCTTATGGAAGCACTTGAGGAACATGATGACGTACAGGATATATACTCAAACGCTAATCTTCCGCAAAGCCTTCTCGCTGAGATATAATCTGCAAAGCTCTTATCCTGAATATCAGATAGAAGAAGATGTAGAGCGAAGTGCCTCTCCCCGCTCTACAATCGTAGCTACCTTTAATTAATTACTTGCGGTTCTTCTGTCGGAACAACATCAATTTCTTTGTGGGCCTTTGGTTGCTTCTTTCCTATTTTTAGCAACTCGAGGACCTGGTCTCCCTCAAGCACCTCCTCTTCTTCCAGTTTCTTTGACAGCAGCTCCAGCTTGTCACGGTTCTCTATGATTAACTTCTTTGTTTTCTCATAGCCGTTCATAATAATGTTTGTAACCTCTTCATCGATAACCATAGCCGTTTTTTCGCTGTATTCTTTTTCCTGGACGAGGTCGTGCCCGAGGAATATATTTCCGGACTGCCTGCCAAAGGTTTGAGGTCCAAGTGCTTTACTCATACCAAACCGGCATACATAATTTCGGGCCAGTTGCGAAACCTTCTCCAGGTCGTTTTGGGCGCCGGTAGACACCTCATGCAATACCAGTTCTTCAGCTGCCCGGCCTCCGAGGAGTACACAAAGCATATCTAAGATTTCGGACTCGCTCGTTAAGTATTTATCTTCCAGCGGTAATTGCATAGTATATCCTAATGCTGCAGTCCCCCTTGGAATAATCGAAACTTTATGTACAGGGTCTGTATGAGGAAGCAGTGCCGCTACTAACGTATGGCCCGATTCGTGGATTGAGACGGTCTTTTTCTCATAATCACTCATAATCCTGCTCTTTCGTTCGGGACCGGCCAATACCCTGTCAATAGAAGCTTCCAGCTCCTCCATGCCCACACACAACTTATTATGCCTTGCTGCAAGGAGTGCTGCCTCGTTAATAACATTTGCCAGGTCTGCCCCTGAAAACCCGGGTGTTCGTTTTGCTATGACCTTCAAACTAATATTGGAATCCAGTTTAATACTTTTTGCATGAACTGACAGAATAGCCTCCCGGCCCGGAAGGTCTGGCCTGTCCACAGTTACTTGACGGTCGAAACGGCCAGGCCGTAACAGTGCGCTGTCGAGAACATCCGGTCTGTTCGTTGCTGCAATAATAATAACTCCCTTTTGTGAAGAGAAACCATCCATCTCTGCAAGGAGTTGGTTAAGTGTCTGCTCGCGTTCGTCGTGTCCGCCGCCCAGCCCGGTTCCCCGTTGACGTCCTACACTATCAATTTCATCGATAAAGACGATACATGGTGCCTTTTCCTTTGCCTGTTCAAACATGTCCCGTACCCTTGCTGCTCCCATTCCAACAAACATCTCAACGAAATCAGAACCACTGATTGAGAAAAATGGTACACCTGCTTCCCCGGCAACGGCTCTTGCCAGCAATGTTTTTCCTGTACCTGGAGGGCCTACAAGAAGTACACCCTTGGGAATTTTTCCTCCGAGCTTTTGGAATCGTTCCGGATAGGACAGAAAATCGATAATCTCTTTTAATTCCTCTTTTGCCTCATCACATCCGGCGACATCCAGGAAGGTCGTCTTTTGTGTTCCATTATCTGAATACAGCTTTGTTTTTGCCTTTCCAAAAGACATAAAAGGGGAGCCCATTCCGCCGACTTTTTTAAAGAGGAAAAGCCATGCCAGTATCATAATGCCAAAAGGAACGATCCACCACATCAGGAGGTTTTTCAGAAGATTATTCTCTGCTACACCCCTGAACTTGACCTGTTGGGCCTCAAGTTCGTTAACAAGGCCTGAGTCAAATATCGGTGTGGTAACGAATGCAACTTTCTCTTCTTTACCATCCCCTTCATCTGACAATTTTTTATAATGACCCCTGATAACATTCGAGCCTACAGAACAATCGGAGATATATCCATTTTTTAAATACTGTCTGAATTGACTATAGGAGAGTTCTTCTGCCTTAGGCGATAAAAACATCTGTACGATGTACATAACAGCAAGAAAAAGAAGGATATATCCTATGGAAAATGGTGTCTTATTTGTTTTGTTTTTATTTTTTTTAAACATGTATTTATTTGGAAAAATGAAACCTAACCGGTTATTAAACTGAACAAACTATTGTCCCTATAAAAAAACAATCAGATAAAATTATATTAGAAGATATAAGTAATGTCAAAGTATTTCGGGAGAGATTTCTATTGATAATAGATGAAAAGGCTCTATAATAATATACGTATGTCGGGGTGTAGCGCAGCTTGGTAGCGCGCTTGAATGGGGTTCAAGAGGTCGTGGGTTCAAATCCCGCCACCCCGACCAATATATTCAAGGGTTTCAGGCATTCGATACATTTTTGTTTTTCTCCACTGTGCCAAATTGTGACCGAACTCTAAGGCCTCTACCCCATTTTTAAGACTGTCAAGGCAATGATGTGCATACCGTTGTGTCATTTCTACAGAATGATGTCCTAACAACTTCAATATCTTATAAATATCAATGCTCCTTTGTGCTAACCGTGTTGCAAAGGTATGTCTTGGATCATGGAAATGAAAGTCATGGATACCTGCCTTTTTTATGGCATTATTAAAAGCCATTCTGGGATTGTGACGGTCAATCTTAGTTATTGCATTGCTCAGAAATACAATGTCATTCTTAAGATTCCTGATTTTTGCCTTTTCCATTAAAATATTCAGTGCAATTTGGTTTAATGGAATCGTCCTTTGCTTGCCGCTCTTAGATTCCTGAATAATGATAATTTTACGAAATAAATCAACCCGATCCCATTGAAGAGAAAGCAATTCCCCCTGACACAATCCAGTGTGCAGATCAAAAAAGATTATATCTCTCAGCCATTGAGGGGTATTTTCGAGTAATCTTCTTTCCTGTCCCGTGGCTAATTGTGCCTGTACGACTGTATTGAGAGAAATTATACATTTTCACAGAAAATATCTCCAATGATTTTATTAACTGTATTTTCACCCGTATTCCGTTTCAAGGACGACATTATCCTATTTTTGAGGTTTATCTTTGTTCTTAAATAATCTTTATCTTTACCCCATGTCTCTCTTCTCAGATGATCTTGCGCTTCATTCCAACACTTCATTACAGCTTTCTCGTCAATGATATCTAATCTATCCCTTGCTGCAAAGGAAGTCATATAGCCTGTTATTCCATTTTGATATAATATCTTATCACTGGGAATCCGGTCCTTATTTATCTCTCTTATTATTCCAGCATAAGTACCGTCCAGGAAACGTGTTTGTTGGATCATTTCCCATATGAGTATATGTCCTTCTGAAAAAGATCAATTACTTGAGATAATTCAAGAAGCGAATTAATAGTATCATTTGACATACCAGGATAATAAGGTTTTGTTTTTTTCAAATCAAAAAGTATTTTTTTTGATTGAAAGTTGTCAAAGGAACACATTGTTCCCAAAACAGGTATGGAAAGTTCATCGAAGAAATACAATCTGACTGAAAGGATTTTAAACATGACAGAACACATCAATTATGGCAGGAAGGATTCCATCCGCAGCAAATAAGTACCTGTACATAAATATTTGCATATTGAAACTCTTGACTAATAAAAATATACAAAAATTTGTGGTCAGGTACTTACAATCTGAAGCGATGATGCGTCAGAAAATAGAGTATATTCATTACAATCCGATAAGAAGATGTTATGTAGATGACCCTGCCAGTTGGATTTACTCAAACACAAGGAATTTTATGAACAATGATAATTCAGTCCTGGAATTAGATTCCATATATCCTGGTAGATGCGACGCAAAGCGTCTCACAGTGCATTCCAACGCAGAGCGTTGAAACGAGGAATCCAGAATCCAGTGCGGTATGCTTTTTTTGAGATCCGCAGATACTATTTTTATATATTTTTTGGTTCATTTCTTTGTTTAAAAACAAGTATAGTTTTAGGACTGCTCTTGATTAAATCCGTGTTTACATTGAACTTGTATAAATAAAAAAAAGAATGGCGAACTAGCAACCGCTAATCAGCATGAGCCAAAGTATTATCCTTTGGCATCTCAGTTGTGTTATCTGTACAATGAGCAAGTACAGGGTTGGGAGGTGAAAGTTGAAAATGCCATAGTTGCCTGACAACCGCATCAACTTAAACTTGTAATCCTGTAATGTTCCATTTTAATCTTAAGATAGGGGGAAAACAGTATGAGCGAGAATATTAAAAAATATGGAATAGAGAAGGGATTATCCTGCAACGGGATTCTCCTGGGCTATAGAAAGCATTGATCAGCAGATTGTTATCCTGCAAAAGTCAGAATTCGTTGCCGATAAAGATTCTGGCATTGGTGGTGGCTTGAGAAAGTTTATCCTTGAGGCGAAAAACCAAGGCGAAACGACTCTCGTCTTTAAACTTTGGCGTGAATGGGAGGGTGAATCCTCTGTCAAACGGCGTTACCACGTCACACTGAAAATTCGGTAAAAGTTAGATACTATAAAAGGAGGATTTTTATGGCAAATGAAGTAATTGAGAAAATTAAGAATGCTGTTAATAATCTGGTAACACTTGAGATCATAACAGCTGTTGGGGATGTTATGCTTAAAGATGGAAAGGTTTCACCAGTTATTGACTATTCCAAGAATCCCAATGTTATGTTAACCCGGGTCGACCTCCTCCAGGGGGATATTACGACCGTTTTTCACGAGGAGTTTGTTACCGGGAAGTATCAGAGTTTGCGTGATTTCCATGCTGGCAGGGAGAAGGAAGGGTACGAGATGATAAAGGCAAATATTGCTGCACTTGAGAGACTATGGGATTTTGCACAAAAATCGCTGGGAACATAAGAGGGCATACCAATGCAGAATTTTAAAGAACAGATCAAGAAGATTGCAACTGATCTTTTGAATCTTGAGATCAATACCATTATTAAGCCCACTATTGAAGGCACAAAGATGCCGGGTCCCCGTCATGCATTGTTAGACATAGCAATGACATTTGATTGTGAGCTTATACGCCTTGGAGCAAAACGATTTGAAGATCATGACGATACCGGCGGTTTTAGAGCATTTGATCAGTTACGAGGCAGGGCTAAAAACAAGATTCTTGAACTTGAGGAGGGTGGGATGACGATTGAAAGAGTAGCTGATGTGTTAATGTTGCACCGGATAAAGGATAAATCGGATCAGATCAAAGGTATGTTCAATTCTCTCAAGCGGCGATATCCTAATCCTGTCGTTTGGGATAATAACTATACTCATGCGCAAGTAGAAGAAAAAAGGCCTCCGTTCCCCCTGAATCCGGATGAACTGGTGTTAATTCGGAAGATTTGGGAAATCGGGGTAGAGGATATCTCTATGCAGACCGTTATCCAGCTTGATGGGGATGTGATAACACGGATACAGCCAAAATATATCTCGCCGGCTTACGAACTGATTCATAAATTCCATAATCAAAGCATTGATACTTCTGTATCTTTTTGGAAGGATCTTGTAGGGATTGTAAATGAGTTTTTTAATTCAACTTTAAAAATATTCTTTAAGCAATAATGATGTTTTTCCGTCAGCTAGTAAGTTTACTCAGAGAGATGTATCTATCGGGTGGTGTTGAGGTGCGTACCCGTTTCGATAATGCCTCAATATCTGATCCTTCACTCTGTGCATGGACATTGATCCAGCCGGATGGTGATATCATTAACAAAATTTCCGAAAGAGTTCTTGACCAGCCGGATAATTGGCACAGGCATCTGGAGAATGTAGAACAAAAGATGGCTATTTTACGGCGATTCAGAAGTTCCTTAAAATGGATATCTGTTTCCTCAATACCCTTCCTCATATCGACAGGTTGCACCGCATGGATATTTCGGGAAAATATTCGTTACATGATAATTATATCTGCAGGAGGAACGGTTTTTAGCATTTCTTCTTTGCTTGTTAGATTTCTTACTGGCTGCATACTTCAATGGTATGTAAGGCGAAAGTTGATTGTTGATTAGAGTAGTGCAATATCAACATGATTTTCGGTAAACAATTAATAGGAATACATGTATATGGAAGGCTCTTATATCTTGTGTTGTGCTGTTACAGAAAGAATGTATACTTTCCCCAAGCGGATTCAAGTTTGTAACTTGAACCCCATATTTTCTAGTGTTTATTTAGCCTGTTGATGATAAAGAGCACTATTATCCAGTCAAACTTATGGGTTCAGGTTACAAACCTGAACCCGCTGTGGAATACATTTCGAAGAAGCAAAGAATGCATAATCGGTGACCAGCAATAATGTTGAGGACGCCCTTGACGGCCTTGCTGGTAAAATGTCAAAAATGCAGTAGAAGAGCTTGAAAAACTCAAAGAACTCAAAGAACTCAAAAATCTTAAAGAATTCAAAGATTTTGCAGAAGAATACGTGAAAGAATGGATTCCTATTAGTTACTCAGTAGAAAGCAGTTCAGCCTGTTTTACCTATATTGGCAACAGCGGTGGATTGGAAAGAAATGATTCAGGAATCTTTTTGAGTATTGAGGTTTTATATCAGAATGCAGAGAGGATTTTAAAAAGAAAAATAGCTGGAATATAGCTATTTGCAAGGCTTTTCAAGCCTTGCAAGACACTTTATCTTTAGGAAGGAGGAATTACTATGAGCCGGGAAATTGATCGTCGGAATTTTAGTATCAACAAAGTTACACCTGCACGGGAAGCGGAGCTGAAATCACGTGCATCAGAAGTCTCAGACCGCCTCCCCGGGTCACATCGGATAAGGATCAAAAGTTTTGATACTGCCACCGGTAACCCTTCAGTAATCATCTCAGAAGATGGACCTGCCGGGACGGATAATTATATTCAGCGTGCCCTGGATCATGTGCGGAATATCAGTAAGGCATTAGGTTTGACGGCGGTTCAGCCGTCTGAATTTATGGCAGACCCACACATTCAACGCACTACCAGCGGTGCAGTTGCTGTTCACCTTCAGCAGCAGTATAAAGGTATACCTATCTTCCAGGCTACCGAAACGGTACGTTTTGCTCCAGACGGTAAGTTGAAGGAGACTGTGGGTAGTAGTATTGCAATTTATCAGGAGAGAGATGTTGTTCCAAAACTTTCCGTACAAGATGCTGTGTTGAAGGCAGCGCAGCATGTAGCTGCACCTGATAAAGATGAATATGAATTAAAAGATCAATTTGGAACGCCACTTATCCCAAAACAGGTAAATTTGAACGGTTTTGATCCCAAAGTAATTGCAACCTTTCCGGATAAGCCTGAACAACTCACTGTCCTTGAAGCTGGTCCATTTGGCGATAAAATCAGGGCCAATTTGATTTGGTTTCCCTTAAGCGATGACCTGCGATTAGCATGGGAAGTACTCCTGGCAATGCCAAACTACGAAGGCCAGTATCGTACCATGGTGGATGCTGAAACCGGGGAAATACTGTATTGTAAACAATTGGTACAATCTGTTGCTGCGCAGGGAAATGTATATCTTGTGGATGGTAACACAGGTTCCCGCCAAATGATTCATTTCCCAAGGCCTTTAACGGATTATAATCTGTCCATACCAAATAACTTGCCATTGGGGTTTCCTGAAGAGTGGGTTGAGACGAATAATACAGCGGGCAATAGTGTGTATGCACACCTGGGAGATAGTGGCCCGACGACTCAAGGGATTGTTCAAAATGGTATCCTTACCTTTGATCCTGCTGATCCGCAAGGCGACGATCAGAAGGTTCTTAATATCTTCTATTACAATTGTTACATGCACGACTTCTTTTACCTGCTTGGTTTTCGAGAGGTGGATGGAAACTTTCAGCATAATAACTTCAACCGGGGTGGTGTGGCGACTGATCGGGTTGATGCACGGGCCCATAGTGGTGCAGTATGGGGAACTGCTAACATGGCGACACCTGTCGACGGTTCAAGGCCTGTTATGAATATGGGATTAGTAACGTCAACAAATCGGCATACGGCTTTTGACTCCAGCGTGGTGTTTCACGAGTTTATGCATGGCGTTACCAATCGCCTTGTCGGGGGCCCTATAAATGTTCGTGCTTTAGAAGCTCCCCAAAGCGCGGGTATGGGTGAAGGCTGGGGGGACTATATAGCATGTACTATCAATAAGAGTACCGTTGTTGGTTCATGGGTTACCGGAAGACCGAATGGTATACGGGGATTCCCTTATGACAGCAACTTCCCTGATACCTTTGCTGATGTGGGGAAAGGTCGTTATGATGAAGAACATAATATTGGTGAGATCTGGTGCGCCACGTTAATGGAAATGAATAGAAAAATTCATGGTACTGCTTTAGCTGTTCAGTTAGTTGTAGATGCCTTAAAGTTATCTCCTGCTAATCCCAGTTTTCTTGATATGCGCGATGCTATACTGGCAGCTCTCGATGATAAAAATACTGCTGGTCAACTGAGTTCAAGTGAGTATTCTGCAGCCCGAAACGGTATCTGGTCTGCTTTCGCAAAGTTCGGAATGGGACCAAATGCACGTTCTAATGGTGCATCGTTGTTGGGTATCGTTGCTGATTTTAAAACCCCACCTGATACGACAGGCCAAAACGTGCGAGTTGGAACAGAGCCAAATATCGCTATTCCTGATAATAGCCCATCCGGTATAACCAGCATATTGACAATCTCGCAGGCCGGACGAATCATAAAGTTGGCTGTTTTGATCGATATTGAACATACCTACATTGGTGATCTTAAAGTGAGCCTGACAACGCCGGGAGATCGTACGATTGTGCTTCATGACCGTACCGGAGCAGGTGCGGACAATTTAGTCAGGTCGTATACGAGTGAAGATATATCATCCCTTGCGACCCTTATAGGTGAACAAGTGCAGGGTAATTGGGTGCTCAAAATAGCTGACCTTGCCGGAGCAGATGTTGGTACATTACGGCGCTGGGGTCTTGAAATAGATCTCGAGGGAGCATCTCAGGTTGTGCGGGGTGAAGCAATACCGGCCTTAACAATTCCTGATAACAATCCTGTCGGAATAAGCAGCATTATTAATATCACCCAATTGGGAATAGCAAAAGGAATGAAGGTTGGTATCGATATTACCCATACCTATATTGGAGACCTACGGGTTGAACTTGTAGCCCCATCAGGTGAATTGGCAATACTTCATAACCGTACGGGCGGCGGCCAGGATAATTTGATCACGACCTATGATTCGATCTCTACTCCATCCCTTGCGACTCTCATTGGAAAGCAAATAGAAGGAAGCTGGATCTTACGGGTTACCGATACGGCCGGGCAAGATATCGGTAAATTGAACAGGTGGAGTTTGGAGTTTACTTTGCAGATATAGGAATTTCAATTTTAGATTTTCTAGCAAGACAAACAAAAGGGAAATACACAAACGCATATTCAGAGTAAACTTTAGGCTATTTTAGGAAAGGGGAATAAGACCATGGCAAAAAAGAAAAAGGAGGGGAAGCGTGTCCTGGATGCACGTCCTGATACGCTTGATTTTCGTGATAAAATGTATGTCCCAACATTAATGGAAGTACCTACTCGTATTGACCTTGATGAGTATAAGCATCTGTATGTACCTGTTCTTGACCAAGGCACTGAAGGGGCATGTACCGGATTTGGCCTGGCTACGGTGGCGAATTATCTCCTCCGTAAACGCAGGATGGTACCAGATACTACATCGGTTAGTCCACGCATGTTTTATGAAATTGCCAGACGTTATGATGAGTGGGTGGGAGAGGATTATGATGGGTCGAGTGCTCGTGGAGCAATGAAGGGTTGGCATAAGCACGGGGTTTGTGCAGAAACGCTTTGGCCATACAATCCGCTTAAACCAGATAATCATCTGACACATGAGCGACTGAGGGATGCAGCAAAGCGTCCTTTGGGTGCTTATTTCAGGGTAAACCATAAGGATTTAGTTGCCATGCATACTGCCCTGGCAGAAGTAGGCATTCTTTATGCAACTGCATTGGTACATGATGGCTGGGATAAAATTGGTGCCGATGGGGTAATCCCGCCCAATGGTAAGATTCTTGGTGGACATGCCTTTGCTATCGTAGCCTTTGATGATCGGGGTTTTTGGATTCAAAATTCCTGGGGAGAAAATTGGGGGCAGGGCGGCTTTGCCTTAATTATGTATGATGATTGGTTGAACAATGGTACTGATGTCTGGGTAGCCCGATTAGGTGCTCCAGTTATCCTACGAACACCGGAGGCTGTCGCTACGAGTCAGTCGGCTATAGCTCAACAATCGGAGACGTATGTTTATCAGGACCTTCGTCCTCACATCATTAGTATTGGCAATGATGGTTTTCTTCGTGAAAACGGTACCTATGGTACATCGGAAGCCGAAGTTGCTTCAATCTTTCGTGAGGATTTCTTACAGATTACAAAGGATTGGAGCAAGAAGCGGCTCCTCCTTTATGCCCACGGAGGGCTTACCAATGAATATTCTGCCATACAACGTGTTGCAGACTACCGCACTGCATTATTAGAATACGAAGTCTATCCACTTGCGTTTATCTGGAAGAGTGATTTCTGGACAACGTTAACTAATTTACTGAAGGATGCACTGAGCAGGCGGCGTCCCGAAGGTTTTATTGATGAGTCGAAGGACTTTATGCTCGACCGGCTGGACGATGCATTAGAGCCGCTCGTTCGGATGCTTGGGGGAAATCTCATATGGGATGAAATGAAAGAAAATGCTTTGGGTGCAACATATGAATCGCAGGGTGGTACGCGTATTGCAATAAAATATCTGGCAGAATTACTATCAAAAGATTCATCTATTGAGATTCATGTAGCCGGACATAGTGCCGGGGCTATATTTCATGCACCTCTTATTCAACTGTTGACCGGGCAAGGAAAGATAACATCAGGACCATTAAAGGGGAAAAAGGGCTATGGACTTAAGGTCTCCTCGTGTACCCTTTGGGCACCTGCTTGTACGATAGAATTATTCAAACAAACCTACATGCCTGCAATTCAAAAGGGAGGTATTGGGAGATTTGCTCTGTTTACCCTTATGGATAGTGCAGAACAGGACGATCATTGTGCATCAATTTATAATAAATCACTTCTCTACTTAGTCTCCAACGCCTTTGAAGAAAAACCGCGTATCCCGTTATTCCGTGATGGAGAGGCAATCCTTGGTATGGAAAAATTTATTAAAGAGGATAAGGATATTATGAAGCATATCGGTACCAAAAAATTCCAGTGGATCCTCTCACCGAACAATGCTGAGCCGGGCTCTCCGGATCACTCGACGGCAAAGAGTCATGGTGATTTTGATGATGACAAGGCGACGCTCCAGGCTACACTTGCCCGTATACTTCAGGAATCGGAAGTAGATGTAAAATTTGCCATTCACCGTTCTGCATCTTCTTTGCAGAATAAGAGACATAAACTTATGTAGCCGCACGCTATATTGAACTGAATCCTGTAAGGGCAAATTTGGTTAAGAAACCACAGGAGTATCGATGAAGTAGTGTATCTGCACACATTGCGGGATGAGATGATCGGCTTGTGCAGGTAGCTCCGCTACTTGAAATGTTTGGGATTTGGGATGATTTCCTTAGGAATCAGTCCTTCCAGGGTAAAAATCACAAGCTCTGTAGCTTGGATGGCAGGTAGGAGGGAAACCAAATAGCTGAATTCTCATTTAATGATTATGCGGCAAATCACATGGATGAGATGTATGCAACTTTGAAATCAGCCTTTCAACAAGCGGAAGGTAACGGTCTGCGCTTGATTCTCCTAATCCAGTTGGGCGGATTCAGCGCCGGTCATTGGGAGAAAATCGCCGCAACTAATTCTAACATCAAAATGAATTTCATTCAGACACGTGAAGGAAATCAGACGAAGCGCTATGGAGCACCATCGATTGCACCCGAACCAAATGGAATTGACAAGAGTTTTGAGGATCTCCTGGTCAAGATCCGGGATGCGCACCAGCACTCGGGCGTTTCGTATCCCCTTGAATACCTTCATATCGGCCATGATGAACCGTCAAATCACAGGGTGTGCATCTTCGGGAAACAATGGGCGAATTTCTTCATCTGGGGCGTAACAAAATCAGGTATTCCCTATGCTACCGAGGCAGCCTCTATTACAGATATTCATCACATCAATGGTCTGAGGAGATCTGGCTTAACGACTTCCCAGGCGTATCAGCAGACGTATGTCGGTGAGATCTTCAGGCGGCTTGAGCAGACCCAGCGCATACTTGGCGACCACGTTCAACTGATGATCTACGGCGACGCATGGGATCCACAGTCTCATGGCTGGCTGACCTTTGAGACAAACGCGGGCGATGCCCAGTGGTGTGATGGTATTCTGATGCTTTCCGGACTAACCGATGATCAGAAAATACACTTTAAAAACGGAGTCATTCTTCTTCCTTGGAACTATGATGGAAGAAGGCCGTTTGCTCTCCCAGAGGAATACGCCAGATTCAATGCGCCCGGCATCTTCCAAAAGGACATTCGTCCAGACTACCGTACAGATGACACCTTCTATAAGCTTACCAAGAACGGTTTCAGGTATCTATGGACGTATGCTAATGCCACCTATCATAACACAAACCAGGCTTGGGAGTATCGGAACAACAGTTTGAACCACAAGAGGAACGTTCTCGGTTACTATGCGGCGACTTGGCATTTGTGGAATCAAAACTATGTGGATGGTGCCTTCTCTGTAATCAAATTCTTGCGAGACGTAAATGTCAACGATGTTCCATCAAGAAGTTTTGTTAATCGGGGATCTGAACGATTCTACGACGTACATCTGCGGTCGCATACCGGTCACTCGCTGAAGGCCACAAATGGTGGTGGTTCAAGTGTGGTCGCAACGGATTTCAATCGAAGCCGATGGGAAACGTTCACCTTAGTTGACCTTAATGGAGGAAGCCTCCAAAGTGGAGACGAGGTCTGGATTCAAACTTGGAACAACATGCATTATCTTGTAGCTCAGAACGGCGGTGGCAATGCCCTCCTTGCCGATTGTACTTTGCCTACGTACTGGGAGACCTTCACCATTCATCGCGTTGATAACTGGTTCAATGCAGTGAGTGGTACCATAGGGTCTGGAACTCGGGTTGCATTCAGGGCCTACAACAACAGGAACTACATTCGAGTGCTCAACGGTGGAGGTATAGGCATTGATGTCGCAGGAACCGCAATTGGCACGTGGGAAGTCATGACGTTGGAATACTCCTCGTTACACTCTCTATCATTCGAAACGATCAACGGCTGTTATCTTGTGGCCGAAGGGGGAGGGGGGGACAGGCAGACGGTAAATGCAGACAGAACAACTGCTGGGAACTGGGAGACATTCGTTGTGACGGACCTCAATGGTGGGCTTCTCGAAAGCGGGGACCAGGTGAACATCGCTGGATGGAACAACACCCACTATGTCGCCGCTGAGCGGTGGGGAGAACGTCAGCTCAATGTCGATCGACCGAGCCCCGGAACGTGGGAAACATTCAGAGTGAAGCTACTTGATGCCAATCGGAGTATCGTTGGTGGGACTATACACAACATGGCCAATATCGCTATCGAAACACTTGAGATCCCACCGTACTATGTGGTTGCCGAAGGTGGCGGCGGTGCACGGCCCGCGCTCGCAGTACCGCTATCGGCAACTGGGAAGTATTCAAAATCCACTACTGATATCTGGGGTGTGCCGATATTGTTCACTTTTCGCTAACTCTGAAGCAGAACACTGAAAGGTCTAAGATACGAAACAATTGACGTATTAAGTGTTTGCAAACGCGTGTGGCTGCTATCGCTTCCCTCCAGCTCACACAACGAGGAGCGCTTGTGTCAAATCGCACGAATAGAAAAAGCACTATTTCGGATCCATGTAACTGTTGTGTATGAATCGATATACGGCGGGGACACCGTACTTAATTATTGGCTTTATTTTTAAAATAGTCGGGTAGGTTGGGTTATGTGAAGTAAATCCAACAAAAGCTTAGAACGTTGGGTTTCGTTCCTCAACTCAACCTACAGAACATCATTTTTACCGGATTTACGCAACAAAGCCTAGAGCGTGTTATGCACTTTTGTGGGTAAAACTGTTATAATTAGGGTATGGAAACTAATAAAAACAAAAGAAAACCGTACCCAAGCGATGTTAGTGATGCTGAATGGGCATTTGTCGCCCCTTATTTGGCCTTGATGAAAGAGGATGCTCCCCAAAGAGATCATTCTTTGAGAGAAGTCTTCAATGGGCTGAGATGGATGGTCAGAGGGGGAACCACCTGGAGGATGATCCCTCATGATCTTCCTCCCTGGTACACCATCTACCAGCAAGCTATGAGATGGATAAGAGCTGGAGTCTTTGAGGCCATTGTTCATGATCTTCGAGAGATCCTGAGGCTGGCTGAAGGAAAGAAAAAGAAGCCTTCTGCAGCGATTATCGATAGCCAGACTATTCAGTCTACACCTGAGAGCGGGGGAAGAGCCGGATACGATGGACACAAGAAGAAGAAAGGGAGCAAGATCCATATGG
>SOER01000035.1 GCA_021646405.1 Candidatus Loosdrechtia aerotolerans
GGATCCAATTGAAGCATAGGATACCTCCTCGTATAACTTGTTTACAAACTTTCAGAACTTTCTTACAGAAGTATCCTTTTAAACAATTTTATTTCCTGTTCGGTTTCAACTGCTGTTAACTATAGTAATAAATGGTCTTGACAAACCCATCCACTTTAACCTACTGTATATTTCAATGATTTATTACATAGTTATTAACTTTTTTTCTCCAATTTGGGAGGTAAGGAAATTGGAAGAGAAATTGGCACATAAGGATGAAGTCATAGCCGAGATTATGTTTGATCATGTGAAATTAAAAAAGTCTTGGGGAGGCTTGAAAGCAGAGTGGGTTCCACCTGCTTTCTCCTCCTTGCGAGCTCATCCTTACCCACATCTTTTTATTCTCCCCATAGGGATGAAATATCAGGAGCAAAAATGAAGCAGAAAGCTCCGGATGAGCGGCATATTGGTACCCCCTCAGGCTCACGGTTCCCGGTTAAAGACTCAGGGGATGGGGCAAGACTGATCGTTCTGTTCTCTTCATAATCTTTGACAAACGCTTTTAACCTTGAACCTTAAACCTTAAACCTGAGTAATTACTATGCCCTTCCATAAGTCTCTGTCATTTCCAGGAGTTTTTGTATCACATCCTGAGTCAGGTTGGCAGGTAAAAGCCGCCACAGCCAGTTTCCGTCCTTTTTAGAAGGGAAATTCATGCGGCTCTCTTCGCCAAGACCGAGAATATCCTGCATCGGGAAAACCGATAGATTTGCAACGGACATCATTGCAAGCCGGATGAGCTCCCAATGAATATTCTGTGAAGAGATTTCCTTTCCCAGATAGCGGGACAACCTCTCTTTATCTTCTTCCGCAGCTTCTTTTTCGAGCCATCCCTGTATGGTATTATTATCATGTGTTCCGGTATATACCAAACAGTTTCTTATATGGTTGTGCGGTGCATAAGGATTTGTGGGAAGGTTCCAGCCAAAGGCAAAAAGGAGTACCCGCATGCCGGGAAATTCAAAGTGACGAATAGTTTCTCTTACATCAGGGGTAATGGTACCGAGATCTTCGGCGATAATTGGCAGATAAGGAAAATGCTTGAGAAAGGTAGTAAATAAATGTTCTGCGGGTGCTTCAACCCAGCGTCCGTTAACGGCTGTTTTTTCCGTTGAAGGGACTTCCCAGTATGCTACAAAACCACGGAAGTGATCTATCCGTACCATATCAAACAGACGAAGGTTTTGCTTCATTCTCTGAATCCACCATGTATATTCTGTCTCTTTCAGTCTATCCCAGTGATAAACAGGATTACCCCACAGTTGTCCGGTTACACTGAAATAATCAGGGGGTACACCGGCAACAAAGGAAGGTTGCTTCTCCTCGTTGAGCTTAAATAAATCCGGGTTAGCCCAGACATCAGCGCTGTCATAGCATACATAAATAGGCATATCTCCGATAATCTGAATACCCCGGTCATTACAATAGTTTTTCAGGGCAGACCATTGCTGAAAAAAGAGGTATTGCAGGAATTTTTTCTTCTCAATTGCACTGTGATACTGTGTTTTGAATGTTTGTATGGATTCTGGTTTTCTATCCCGTATTTCTTCCGGCCACTTACTCCAGACCTGCCCATGAAAATGATTTTTTATTACCGTAAAGAGGGCAAAATCATCGAGCCAGTTTGAATTTTCTAAACAGAATTTCTCATATTCGTAGATATGCCGGTTGTTTCCCTTGAAATATTCGTATGCCCGGTGAAAGAGCTGTCTTTTATAAGGGGTGACCTCTCGGTAAGAAACATAATGATCCGGAAAAGACGGCAGAGGTTCTATGTCATTTTTTCTCAGGAAGCCGTTTTGGTACATTATCTCCGGGCTGATAAGTAGGGTGTTGTTTGCAAATGCGGATATACTATTATAGGGAGAATTGCCGTGTACCAGATCGGTTAAATTTAGCGGAAGTATTTGCCAGAAACTCTGTTTTGTTTTTGCAAGAAAATCTGCAAATGTATATGCCCATGTACCAAGGTCTCCTATTCCGTAAGGAGATGGTAACGAAGTAATATGAAACAGAATACCGCTTGCTCTTTTTTTCATTTTTTCCTCGCGGATAAGTATTATCAAAACTAAAATGACAGTATGCAATTATAGCTGTTTATTCTCTTAGATTCTATGGAATGGCGGATTTGTTTCCGCCTTTTTATTCCTTTGCCTTTATTCCGGTTTGCAGTGAGGAAGGTTTGCTGAATTTAGACTGCTTCTAATTCTTTCCTTAATTCTTCAGCAGAATGAATACGATTCTGAGGATTTTCTTCCAGGAGACCGGTAATGATTCTACTGAATTTTTCTGGGATACACCTGTTGATCTCTCCGGGCTGGATGGCTGCATCCTGCCATAGTCTCTTTGTTACTACCTGATAGAGGATCAGACCAAGAGAATAGAGATCGGAAGTGGCAGTGAGCTTAATTTTTTTTCGTACAGACTTTTCATTTTCTCCTGCAGAATGATTTCGCAGTAACTGAATCATCTGTTTTTGTTCCGGTGAAGCGTATTCTTTACTCATGCCACAAAGAATTTCACCCGTTTTAATTGTACATTCAAGGTCTATTAATGACAGGGTACCTGTTTTTGGATTGAGAATGAGATGACCAGGTTTAATATCAGAATGAAGATATCCTTTGGAATGCATATGCTGTAGAGGCAGCGTAACACTGTAGAAATACTGAATTATCTGGTTAATCTCATAGTGATCAGGCATGTCTCTTTTCTTATAGTAATCAACAATGTCTTCTCCCTCAAAGTGTGTCATTATGAGATAATTCTGGATTAATACAAATTTTCCTCCTCTATACATTATATCACATCCTTCCTTATACCTGGAAGGGATCTGGGGATGTGAGAAGAGGGAAAGAATCTTATATTCTTTTGAATAGTTATTGGCCGGGGAGTATTTCATACCCCACTGATTTGTTTCAAATTCAGAATTGCAGAGAATGGCGTAGTTTGCCCGATGACCTGGTGTGGTTTTAAATTCCCTGAAATGATATTCACTAATAGAATACATCGCAAAACCTCCCTAGCCCCGGCAAAAATTTACAAAAAGCTTATACAGTTTTGTGAAAGGTAATGAAGGCGATGAAGCCTATATTACCATACTACTGCTCTGTTTTATAAATATTTGACAATACCCGGAGATACTCTCGTAACATTTGGTTAGTATACCTTCCGTCAGAAACAAAGTAAACCAGAATCCGGGATTGGATTTTAGTATATGCAGTGCTCTTTTATCTTCGGCGATCTGTTTTTCTATAAGAAAATTGTATTTGTACAATAAAAAAAGGAGGGAGGCCAGACAGATTTTATCTGTCTGGCCCATTGTGAGAAGCGTCATGGGGTTTACCGCTTCTCGTTCTGGGGGGAAATCGCTTATACTGCTGCTCATTTTACTGAGAGAAAGGCCGGATGGGGATGGGATACCATCCGGCCTCGAGGGGGAAAGCGCAACAGGTTAACACTTTCCAGCCTTACCACCAGTTTCTGTTTGTTCTACTGTTTTTTGAATATTTTTAGCAACTTGTTCTGGTGTTATTTCAGCTGCCTTTGCTGCTCTCTCAATATCATCCATGGTAATATGGTCCTTGTTTCCATGATCGGCGTTTGCTTCGCCGCAACCACAACTTGTACACATAATTCTTACCTCCGTTTTGATAGATGAAAGTTTTTTAGAAAAGCTTCATGAATATAGAGTTTGCAATGTGCTAATGCACGGTGCCGTGTATTTCCGTGTATTCATCCTCTATTCTCCCGTCGGGCATCCGATAGCAGAACAAGCACTCATAGAGCCGAGCCAGTCCTCTATCCTTTCGAATCCGCTCTTTTTTAACAACGAAGCGGCTATTGTGGATCTTCTCCCTGTACTACAGAATACAGTCATGGGGCGGTTGTCCTTTGGGAGTTTATCCAGGTTATGGGGCAGCTCGCCTACGTAAATATTGATAGCATTCGGAAGATGGCCTTTTTCAAATTCTTCCTTGCTCCGGACATCCAGAAGGGTAAAATCTTCTTTCGCTTGTATGCGCCGCTTAACCTCTCCTGCATAAATGGTAGGCAGCGTTTCATACTTACGACCACTGACTTCCCATTTGCGCAGCCCTTTTTCAAGATAACCGGAAATAGTATCGTATCCGACCCGTATCAGATAACGGACCGCAGCCTCTACCTGCTCATACTGATCAACGACCAACCCAATGGGTTTGTCGTAAGGCAAAAACCAGCCGGCAAATGAAGATACCATTTCCAGGGGAATTGCAATACTGCCGGGAATGGATGCACCTGCAAATGCTTCGGGACTACGCACGTCGAGTACAACCATTCCCTCTTTCATAGCCTTTTCAAAATCATCAACACTAAGCGGAAGTGGTTTTGGTAAATTTTTAAGGAGCGGTGGTCCTTCCAGATTGAGTGTATGCATGGTGCTGAAATAAGGCGGTTTATAATGATGTTCGTTTACCTTGTAGGTAATAAACTCATCACGGGTTTTCCGGAGTGCAGGGTTACACATGCGTTCATAGCCAAGTGTTGAAAACTCACGCGAGGCCATACCGCTCCCGCATACAGACCCGGCACCGTGCGCTGGATGAAGAATTACCTGATCACCGAGAGGGAGGAGCTTCTGAAAGATACTATCATAAAGAAGACCTGCCACTTCTTCTGCTCTATCCGGGTAAAAGTCGGTACGGCCAACATCGCCAATAAAGAGGGCATCGCCGGTAAATACTGCTACCGGTTCTTTGCCAAATTTTTTATCAGTTAAAGAGATTGAGATACTTTCATAGGTATGTCCGGGTGTTTCGATTATCTTAAGGTGTATGTCTTCCAATTCAAAAGTATTACCCTCTGATACCGCATTTCCGTAATGAAAATCAAGATGCTTGCTGTGGTAAATCTGAGCGCATGTCTTATCTGCCAGTTCTTTCGAGCCAATAAGGTAATCCTCATTGCGATGCGTTTCGAAGATGTGGGTAATGCATGCGTCATGACGAGAGGCAATATCCAGGTAAATATCACAATCGCGGCGGGGATCAACTACAGCGGCCTTTCCGTTATCGCCGAAAATATATGATAAATGTGCCAATCCTTCTGATCGAACTGTTTCCAAGAACATATCAGCGTTCCTTTCTTCTCTTAAGCCTTACCTGCTGTTGTATGCTGATTAATGTAATTTACAAAAAAGTCTTTTAAATGCGGTACGTCACATTCAAATCCCATTGACTGTGCCTTTTGAAGCGCTTCTTCACCCGTCATTCCCCGTTTCAGTGCCTGATCTATCATGGTAAGTGCACCGGAGCGTTTTCCTCTATGGCAGTGGACGTAGATGGGCTTTGCCATACAATCGAGTGCTTTTCGAACCAGCTCGATCTGCTCCGGTTTCGGTACCTCTTTGGTTGATATAGGGATGTTGGTATATTCCATACCTGCTTTTCGTACAAGTTCTTCTTCTGCTTTCGGAGAAAGTGGCTGATCCTCTTCTCCGGCAGTACGGAGATTAATAACCGATTTAAATCCTTTCTGCGGTAATTTCCTGATCTCTTCTTCCGTTGGCTGTCTTGCAGAGGTTATATTGTCATTGATTTTAATTTCGTCTTTCATGGTAATCCCCTTCGTTATACTGATAGGTACATAAAATACTTTAATACTTTAAATTTAAAGGCAAAATGAAAACTCTTCTTAAACTATACTCATTTTCAAAGCTGTCGTAAGAATGCAACAAGGGCTTTTTTCTCATCCGGAAGTAGCTTCAACCTTAAAACAAGGTTAAAAAATTCTATCGTATCTTCCAGGGTTAAAAGCCGGCCATCATGCAGATATGGCGGCGAATCCTTAATTCCACGAAGGGTAAAAGACTTAATAGGTCCTTCAGCAGTAACCCATTTATGATTAACCATATGGGGTTTATAAAAGCGTTCAACCTTCAGATCATGCATTCGGTTATCAAGGTAAAACGGTGCCGGATGGCACTCTCCGCAGCGTCCCTTTCCAAAGAA
The DNA here is from genome assembly GCA_021646405.1 of Candidatus Loosdrechtia aerotolerans. GTDB lineage: Bacteria > Planctomycetota > Brocadiia > Brocadiales > Brocadiaceae > Loosdrechtia > Loosdrechtia aerotolerans. Next base: position 6,027 of record SOER01000035.1, read on the forward strand.
TATCTTTTGTCCAAGAAGTTCTTCTTGTGTTGCTTCATCTGGATCAAGCATGCCAAATACATCTAATTTAGGTGCAGGGGGAAAATCGAACATATTCTGCATTTGTGCCATAAAGGATACCTGACTGGTACGATCCGGGAGGTGAAGTCCCTTTTTTGCCGCAGTTACCTGGTCGCCATCAAAATAAGCTGTACGCTGTTCAAATTCTGTAAAGTCCTCAATGGATCTCAAAGATCTTTTGGAACCATGAATTTGTTGGTTAAACATACCTCTCAAACTTACGGTGTCAAGCCGAAAGCGAACAGCCTGAGGCCGGGTGTCAGGGTTTAGATGGAATGCAGCATTCGTATGTCCATTAGCGTGACAATCTAAACAAGAAACACCGAGGCTTGGTTCCTCAACTAATCTATCTTCCGTCTGGTTAAATTGCTGCTGGGGAAAGGGTGTGAGGAGAAGTCTCAGACCTTCCATCTGGACGGGCGTTAGTAAACCGGTCATAATCTCGTAGTAATTCTTAATTGAGAGCAGTTTTCCTTGAGAAACATCACCCAGGTCAGGCCGTGAAGATAAAAATATCGGTGGTGGAAATTCCGGGAGAAGGTGGTCAGGGATATCGAGCTCAACGTCAAAGCGCTCAAGTGAACGCTCCTCCAGCTTCAAGATCTCCTCAATATGAAACTTCGGAAAAACCTGACCCCCGATCTCATGTTTTACATGGGGAAGCGGTAAAAATCCCCTGGGAAATAGACCCTGTTCCCGGATCTCTGCAGGAGACATTTCTGCGAGTTCTTCCCATGTTGTTCCTTCAGGGAGTTTAACCCTCACACCTTCCTGAATAGGTTTACCTCCGGACATGGTTACACCGCTGGCTGGACGGTCACTTAAATCATAAATGGCATTGAGCAGATTCATTTGGGTCTTCATAACACCGGGTTTATTATCTTTCGCTTTAGCCATAAGTTTTTTAAAATCCTCTTTGATAATGATTGGAAAATAGAAGGTACCACCCCTTTTTGGTGGTAATTCCGGACCTGGTATTTTTTCCTTTTCGGTTAATTTTTGTGCATTTTCTCCTTTTTCACCCTTCTTTTGTGGAGATCTGCCTTCCTGATTTTCTGCCTTATTTTCCTTGGCGGTCTCAGATGGGGTTGGAGATTCTTGTGCATACACGTATCCTGGCAGTGTAGATCCAAGGATGAGGATTATAAACACAGAAAGCATTCGCAGCGCTCCTTTTTCTTTTTTCATATTTTTTTTCCTTTCATGTTTTTTCCCTCGTAATGTATCCTGTTGTTACAAGAATAGAAGAACTTTTAAGAATATATGGTGGAGGCCGGAAAGGAGGGGAATTTGTTTTTAGCGCCATTTATTCCTGGCGATTATTCTGGCCTCCACCAGTGGTTGTTATTTTTATATTTTTATAACTGCCGCATGAATGCTACAAGATCATTCTTCTCCTCCTGGCTGAGCTTCAAGCAAAAAACCAGATTAAAAAATTCAACGGTATCTTCCAGGGTCAATAACCTCCCGTCATGCAAGTACGGTGGAGATTCTTTAATACCACGCAGGGGGAATGTCTTGGCAGAGCCATCTGCTGTAGCCATCACGCCATTGATCATACATGGTCTATAAAATTGCTCTATCCTCATGTCATGCTTCGTATTGTCCGTATAATGCGGGGCCGGATGACAAACGCCGCATTTTGCCTTTCCAAAGAACAGGGCTTGCCCGCGCATTTCTGATTCTGTTGGATTTTTTTTGGGATCGAGCAGACCGTACCTGTCAAGTTTAGGGGCTGGAGGGAAATCCAGGATTCTTTGAAATTCAGCCATTTCTTCTACCTGGACCCTACTAGGCTGGAAAACTCCTTTTTTTTCTGCTGTTGCAGTATCGCCGTCAAAATAGGCAGTTCTCTGCTCAAACTCGGTAAAATCCTCTATTGTCTGGATAGACCGCTGTAAACCGAATAACCGCTGTACATGTACCCCCCGTATCGTTGGAGTGTCAAGACGCTTACGAAATGCCTGGGGACGAATATCCTGCTGGAGTTCTATGCTTCCATTCGTATGCCCGTTCACATGGCAATCAAAACAGGCAGCTCCAAGACTGGGATGTTCAGACCGCCGGTCTTCGGTCTGATTGAATTCCTGCTGCGGAAAAGGGGTGAGTAACAGCCTGAGTCCCTGAATCTGTTTAGGATTCAATATACCGTTAAATATATCATAGTAATTTTTAATGTTTATCACTTTGCCTTGAGAAACATCGCCAAGGTCAGGCCGGGTAGTAAGAAATATCGCCGGCGGGAACTCGGGTAAAAAATGGTCAGGCAAATCAAAATCTACATCAAAACGCTTCAGATCCCTCTGCTCCATCTCTTTAATTGCTTCAATTTCCTGTTCAACGATAACAAAACCTCCCACAGTGTGATTGGGATGAGGCAGTGGCATAAACCCCTCTGGAAATAAGCCTTTTTCCCTGATTTCCTCAGGACTCATCTCTGCGAGCTTTTCCCATGTCATTTCTTCAGGGAGTTTAACCCGTACCCCTTCCTGAATTGGTTTCCCGCGGGACATCGTTACACCTTTTGCAGGCTTGTTACTGAGATCATACCGTTCCCCGAGCAAGGTGGTATGGATTTTTGCTATTTTGGGTTTTGCCGCCCTCATTCTTTCCATCATCATTTTAAACGGTTCTTTTATAACAACAGGGAAAAAACTTGTGCCCGTCCTTTTCTCCAACTCCGTCTTCTGGTCAGGTGTCAATCCCATCTTCTCGAGCTCTTCTTTTTCCGCCGTCAACATCTTCATCGTTTCCACAATCTCTTCCCGGGGCATCATTTTTATGATCATCTTTAACATTATTTTCATCATCTCTTCTTTCTCCGGTGGTATCATCTTCATCATCTTTTCCTTTTCTTCCGGAGACATCATCTCCAACATCATTTTCATCATCTTTGTCTTTTCCTCTGTCGGCATCATCTCCATCATCATTTTCATCATCGTTCCTGATTCTTCTTTTTCTTCTTTTTGAGCTGACCCTGTTTCTGGCTCTGGTATCTTCGATGGTGATATCCCCTTTTCGTGAACAACATTCCGGACCGAGGTCATTTCTTTAGTAAACACTTCCTTTTGATCTGGAGTCATTTCAATGTCGAATAGAGTATCGTGAGCAGATTCCAGCTCTCTGATAAATAATTCTTTTTGCTCTGGTGCCATTTCATCATCAAATAATACCGGCTTTTGAACTGGCGGTGTTGTCTTTTCACATAGCTGTTCCTGGGCAAACACAGTACTACCGAGAAGAACGATCCCGGTAAGTACTTCTAATAACAAGCATCTTGCTGATAATCTTTGTTTTTTTTGCTTCATACACTTCTCCTTGCCAACGTAATTTTACCCTGAACTAAAATACCTGAAGCTTTTGATATAAAGAAAACACCCGTGCGCATTCTGAATAGGATGTGCATACCATCCTTTTGGAATTTTACGAAAAATATGGTGGAGGCCGGAAAGGAGGGGAATTTGTTTTTGGCGCCATTTATATCGGCGATTATTCTGACCTCCACCATTATTTATATCGTTACCGCATAAACACCATATAACCCTTCTTTTAAGAAGGGGAAAAAAGCCTGCAAACTTACTCTCAGTTAATTGCTTATCGTACTACGCCTGCTTCTGCCGCAGGAAAGGTAGCGAGTCTTGACTCCACAACATTCCAATCGATGTTTTTAAAGAAGGCTTCTATATATTCAGCCTTCTTTGTACCGTAATCGAGCAGAAAGGCATGTTCAAATACATCCATTATTAAGAGGGGATTTCCTCCTGCAAGATGATTGGCATTATGCTCATCGATCCAGAAATTAACGAGCATTCCATTTGTGACATCCTGATAGAGAGCAGCCCAGCCGATCCCCCTCATACCTCCTACTCCTTTAAAATCCCTTTCCCATGCTTCATAGCTGCCAAAGGTCTCATTTATTTTTGCACTGAGAGTCTTTCCTATCGTAGTACGTTTTTTTGTAAGGTTTTCAAAATAATACTCATGGAGCCTCATTCCGTTGTACTCCCAGCCAAGTCTTCTCTTTAACTCGGCAAATTCCGGGGTATTTGTACTCTTATTCTCAATCATTTGAGAAAGTGTATTCATAAGTTCATTGGTATTTTTTACATATCCATTATAAAGGGTAAAATGGGTTTTTAAGGCGTTATCACTAAACCCATCCATTCCTGTTAAGGAGGAATAATCCTTTGCATCATAACTGTTCGTCATGGCCTTTCCCTCTTTTTGAAATGTTTTTGCATGTAACTCTTGAGGACCACTGAATAATAAAGCCGCTCCGCTTAATCCAGATAATGTGAGAAACTCACGCCTGTTAAACATAATAACCTCCTTTGAAGGTAAATAAGGGAACTCTTTTTTTAAAGATGTCTTGTATAATACCTCTGGCAACATGCTTGCCAAATAGTCCTGTAGAGAAAAATTATTATTATTATTGTGTATGGAATAATATAAATATTTATTATATAATTACTTACAAATATATTAATGATTGTTGCCGATATTTTTTTATTCTTATAATTTAGCTATCTTATTCTTATGTATGTATATGCATACTTCACCGGGGAGGGTATTTTTAAGTAGCTACAGTTAGAACATATATGTTCTAACCTGTATGTTTGTAAAAACATACAATTTTTATGGAATTGCATGCATTTTTTAAGGTTAGCAACATTTGCAACTTATTGGGCAGGGGCGAGTCTGAGCCCTTTTGGTACGCAAAAGCGCTCGGCCAGATCAAAAAACCATTGAACCAGGATTGCTAATACAGCGGCAGGTATGGCGCCTTGTAAAATGAGTCCTATATTATCTAACCGGATACCGGTAAGAATGGGTTGGCCGTAGCCGCCGGCACCGATTAGTGCACCGAGGGTAGCGGTTCCTATGTTAATTACTGCAGAGGTTTTAATGCCGGCGAGAATAGACCGGGAGGCAAGTGGTAATTCGATAAGCAAGAGGCGCGGGAGGGGTGGCAGGCCAAGTGCTTCTGCAGATTCTCGTATATCCGATGGGATACTATATAATCCGGTGTATGTATTTCGCACAATAGGAAGTAAGCTGTAGAGAAACAGGGCGAGAATGGCAGGGGGGCTTCCGATACCGAGTAAGGGAATCATGAAAACAAGGAGTGCCAGGGATGGAATTGTTTGAATAATCCCCACGCTGTTAAGAGTGATTTGTCTTATTTTTGGTTGTTTGGCAGCCAAAATTCCTATGGGAATTGATACGATAATTGCACCTGCCAGTGAAATAGCTACCAAAAAGAGATGTTCGCGGGTTCTCTTTAGGATACGCCCGAAAGTTGTTTCGATATAAATCTGCGGACGTACGCCAAACTCTTCAGCAAGGAAATCAGCAGCGATCTGGTTTTCAGGGATCTTTTGGATCTTTGCCCGGGCGTTCATCTGTACCATTTCCTGTTCAGAAATGCGTCCCTCCAGTCGTTGTATTGTTTGTAATGCATCTGGCCACCGGTCAGTGAGATCTGCACGATAGAGCAGGACTGCATGATAATCAGGGAAGTACCCGAGATCATCATCGAGGGTAACAAGATTGTAGTACTCGATATCTGCATCGGTTGAATATACGTCTGTTGCGTCAATAGTACCACTTTCAATACCCCGGTATGCTAAATCGTGATCAAGCCCCCGTACGTTTTTCTGTGGAAGTTTATAGTGATCGCGAAGGCCTGGCCAGCCATCCTTGCGATTCATGAATTCGTTGGTAAAACCGAACGTTAAATCAGGGAAATTGCGGAGATCAGAAATCCTGGTAATGCCAAGCCGTTGAGCTGTTTCTGCTTTTAATCCGATTGCATATGTATTATTGAACCCGAGGGGTTTACTCATTCGAATGCCTAAATGGGAAAGCGCCTCATCCATTCCTACAAATGCTCTTTCTGCCAGGATTTCATGAACGATAGTTCCTGTATATTCCGGGTAGATATCAATATTTCCGTTCAGGAGTGCACTCCAGAGGACCCGGGTACCACCCAGTTGTTTCTGGTGTACGGCAGGAGTTCCTTCTTGCCGGATCTGGAGAGCAGCGATTTCTCCTATAATTACGTTTTCTGTAAATTTTTTTGTTCCAACCCTTACGTGCGGTGTTACCTGCCCGGTGGTATATGAATCGGGCATACATAAAAATACTATTATGGAAAACATTATACATCTTCTCATATGTCACCGCCTTTCGAGATTTCCAGGGTTTCCAGGGTTTCTAACGGACCCCGGTATGTCTTTACGAAGCGAGTAACAAATGGGTCTGTAGGCGCACTTATGAGCTCATGGATTGTACCCTGCTGAATAACATGTCCGGCACGGAGTAGTACAATTTGGTGACCGAGAAACGCTGCTTCCTGGATATCATGGGTAATAAGTACCACACTTTTTCCCAGAGAATGGAAAATCTGTTTCAGGTCATTCTGGAGATCAGACCGGATAACCGGATCAAGTGCCCCCAGGGGTTCATCCAGCAACAGGACATCGGGGTCGAGCATTAATGCCCTCATAAGGGCTATACGCTGCTGCTGACCACCGGAAAGTTGTGCGGGAAAGCGGTTGAATCCATCCCTGGGAAATTGCGTTAGTTTTGCTAATTCGAGTAAACGCTCTTCAATACGTGGTCTTTCCCATCCAAGATATTGTGCCATGAGTGTTACATTTTTTTGTGCAGTGAGATGAGGAAAGATTCCGCCATTTTGAATAACGTAACCCATCCGCTGACGCAGGAGAGGTATATTCTCCTGCGTAATCTCAATTCCTTCAAAAAGAATATGACCTGTATCGGGTTCCAGTAATCCGATCATGAGCCTTAGTAATGTTGATTTTCCGCACCCGCTGGGCCCAATCAGTACGGTTGTTTGTTCTGACGGGATCAATAAGTTGACAGGGGGTAATACCTGAACGGAATCATACGTTTTTGTGACATTCTTAAGCTCAAAGATAAAAGGGTGTGAGATTTGTCCGGTGTTCATGGTATTTACCTTTCTGTTACAATTCCACAGGGTATTTTCGATGGAAATTGTCAGCGCATAGTTTAAAAATAATTTGTGAAAATGCGGGGAATTTATTATTCATGGCTTACCATGAATAATAATCCAGGAATGACTGAAATTTCAATCCTATTTTAGCTGTTTTGCAGAAATTATCTTTGTGACAATTCATAGGTGCTGTTTTTATGTTGACATAAAGGTTTTAAAGGTTGTATATTCGCGTTGAACGGTATTGCTGAAGCGTTCAAAGCACAGTTCAATAAAAATCGGATAGAGATAATGAAAAATCCTCTTTCATTCTATCGGGAAACAAAAAAATTTCTTGACGTAGATCTCTGGGCCGAGGAGAAAGAAGCCTCTCCGGTAAAGCATTTTTTTCGTAAAGCGCTCAGGGCAGCCATTCTTACAGCAAGGGAGTTTACAGACGGTCAATGGCCGTTAAAAGCATCAGCACTTACCTTTGTTTCTCTTATATCGCTTGTTCCCCTGTTAGCGTTTATCTTATCTATATCAAAGGGCCTTGGCGCAGAAAAAATCCTCTATGCTGAGATAAATAACTATATTTTTGGTCTTCCCGGAGGTGAAGTAACGCAATCTTTTGTCAGTTTTAAGAATAAGTTAATTGCTCAAATCAATACCTTGAATTTTGACGATCCAAATGCCAAACAAGAAACCCTGGATACCATTGAATCCCTGGAGATCAGTATTCCTCCTGAAGAAAAGCGCCAAAAATTGCCATCCCAACCGGAAGAATCAGAAGATATACCAACCTTTGGTGAACCAGACCTCCCTCAGGTAGTTCCTGCTAGCCGGGAAGAGATACAGGCCGCTGTTGAAGAATTTAAATCGGAGCTTTCTGAGATAGTTAAATCAATAAATTTTGAAGAGGAAGATGCAAAACAAAAACTTAAAGAACAGATTGGACAGATTACGCTTTCCATCCCTACGAACATTAGTTTAAATATCCTGCACTATAAGAACCAGGTGATACATTTTGTAGAAAAGACAAGTTTTGGATACCTGGGAGCCATAGGACTTTTCAGCCTTGTTTTTATTGTTGTCAGGGCCTTTGGAACGATAGAGACATCATTTAACGATATCTGGAAGATTAAAAAGTCCCGTTCGATTTTCAGAAAGTTTAGTAATTATATCAGTATGCTGGTTATTATTCCACTGCTTCTCCTGGCATCAACAACAGTTACTGCTGCTTTAACCAATGAAGGGCTCGTAAAGTTTTTAAATAGGTTTGGGATCGGTGAGGTCTATTTAATTATCCTTAAGTGGTTCCTCCCGATTCTTGTATTATGGATTGCATTTATCACTGCCTATATTTTTATTCCTAATACAAAGGTCCGGTTTCTTCCTGCTGCTATTGGAGGTGTAGTAGGAGGGACGATATTTCATCTCGTTCAAATTTTTTATTTTAAAGGGCAATCAGGACTTGCCAATTATAATGTGATTTACGGTGCATTTGCAGCAATTCCTCTCTTTCTTTTATGGCTGCAGACGAGCTGGACAATCATTCTTTTCGGGGCAGAACTCTCGTTTGTTATTCAAAATGTGAGAGGTGTTAAGCTGGAAATGCGTACCGGTGGAATAGATTATGCATCGCGGGAGTTTTTGGGGCTTCTTATTATGGGAAGGATCGTATCTCAATTTCTGGAGGGGAAGGGAGAGAAATGGTCGGATGAACGTTTATCTGAAGAATTGAACGTCCCTGTAGGGATAGTTCAGGAGATCATTCTTGCACTATCGGATGCCTCTCTGATTATAGAGATCCCGGTCATGCAATACACCTGCTATATGCCTGGGCGAGACCTGGATTCAATTTATGTGGGTGATATCATAGGTGTTATGAGAGGCTATGGGGAAGATTTCGTACCTGTTAGAATGACACAATATGATAAGAAAATAGCAGAACTTATGGAGAAGGTTCAGGATGATATTAAAAACAGTCTGCAATTTACGATAAAAGATGTTATTGCAGGAACTGAGCCTGCCCCCCCTTCATCTTCCTCATCGTAATTTCCTTCTTTTCCCTGTTTTTCAGAAAACGAAAGTGCCACAAAAATACTTGTATATTTCCCATAAATGGAGTATTCTTTATTTTTGTTTTTGAAAATTTCTGTTACAGGTATTTAAGGGTAATGTAAAGGAGTCGTGTAATGAAAAAATTCTCAATCGTATATGGTATGCTTTTGATATTTACTACAGTAGTTTCCCTGCAAAACATATATGCTTATTCAATGAAGCCGGTTGAACCATCGAAAGGGGATGCAAAGGCCCAGGAGGATAAACCTCCTCTTACGGGTAAGATTGTGGAAACTATGAGTAGCGGCGGTTACACATACTTGCATCTTGAGAAGGATGGTAAAAAAATATGGGCGGCTGTGAGGGAAATGAAAGTAAAGGTCGGGGATGAGATTTCCCTTGAACCAGGTATTGAGATGACCAACTTTGAGAGCAAAACCCTTAACCGGACATTTGATAAGATTATTTTCTCCGCCGGGCCTGTTTCATCTCAGTATCACACACAGCATGGATATGGTTTTGGGGATAGTAAGAGTTTAGAGGTTGGCGCCCAAGAAAACATAAAAGTGGAAAAGGCCCCTGGCTCAAATGCCTATACTGTAGCTGAATTGCACGCGAAGAGAACTGAGCTTGATCAGAAGAGTGTTGCCCTCAGAGGTAAGGTCGTTAAGGTATCAACGGGTATTTTACAGAGGAATTGGATCCATATTCAGGACGGAACAGGAAATCCTGATAACGGTACCCATGATATTGTTGTGACGTCCCAGGATCTTCCTTCTCTGGGTGATGTCGTAACAGTAAATGGTGTCCTCTACAAAGACAAGGATTTTGGAAGCGGGTACTTATACGGGGTAATTATAGAAGAGGCAAGCGTTCAAAAGTAATGCCAGGTATGTGTAACCCAAATCACCGGGTTTGGGTTACACATTTCGTTTTACGTTCTGCGATAACAATGGTTACAAGTGTAGGATATAATTACGTGAGATCCGGTCATATCCTCATGCTACAGAGATAACATGGGATTTTGGGATGATACAATTTTTTGATTGCAAAGGCTCTGAGTCCTTTTTCACCCAAAGTTTATGGGATATCTCAAATACGGTTAATGCAGAAATGAGGGTTTCCCAGTTCTCCTTTCCCGAGAAATGTTTGTTGAGTAAGGCCTCTACAATTTCCCAGTCGAGATAGCTGCGGAATGCAGCGTTGGGATTGTACAGAAGATCAGCTATCGGGTTACGCAGCTCTTTTCGGATCCATTGGGAATAGTAGGTAACCGGGGTCTCGGCATAACCGCAATACTTAAGTCCTAGTTTTTGGCAAGCCCTCTGTTTTATCGCCCGATAGCCTTTAATCGTCTGTGTTTTCCACAACGGGGCTGAGAGCGGAATAAAGGTCTTGGCATACGGGACGTCCAGGATCTCAGGATAAAGCTTTTTGATTATATCAATTTGTATCTTGTGAGTAACCCTTTCAGATATCGGAATAGCAGCAACAGCCTCTATCCATTGGTGATCAAAATAAGGGAAATAGACATCTATGCCGGGACGTACCGGGAGAATTCCCTTATTGAGAAACTTCCGGCAGCGCTCATGAAGATAAAGATAATCCATTGCGGTAACAACAGGGCCTTTCGGGGAATAATGTGAGAGAATGGTATTTAAATGGATTTCCGGTGAGCGGAGTCCAATAGTTCGAAATTCGGGTCTCCAGATATGTTCCAGGTATTCTGCCCTCTTATTACCGAGCATTCGTTGCTTCAGGTGTTTCTGTACCATCATAAGGCTTTTCATATGAAGGTTTCTTGAGGATGCCCAGAAACTGCGGATAAACTCCCCGCCAATGCCATGAACTATTGCATCAAAACCGGGAGGAGAGTACAGGACCCGGCAGGCATGGCTGTGCAGGGTGGCAATTATTCCACCTTGATGAAGTACCATAGGGGTAAGCCAATCCCCCAGTACCTGAGGATCGGTCAACTCAAAAGAATGTTCCACTCCCGTTTGTTCTGCCAATCTTCTGGCTAATATGACATCCGTACTATCGGGCTGGCCTCCTGTATGGGTGAAACAGGATAATTGTTGATTTGCTGCAGTTGCCAATATACATCGCGAATCGAGTCCACCGGTTAAGGCGATGGCACAGGTGAGATCTTGCCGGACGGAACGTTTAACAGCTAAGGTAAAAATATCTATAAGGTCATGTAATCTTCGTTTGTCATACCTCCCGTAAGGTTCTATATGGTCTAAACGCCAGTACTGTTCTATATAAATTTTGTTCCCTTCATAGATGAGATAACTGGCTGGCGGCAGGATATGAACATCTTTAAAAAGAGTTCTCTCGCCGAGAATGTACTCATAGCTCATCAGATCGGCAAGGCCCTCTACATCGATTTCTGAAGATAGTATGCCTGTTGCCATCACTCGTGCTAACAGTGATGCAAAGACAAGCGTATTATTTCTGAATCCCCAGAATAAGAGGTTATGGTTCAGTTTATCATTCGCTAATAGTAAACGGCGTGCCTTGTTATCCCACCATGCTACATTGAAATTGCCATTTATTTTCTTTAAACAGTCGATTCCCGATGTAAGGTACTGTTCGAGTAAAAAGGCAGCACCGTTGGATTCTACAAGGGCTTCTCCGTTAAGACCTGTAGTATCGTTGTATATAATACCATCAAAGACACAAGATATACCGCTTGACGGGTCCTCTGCAAAATAAGTAACTCCGTTGATTCTGGCAGGATGAATTGAACCAAGGCCTATGTTACCTTCCTGTGTAGTCCATTGATAGTCGTTTTCCGGAACCAGAGATGGAATGGCCTTGAGCATTTTATCAAGCAGAGTAAGGGGATCCGGGATTTTTGTTTGTGATGCAAATCCATAAATGGCACTCATATCAACCCTCCGTAATATTGAAAATAGATAAATATTCAATATCTCGCATGATTTAGTATCAAAAAATATACCATAAAACAGACACTCAAGAGGTTTTCATAAGAAAACATGGTTTGAGAACAAACAGGTAAACAGGAAGAAGGTTTATTTTGGCAGGAATCGTGGAATTGTGTTATAAAGAATACAGTGTGACATGTCCCGGAATTGTGTTACAGAAAGTGTGTCATTTTTTAGCTTCATGGTGTTAAGACCGGAGAGTCTTTAACGCGATACATTCTGACTGAATCAGAAATAGCCGAACAGTCCTTTTCCTAACGCTTTTAACCCTGAACCCTAAACCTGAGGAATTATATAAAATCCCCGAGATCCCGGGTGCGAAAATAACCGTCCTTAGGTAAAGATTACTTTTCTGCGGTTACCTTTTTCGCCGACCGGCTTGTTAACCGCTGCATTACGGGTGACATATCATGTTTATCAAGATGAACATCTAACAGGGAAAAACCTTCCCTGTATTCGTATGCAGATATAAGGGCCTCATCGAGTTGATCTTCTGTTTTTACAATAAAGCCTCTGCCGCTGCTGATTATTTCCGGGATACGGCTGTACTGCCATAACTGCAGATCATTGAACGGACCATCCATCATTGGTCGTTCTATTCCATACCCGCGGTTATTCAATACAACAATAATAGGATTGAGGCCATATCTTGCAAGTGTTGAGAGTTCCATGCCTGTCATTTGAAAAGCACCGTCGCCTACCAATACGAGCGGACGCATAGATGGGTTCGCCAGTTGAGCGCCGATACTTGCCGGCACGGCAAAGCCGAGGGAAAGATAATACGATGGCGACAGGAACTCGGTTCTGCGATGAATTATTAAATCAGAACCACCGAGCAGTGCATCACCAACATCTGCAATAACGATCATATCATCGGTTAAGAATGAGTTCAGACATTGAAACAACCGTTTTGCTGTAACCTTTTGTTCCGGTTCCGGTATGAATGTCTGGATATCACGGCGGGGAATATCCTCTGGCTTTCTGATCCGGATATCAGACTCCATCAATCCATGAACGAAATCATGCAGACGTATATTTTCATAATTATGATAACGGATCGAGGTTTTTTCACTCGTAACATAGATCATCTTGCCCTGATCAAGTCTGGCGGTAAAAAGACCCAGATCAACATCTGTCAGAGGGGCACCCAGGAGGATTAAACAATCGCACGATTCAACATATTCACGGACATAATCATGGCCGATGGCCCCTTCATAAAGTCCGAGGTAGCGAGGATGAAGTTCACTGATTACTGATTTACTCAAAAGTAACGATGCAACAGGTATATTTGTTTTTTCAGCGAGTTTTAAGAGTTCTTCCTGCAAGCCAAATCTGTGGAGTTCAACACCTGCTATAATAACAGGTTTTTGTGCTGCATTTATCATGATTACTGCTTCTGTAATAGCCTCTTGAAGGATTTTGGGGTCACTTTCCTCCTGAACTTTACAAGTGCTGGCATGATCGTTAATCTGTGTGGTAACTCTATCGCGGGGGAGTTCAATATAGACCGGTCTTTTATAACGCTGAGCTGTTGTTAGAACACGATCGATTTCATATGGGGCCGTCTTAGGGTCATCTAAAAGAGTAGAGGCTACGGTAATCTCTTCAAATATTCTCCTCTGGGTGTCAAAGTCGCGCACCTTATGATGGAGGAGCGGGTTTTTTATACGTTCTTTTATTCCGGGCGCTCCGCTTATCACGACAACCGGAGATTTTTCTGCATATGCCTGGGCTACCGGATTAACTACCTTCAACCCGCCTACACAGTATGTGATACACACGACCCCCATGCCGTTTAAACGGGCATAAGCATCTGCTGCATATCCTGCACCCTGTTCATCACACGTGTTAATCAGGGCAAGTTTACTGTGAACAATCTCGTTGCAAAAACCAAGCACATAATCACCTGCAACGCCAAAGACATGACGAACTCCGTAATGATAAATCTGCTCAATAAGGTAAGTGCTGATAGTATTTTTTATCTCCATGTATTTAACTTCTCCCTCTTTTTCCATACGGGTATTAAAATACGGACTTTACTCATTCATAAAAGGATTTTTTGAATTGCAGTTTAACAACAGGATTTATTTTCAACAGGAGAACTACACAATCTCGTGGTTCTTGAGCAGCGCGCTGAAGTCTTGTTAAGTGTGCTATTTGAGGATGACAAAGTAAAGGCTACAAATACCGGTGACTGATAATTGATTGCATAATTTCTCCGTTTTGATTAGCCCTGTCATTAGCTGAGGTTTATCTTTTGGCAGTATAATTCGAAAGTCCTTTAAAGTCAAGTGTTGATGATAATTTAGGGTGCTACAGGGATTGATTGTAACTATTTTTATCGGTCAATTTTATTATTTTAAGTATTGTAGCAAGATGGAGGTTTATATAAAATAAAGATAATCAGCATTGTGATGTAAATTGCTTTTAATGATTTGAAGTAATGTCTTTTTTAGGGATTTTCGTATCATGCATAAATATCTTTATACTCTGCTCATTTTTGTTCTCCTTATACCTCCTTGTTTCGGGCAAGTTGCTGAACCTGAAGGTCAGTTGTTAATCCGGAGATACCTGGAAAATACCGGTAAGGATGAAATGGAGGAGATACTGACATCTCTTGAAGGTTTAAAGGTTCGTTTGGATAAGATGAAAGAATGGATTACGGCATCGGCATCGTATCCGCCTCAGCAGGTGGGCTTGCAGAGAAAACTCATATCTCTTGGAGAGAGGAAGGGCGAATACTTTGTTTATATCCCGTCGAACTATGTGCCGGATACATCATGGCCGGTGGTTATGGCTCTCCACGGGGTCGGGGAAAGTGGATATCGCTCAATTATGGCATGGTTACGGTCATCGGCACATAATGATGATTTTATCTTTATTGCGCCCAGCTATGGAATCGGACTCTGGTGGAAAGATGAGGCCGAGAACCTTGTGCTCTCAATACTGGAAAGGATTAAACAGGATTATCATATAGATACCAACAGGATATACCTTACGGGATTTTCAAGCGGTGCTCATGGTACCTGGTACATGGCTATTCGCTATCCCGATCTTTTTGCTGCTATAAGTCCTATTGCCGGAGAATGCCCAACCCCTTCCCTCTTGGGGAACCTATTGCATGTGCCCGTTTATATCTTACATGGTACCAGGGATATGGTTATTCCAGTAGAGGCGGCAAGAGATGCATATGCCCGGCTGAAGAAGCTTGGTTATTCTGTTATTTATGAGGAACTACCGGAAGAGAAACACCGGTTTCCTATGGCTGAGAGTGAGAAGGTTCTTCACTGGTTTCGATCGAGTACAAGATCACTGTACCCGAAGATGATAAGTTTTTCCACAGAATCAACAAGATATTCCGCATTGTATTGGATTGAAATTACACAATTTTCTGAACTGGTAGGTCAGGTATCCGGAGTACAGAGAGATATCTCCGGGCATTTAATAAGACCCGAAAGGTTCCCGGTAACCGCAGCGGTTGAAGCACAGGTGAAAGATGCGGATAACGAGATTCATCTGACAGTTCAGGGGGTCAAAGAGGTCCGTTTATATTTGGACGATAGACTCATAGATATGGAAAGACCCCTCTCTGTATATATCAACGGGAGAATGGTATTTTCAGGAAAGATTAACGGGTCTTTACGGGCACTTCTCGAAACAGTAAAAAAGAGAAATGACCGGGAAGCGCTGTTTTCTGCTTATGTGGATCTAAAAGTTTTATCTCAGTAATAATTAGATTTGACAAAATCTCTCCCAGTCATTACGATACACTGTGATTTTTTGTAAAACCATTCATCTATGATAGGGTATTGGCTCCTGCTATGGATAAAATACAAATACGAACGCATTCTCGGTCAGAGTTTATCGATATAACGGTTGAGATTGATAAGATTATACGAAAATCAGGGATGAAAGAAGGAGTATGTTATGTCTATGTGCCCCACACGACAGCCGCTGTTACCATCAATGAAAATGCCGATCCTTCCGTACAAAAAGACATACTCAATGAACTGAATACGATAGTGCCCTGGGATGGTCGTTATACCCATATGGAAGGAAATTCCGCTGCTCACATCAAATCTACACTCGTAGGTTCTTCTGCTTTTATTCCTATAACAGGAGGAAGGTTAGCCCTGGGTACATGGCAAGGTATCTATTTTTGTGAGTTTGACGGACCGAAAAACAGAGAGATATATGTACAGACCGTGAAAAGTGTATAGATAGAAAGCAGAAGGAACATTGAAAGATTCCCACCGTATTATTTCCTGTGAAGAGTTAAGGCACGTGCGAGAATATATCCCATACGCAAATAGAATAGAAGCCTGCGATTATTTAACGTTACAGTAAATATTCATAGTATCAGAGAAAAAAAATATGCCCAAAAGCAGATGGAATATAAGGGACGCGATAAAGGTTTTTTTTGCATATATTATCCTCATGTTTATTGGTATGCCTGTACTTGTACAGTTTATTCGTATAATTTTTGGGCGCAATATCCTGAATATTATCGATAACACCAGCGTAATTCTGTTTTTATCCTTTTTTATTAATGTGCTCGTCTGCACGTACGTATTCTATATTGTTAAGGTAGTGCATCGCCAATCGATAGCGGCTCTGGGTTTATCAACCATAAATTTGCCATCTAATATAAAATGGGGTATTAAACAATATCTGTTTACACTCCCCTTCATTATAATTGCAGGCATTATTGTTAATCTCATTTCCAGCTATTTTGACATAACGCCTGAAATGCAAGATGTTGTTCAGTGGGTGCTGGAAGAAAAATCGTTCTTTATTTTAGCAAGTTTACTATTCTTTGGAGTTATCCTCGCCCCCGTTATGGAAGAGATTTTATTTCGTGGGTTTTTGCTGCCGGCGCTAAAGAATACCTTTGGAAGCCGTTATGCTATTGTGATAAGTGCATTTCTGTTTGCTGGCATACATATGGATATGTTTGCCATTTTGCAGATATTTATTTTAGGACTGCTTTTGGGATATGTATATGAGAAGACCCAGACCCTTGCTGCTCCTATCATCATACATGTTCTGCATAATTCATTAACCTTAATGTTCTTATTGTATTTTAAATTCTTTTTGAAAGGAAAGGTTCCGTTGTTTTAATCAGAGTGGATTGTATTCATAACCTGACATCTCCTAACCATTCAGGGAAGGATAAGGATTGTCTGTAAAAAACCTTTCACATGCAACAATGTGATGAAGGGTCGTATGCATAAAATACAATCGTACGGTAAAAAGTGAACCTGGAGTCATTATGTTTAAGGATGTTGATGAACAATTAGAAATTTTATTGCGTGGTACCGTAGATATTGTTACCAAAGAAGAGCTAACAAAAAAACTGAAGAGATCGGCAAAAGAGAATAAACCCCTTCGGGTAAAATTAGGATTGGATCCAACTGCTCCCGATATTCATATTGGAAATGCCGTTCCTATTCACAAATTGCGTGCATTTCAACTGCTTGGTCATACGGCTGTCCTTATCATAGGTGATTATACGGCTACAGTAGGCGACCCTTCGGGGGTCAACAAGACCCGCCCGATGCTTAATCATGAACAAGTCATAGAAAATGCAAGAACGTATCTTTCGCAAGCAGGGAAAATACTCGATTTAGATAAAACAGATGTAGTATATAATAGCCAATGGTTTGCGAAGATGACGTTTGATGAGGTTATCAGGCTTGCTTCCAAAATGACCGTTGCACGCATGCTGGAACGGGATGATTTTGCAAAACGCTATAATGCAGGCATTCCTATCAGTGTACATGAGTTTATGTATCCGCTTATGCAGGGGTACGACTCTGTCATGGTAAAGAGTGATGTGGAACTGGGCGGAACAGACCAGTTATTCAGCTTGCTTGTCGGAAGGGACCTTCAGAGAGACGCAGGTATGGAGCCGCAGATTGCATTAACGACAGCCCTTCTCGAAGGGACCGATGGAAATAAAAAGATGAGTAAGAGTCTGGGGAATTATATTGGTATAACCGAATCTCCGCGTGAGATGTTCGGCAAGACAATGTCTATTCCGGATACCCTTATGGGTAAGTATTTTGAATTAGCGACAGACGTAGAGGCTGACGAAATCAACCGGTTACTCGACCCCCGTCATATCCATCCGCGGGCAGCAAAGGTAGCTTTGGCAAAGGCGATTGTTCAGCGTTACCACGGCAGTGAACAGGCGGAAGCTGCTGCATCGGAATTCGACCGTATTTTTAAGGAACATACCCTTCCGGATACGATTCCTGACATTCAGGTACCTCCTGCTGAACTAATGGACAGCAAGATAGCGGTTGCACGGTTGATTGTTTTATGCGGTTTTGCAGGTACCAACAGTGAGGCGCGCCGGCTGATTCAACAAGGCGGAGTACGTGTGGATAACGAAATTATTGATTGTCCTACGCTCGATATTGAAATAAAACCCGGCATGATCCTCCGGGTAGGAAAACGGAGATTTGCACGTATTGTAATCGGGAAGCTAAACTAAAAGAAATCATGAGTAATTACGAAGTAATCGTGAGGCTAAATCAAAAAGAAGGTAAAATAACCACAGATGAACACGGATGAACCGTGCCTTCTGACTTTATCCGTACGTATCCGTGCCTATCCGCCTGCCTGTGCGTATCCGCATGCAGACAGGTGGTTAGTATGTATGAAATCTGCGTAAATCAGCGTTAATCTGCGTCCCATTTTGGTTTTTGGAATTTGGAATTTATTTGGGATTTGGAATTTATTTGGGATTTGGGATTTGACATTTGGAATTTACGCTTCTACGTAACCTGTAAATCAGTTAATTACGTGAATTTGAGTTAGCTGTAACCGCATCCCTCTAAAGTGTACATAAGAATGGATAACATCTTAATCATCTTCCTGAGATACCCCGAACCCGGAAAGGTAAAAACCCGTTTGGCAAGGGCTATCGGTAATGAGAAGGCATGTGCAGTTTACACACAATTGGCAGAAGGTGTCATCAAAAATGTTTTTTCAAAAAAACCGAAGACATATGATGTGTATATTTTTTTTACACCAGCAGAAAAAAGAAGCGGGATCAAAGACTGGTTAATGCCTATACTGAATAATGATGCCGGAGTTGATATACCATGTATATCTCAGGAGGGAGATAATTTAGGTGAGAGGATATCCAATGCCTTTTTGCAGGTATTTCAGGAGAATGGCCGGAAAAGAAATGTGCAGGACAGCGATCTGTTTTATAGAGGGAAAAACATTCAGCATAATGAGATGGTTATAAGAGGGGTTCTGAACAGACCCCACTGCAATACGATAATTATAGGAACAGACTGTCCGGGAGTTGATGCTCGACTGATTGAGAATGCTTTTGAACTCTTAAAAAAAAAGGATGTAGTTATCGGGCCGTGTGAGGATGGTGGTTATTATTTATTGGGGATGTCAAGGTTCATACCTGATTTATTTATAGACATAATCTGGGGTACGGACCAGGTACTGAGTCAGACGATAGGGAGAGTGCAGAAAAATGGCTTATCGTATAGTATGTTAAAGAAGTTAACAGATATTGATATCATTGAGGATATGTATCAGCATATGCCTGATTTTCTCTGACAGAGTAACGGATCTTTTCAGTCTCAGCCAAATAGGGGCATGGCAATGCCCCATATGCATCAAGTTAAGATACTCCTCCTCAGTTTACAATCATCAGTTGGCTGAGAGCGGTTACATCAGAATAAATATTCCAATCATTGTTGAAATCAAGGTCGTTGTAAATCCAACCTTTGAAAAATCCCAAAATCCTATATGAACATGTTCCTTCGAAAGCTCTAAAACAATCATATTAGCTACAGAACCCATAATTGTCAAATTACCAGCAAAGGTACTGCTCATCGCCAATACATACCACATAGTTTTCGAATCAATAAATTTATCAATCCACGTTGCTGATAATAATACAAAAGGTACATTTGATACTAAATTAGAAGCAACTACTGAAAATGTGCTGAA
Source organism: Candidatus Loosdrechtia aerotolerans (assembly GCA_021646405.1). Classification (GTDB taxonomy): domain Bacteria; phylum Planctomycetota; class Brocadiia; order Brocadiales; family Brocadiaceae; genus Loosdrechtia; species Loosdrechtia aerotolerans. Next base: position 26,046 of record SOER01000035.1, read on the forward strand.
ACGAACGACTTGACTAGGGATAGTATCTCCCAAGTAGGGTTCAATAGTATTATGTGCCAGGGTCAGAAACCCGGCCTTATGAATACCGCCCACGACAATAAACAGTCCGCAGAAAAATAACAGTAGTGTCCAATCGACCTTTTCCATAGCATACTGCGGTTTTACTCCTGATATAATAATTAATGCAAGTCCACCTGTTATTGCAGATAAAGGGAGGTTGCCCGTAAAGATAAATCCTAAAAAGATAAGAAAAAGCACACTCATGGATTTTACAGTAAGTTTTATGTCAAGTTCAGGTTGTACAAGTTGAATTGGATTTATTTTTTTAAAGTTAATATCTTCTCTAAAGATCATATAAATAATAAGAACGTTTGCAATAAGGCTTAAAAATCCTATAGGTATCAGATGCATGGTAAAATCCAAATATGGTATCTTTGAAAAAACGCCTATAAGCATATTTTGTGGGTTACCGGTCAGGGTAACTACGCTTCCAATATTAGACGATGTCGCCAGGGCTATAAGATATGGAACAGGGTTGAGTTGCATTTGTTGTAAAGCAAGTATCAGAAGCGGGGTGAACATTAAACAGATCGTATCGTTAACAAAAAGGGCCGATAAGATGCCGCTGGAGAATGATACAAAGCATAATAAAAGGAATGAATTCCTCGCATGCGTGACTAAGAAATAAGAAAGATATTTGAAACAATTAGCTATTTTAAGGTAGGTAATAAGTAGCATCATACCGAGTAATAGTAAAATAGTATTGAAATCGATAGCCCGATATGCCTCATCCAGTGTTAACACACCTGTTAGTACCATCAATACGGCACCTAGCAATGCCCCTGATGGCCTATCCAATTTGTGCCATTTTGTCTTTTGGGCAGAGATAATGATATAAGTAAGTATAAAGATAAGGAGTGATTTAATAAGCAATTTTTCTAACCTCTTTTGGCGTTGGCTGGATGGGTTTTTATGTGTCGTTTTCAAATCTTTCTGAAATACTTTCCAGTAGCCGTTTCCCATGAATCAACGCTACAATTAGAATTCGTGTGGGCTCAATCCGGTATACCATGCGGTAACTGTAAATGAACCGTTCTCTTATTCGTTCGTCTCCGATTTCCGGCACAATGCGGCCGATCAAAGGGTATTCGCCGATATGCCGGGAAGTTGCCAACATTTTTGTGACAACGGCCCGGGCATAAAACTCGGAATCCCGAGCGATGTATTCGGCAATTGATTCAAGGTCTTCTGTAGCCTCAGGCGACCACTTTACTTCGAGGTCCATTTATGGAACTTTCTCTCAAGCTCGTCCTGACTTATCACTCCTTCCTTTTCAGCACGCCCGATTCCTCTTCGAATTTTCTCGACTACATAGAGGTGGTACTGGACGTCCTCCAACGTGCAATCATCGGGGAGTTTATCCAGTAGAGCCTTTACCTCTTCTTTCGTTGCACTCATGGCTAGTCACCTCCTTCATAAAGTAGGATAGAGAATCATCTATTAGAAAGCTATTATAACGGCTTCTCAATTTTCTTTCACTTTAAATTTTCAACAAATCCGGGACTTACGCATTTGCTAATAAGGAATAAGTAACAGCAAATCTGGCAAGAGAAGCTTTTTGCTCATGCCAGGGAATTCGTTCTTTGATTCTACTCCAGAATATCGGTTCTGATTAGCAATCAAGAAATTGGTATATAATTGTAAAGAACATTTTTGTTTTCGCATAATTTTATGATCCTGAAATTGATTACAAAATACTTTCTCTTTCTTTATATTACCGTATAAAATTATGCTTTTTAAAGATTGGCCATAGGCCAATCGCGTAAGTCCTAATCATTATTTTCTCAAATCACTTGATAATTTAATAGGTTACCATTAATCTAAGGAATATCTTAACTGACAAAACGTATAAAAATATTAAACAATTGAAAGAATTGGAGAGCCAAAATAAGCTTGCTAACGTTGGTGAAATATTGATTATATGCATCAATAGTTATTGATTAACTGAAACTGACATCTAATGTTATATTTCAAATTATACTGGAGGTCAAAATGGAACAATTATCGATTGATGAAAAAAAATTAAAAGATTTACTGAAAGAAACACTTATAGAAGTAATTGAACAAAAAAGGGATTTGTTCCACGATATTATCTCAGAGGCAATAGAAGACATTGCCTTAACAAATGCAATTAAAGAAGGAGAATCCACCGAATCTACAAGCAGAGAAGAAGTATTTAACATTATCGAGGGGAAATCTTGAAAATTGACTTTAAGAAAAGTTTCTCCAAAGACCTTAAGAAGATTAATGATACAAATATTTTGAAGAAGGTTAAAGCGGTAATTGATACGATTGGTAAGAGTGTAAGGTCAAACCTTGATTTGTGTTTTTGTCTTAACTAATCAAGGTTTAACCCCATTTCAGAGATGTGAAAACCTCTTGAATGTCAAATGAAACACGAAACAGAGTTTCGTGTGACATTGTGTTTCCAAACAGATGCTTCGGCAGACTCAGCACATGGTTTGGGAACAAGATGACCCAGTCTGAAGGGAGAATGTTCTACGCTCAAGCCGGCCCGGGGAATTACTACAGTAACCCTGTTTTTTCATCAAACCTGCACATCACATTCATGTTCTGTACAGCCTGGCCTGAGGCGCCTTTGATAAGGTTATCAATGGCCGAGAGGATGATAATGCGGTTTTCTGTGACCTTTGCAGCAATATCACAAAAGTTGGTGTAGATGACGTCTTTTGTTTTTGGAGTCTCGTTAGCTTCCTTTATTCGAATAAACGGTTCTCCGTTGTAAAAATCTTTGTAGAGTTTATGCACGTCGCTATCGCTTGTCTCTGTTGTCCGGTATTTTGGTTTGACATAAATAGTACAGAGGATACCCCGGTTCATGGGAATAAGGTGCGGGACAAATTGTATCGATACCTTTTGGTCTGTTTTCAAGGATAATATGTGTTCAATCTCAGGGCTATGACGGTGGCCGCCCACGCTGTATGCCTCAATATTTTCGTTACACTCACAGTAGTGTGTGCCCTCTTTTGGTTCACGTCCGCGTCCGGATACACCTGATTTGGCGTCTACTATGATATCTTCAGAGTAGATGAGTCCTTTCGCAAGTAATGGGGCTAATGCCAGTATTGTTGCAGTGGTATAACAGCCCGGGTTGCCTATAAGGTTTGTTTTTTTGATCTCTTCTTTATAAAGTTCCGGAAGGCCATATACGGCTGTTTCTATACCGCTGCTGTCTGTATGCTGTTTCTTGTACCATTGTTCATAAAGGTTTGTATCGCGGAAACGATAATCGGCACTAAAGTCGATGACCTTGATCCCTCGTTGGGTAAATAGCGGGACGTATTGCATAGAAATGGTTGGCGGTAGGGTAATGAAAGCTACATCAATATCTTTCGGTATTTCTTCCTGATCAATGGTTTCACAGGGAAGGTCAAGCCTTGTTTTTAATGAAGGGAATATGTCTGATATCCTGGGGCGGTCTGTTTTCCGGATACCGAGGTAGGTAATCTTTACTTCCGGATGGTTTAAAAGAATTTTTATGAGTTCGAGGCTTGTATAAGCCGTGGCGCCAATGATTCCGACTTTTATCATGATATATGTGGAAGCACAAAATTAATTACAAAGAGATAGATGCTCTTTTGCATTTAGTGATTGTATTATAAGCCAGCGTAAATTCCAAATAATTTCCAAATTTCAACTTCCAATATCCAAATCATACTGTTTGAAATTTGGGAGAGGGTAAGGGGGGTTGTTAAAACGTGAAAGAAAACACTACCCCTACATCCTATATGCATCAAGCTCAGGAACAAAGCAGTACTTTTTCTGATCCTCACACAAAGTCACCAAGGCACCAAGGTATATGGCATATCCCCATTCTTGACACTTTATCCTTCATCATTCTTTATTCTCTGTGTCTCCGTGTCTTTGTGTGATGAAAATACTTTAGCTTGATGCACATGGGGCAATGCCTGCCCTGCCTGGCTTAAACCCTGACCGGCTGGGCCTTTCTTACAACCTCTTCAGGCTTTTTTGTTCCAAAAACAAAAGGTATCATCTCGTCTACCTTGTCAACAAATACAAATTTCATTTCCTTTTTTGCATTCTCAGGGACATCAACGAGGTCTTTTTCATTCCGTTCCGGCAATATAACCGTAGTGATTCCTGCCCGCTTTGCCGCCAGTACTTTTTCTTTGATACCACCAACCGGTAAAACATTTCCACGGAGGGTAATCTCACCTGTCATTGCTACATAAGGGACAATAGGCGTCCCCTTTAAAAGAGAGATCAGCGCCATAGCAATCGTTACGCCGGCAGATGGACCATCCTTCGGGATAGCACCTGCGGGAACATGGATATGAAAATCGTACTTATGAAAATCATCGATCTTTATTCCTATTGCATCTGTCCTTGCCCTGATATAGCTCATTGCTGCCTGGGCCGATTCCTTCATAATTTCCCCAAGGTGACCTGTCAGGGTAAGCTTTCCGGTCCCTGGCATATTGGTAGCCTCAATAAAGAGGATATCTCCGCCAGATTGTGTCCATGCGAGTCCTGTGGCAACGCCGGGCTCGGTAGTTCGTTCCGCAACCTCTGAAAAGAATTTTGAAGGTCCTAAATACGCAGGTACTTGATTAACGGATACGTGTACAGAGGTTTTTTTGCCAGAGGCAATATCTTTTGCTACCTTTCTGCAAATAGTGGCGATCTCTCGCTCCAGGTTGCGGATACCTGCCTCGCGGGTATATTCAATGATGATGGTTTTAATCGCATCATCATCAAAGGTAAGCTGCTCTTCGGTAATCCCATGCGCTTTTAACTCTTTTGGTAAAACAAACCGTTTTACAATCAGTACTTTTTCTTCTGCAGTATATCCTGGCAATTCCAGTACCTCCATCCGGTCCTTGAGTGCAGGAGGTATAGGGTCCAGGAGATTTGCTGTTGTAATAAACAATACCTTTGAGAGATCGAACGGTACTTCCAGATAATGGTCTGAAAAGGCATAATTTTGTTCAGGATCGAGTACCTCAAGGAGTGCTGCAGAGGGGTCACCTCTGAAATCGGCGCCGAGTTTATCAACCTCATCAAGCATGAATACCGGATTATTCGTTCCTGCCTTTCGCAGATTTTGAATAATGCGTCCCGGCAGTGCACCAATATAGGTGCGTCTGTGACCTCTGATCTCTGCCTCATCACGTACCCCGCCGAGTGACATACGGATAAATTTTCTGCCCATTGCGCGTGCTATTGACATCCCTACCGAAGTCTTTCCCGTACCCGGTGGCCCAACAAAACAGAGGATAGGCCCCTTCATATCCTGCCTTAATTTCCGGATTGCCAGATATTCCAGGATCCTTTCTTTAACCTTTTCCAAATCGTAATGGTCTTCATCCAGGGTTTTATGTGCCGCCTGAATATCTAAATTATCGGTTGTGGAGACGGACCATGGGAGGGAGATCAGCCAGTCGAGATACGTTCTGGAAACGGTATACTCTGCAGAAGCGGGAGGCATTTTAGCTATTCGGTCTAATTCTGCTTCAGCCTGTTTTTTGGCCTCCGGAGGCAATTTGGCATCATCCATCTTCTGTCTCAACTCTTTGACCTCTGTAGTGCGTTCGTCTCCTTCACCCAGTTCTTCCTGAATTGCCTTCAATTGCTGCCTCAGAAAGTATTCCCTTTGCCCCTTCTCCATTTCACTCTTTACCTGGGATTGTATCTTTGAGGCCATTTCCATTACTTCCATTTCTCTCGTAAGGAATGCGGTTACTTTCTGTAACCGGGCCTTAACACTAACGAGTTCTAGTATTTCTTGTTTTTCAGCAACGTTGATATTTAAATGGGCTGCTATCATATCGGCAAGGCGCCCCGGATTATCAATATTGACAACGGCTATTTTTAGTTCTTCAGGTAACGTAGGTACCATGTTGATTATACGGATAAACTGATCGCTGGCGTTTCTAAAGAGAGCCTCCATCTCTTTGTCAGAGTCGATGTGATCCTCTAAAATGGTTACCTTCGCTTTAAAATAAGGATCCGTCTGGGTATATTCATCGATCTTAATCCTCTTTATACCCTGTACCAGCATCTTTGCTGTATTATCCGGCATACGGAGCATCTGGAGTACTACAGCCGCTGTGCCATAATCGTAGAGATTTGACTGCTCTGCTGCCTTAAGGTCTTTTTCTTTTTGTGCCACGAGTGCTAAAAACCGGTGGCTGGCAAGGACGTGATTCAAGAGGGTGAGGTCTCTTTCTGTAACAATATTGAGAGCGGCTACCATACCAGGGAAAAGTACCGTATCCTTCATGGGGAGAATATGTAATTCTTCCGGTATTTTTAGTCTGTCCGCCTTATCAACGTTTTCTATAACAGTGTCTGATTTCGGTAGACTTTGGTCTTCTGGTGGATTTTTATCTTCTTTATTTACCATACGTTTTTAAATAATTTTATAAGGGTTATTACGGATTAAGTATCTGCATTAAACCTGCGGCTTATCAATCGGTAAACCTTACAAACCTTCTATTCTTAGAAATGAATCTTTATAAAGAATGTCCCGGATGATTGCTGCTTTACTTTCGGTAAAGTAACCTGGAGGAAACCATCTTTATAGAGGGCCTGAGTATTATCTACATCAACAGGCATGGGAATAAATATATTCCTTTCAAAGTACCCGTAGCGGAGTTCTACCTGGTAGAAGCATGTCTTTTCATGAGGTGAAGTATCTTCCCGGTATCCATGAATCGTTAAAGTCTGTTTTGAAAAAGTAATCTGAATATCCTCGGGTTTTGCTCCCGGTATGGACATCTTTACTACCATCTCGTCTGGTGTTTCATAGACATCGGTCGGGGGTTGCCATGGTGTTGCTGAACTGACCTGGAGATGCTTACTGAAGAATACAAGGTCTTTAAAAAGATTTTCTAAGTTTTCGTGTTGAGATTCGGTTTTATACTCAATATTTATGTGATTTAGCGCCATCTTAAATTTTTATCGACCTCCATGATAAGTTTTGTGGATATGCTAGTATATCATTTTATGCCTTAAGTGCAAGATGCTATCTAATGGTTTTGTTGAAATTTAAGGTAACTGCATCCTCACACAAAGCCACCAGGATGCCAGGATAATCGTGTATTCCCATTCTGTATTCTTGGTATTCTATCCTTCATCATTCTTTATTCCCTATTTTCTCGTTCCAACGCTCTGCGTTGGAATGCACTATGAGACGCTCTGCGTCGCATCTACCATATAATGGAACCTAACTCCAGAATTGAATTATCATTGTTCATAAAATTCCTTCGCTTAAACTTCAGAAGAATAACACATTCATTTTTGAAAAAAACCTGAAAAGCTCCGTTAGGAGCGGTATGTTAAGAGAAAAACACTATACACCACTATCAAGCTCCGGAGGAGCGGCAGAGAAGGCGTTCCCCTCCCTCGCCTGTCCTGAGAGGAGGCGAAGGGATGGGAGGGGTTAGAGGAGGGTGATGGAACATGCAACACACTTTCTTCCTTCACCCCCACCTAACCTCCCCCATTCCTTCGATTCCTCTCAGGACAGGCAAGGGGGAGGAACACCTGGTCTGAAATTCTTTAACATCGCGGTATATAGGACACAGAAACAATCGATGCTAATCGTACCGAATCTTTATACCATCCCAACAGTCCTTTTCCTAACGCTTTTAACCCTGAACCCTGAGGGTCACCAACATGTCGCTCCTCTGGAGCTTACTATGGAGGTACATTCTCATTCTATTAGCATGACGCTCCTCCGGAGCTCTCTTTGTGGTGTGGTTTTCTTTCTACTGTTGGAATAAAAAAGCCTCGCATATTCTGCGAGGCTTTATGTTTTTTGTAAGTTAAATACAGATGGATTTTTAATAACCAAAAAGAGATATTAATACATATCTCCATATCCACCGTATCCGCCTCCCGGTGGCATTGGAGGCATCTTTTTCTTCTCCGGTATCTTTCCTATGATGGCATCTGTTGTAAGGAGTAACGTGGATATACTTGCGGCATTTTGCAGTGCAGTTCTGACCACCTTTGTAGGGTCAATAATACCAGCTTCAACCATGTCGCAATATTGGTCTGTGCTCGCATCGTATCCTTCGTTTCCTTTTGATGTTTCTACTTTTTGGACAACAATGGCAGCGTTTACCCCTGCATTGGTAGCAATTTGCCGTAGCGGTGCCCTTAACGCCCTTCGGATGATGTCAGCACCCACGCCTTCATCACCGGCAGGCTTTGCTGAATCTAAAGCCGGAAGGGCTCTGAGAAGTGCTACACCTCCACCGGGAAGGATACCTTCTTCAACGGCTGCCCGGGTGGCATGAAGGGCATCTTCTACCCGTGCTTTTTTCTCCTTCATTTCGCTTTCAGTAGCTGCACCTACATTGATCTGAACTACTCCTCCTGCCAACTTTGCCAGTCTTTCCTGGAGTTTTTCGCGGTCGTAATCCGATGTAGTTAGTGAGATTTCATTCTTAATTTGTTCGATGCGGCCTTTTATTTTCTTGCTATCACCGGCACCTTCAATAATCGTTGTATTCTCTTTATCAATTTCCACCTTCTTTGCACGGCCAAGGTCCGAAAGCTGGATCGTTTCTAAATTCATACCAAGATCTTCAAAAACTGCCTGGCCTCCGGTAAGGATTGCAATATCTTCCAGCATGGCCTTCCGTTTATCACCGAATCCAGGGGCTTTTACCGCTACACATTTGAGGGCTCCACGGAGCTTGTTCACAACGAGCAGCGTCAATGCCTCTCCCTCGATCTCCTCTGCAATAATTAAGAGCGGTCTCCCCGTCTGTGCAATCTTTTCCAGGATGGGGAGGAGTGCCTTAGCCATAGTAATTTTTTTCTCATGAATTAAAATGTAAGGCTCTTCGAGCACACATCTCATTGTATTTGGGTCTGTAATGAAATACGGTGATAAATAACCTTTGTCAAATTGCATACCCTCTATCCATTTTGCCTCAGTCTGCAGGCTTTTACCCTCTTCTACGGTTATTACCCCATCCTTTCCAACCTTTTCCATCGCATCGGCAATAATCTTTCCAATCTCAGCATCATAGTTAGATGCAACCGTGCCGACCTGCTCAATCTCTTTCCGGCCTTTAACAGGAATACTCATCTCTTTTAGCTTCTCAACAACTAATGCAACACTCTTATCAATACCGCGCTTAATTGCCATCGCATGAGCGCCGGCTGCAACATTCTTTAACCCCTCAACAAATATTGCCTCTGCAAGTACGGTTGCCGTAGTTGTGCCATCACCGGCCACATCGTTTGTTTTCGATGCAACTGATTTTACCATTTGTACGCCGATATTCTGCATGTGGTTTTCAAGTTCGATTTCTTTTGCAACGGTAACACCATCCTTCGTTATCGTTGGCGAACCAAAACTCTTTTGAATAACAACATTACGCCCCCGCGGTCCTAACGTAACCTTTACAGCATCAGCGAGTTGTCTGACTCCCAGTTTTACAGCCTCCAGCGCATCATGATCAAATATGATTTCCTTTGCTGCCATATTTGAATACCCTCCAAAATATTTTTCACACGTTTTAAATAAAAACCTCACTATCGAATAACTGTTTGGGATTAGCAAACCAAATGCCGATAACCAATACAGGCTTATTGTAAGTATAGTGTTTTTTATAAATACAGTTAAGTTGTTGTCTGTTAAAGAGATTGAATATAAAAAGATGGAACTGAAAAACAAAGGGAGGATTTCTTATTTATATGGTTATGTCATTTTGACAGTGTTCTCGTTTCCATGATTACAGATTATTGCCAATATGACAGTAAGCAAAGCAGGACAGGGTATTGTTCCATATATCTGATATTCAAGATGTTTTCACCGGTAAATCTGACATTCAAGAGGTTTTTTTTCTTAAGCAGAAGAAATAGTTTTTAATGGTTGATAGATTGTGGCATCAAAGGTGAAATAATTCAGAATATCCTCATGCAGTTGCGTAAAATTGGTGACCTGCT
>SOER01000036.1 GCA_021646405.1 Candidatus Loosdrechtia aerotolerans
CGTTCGTTCTGAGCCAAGATCATACCCTTCATAATTCACTATTATAAAGTCCGCCTGCCGCTTATCACGACCGGCTCTCTTAGCTTCTTCTACTCCTTGGAGGTTTACAGGCCCTCATCTTTATCCGTTTCCTCGTAATATATACGAAGAGTCAGACAAAGGTCGGGCAAAACCCAAGGAATTAACTTGGTTCAAAATAACTCACACACTTTGGCTTCTCAATTCCCAAAGAACACAGTAATTATTACTATTTAGTAATAATTACTTAATACTCTCAATTGTCTGTACATATTATACCCTAAATTTTCGAATTTGCAAGGTATTGACGCAAATTTATTATTATACATTGTTCGGTATAATAATACAAGCAATAACTTATTTTTACGCACCCTAACCGACAATATGCACAATTATCATTACATAGTAATCATTACGTCTTACGCTTTATTGTTTTTTATATTATACACCTAATTTTCAAATTTGCAAGGCATAGTACATCAGAAGCGCAAAACAGCCAATTATAATGATATAATATAAAATTACAATATAAATATTATTTTTTAATAAAAAATATCTTAAACCCCGAAGGATGAAATCAGGAAAAGGATCTGTCGCATGTTCCATCACTCTCCCCTAACCCCTCCCATCGAGGGAGAGGAACTCCTTATACGCCGCTCCTAACGGAGCTTTTCAGGGTTTTTTCAAAGAACTAAATTGTTACTAAGTATTTTACCCTTAGTACTCCGAAAGAGTAAATGACAATAGGCAGTCAATGTATTGACTGCCTATTGTCATTATAACCTCAAGGCTAAGATGTAAGATATGTAAGGATAAGGTTTGTGAACAGAATGTCAAGAGAAAAACAATGTATACCAACGGGATAGTTTTCGTTAGTTGAAGATATATTCAGTTTAATACTTTGATCTGACATTCAAGAGGTTCCGCCAAGTTGTGGAATTTCTTGTAAAGAATGCAGTTGTTGAGACAATCTAATACGTGGTAGAGGGGATAAAGAGAAAAGATCCCTCCCCCTTCGATAGTGAAATCCGAAATACGAAACAAATTCTCAATTTCATTTTCAAATGTTCAAAGTACGATTTTTTCCATTGGAATTTTGTATTTTGGAATTTGTTTCGGATTTCGTGCTTCATGTCCAGTTATCGGGTTGAAAATATGTGGGCAAGGATGAGCCGGAGGGAGATGAAGGGCATATGCATCAAGCTAAGCCTTATTAGCCTGCTGGCCTGCCACAGGCTTGTTCCCAAACTCTGTTTGGGAACAAGAGGAAGAGGCAGGCTCAGCGCATGGTTTGGGGGAACAGGCCAGCAACAAGCGAGCAAGTTACTGAAGCTTAGCTTGATGCATATGGGATGAAGGGGAGGGAAAAGGATAGAGTTCCTTACCAGGTCTCATGGTAACTTTGATGCTATACTCTATCAACTTTTACAAGAAATTTCCTTAACTTGATAAAAAACCTCTTGAATATCAGTTTGATTACTATACTTTTAAAAAAAGAAAATATTACGAAATAGTGTAATTATTCAGGTTCAGGATTCAAGGTTAAAAGAGTTAGGATTAAGACTGTTCAGGGTTATAAAGGGTTCAGAGGGATTAACTTCGCTCCTTCCCCTGATGAGCCCTTAAACCGGAAACCCTGAACCGTGAACATATAGAGTTACAGAGGTTTTGGTAACGGGTAGGGCAGTGGCAGCGGTGTTGGTGAAGGTGGATTGGGGAAAGGTCTAGGTGGCGGTACAGGAAATTGTGATAAATTTGAAGCTGAACCCCAAAAAATACGCAAAGAACGATTCTTATTGGATATCGATAAACTATTATGAATGATGAACGGAGCAATTATCAGAAGTACAATACATAAACGCAAGAGGATTATACATCTCTTTTTCATAAACCTTAAAAATATTCCTTTCATAATATCTCATCTTCCTTATATATAGACTGAAGTACAGCACCATCCTTTTTCATTATTTGATATCCATCGAGATTTACTGCGAAGATAATGCCATTGAAAGGAGGCAGGAGATTTTTTTCATTTAAATATAATTTTTACCGGAAATATTGGTCAGCGGAAAAGACGTCTTTTTCTTGACTATAACTATACCTGAAAGTATATTTTATGTTACTACATGAAACACATCTCTGAAAACTTGCGATTCTTATACTACAGGCATATGAGAGAGCCAAAATCCCTGTTCTTAACTGAAGATTCACTCGGTATTGTCACTGATCTCTATCAGCTTACCATGGCGGCAGGATACTTTGAGCACGGTATGCATGATACTGCTACCTTTGAATTATTTGTTCGTAAGCTGCCCAAAAAACGCCCGTATTTACTTGTTGCGGGGCTTGAACAAGCACTCCATTATCTCACACATATTACCTTTTCAGAGGAAAGTCTCCATTTTCTGAGACAGTTACCTGTTTTTAGTCATGTAAGCGATGACTTCTTTGAATATTTAAAAAATTTTACGTTTAACGGTACCGTTTATGCGTTACCCGAGGGAACTGTTGCCTTTCAGGAAGAGCCTCTCCTCCGGATCACGGCACCGATTATTGAGACACAGATTGTTGAAACGTATCTCCTTTCTATCATTAACTTTCAAACATTAATAGCAACGAAGGCATCAAGGGTCGTGTACGCAGCTCAGGGACGTGATGTAATTGATTTTGGCACACGCCGTGCGCATGGTCCACAAGCCGGCGTTCTCGCGGCACGATCGAGTTTTATCGGCGGATGCACAAGCACTTCAAATGTGTTTGCCGGGTACCAGTTAGGTATACCTGTGGTAGGAACTATGGCCCATTCATGGGTTATGGCGTTCAAAAATGAATTAGAATCGTTCTATAAATTTCACGAAGTATTTCCCGATAATACCATACTGCTTATCGATACCTACGATACACGAACCGGGGCACAACATGCGGCCAAAATTGGCAGCAGACTAAAGAGTGTCCGGCTGGATAGCGGAGATCTGGAACAACTGAGCAAGGAAGTACGAAGGTTTTTTGATGCCGAAGGACTACAACATATTAAGATCCTCGCAAGCGGCGACCTGAATGAATACCGTATTGACAGGCTCGTTAAACACGGAGCACCTATTGATTTCTTTGGAGTTGGTACGGAGATGGTAACCTCAAAGGATGCTCCATCCCTGGGTGGTGTTTATAAGCTCGTTGAAGTAGAGCGCGGTACACAGTATATTCCCACCCTGAAATTCAGCAAAAAAAAACAGACGTATCCCCATAAAAAGCAGGTCTATCGAATTACCGATATAGACGGCAGTTACGTAAAAGATATCATTGGGCTTAAGGACGAGGGTATTGAGGGCACACCCCTTTTACTGCCGGTTATTAAAAATGGTACGATATGTTATGACCTGCCGGCAATCCATGAGATCCGGCACACCGCATCAAGAAACCTCTCCTTACTGCCGGAACCTTTCAAACAGTTAACAGGCGCAGAGATATATCCCGTAATAAAAAGCCAAAAACTAGAAATAAAGAGACAAGAGGCCGAAGAAAGGATAAAGGCCCGCAACCAGGGATGAAAATTCATTTGATAAACTGAAAATTACGTATACAATTAAACCCATGAAAATCGCATTAGCACAGATCAACCAAATTGTAGGAAATTTTCGGAAAAATACTGAGAAAATTTGTTCGTATATTAATTGCGCAAAAGATCAGGGGGCACATCTTGTCATTTTCCCTGAATTAGCCGTTACCGGTTATCCGCCGAGGGATTTCCTGGATATTCCCGCATTTGTAGATAAAAACTTAGCAGCCCTCGATGAGATAGCCCATCATACATCAGGTATCTCTGCTATTGTAGGCTTTGTTGATAAAAATAAACAACCGTACGGTAAACTCGTTCACAATGCAGCAGCATTTATTCAGGACCGGAAGGTTATCTCCGTCCATTATAAAACGCTTCTCCCAACATATGACGTCTTTGATGAACACCGTTATTTTGAACCAGCACGTACAGTTTTCCCTGTAAAATTTAGAAATCATCTCCTGGGCCTGTCCATTTGTGAAGATATTTGGAATGACGATGAATTCTGGCCGCGCCCTTTATATGAAAGAGATCCTATTAAGGACCTGATCTCGCAGGGGGCTACTCTTATCATTAACATTGCTTCGTCTCCCTTTACAGCCGAAAAGCATGAGAAAATACGATTGCCTATGCTTATTCACGATACCCTGAAATACAGGGTCCCTCTTATTTACGTAAATCAGGTAGGAGGTAGTGACGAACTCGTCTTTGATGGAAACAGTACGGCAATAAATGCCGAAGGGAAGGTAATCGCACAAGCAGCAGTCTTTGAAGAAGAACTGATGTTTGTCGATATGGCAAACCCGGCTGTACAGGTACCACGAAAAAGCAGTACCACCATCGAAACGGTTTATAGGGCATTAATCGTAGGGCTCCGTGATTATACGGAAAAGTGTAGATTTAAAAAAGTAGTTATTGGCCTCAGCGGAGGCATTGACTCTGCAGTTACCTTAGCGCTCGCCGTAGCGTCGCTGGGAAATGAGAATGTAATGGGTGTACTCATGCCGTCGCAATTCACATCAGAAAGCAGCATCAATGATGCCGTAAAACTCTGTAAAAACCTCTCAGTACCCCATAAAATCATACCAATTAGCACAATATTTGATGTATACAGAGATGCATTGAAGGAGGAATTTCGGGGAACACCGTTTGATGTTACCGAAGAGAATCTGCAGGCACGCATTCGTAGTAATATTATTATGGCCTTTTCCAATAAATTTGGATACCTTGTTCTGACAACGGGGAATAAATCAGAGTTGTCGGTAGGGTACTGTACTCTGTATGGAGATATGAGCGGCGGGTTTGCACTCATCTCTGATGTCCCCAAGACCATGGTTTATGAATTAGCCCGATATATGAACCGGGAAAAAGAAATCATTCCGCAGAACATTATCAGCAGGGCCCCTTCTGCAGAATTACGACCGAATCAATATGACCAGGATACCCTCCCCCCCTACGATATTTTAGACGGTATTTTAAAGGCATATATTGAAGATAATAAGTGTACTGCAGAAATTATTGCTATGGGATACGATAAAAAAATCGTGCATACTATCGTTAACAAAGTAAAGAAAAATGAGTATAAAAGGCGACAGGCCGCCCCGGGTATTAAAGTAACATCAAAGGCATTCGGGTCAGGTAGACGAATGCCTATTGCTCATGATTTTATGTGTTAATTATGGAAAATTCAAAAACAAAACTGCCAATAGGAGTTTTTGATTCTGGTATTGGGGGCATATCTGTGCTTGCTGAAATAATAAAGATCCTACCCGATGAAGAATTTCTTTATTTTGCGGATACGCTCCATTCCCCTTATGGAATCAAACCAGAAGGTAGTATTCAATCCCTGTCGGTCGGAGCTGCCGGATTTTTGGCTTCGAAAGGCATCAAATCTCTCGTTATCGCCTGTAATACAGCTACCAGTGTCGCTATCGATACCATCAGAAACAGATATACTTTTCCAGTAATTGGAATGGAACCTGCAGTAAAGCCAGCTACAAATCTCGCGACGAAAGGGAAGATTATTGTTATGGCAACCCCCGTGACGCTCAGGAGCCAGAAATTTACTACACTGCTCCGTAACCACAAACATCAGGCAGATATCATCCCTCTTCCCTGTGCAGAGCTTGTGGAGATTATTGAGCAGCACTATCCTTGCGAGCGAGAAATCGGGAATTACCTTACCAGTCTGTTCTCCCCGATAAAAAAAGATGATATTACAACGATTGTCCTGGGCTGTACCCACTATGTTCTCATAAAAAAAGAGATTGCCAATGTGGTAGGAGATAATGTTACTATTATCGATGGAAACCCTGGAACGGCCAAACGTTTGAAGACCGTCCTGTATGAAGAACATCTTCTTATAAATACCGTTGAAGAAACGCCTAAGGCTCCTTTAAAGGCAAAGGTTACATTTTACGCTTCGAAAGACGGAAACGAGACAATCGGCAGACTGAAACAAGTATTAATCAATGAGGGAACCACTTACGAATAGGGCTCCCTTATGTTCTTATAAGAGAAATTGTAACTACACAGGTTTATGGTTCAGGGTTCCCGGTTTAGAACTCAGGGAAGGGGCAAGGCCATATGCATCAAGTTAAGAAACTTTGCTATACTTTTTTTGGTGTTTGATCGTGAGTATGCGCAGGCTAAAGACCTGCGGCTACGTGGAGTTGCCTTCGGCAACTGTAGCCGAATCCCTTTAGGGTACGTTTCATGTCAGAATGCAGAATAGTGCTATACTCTTTTCTGCAAACCTTGAACCCGATTAGTTATAAGAAATGTCCTCTAATCACTAACATATTAATTTAAAAAGAAAGGAGAATTACTATGGCAACACTGGATGATTTAAAGGCCGCTTTTGCTGGTGAATCGCAGGCAAACAGAAGGTACCTTGCCTTTGCGATAAAGGCAGAGGAAGAAGGTTATAAGCAAGTAGCAAAACTCTTCCGCGCCGCCGCCGAAGCCGAGACAGTACATGCATTGAATCACATGCGGATAGCCTGGGGCATTCATAGTACCGCAGATAATATCAAGGAAGCTATAGCAGGAGAAACGCATGAGTTTATGAAAATGTATCCACAAATGATTGAAAATGCAAAGGCAGAAGGAAACAAACAGGCCTTGCGAAGCTTTGAACTTGCTAATAAAGTAGAACAGACCCATTCAAATCTTTTTGAAAAGGCACTGAGTAATCTGGGCAGCAATGAGGAGGTTGATTACTACGTTTGTCAGGTATGCGGTGATACCGTTGAAAAAACTGCACCAAATGCCTGCCGGGTTTGCGGTGCACCGAGCGACAAGTTTAAAAAAATCTGTTAAGGAGAAACACGATGTCTACGATGGATAATCTGAGGAGTGCTTTCGAGGGAGAATCATGGGCCTATAGAAAATATCTGGCATTCGCGAAAAAGGCAGAAGAGGAAGGTCTCAATCAGGCAGCAAAACTCTTCCGCGCCATGGCTGAATCCGAGGCAGCACATGCCGACTATCATTTAAGACTGTTAGGAGATGTCGTAAGCACGAAAGAAAATATCACATATGCCCGCGACCTTGAGGCATATGTAAATACCGAAATGTATCCCCGGATGATCGACGAGGCTGAAAAGGAAGGAAACACAGAAGCCGCACAGAGTTTTACTTACATAAAAGATGTAGAAAAGGGTCATGTAGACCTTTGCCAAAAGGCACTGGATAATTTAGGGAAAAATGAGGCCGTTGATTACCTTGTATGTCAGGTCTGTGGTAACATCTTTGAAAAGACTGCCCCGGATAAATGTCCCATCTGCACAACTGAGGGCAAATTTACAAAAGTCTGTTGATTACAAATAGAGTCTTCATATGCTCCTCAGTTTCTCTTAACCTTAAAACTACTCTTTACCTGATAGATATGGGTTAAGACCGGGGCCTGATTTAGGTTGCCCTCATTGTTAATCATTTGGAAGATACAACTTTTCTATAGATGGTGCGGTAAAATATCATTAATGAGATTCTCATTGACAACAAAATATACTTACTGTACACTTTTTTAAGGTAATTTGGAGGTGTATTCATATAAAAAATTTTAATCAGATAGTGCTGTACATTATGCCTTTGTGTTTCATCAGCTTGAATGAACGCCAAGTAATACAAATATTTACATTCAACAATCTCACAAGAAAACCAATATACATGTGTTTACTGCTCTCTAGAAAAATATGTCCTTTAAATCCTGTACAGAGTTTTTTCATAAAAACCTCTTTTATTTCATTATTGCTGCATCCCTTGCCATTCATGCACTTGTAATCTTCTTATCTCCACAAGCAAATAGAATTCTCAATCTGAGTTCATTTCGGGAACGCTTCGTCCGTATGCCGGATGAATATGTCGTTACACTAGAGATCGAGAATACCGATACCCGGAAAGAACAAGCATCGGATACCAAACAAAAAGAGATCGAAAAAGCACAAGAAAAAGAGCTTGAAAAAAAGAAGTACAAAACGTTTACTGATACCTCGGATAATAAAGAGGACGAGGAAACAGAGGTTGATACAGACAAAATTGGTGAAAAGGGATCTGTAGCAAAGGATAATTTTCCTGATGATAAACAGCCGGTCAATAAAGAACCCCACGCAGAAGGACATACAAAGGCACCATTACTGGGTAAGGGAAATCCGGCTGATATACAGCAGCCCCGGGAGCAGGAAGCAACACCACAGGTATTGGTAACTGAAGAGGGTACCCGGGATAATAATACCCCTCCAAGGTATGCTGATCTACCGAAAGGATTAGAGAAGCAGCCGTTGAGATATTCTCAGACACCTCCGGTTGAAGAATCATTTCAACCTCAGGAAATTAAAAAAAATATGGTAAAGGAAGAAACGGTTATCTCTGGTGAAACGATACAGAAAGAACGTTCTCTGCAAACACCAAAGATGGAAAAGCTTACACTTGGACGCAGTATCGAACAGGAAACAGAATCGATCCCACTGCAGGAAGGTATTGTGTTTACCGATAAACAGGATGAAATAAACAGGGGATCTGAAACAAGAGACGAGTCCTTACCATTATTTCAAGAAGAGAAACTAACAGAAAATGAGGCAAATCGAACAACAGAAAAATTGATCGAACAATCGATTGAAAGAAAAGAGGCAAAAGACCCGGATATCCTTAAACCTGAAACACCTGTACCTTTTATGGAAAAACAGGATATTGAATCTCAGCGTGAATTTGAAAGAGGACTGGATGAACAGGAAAACCCGTATGCATCAGAAAAACCCAGGGTTACCTTCGGCGTTAAGGCAAAGCCCGAAGAATCAAACAGGGAACCGGTACTTTTTGAGGAAACGATATCAAATGCAGCAGTTCCGGGAGCACCGTCTTTCAATGTCAAAAAACATGAATACGCAGATTATTTTAAACACATCCGGGACAGGATTTCACTCTATTGGTTCCTGGGATATGGAACCCGCGCAGAAATAAAATTAGAAACAAAAAATAATAAGCCGATTGTTATAGAGTTTAAGGTCTTGCCCGACGGTTCTATCGATGAAATAACGATCCTGGATGACGCAGGAAATTTTCCGCTTGCGTCCCGGCTGATATCGTCTGTTAAAAATGCAGCACCATTAAATCCGTTTCCAACAAAAATCAAAGAACCATCTATTGATGTACGGTTTAACTTTTACTTTTTCTAGAGAGGAGGAAATAAGACCTTGGAATGGTTAGTAGGCGGTGGTCTTGTGATGATACCACTGTTAATTTGCTCCGTTTTAGCACTTGCAGTAATTATTGAAAGGGCAATTAATTTACGCAGGAACAAGATCCTGAAACCAGAGATAATTCAAACTATTATGTCAATCCGCACTCCTGATGATATCCCCCTTGCAATCTCCCGATGTGAAGTAATTGCGGGTCCTTTTTCAAATCTTTTAAAACGGATCCTTGTAAATAATCATCTCTCCCGGGAAGAAAAATTTATCGATATACAGACTGCCGGACGACAGGAGACAAAAATCCTTGAAAAAAGGCTTTTGATATTAGAGGTTATTACCGCTGTGGCTCCTTTATTAGGACTGCTGGGAACAGTATTAGGTTTAGAAAACATCTTCGGGATTATATCCGAGCTGGGTCTTGGACAAGCAAAAGCATTCTCTGGGGGACTTGCAGCGGCGATCAGGACAACGGTATTCGGATTATCCATTGCAATTCCAACCCTGATTGCTTATAGTTATTTTAATAAAAAGGTGGATAATTTTGCCCTTGAAATGGAAGAATATTCTCTCCATATTCTCAATAAGCTTTATCCACCGAAATGACATATGAAAGTAACTTGATTGTATAGGAATTTTCATTTTATGTAAGCGGGTTTGCGGGGAGGTGTTGTTATAAGGTTAACGATGTTACTATGATGCAACAGTGATTCTTTATGTTGAATTGTTTTTCATCCCGAAGGGATGCCATGATTATAGCAAAAGACCTCAGAAGAATTGTAAACCCCGAAGGGGTGACATACTTATAAATAAAAAATGAAAATAACAGCTAACCCGGAACGGTGGTGCCAAAACACAGCTTCATAATGTCACCCCTTCGGGGTTAAGTACAATTTTTAAACTTGCGCTGGATATCTTTTCTTAATTTTTACCATAAAAAACCATGCAATTTCGAGAAAAACGTGCTTCAAAACCGATTATAAACCTTACCCCGCTGGTTGATATGTTGTTCCTTATACTCGTGTTTTTTCTGGTTACCTCCAGTTTTATAGAACAGCCCAATATTAAACTTGAACTTCCTTCCACCAAATATGCATCCGCGAGTAAAATTGAGGAACGGGTGCTAACAATCTCTGCAGATGGCAAATTATTCTTTCAGAACATCCCCGTTGACAGAAAGGAGCTTATTTCTGTATTAAAAAATGCCTTTTCTGGCCAGGATGATAAGACCTTGGTTTTGCGGGCAGATAAAAAAGTCCCCTATGGTGTCATTGTTGATGTCATGGATGCAGCAAAAGGGGCCGGGTTAAAAAGGATTGTTGCCCCTACGGTCCTTGATTCAGAAAACATACCGGGATCATAAGGTATGGTAACATAAGAAAATATCAATAAAACAATTAAGCGCTTATGGGTATGTACCTGACATTCAAGAGGTTTTCAGATGAAGGGGTTCTCAAAAATATACCTGCAGTGGAAAGCTCCGTTAGGAGCGATATATGAATAGAAAAACAATGAGTACCACACTATCAAGCTCCGGAGGAGCAGCATAGAAGGTACGGAAACAAGCGATGCTAATCGTACCGAATCCTTTATAACCTCCAAACAGTCCTTTTCCTAACGCTTTTAACCCTGAACCCTGAACCTGAGGAGTTACCAACATATCGCTCCTCTGATGCTTACCATGTGGGTAAATTCTCATTCTATTATAATATGCCGCTCCTCCGGAGATTTCCGCCTTTACAAGAAATTTGCGAACTTAACAGGAAACCTCTTGAATGTCGGATACACCACTGCTTTAGGCCATGAAACATCGTTATCGTTATTATTGAAATATTTTCAAAAAACTACCCTGTTACAAGAAATTTAATTGCAGCACTCTGAGCAATTTTATAAAATAAGACAAATCGTGTTATTTCTTAAATCACGGGAGTATCATCATGAAAAAGAAATTCATAAAAGATAAATGTGTTACCTGTAAACAGTGTATGATAGAGTGTGCGGTAAGGCATTCTACATCAATGAACCTGTATGAGGCCTTTACAGAAACGCCAAAGCCTCGTTACCGCCTGCAGGTTTCTTTACGCAAAGACCGGCCACACATGACCGTATGTCAGAACTGTGCAAAACCCAAGTGTAGAGAGTCATGTGAATACGGCGCTATAACAAAGTATGAAGATGGCAATGTAATCATTGACACACAGAAATGTGTTGGCTGCTGGGCCTGTGTAGAGGCATGCCCTTTTGGTGCCATTACCAAAGAGACCGAAATGAATTTTGCCTTCAATTGCGACGATTGTAAGGGATTCGATACTATGGCCTGTGTAGAGGCATGCAAGACAGATGCACTGGTGTACGCAGAAAAGTAATATCCGGTAAACGTACGATAGCATTAATGATTCAATTAAATCCCAAATTCCAACAACAAAAATAGGATGCAGATTTGCGCAGATTTTTTTGATTGGAATTTGGGATTTTTTTTTGGAATTTGTTATCGTGAAGTAATCGGGAGGCTAAACCAGGAGAAATCATGGATAATCTTACGGTAATCGTGAATCTATACCAGTAATATAGCTGACATTCAAAAGGTTCTCATAAAAAAATTGATATACCCATAAGATGAGATACTCCGGCAGGCTCAGCGCGTGGTTTGGGAACAAGCAGGGAAACAGACGAGCAGATGGGCAGGCAAACAAACGAGTAAACGTTCTGTGAATGTTGGGTGAGAAGTGGAGGTTGCCCCTCTGGAGGGGGCGAAAGGCATATGCGTGAACTTACCACCTTCGGCGGACTTTTACTCAACACACTCCATGGTATAGTCGTATACCCCGGACATCCGGCTTTTGGCATATATCTTATGACAATACATGGTATTACTCTCTCGTGCAGGAATGAATCTCTTTCATCAGGGATGAGACCCTTCGCTCCACTCAGGGTGACAGAATACAGGGTGCCATCCTTGAAACCCTTCATTCCACTACAGATGAAACGTCAGCAGGGAATTTGTCATTCTGAGCGGCAGCGAAGAATCTCGTCTTTTCACGGTGTTAAGAGAGCATCTTAGACTGAACACATGAAAATTCCTATACATTGTACTTAACCCCGAAGGGGTGAAATGATTATAGCAAAAGAATAAAACACAGACTAATAACCCCGAAGGGGTGACATTATGAAGCTGTGTTTTGGCACCACCGTTCCGGGTTAGCTGTTATTTTCATTTTTTATTTACAAGTATGTCACCCCTTCGGGGTTTACAATTCTTCTGAGGTCTTTTGCTATAATCATGGCATCCCTTCGGGATGAAAAACAATTCAACATAAAGAATCACTGTTGCATCATAGTAACATCATTAACCTTATAACAACACCTCCCCGTAAACCCGCTTACATAAAATGAAAATTCCTATACAATCAAGCTCAGGTACTATTCCTCACTATGCTATCAGCTATGCGCACCCTTATGCTCTCTCTACATCAAGAAAAAGTACAGCGCTACTCCGCATGCTATCATGGGTGCGCACACCCACGACCAAACGCCAAAAAAGTACAGCAAATTTCCTTAGCTTGATGCATATGGGACGAAGGGAGAGGGATCTTTTCTCTAGCTCGTATCTGTAGTTTGTATACTAACACGAAACACCGGCACTCCATTATCTTGCCACAATATTCACTAACTTCTTTGGTACAACAATCGTATTAACGACCTTCTTGCCGTTCAATAACCCGGCGATACGCTCATCACTCAATACACGCCTTTTTAATTCATCATTGCTCACATCAGCAGGTACCGGTAAATGTCCGCGGACCTTGCTGTTAATCTGGATAACAATCTCTACAACCTCTTCCTGAATGGCGTCCTTATCATAGGCAGGCCATGAATGATAAAAAATACTCGGTCTGTTTCCCATAACCTCCCATAACTCCTCACAAATATGCGGGGTAAAAGGTGCTATTAATAAAAGGATACTTTCCATTGCATAGCGGAATACGGCAAAGTTCATCTCTTCAGCAGGACTGCCGGGAACGACAACGTTATACGAATCCACGTTATTCAGCAATTCCATAATAGCGGCAATAGCAGTATTAAAATGCCAGGAGGTCTCCATATCCTCCGTCACCTTCTTTATCGTTTGATTCGTCTGCCGGTAAAGAGCCTTCGCCTCACCCGGAAGCTTCTGTATATCGATCTCTACCCTCTTCACCCCGGCATATACTTCTTCGTACTTTACAATCTTCTGCCAGAGACGGTTCAGGAACCGGAAGGCACCCAGTATCCCGCGCTCATTCCACTCTGCATCCTTTTGCGGCGGGCCAATAAACAGGGTATAAAGACGCTGCGTGTCAGCACCGTATTTTTCAATAAGGATATCCGGATTTACGATATTACCCTTAGACTTGGACATCTTAGCCCCATCCTTGATAACCATACCCTGAGTAAAGAGATGCTTGAAAGGCTCCCGGAAATCGATAAAGTGAAGGTCGCAAAGCACCTTGGTGACAAAACGCGAATAAAGCAGGTGAAGGATAGCGTGCTCCACACCGCCAATATACTGGTCAACGGGCAGCCAGGCATTCACCTTTTCTCTGTCAAAAGGCCGCTCATTATCTCCGGGAGAAAGGTACCTCAGAAAATACCAGCTTGAATCCACAAAGGTATCCATCGTATCAACCTCACGCCGTGCCGGCCCCGAACAGGTAGGACACGTTGTATGAACAAACGAATCCACCTCCGCGAGCGGACTCATCCCGTGGGTCTTGAACTCCACCTCTTTCGGAAGTACGACAGGAAGCTGCGATTCGGGCACGGGTACAATACCGCATGTTTCACAATAAACAATAGGAATAGGTGCACCCCAGTAACGCTGTCTGGAAATAAGCCAATCCCTCAACCGGTACGTTACCGTTTTTTCACCGAGCCCCCCCGATTCAAGGAATTCTGTAATCTTCCCCATTGCTTCGGTATTGGACATACCGTTAAAGATTCCTGAATTAACCTGTAGACCATTATCGGTATATGCCTCTTGCATCGCAGTGGCGTTTAGCTCCTTATCCTCAGGTTGAATAACAACCTTAATCGGTAAATGATATTTCTTTGCAAAGAGGAAATCCCGCTGATCGTGGGCGGGTACACCCATAACAGCACCGGTACCATATTCCATAAGGACGTAATTTGCAACCCAGAGGGGGATCTTACTACCATCAACCGGATTCACAGCGTATTTACCTGTAAACATACCTTCCTTTTCGGTCTCTTCAGCCGTTCGCTCCGTCATTCCCTGATTACGTATCCTGTCCGTAAAATCCATAACGGCCTTTTCCTGCGGTGTACCGGAAACCAATTTTTCCACAAGGGGATGTTCTGGTGCGAGAGAAATAAAGGTTACTCCATAAAGCGTATCGGGACGTGTGGTAAAGCAGGTTAATATCG
Organism: Candidatus Loosdrechtia aerotolerans; assembly: GCA_021646405.1. Lineage (GTDB taxonomy): Bacteria > Planctomycetota > Brocadiia > Brocadiales > Brocadiaceae > Loosdrechtia > Loosdrechtia aerotolerans. Next base: position 14,689 of record SOER01000036.1, read on the forward strand.
TATCTGAGTTTTCCAGGGTAAAACGTATGGTAGTACCCTCGCTGCGGCCGATCCAGTTTGCCTGCATAGTCTTGACCCGCTCAGGCCATCCTTCTAACAAAGAGATATCATCTAACAATCTTTGGGCGTACTGGCTTATCCGAAAGAACCACTGCTCAAGATCCCGTTGCCGGACGGGGGTATCACAGCGTTCGCAACAGCCATTTACCACTTGTTCATTTGCCAGTACCGTAGCACATGAAGGGCACCAGTTCACGGCAGCCTTCTTTTTATATGCAAGATTATTCTCATAAAGCTTCAGGAATATCCACTGAGTCCATTTATAATACTCGGGTTCACAGGAGGTAATTTCTCTGGTCCAATCGTATCCTACCCCCCATTGATGGAGTTGCCGTCTCATAACGTGGATATTATTCTTTGTCCATATAGCGGGATGAATACCACCCTTAATAGCCGCATTCTCGGCAGGAAGACCAAATGCATCCCAGCCAATAGGAGAGAGAACATTATAGCCCTTCATAATCTTGTAGCGGGAGACAGCGTCACCGATGATGTAATTTCTCCCGTGACCCACGTGGAGGGTGCCGGAGGGATAGGGGAACATGACCAGGCAATAGAACTTCTCCTTCGTACTGGTCTCATCCATATGGAAAAGTCTGCAATCTTCCCAGAACCCCTGCCATTTTCTTTCAATATCAGTAAAATTATATTCCCGATTTACCATTGAATACTCCTTAAGACATTTAATCACCGTTAGCACGCCAAAAATAGAATTTTATCAAAAAGTCAATTTTAATCAATTGAAATTCAGGCCGAAAAGCCTTGACAATCCCGGTTCTGCATGTTATGTTTGTTGTTTAAGTATTTCTTTAAGGAGTAAGTAAGAATAAACGGCCGTTAGACGAACTATCTGTAACCTTCAATCCATGCATATTATTTTATATATTCGTGTAACTTCGCGGCCGGTCTGAAAGATTTGACAAAAATAGAGGTGGGGCTGTGGCGCAGTTGGGAGCGCGTTTGAATGGCATTCAAAAGGTCAGGGGTTCGAATCCCCTCAGCTCCACCAGTATTTTTAAGGGTTTCAGGCATTTGACACTTCTGGTTTTTGCTCAACTGTAGTCACATTGTAGTCAACCTCTAAAACTTGTATTCCATCCCTTAGGCTATCCGGACAATGATGAGCATACCTTTGCGTCATTCTAATATCCTTTGTGACCTAATAACTTTGCTATGATTTAAACTATATTAGGAGATAAATAATATGATTTTCCACATTACGCTTGAAAAGGCAGAAGATGATTGGATTGTTGTTGAATGTCCGGCACTCCCAGGTTGTATATCACAAGGTAAAGATGAAAAAGAAGCATTAGACAATATAAAAGAGGCAATTACCGCATGGCTTTGGGCTGAAGACCAAAAAGCCATATCATCTATATCAATAAAACCTGAACAACAGACATTACTGGTAACAGTATAACAGCATGGGAAGACTTGGTAATATATCAGGAAAAGAAGCTGTTAAAGCTTTTCAAAAAGCTGGTTGGCAAACTATTGGACAAGTAGGAAGCCATTTGGTAATGTCAAAACCTGGAGTCCGTGTTAATTTATCAATACCACAACATAAAGAATTATCTGTTGGTACCCTCCGTGCTCTGATCCGCAATGCAGACTTATCTGTTGAAGATTTTTTAAGTTTACTGTAGATATATCCTAACATAAATTATTAATTCACTACTCTCTCATAACTTCTCATAACTACACCATTCCGTCATCCACTCTCACTTCTTCCTTTCAAGTTTCTTCAGTAGCAATATGATCTATTATTTCTGGTGTATTTACAGCATTACAATGAGCATATGGGAATATAGTAGAGGTTATGGGGTCATGGGGTCATGGGTTATGGGATCAGTTATGGGGTCACAGTTATGAAAGTTATGAAAGTTATGGAAAGTTATGGGGTCACCCATTAGAAGGCTTGTCACCCATTAGAAGGCTTTTGTCAAGCGAAAAAAATTCTCCGTAGCAAAATATCACAGATTTTTTGCCTTATTAAATGAAATAACTCTACTATCCAATAAGCATTCATCCCAGGTACCGCACCCGTATTTTCAGGTTTTTTAGTTACGGATTATAAATCCGCACCAGTCACCCATCCGGATCCAGGCTCGTTCTGAATAAATTCAACACCGATTTTCGCAGCACCTAATGATATAAGATTACTATGAATGATAACACTTATTTATACCGAAGAAAACCCTGTATTTTCAGGGAGTTATATACATTCCAACAATTAAGACAGGGCATGTATGTCTTATACAATATGACGTTTATAGATGAATATATTAAATGTTTAAACTTTCGTGTGATAATTCTAAACCTTGGGTATGACACAGTGACCATCTGTCGTAAGCCTTATGAATATTGCATGCCAGGCAATAATGTTCTTTTTGTTATTTTTTTGCTTTTTTATGAAGATCATGTTTTAATAATTTTATTCTTGATATTATCACCGTCATGTAGTATAAGATGTCTGATGCCTGATAGAAAATTCTTCCTCTACCCCAAATTTGACTGGCAACGCCGCTACGAAGCCCTGCGCTCCTCTTTTGTCGAGCGCCTGCCTGCCAGGATTGTGGCAGAGCGCTTTGGCTACAGTCTGGAATATATCCATCTCCTTCGGCACCAGTTCATATATGGGAAGATAGATTTCTCCGAGCCGGTTCCGGAGGGAATAACAAAGCGGCATACAGTCAATGCAGAAGTCCGCAAAAAGATAAGGCACTGGCGGGAGCAACGGCTGTCGGCAGGAGAAATCACCGAACTCCTGAGCGAGGATGGTACTGAAATCTCTGTGCGCACGGTTGAGAGGGTCCTTCGGGAAGAAGGCTTTCCCAGGCTGCCTCGCCGTACAAGGCTTAAAACTGGATTCACGGTAAAAGGGGCCGAGGTGCCTGAACGCTCTGCCTCTGTCAACATTGGAGAATTAGAAGGCCAGACCTTTGAGTCCGATTCTGCCGGGATATTTATCTTTTCTCCCTTCCTGGCAAAACTGGGTATCGGGGAAATAGCCCAGGCAGCAGGACTTCCTCAGACAAAGGCCATTCCTGCCAGGAGCTATCTGCTCTCCTTTCTTGCCCTGAAACTCCTTGGAACCGAACGATACGCCCATGTCAGTGATCATGCCTTTGATCCGGCCCTGGGAGTCTTCGCCGGCCTGAATGTGCTGCCCAAGTGCACCGCTCTGTCTACCTACTCATACTCCCTGGATGATGTTCACATCCTGCGCCTGCAGAAGGCATTTGTTAGCAATGCTTCACGGATCGGCCTCTACGATGGCAGGTATGTTAATCTTGATTTCCACACTGTGCCGCATTTTGGAGAGGAATCCGTGCTGGAGGAGCACTGGGCCGGTGCCCGCAATAAAAGAATGAAAGGCGCCCTTACCCTCTTTGCCCAGGATGGGGAATCAAAGCTGATCCTGTATACGGATGCGGATATAAGGCGCAGTGAATCCGATGATCAGGTACTGGAATTTCTCTCCTTCTATAGGCACATACGCAGTGGCATAAGGCCGACACTGGTGTTTGATTCCAAGTTCACATCCTACCAGAAGCTCTCGGAACTCAACGCCAATCACAGGATAAAATTCATTACCCTCAGACGCCGTGGGAAAAATCTCATAGAGGAGGCCGAGGGGTTATCGCCGTGGAGACGCATTGAAATTCCTCATGTCAGGCGAAAGTATAAAAACCCCCAGGTGCATGAATCCATGATCACTCTGCGGGGATATGAGGGAAAGGTTCGCCAGGTAGTGCTTCGAGGAAATGGACGCGAGCATCCGGCGTTTCTGATCACCAATGACTTTGATATGCCGGTAGAGCTTGTCGTTGGCAACTACGCCCGGAGATGGCGTGTGGAGAACAGCATAGCCGAAGCTGTCAAGTTTTTTCATCTGAATGCCCTGTCATCGCCGATACTGGTGAAAGTCCATTTCGATGTAGTCATGACGATGATTGCCGACACCCTGTATTCAATGCTTGCAAAGAAGCTACGTGGTTTTGAGGATTGTGATGCCCCTAAAATATACCGCCACTTTGTGCGTGGGAAGGGCACGATCTCTATCAGGAATCAGACAGTCACAGTAACATATCCCAGAAGGGTGCACAACCCTATCCTGAGAGGCGTGCAATGGGAACAACTGCCGGAAGCAGTGCCGGGCATGGACAATGCCAGGTTACATTTGAGATTTAAATAATGTCACCAATTCTTATATTTACGTGACGGTTATAGCTTTGCGAAAATCGGTGTTTATTGTCAAGTTTAAATAAAAGGGATACAGACGGCAGGAAATGGGGCGGTGCGTATGAATAAAACATCTTATCCCGTCGGTAAAGTTGCATGTACTGCCTATAATTTCAAGCGTTCCTCCAGGTAATTTAAGTCTTTCATTGCATATCTGTTTACCGCTTCGCTTCAAAATAAATTCATCCTCGTAGGGTAATAATACAGATAATGGTTTTTGCTCACACCGGCCATCACATTTCTCTATGCAAGGCATGAATCCAAAATTTGCTGCATAAATTTCATCATAAATTTTAAATAATTTTAATTTATCCATATTTTTAATAAGTATAAATTATTTCAAGGCTTTTTTTAGGTGTTTTTATGATTTCTCGCATGTTCCTGTTTCTTTTGATTCTACCAGCAATCATGAGGCTTTCAAAGGAATTTAATCCTTGTTTGTTTTTATCAGTTTTGGTATGTTTCTATGACAGACTACGACATAAGTACGACATAAAAGGGAAGTAAACCGATTACTTACCCTGGGGGATACTGTCAGTGGCAGTACCCTTTTAAACATAATCAAGAGCTAGCTTGACGAGGCGAAGAGCCGCTTTCCTGGGCGGCCCGCTCTTGACTTTTTCACCAGGAGTCATTTTTTCAGGAGAAATGACATGAATGAAAGCACAATTCCGGGGCGCGATAGATTACAGGCTTTGCTCAGGATTCCACAATTCAAAGAGGACCTTAACAAAGTAGCCTCAGGCACTCAAAAACAAAAAGCGAAGCTGAAGCGATTATTTACCAGCAAATACAATGTTACTTATGAATTGGCACGGCATTTAGCGGGTGGGGAGCCTTCTTTGCTGGGAGAGAACAGGCAGTTTCTTAATAATATATTCAACGGTGGTCCCGTCGAAATCATACCATCATGGATGGCTTTAGAGGCAGCAGAGCCCTATATTCCCGAATCACACATTTATAATTTAAGAGAAGAACGGTACCTTACAATCAACATCGACTTATCAAAAAACAGATCTGAAATTTTATCGCAAGTTGAGAGCATAATTGACTCCGCAGCAGCCCATAACAAGGAAAACTTAGAAGCGTTTCAGTATTTCAATGAAAACCGGGGAACGCAAAAGGATTTTCGATTTTCGATATGGACGGTATATGACTTATGTTCCGAGAAGAAAACTCCAAACTTTACTCAGGTTGCCAGATCCTTGTCTGGAAGGACAGGGCAGGCGCGAGATGATCAACAATTGTCAGCATGCCTGAAAGCTGTTAAAAGAGCTTATAGACGGGCATGCCAAATTATGACATGCGTAAAAACAGAAATAAACAAAGAGGTGGACGTGTAAAAAGTTTTTATAGCGGGTATCGTTAAATTTTTACTTAACACTATAATAAACCCTCATGATCAGCAATGAAGCTGGTTTTGAGGGTTTTTTTATTTTCATAAATATTTTTGGAGGTATTTTGAATGAGTGAACCGTGTAAGTTGTTTAGTGTGGTGATACCGTTTGAAAGGTACAAACAGTTAAAGACGATTGCAAAAGAAAACGATGTGTCGCTAGGAAAAACAATTCGTATTGCCATTGATTCGTTTCTAGATCAAAAGCCAAAGACCGAAACAAAAGGTTAAACCCAAACATGTCAATACTACCACAAAAACCAGATATTGTTTCTATTCTTGAAAAAGAAGGAATTGAGCTACGGCAGAGAGGCCGTCATTTTTGGGCGTGTTGTCCTTTGCATGCCGAGAACACGCCGTCTTTTTGTGTAGATCCCAGAAGGCAACGATTTAAATGTTTTGGTTGTCAGGCTTCAGGGGATGTTATTGATTTCATCCGGAGATCCAAAGGGTTTTCGTTTGGCCAGGCATTGCAACATTTGGGGCTTGACGGTAGTTGTGATAAGCCGTCAAAACTTGAATCTGAGGAAATGAGGTATCGCAAATTGGTAAAAGCTTTCAATCGTTGGATAGACTCATATACGAAAGAATGCTGTGACCTTGTAAGGATATCACGCCAAATTAATGCAACAATCAAAACACCAGAAATGCTAGACATGCCAGAAATCGAAAATATCTACCTAATTCGTGACATAGCAGTATATCACTTATCTGTTCTGGAAAGCGATGACATGGAATCGAAACTCAACATCTGGAGGGAGATTACCAGGGATGAGACATAAAGGCATAAATTTAGGAGATCCACTTCTAGGACTTTCGCAGGAAGAGGCGGCACGGTTATTAGATGATTACGGAACGAAAGCGACACCTACACAACAAGGACCGAGGGAGGACTTATTGTCTACCAAAGAATATCCTTTACATGTTTTTCCCGAACAACTCCGGGATCTTATTAAAAGTTTTGCCCATTCCTTTACGGTTAGCGAGGAAGTTGTCGGGACCGTTGCTGCCACTATCTTAAGTTCAAGTATTGGTAATTCTATCGAGGTTTGTGTAAAAAACGATTACGCAGTCAGACCGTTTCTATGGGCGGTTTTAATTATGCCTTCCGGTAGCACAAAATCGCCGCTTATTAATAAATTGTCTGGGCCCGTAAAACAAATGCAGGGTGTAAAGTTTTTCGAGTACACGGAAAAGATGAAAGAATATGATCGGTTGGTTGACGTTTATAAAAGTTCACAGAAGGGCAAGAGGAACTTTCTTGAGAACCCTGCGGAAAAACCTGAAATGCCTACCCTTGCGCATTTTTACGTAAGCGATATTACCCTGGAGTCTTTAATGGATGTTTTTGAATCGCAACAACGAGGTGTCTTGTCTTACCAGGATGAACTCTCAGGGCTTATTAAAGGTTTGGACCAGTATAAAAAAAGTGGGAACGACCGACAGAGGTATCTTGAGATATTTAATTGTGCACCAATGAAGATAGACAGGAAGGGGCGACAGCGTTTTGTACCTAATACAGGTATAGGCATTATCGGGGGGATTCAGCCGGAAATCTTACCCAGCGTTTTCGGATCTGAGAGTTTTTCCGATGGGCTTCTGCCTAGATTTATCTTTTGTTATCCGGAAGTTTACCCAAAGACATGGGTCAAAGAAAGTGTGCCTGAATCACTTATAAGCTACTGGGAGTACCTTGTAAGCTGGTGCTATGAAATACCGGTGAATTACAACGCGTATGGAGGACTTGTACCGCAAAAGCTGATATTCAGCACTGAGGGTATGAACGTTTGGGAGGATTTCTATAATAGATACAGTAGTCTAGAGGTGAAATTGTCCAGCAAGAAGGGTTCAGTGTTTATACCAAAATTGCATTTATATTGTGCTAAGTTTGCGGGGGTTTTACACGTTCTTAATAGTTTGGAATCAGGCCATATACCGCCAGTGATTAACGAAAAATCCGTAAGGGGGGCGGTTGATCTTGCCGACTACTACCTGGGGCAAGTGGGTAAACTTCTCAGGCTGTACGGAAGTGACGATTGTGACGATTGTGACGCAAGTGAGCATGATATAAGAGTAATAAATGTAATTTATAATTTAAGGAATGAAGTGAAAAAAGGGAGGCTAAATATAAATAGTATAGTAGAGGAATACAATAATAATATAGATAGTCAATTACATTTAGATAATAAGATTATCAGTAATATTATTAGTAAAAATTTAAATTTATCTACTATACATAGTAATGCTGGTTCTCTCTTATTATGGGAATCTAATAAATTACAGAATTTATTTCTTAAGCATGTACCCTCACTATCGTCACTATCGTCACTATCGTCACAAAATGGGGATAAGGTTTAATTCCGGTTACTCTAATTAATCACTTTTTTACGGAGGAAATGAAATGCCAGAAAAAGCAATAAAACCAGCAATTGCAGAATTAAAAGCAGTACAAAGCCGGGTCCAAGAGGAGCAAAGCAAACTTGCGGTCCTGGACACAAAAGCCAAAGAAACACAAGCCAAAATCGATGCCCTACAAGTGGAGTTGTCGCAGATAAAACCACACACACCAGAACAACTTGAACAGATGATCTTGGATGACTTACAGACCGACAACCATATACGCAAGCCAGATGTGATAAAAGGCGAAATTAAGACGCTTTCGGAGAAGCTGGGCGAGATTCGACAGGTTAAGGCCCGTGTTGTGGAACGCTTGACAGAGTTGAACGCTTCAGAAATGACTTTAGAAAGAAAGGTGTGGGCGGCAATCGCCGGTAAACTTTCCAGAGAGTTAGAAACACACATTGGTGACCGGGTAAAGCTGTTGTGGGGCTGCGTTCATCGTATGCAAAACTACCACCATTTTCCAGAACTTCCTGAGGTGCTCAAGTGTTTGAAACGCCCCATTGCGGCGGAGGCACAACTGCTGGCAGCGAAAATACGAGAAAAATACGGATTTTAATTTATCACTTTTTTCAAAGGAGGCAGCACATGAGTTTGACTCTGGAACAATACGAGAAGATGCAAATCGACACAAAGGCAATTGACGCCAAGAAACAATCGAGAATCTTGTGTACTGAAGATCTCAGAAGACGTGAGAGGCTTCTCCGGCTGACCGGCAAAGGGAAACCTTCATATTTTTTTTTGAAGCAATATATGAAAGATAACGGGCCGTCCGCAGACAGCGAGGAAAGGTTGAGGGCTGAAGCGTTCAAACGAGCGGACGAACAACGGCAAAAAGAAAAAAAGAAAAAAGAGGCAGAGGAGAAGCGAAGGTTAGATCTTTTAGCGAGTAGCATCTACGACCTGGCCGTTGGAACGCACGCACAAAGGTTAGCAACGGTGAGACGAGCGTTTGGCTTAAAGGACATATCAGTATGAGAACCTGCGGCGATTGTCTCTTTATGCGGGCAAAGATCCCAGTGAGTATTGACGGAAGGATCCTTTACCGGAAAGCGAAAGCCTCTTGTGTGAAAGGGCAGATCCGGAATAATCAGGGGAATCAGATTCAGTTTAACGATTCGCAACGACGCTTAATGCATCGGGAATATAACGATGTCTACATATATAAACACTGGATGCGAGCTGCCAGCTGCCACCATTACAACGATAGCGATATCGGCCAGCTTGACTTTGGGTCCTTCCAGGAGGAAAAGGGTTCGGGTAATAGCACGCCGCAGGAAACATCTAGTGACAGAAATTTTTAAACTATTTTACTTAGGAGGGTTATGACAATGCTAAATCGGGATGAATTGGCCGGGAAGTTTGGAATCTCTCAGACGGTTATATCGAAATACTTAAAGCAGGGCCTACCGAATACCAGGAAAGGCAAAAATATTTTCTTTGGCGATGACGCAATTCAGTGGATAGAGCAAAATTCTTACAAGTTTATGACAGAAATAGAGGATGAGGATCCGGACGAGGAAGATCCAATTCCGTTTATGAAGATACCTGGAGAAGGGCCTTCAAAATTTCTGTTACTTTGTCTTGATAACGATTATGTGAGAGATGGTGAAATTGTTTTGTCAGAAAAGGGGCACGAAAGTATTCTGCGATTTGCGAAAGCGTTACAGGAAGATTTAGACAACGGCGAGTCTAACAGCTGAAAATCATTAACAATGGCCGTTGCCCCCCCGTGGTAAAAAGGCAACGGCCATAACAAAAAAGGATGCCATGACCTATGATTATAACAAGCAGCAAGCAGCAATACAATACTAAACTCCTGGCCTACCTTCACGGGCTGCATAAATTGAGGGTGTCCGGGTGTCCGGATTCTGCCGGGCAAAAGGTGCTCATGGAGGAGGCACGGAGAATAAAAGGGAAAATCGATGAATCTTTAAAAAGGGGATGTCAGAGATGAAAATTATCAATCCTAGTGAAGGCGGTCTGATGGATATGAAGCAAGCGGCAGAGTATCTTAATGTCAAGACTTCTACACTCTATAGTATGTGCATGCGGAGAGAAATTCCATACGTAAAAATTGGAAGATTAAACCGGTTTCGTAAGATTGATTTAGACACCTGGATAACAGAGCGCATCCAAGAGGCGAACACGAACAATGGCTAGAACGCTTAAACCTCCCATTAACAGGATTGGCGGCAAACACTTTCTAGCCAGTTGGATCGCAGAGAAGATGCCGGGACATACGCTTTATTGTGAAGTCTTTAGCGGTGCAGGGCATTTACTCTTTGGTAAGAAACCAGGTCAGATTGAAGTGTTGAACGATGTTGATAATTACCTGATAGGTTTTTTTCAGGTGATCAAAGACCATGAGAAAAGACAAAAGCTAATCGAAACACTCCGGTATATGCCGTATTCCCGGAAGCTATGGCAAGACCTGCGGCATCAATGGAAGACCGGGAACATCCCAGGAGATCCGATAGAGCAAGCTACGCAATGGCTTTACCTTAATAGAACAACCTTTGCAGGTGATCAGCGGCGAGGTGGTTTTGCTGTACCTTCCGTAACGGGCAGGAACCCGGCACAATCTTTCAGGGCCTCTGTTGATTCCTTTGAGGGTGTAGCAGAGAGACTACGAAACGTAACTATTGAATGCCTGGACTACCGTGAATGTGTCCGCAGGTATGATAGCGAGGATAGTTTATTTTATATAGATCCACCATACTTAAGCAGCGGGCATTATTATAATGATTCTTTCACGCAGGATGACCACAGTGGCCTTACAGGCCTCTTGCACGGGGTAAAAGGTAAAGTAATGGTTACACACTACCAGAATGACCTATACGACGAACTATACCGAGACTGGCAAAGGTATGAATACCAGTCTTTTAAGGGTAGCCATAAGTCAGATGGTGAGGAAAAGCCAAAAACTACCGAGGTGCTGTATTGCAATTTCAGGCCAGAAGTCAGAACCAGGAACCTTTTTGAGGGGGTATGAATAATGAAGCAATTTTCTGTTACAGATTTTTGGGTATGGCTATTCTATCTTGAAATATTTTTAACTTATGCCGGAATGGTCTGGATGCTGTTTTAATAGTAATTAAAGGGTTAAAGGGTGTCGCTTCAACAGACACCCTTGGACGTTCAAGTCCGTGACGTCGGTTTAACCGACGTCACAAAAAAAGTCTTGCAATTTTCCGGAAAGTACGATAGTACGTACCTATTGATAACAAGGCGTGGTCAGGACGCTATGTATAATATGCCTGGGGGAACTCAGGTAGTAAAGGCAACGGCTGTGAGACCTGACCTCTCATGGCTTGTTGCCTTTTTTTATTGAAAGGACGGTGATAAGTTTTCATGGGTGTAAGGTATCGGAAGTATCACAAGCAGTGTAAGCCTATTAACTGCAATGGAAGGCCTCACAAACGCCATTGTCCCGATGATCGGCCCAAGAGGTCTAATGGTGAATACAAAGCCTGTGGTGTCTGGTGTATTGAGTTTTTTGACGATAGCAAACAGTGGCAGTCTCTTACTTTCAAGGATGTACGGAATAAGACGGATGCCGAAAAGAGACTTGCTCTGTATATCTCAGACCGGGAAAGAGGACAATTAAACCTGCCAAAGAAAAAGCTTACTCCTACCCTTACAGAGTATAGCCAGCAATACTTAGCATTCCATAAGAGGGAAAAGGAAAACACAAGACTTGCCAGAATCCGAGCCATACAGACACTATCACGATACCTGGGCAATTACAAACTGGATAAGTTGACTCCATTTGTCATAGAGAAGTTCAGACTTGAGAGGCAGGAAAAGGACCAGGTAGGGGCAAACACTGTCAATGCAGACCTGGCATTTCTCAGGCATATGTTGAATATGGCCTGCAAAGAGGGATTAATCAGTAACAATCCATGCAAAGAGGTAAAGAGGTCTAAGGCAGCACAAACACGTGACAGGATACTAACCGATGCAGAAATCAAACAGATCCTTGATACGGTACAAGGTAAGGACCGGTTAATGATCCTTACGGCATTGTTTACCGGCATGAGACTAAGTGAGGTGTTATCCCTATCATGGCAGAATATAGATTTCAACAGGGGTCTGATAGAGTTTAGCCAGGGTAAGACCGGTAAGTTAATTGCAGTCCCCTTGTCTGACCTTCTGGCAGAGGAATTGACCGAGTATAAGAACCAGTATGATAACCTTGGTGATAGGGTTTTTGATAACCGACCGGTAACGCAATCTGTCGTTGCCAGATACAGCAACTACTTCAGTGACCTATTCAAGGGCATGGGCATTTATAACTTTACCTTTCACAACCTCAGGCATACCTTTTCTAGTATTCTCCAGGGTGAACTGGGTATAGGTGCTGTAGTGGTACAGACCATGACGGGACATTCCAGCTTGGGCATGCTACAGAAATATTCCCATAGTGGATTAGATAACAAACAAAAAGCTATTCAGGCATTAACAGACCATGTCTTAAATATGCATAAGAATACCAACAAAGTGGTGAATCTGTGAAAATGGTACGACGAGAGCACGACATAGCGAAAACAGGTTTTTTATATCCGTTTGTCACCAAAACACTTGCAATATTTCATTTAATATGTATAAATTATTTATTATTAATAGCTTAAAAAATATTTTTTAAAAATACTATTGTTGAAAGGAGATAAATATGAAGTATATTAGCGAGTATTCCGGTACTTAATATTGATTTAAAAACAAAATATCATAATTTATTTTGGCTAAAATCTCCATGAATAAATAGGAATCTCCAAAATTAAGTATGGTGTCCCCGGGGTTCCAAATCCAGATTGCAAAGTTTTGTACAGATTACGGCGAATGCGGGCAGGTTGCCGATCAGGAATTACTCATGCGTGGATCAGCTTTGCGCTCCAATGCACTGCGGTCCCACCCACCGAGATCAGCTGCTGCTTGATAGGTGCTCTGCAAAAAATTTAACAGCACGGTATCAGGTTCATTAGCCGTTCGCACGGCCTCGTAAGGCAGTATGAATTCTCTAAGTTCCTTATGATAGTAAGCCGCTTCCGGTTGAACAATGTATTCGCTAAAGCCTTCCGGCTCTGGATAGGCATATGAATAGAAGGCGGCCTCACCCAATCCTGCACCCGGCCAGAAACCGGCGCTTGATACCTCATGGGAATATGCTTCTTCTACCACCCAATCAGCAATATTAGGAACACCGCCCGGGTGTTTTGGTGCAGTCCGCCCCGAAAAACGTGTTACAGCCAGATCAAATGCGCCCCAGAAAAAATGTACCGGGCTCACCTTCCCAATGAATTGTGCACGGAAATCAGTGAAGGTGCGATACACTTGCAGTAAAGTTTGCCAGAATCGCCCGACTGCCTCCGGGTCATACGATGCTTTTTCCTCGATTTCAGGAAAGGGCATTACGAGATTAGGGATCTCAACAGGCATTGGCCAGATGTGCGTTTCGATGTCCAGTTCGCCGAGAACCCTAATAATTCTCCGATAGAAGTCTGCCACCGATATCGGCTTCAGCCCAAAGGAGCGGCGCTCCCTTTCGGACGTAGTAACATGCAGTCGGTGGTCATTCAAATCAAAGTCGATTTCGAAAGCGCGAGTACCATAAGGGATGAGGGATGTTGTCAGCCCTCGCGAGGTAACATAAAAGGGGACGTGCCATGAGTGATTGATCCAGGGCATTTGTGAAAGACGGATTTTCCCTACGATTTGGCTCCAAAGGTGGATTGTCTCATAGGTCTCTTGCCACGGCTCTAGTGGTAATCTCGGCCAGCGCTTGTTTTGTATGGTCATGACGATTTTCCTCCTTTATAGGTAAGCTTTATAAGGTAATTAGTCTGTGGTTACCAGAACTTTAATCCACACATATTCATCACGTTTTTCCTATTATTATTTTCAGCATATCAAGTATTCTTTCTGACAGGTTGTTCCTGTTCTTGTAATCCACTGTTAGCACAGTAACATCCTTACGTTTTTTTATTCTTTCTGTAAATGCATCTCCGTTCTCTTTTATAACAGAGACAAGAGGCTTTTCACCGTTAAGAATATCACTTACCATTTCTCTGAACCTTGTCGAAAAAAGTTCCATTTTTCCGATTTCATCAATAACAATAACTGATTTCGCCTTCATTGCATTTTCTAACGTTGGGATTGCCAGTTTCTCAAAAGAATCCAGATCTACCTGATACTTGCTAACCCGGTAATTGCTTTTGATATCTACATGAGCCAGGATGCCTTCTACCCCTTCCAATGTAACGATTTTAAATCCCGTACGTTTCCCCATAACCCGAATTTCTTCTGTATAAAAGCCTCCCGCATTCTCATCTAAAAGGGAAATAACCTTTTTCATTACTGTTGTTTTACCAATACCGGGTTTTCCTGTCAGTAGGATATGTTTTTTCATTGACGTTGTTCGATTACGGTTATTTCTTTAAATCTTTTTCGAGTTCCTTTTCAACAGACCGCACCTTTTGATCTAACAACTTCTCCTTCTTATCCTTTCTTTCATCAAGCTTTACCACGGTATACACTCTCTCTGCGTTTTCCAGCATTTTATTATGACATTTTCTAATCAAGTCAAATACCTGATCACTATCCCCTTCTATCACGGTGCTCATGGCATTTAGCCGGTAATCCAATCCACTCTCATGGATAACTCTGATAACCTTAGCAACCTGACCTGCCAGGTCAATCCCATTCCCGATAGGCAATACACTAATTTCTGCAATCATCTTTCACCTCCATTTAAAAATTTTTATCTATACAAACACTCTGTATTTTTAATGACGGTGGTTTTCATAATCGGAGTTACTCTTCCTTATTCAGCAGCCTCAGATATTTTTTTCATACCGGAACTTCTTACCGTAAATCCAGATTCATAGTATATGAGAAATGTACGAATTTCAAGCGCGAAAGCCGGGCTGCTTCTAATATAGTAAGAAGGACTTGTTGCAGAATACCCTCCTTTTTTCCCTCCCCCTTCACCCCCTGCAGAGCTTATCTTTACCCACATCTTTCCCTTCCGGAATGCGGAATAATGCTATACTCGTTCTACTCGTTCCAACGCTCTGCGTCATGTTTCTACCATAAGATGGTAGAGATTCTACAGGAATGATTGCCGTTACGAAAATGTCTTTATCTGCCGATCATATTTCAACTATCAAAGGCGGGACGCAGAGCGTCCCAGAGCACATTCCAACGCAGAGCATTGGAACGAGATATGGAGAACAAAAAGATGTGGGTAAGGATAAGCTCCGGAGGGGGAGAAAACCGTGTTTTGAAAATTTGAAAATTGAAATTGAGAAATTGTTTCGTATCCGTTCGCTCCGCTCAGGACAAGTTTCGGATTTAGCATTTCGGATTTCACCATGCTACAAACAGCTGTTCCGATGAAGCCAATTGCATTTGTGCTTTTATCATAGACATTATTAAATCAAACTATAGTATTGACAAACTATCCAAAAGGTTCTATTAATGACAGAGGAGCAGATGATTATAGCACATAAAGCCGTAGGCTTCGATTTTCTGTATCCAAAAAAAATATGTAGGATGTAATCCCGGGTAACAAGAATAATTTTTGCTTCTTGTTACTGAAAAGATTGAGTAGATTATTAGCACAAAGGTATTTCATTCATATGTCTCAAGAGCACTGTATAAACCAACAAATTTTTTTCACCCCTGAGAGATTTGCACAGGAGCAGGTTCAAAAGATGGAACCTCCCCGGGGAAGGCTCTTATTTGCGGGATGCCGATCCAGTACTTATTTATTGACCAGGATCGTTAACCGGTACAAAGAACTCCTTGTAAAAGGTGGCAGCAAGAATGACATTCTCCACCTCGAGAATATTGATAAACAGTTTTCTGACACAGAAACCTGTGTCCGGCTGGATACCCACGTCAGCGGTTACGACGTATTTCTCTTCCAGGCACTTTTTGATCCTATCGCCAGCCGTAGTGTTGACCAGAATTATATGACACTCCTTATTGCAGCCCGAACGTTCAGAGAACATGGTGCAAATCATATCACTGCGGTACTGCCTTACCTTGCGTATGCCCGGCAAGATAAACCAACGCGGTTTAAGAGAGAACCAACAACGGCAAGGCTCATGGCTGATCTTAGTATAGAAGCCGGCATTGACCGCTTAATCACATGGGCACCGCATAGTAATCAAACTCATGGGTTTTACGCAAATATATCAACAAACCTCCTTGATGCATTACCGTTATTTATTGAAGAGTATCGTCGTTTTCAGGATCATGACGATGTTATTGCCGTCGCCCCCGATGCCGGAATCTCGAAATTTGTAGGTCATTTTGGGAGGGTACTCAACTTAAAATGTGCTATTGGATCAAAATACCGTCCGCGTCCGGAAGAAGCTGAAATTTCTGAAGTCATTGGAGATTTTACCGGAAAGACAACAGCCATTGTCCTTGATGATATGATAAGCAGCGGCGGTACGGTATATGCAATTATCAAGAAGCTGGTGGAAGAAAAGGGAATTCAAGACGTTTATCTGGGAATTTCGCACAATCTCTGTAACGAACGTGCCTATAATTATTTGAAAGATTTACACAAAAATTATCATTTAAAAGAAATGATCGTAACCAACAGCATTCCGCAGACAGATGAGTTTCAGTCCCTGCCATTCGTCTCGGTAAAATGTCTCTCAGATATCTTATGCAGAACTATTAATAGGGTCCATTTTAATCGCTCGGTAAATGAATTACTGTATCGGCCATTAATATCATATCTTAACGATTAATGTTTATTGATTTTCCGTTAAGGCTTCTCCTTATGGGAATGAGTTCATAATCTGTGCTCCCCAGCCCTATCTCCTGTGCATAATGAAACTGGATTGTGTAATCGATGCCTGGCCAGGCATCCTGAAAAAAATCAGTTCCGGTATGTTCCTTAATAATATCCACGGTGGCTTTATCAATAGCCACTGGATCGGTAGATGCCATGATTCCAATATCGGGAATATCTGGCTCGTATGGATTATCCATACAATCGCAGTGTTTTGTTATGTGTGTCAGGAAATTGAAAAAGATCGCCTTCCCGTTTTTTCCTTCCAGAATGGCCAAACAATATTCGGCTACTTTTTTTTGTAAATTAACCGTATTTTCATCCCATGCGATCTCTACAGCACCAAACTGACATACAGCAAGGCACTCGCCACAACCAATGCATCTCCCGGGATCGATATTCGCATAGTACCCGCCCATTTTTATTGCTCCGGCCGGACACCACGTATCACATACGCCACAGGTATTGCATTGTTTCTTTAGAATCCGGGGAATTACACCTGAATGCTGCGCCAACTTCCCGCCACGCGATGAAAGCCCCATCCCTATATTCTTCAGCGTAGCACCCATTCCTGCCATTACGTGCCCCGTCACATGGGCAAGAGAAATAATAACATTAGCCGCCCTGGCTACTCCCGCCACATAAGCGTATTTACAGAGCGATTGGTTTATCTCTACCTGTACATCATGTTCGCCGAAGAGCCCGTCTCCGATTATAACAGGAGCACCTATATTCTCATAGTTGAAGCCATGCTCATGTGCATGTATTATATGATCAACGGCATTCGTACGCCGTCCTGCATAGAGGGTATTTGTTTCTACTAAGAATGGCTTACCACTGCATTCTTTCACTTTATCTACAACCGCCCTCACAATGGGCGGTTTCAAATGACCAATATTTCCTTTTTCTCCAAAACTTGTTTTCACTGCAACCATATCGTTTTTCCTGATCACGCTTTCACATCCTGCGACATCGAGTAACTGAATTATTTTCTGCACATGAAAAGAAATATCCTCACCATCTTCCACCCTGGTAAAATAGACCCGACTCTTCATATCTCTACCTCATATATAACAAAGAAATTTAAATATTCAATTTGACAAATACCAACCGTAATTCTATATTTAACTAATGTTTTTCGTATTATTACAGTAAATTTTCTCATGCCTAATACAAAATTTATACCCCATACAGATTTACGGCATATAGTAAATCAGCATATTCAGTATTTAAAAGGTGTTGGGCCAAAACGAAGTGAAATCCTTGAACGACTCGGGATACATACGATACGGAATATGCTGTACTATTTTCCCCGCGATTATAAAGACCATACGAAAATACAAAAAATATCAGAGGCAAAGATAGGCGCAAAAATTACTATTCAGGGTACCGTATGTGGCATACATACCAGGGTTTCCAGAAACAGGATGCATATCCTTGAAGTCTTTGTTACTGACGGAACAGGCACAATTGCAGCAACATGGTTTAATCAACCCTTTCTTACCAATAAATTCCATATGGATGATATAGTATTTTTATACGGAAAGGTAGGAGCATATCAATATCTGCAGTTAGTAAGCCCAGAATATGAGATCATTCGGGAAAAAGAGGATACCCATACACGAGAAGGGGCTATTATCCCTGTATATACATTGAATGAATACATTAGCCAAACGCAATTCAGAAGGATCATGGAAGAGGCTATACACCAGTTTGCCGACTCTCTTGATGAAATATTACCGGAAGAGCTCATAGAAAGAAATCAATTAGTACCTATCAATACAGCAGTAAGAGATATTCATTTTCCTAAAACATTTGAACACCTAAAAAATGCAAGATATAAGCTTATATACGACGAGCTCTTTATCCTTGAGATAGCTATGGCACTGAAGAAGCGTAGTATTAAAGAGGAAACAGGTATTTCGTTCAGAGTGGGACCTAATGTGGATATCCATATCAGAAAGCTCATACCTTTTACCTTAACAAGAGCACAGGAACGGGTAATTTATGAAATCAAGGAGGATATGAGAAATAGCAAGCCGATGAACCGCTTACTTCAGGGAGATGTCGGTTCTGGCAAAACCATTGTGGCAATTTATGCAATCCTTGCCGCAATTGCCAATGGATATCAAACTGCTTTTATGGCTCCTACAGAGATATTAGCCGAACAACATTTCCAGACGGTAAGAAAATATCTTAATCATTCTTCTGTACAGATACGACTGTTGACAAGGGAGACCTGTTCTCAACAAAAAAAAACCGATTTAGAACTGATCAGAAACGGAGATGTAGATTTAGTCATTGGAACGCATGCCCTTATTGAAGAAACCGTTCAGTTTAAAAAATTAGGTCTTGCAGTTATTGATGAACAGCATAAATTCGGTGTAGTACAGCGATTGAAACTGAAAGAAAAAGGATCTTACCCGGACGTGCTTATCATGACGGCAACACCAATTCCACGCACCCTTTCTCTTACCGTATTTGGTGACCTGGATATTTCAATACTGGACGAAGTACCACCCGGACGTTCACCCATTAAGACATTATGGATACTCAATGGAAAAGAACGCGATGCCTACAATCTCATGAGAAGTGAGGTTGCTAAAGGCAGACAAATCTTTATTGTCTACCCCCTCGTTGAAAAATCAGATATCCTTAACTTGAAAGCCGCTGTTATTGAAGCAAAAAGGCTTCAAAAAGAGATATTTCCGGATCTCAGGATAGGCCTGCTTCACGGTCAGATGAAATCTGCAGAAAAAGAAAAGACCATGGTAGATTTTAAAGAGAAACAATATGATATCCTCGTTTCTACCATAATCGTTGAGGTAGGAATCGATATACCGAATGCTACGGTAATGGTTATAGAACATGCAGAACGATTCGGACTTGCACAGCTTCATCAACTCCGCGGACGTATTGGAAGAGGCAGCGACCAATCCTACTGTCTCCTTTTCGGATATCCCAAAACCCATATATCACGGGAACGGCTTAAAATTATGACACAAACCTGTGATGGTTTCAGGATTGCAGAAATGGATTTTCAATTACGGGGACCCGGAGAATTTTTCGGCACACGGCAGCATGGATTGCCAGAATTAAGAATAGCTAATCTCATAAAGGATTTTCCAATACTCGAAAAGGCCCGCAAGGATGCTTTTGAGATTATTTCCCTGGATCCACATCTTACCTCCTGCCATCATCTTAAAATAAGAAAAGAGATACTCGAAACCTTTACAGACAGGTTAGAACTCATTCATATTGGATAGCAGATATTCTATAATCCCTCCTGTTCCAATTACATGTTCCTACTTTGCTGTGTAATCACATCAGGGTTATGCCATGTCACATACGTGTGTTGACACAGATAGTGTACAGGCACATTTCATAGTACAATGACCAATTTTTAAATCAAGATCCTCGGTTTTATCACGATAAAAAACACATAAAAAGATTTAATACTTCAGAAATAATAACATCGAAATGGTATACCAATCTCTTCTTTGATAAAATTTGATAGAAGGTAAATAAAGGGTGGTATGCATAGTATTCTTAAGTGTTAACTATAATATGGCTTATATAATTTTCCATATATATCTATACAATATGCATAAAATCAACTCCTCGTTAATGATTTTAAAGTTTAACTCATTATATTAACATTGCTTATAGAATTTTAAATATAAACTATTCGGGCATTCGTTTTGCGATTCTTACCTTAAGTGAATAAGTAAAGAAAATATCTACTTTAACTGACATTCAAGAGGTTTTTCAGATGAGGAGGATCTTAAGAATATACATGCAGGTGCTGAGATAATTCAGTGTATGGGAGAGGAGAGAGAAAAAATCCCTCCCCCTTCGATAGTGAAATCCGAAATGCTAAATCCGAAACAAATTCTCAATTTCAATTTTCAAATGTTCAAAACACGGTTTTTTCCATTGGAATTTTGTATTTTGGAATTTGTTTCGGATTTCGTGCTTCATATCCAGTTATCGGGTTGAAAATATGTGGG
>SOER01000037.1 GCA_021646405.1 Candidatus Loosdrechtia aerotolerans
GGCAACTTTTGCCATAAACGCTGAATTAAAACTCTTTCTCATCCTTATTTCTTTCGGACCTCCTTTCATCATTTATTTTACCAAAAATGACTCTTGATTACTGGTCCGAAAAACCCAGTCCATTATAAGTATCCTTTTGATAAGTTTGTTTATTCAAACTATTACGGTATTGAATATAGAACAATTAATTTATCCCCTCCTAGAGAAAACGAGGTAATTCGCCTCTTCTTAAACCCATGTAAAAAAGTCAATCTAGGAGGGCTTAACAAGGATCACCCTTCTCCTTTAAATGCACAGATTCAGGCGCGCGCTGTTGAATCAAATGTTGATTGGTGTCCACAATTCAACCTAGACAATGCTAAGCCATTAAACTTTTGATTCTAATTTAATAAATTTAATCAAGAGGAATTGTTAAATGTATATAAAAACCTTGGTAGCAGGCTTTTTTATATTAATTATTGTTGGTTGTTCTTCTTTTACAAAAGAGCTGCTGATGGAGAAACATTATAAAAGTTATGGTTATAACATAGACAAAAACTATCAGGACGTGTATAGAACAATATTAAACAAAGCAAAAGAGAAATATCAATCAGAAGAGGTCGTACAACGTATGATAGTGGAAGGCAATCTATATTATGATATTAAACAGGGCGACGTTGCAGTGATCTTCTGCAGCATATATGGGTTTGATACAAAAGTGTATTACAAGATCAATGCGTTGTCTGACGATAAAACAAGTATAGAAGTGTATCATGTTAGGCTATATTATAAGAAGCCAACGTATGATATCGAAGAATGGTTTGGCGTCCAAAAAGTCACCTGTCTCTATTTTATAGAGCCGTTTAGTTCCAACTTCTAAACCACTCAGTTCAGGCTTATGAAAAGTACCTTTGCCGAATGATCTGATTCCAAGTTCTGGATATTTACTATCGATAGTAATTTCAATTGGTCTGCGAGTTATAGGTCCGACTTTTTTCATAAGTTGAAATTCTGCCTTATCAATTAATTTACTGAAGATAGATAATAATGTGTGTCGCAATTCATTCTCTATTAAACGATTTATAGTTTTTGCTTTTTCGATCTTGCTTGTCAGTTCTTCAATCCGTACTATGATACGATATTGTTCTGAAAGGGAGGGAAGAGAGATTTTCGTGGTAAGAAATCGTTCTTCTTTCAACCGGACACGATTTGTAGTTCCTTCACTAGCGGCCTTACAGAGATCAACAAAAAAGTGTGTTTTACTCATCCAGTCAAGAAATTTCGGAAGAATTCGTAAGGTATTTATTGTGAATACAGGAAAATCTGAGCTTACTACAGCGCCGTCAAGAGAATCTGGTATAAGTCCAAAAGCACCGTTACGAGCATCAATACGCGATAATATAAACTGCTGTGGCTTAACAACTAAACGTTTTGAAGACGCAATTTCAACGCCACTTACCACACCACGCAGTACAACACCTTTTCCCCAAAGCCGAACTGTCACTTGTCGATATTGTTTTTCCGGATTTATATCAATCCATTCATTAGATTTGGTGAGGATATCTCCTAACGGTACCATAGGCCAAACTTTACTCATCGCCTTGTTCTCTTTTCGTTTTGATCGCTGCTCTTCCCTCCAGTATCCTGCGAGTCCGCTCAAGTTCTGCTGCAATAGCCTTTTCATCCGGCAGTGCCGTGCGGTACTCTGCTGCAAGCACCTTGTTAGAAAGCCCTTCCAGGGCATAATGGGCGACGGCGTTATCTTTCTGGGCGCAGAGAATCAAGCCAACAGGTGGATTTTCACCGGCGTGAGTCCAATGCTCTTTAGCGTAATTAAGATAAAGGTGCATTTGACCGGCATCGGCATGGGTAAATTTGCCAAGTTTTAAGTCGATAACCACAAGACAGCGCAGTCGGCGATGGAAGAAGACTAAATCCACACG
The DNA here is from genome assembly GCA_021646405.1 of Candidatus Loosdrechtia aerotolerans. Classification (GTDB taxonomy): domain Bacteria; phylum Planctomycetota; class Brocadiia; order Brocadiales; family Brocadiaceae; genus Loosdrechtia; species Loosdrechtia aerotolerans. The sequence continues at coordinate 1,923 of SOER01000037.1, forward strand.
ATACCATTCATCCCCAATCCGCAGGCGACGCTGACGGCCTATAAAGGCAAACTCTCCGCCCAGTTCCAGTAAGAAGTTCTCCAATTTGAGGATCAACGCCTCTTCAAGGTCATTCTCAGAATATTCGTCTTTCAACCCAAGAAATTCCAGAATGAACGGGTCTTTAATCTCCTCTTCGGGTGTAACTGAATCTTCGGGGAGCGGCTTGGCTCCTTTTTTGAGCATAGCAGCCTTATTTCTGGATAGGGCGGTGCGTTCATAGTATTGTGTAGAAATTTGACGTTCCAGTTGCCGTACGCTCCAGCCTCCGCGTAATGCTTCTGCCTCATAGAAAGCACGTGCATCGGCATTTCGAACCCCAAGAAGTTTGATGTAGTGAGACCAGGGAAGTTGAAATCTCACTGCAAGTGCAGCCAGATATGATTTTGCAGACACTGTCTGCAGTTTTTCTGACAATGTCTGAAGATATGGTTCTCCAGTGAACTCATATTTTGATTCGCCAGACGGTGTCTGGCGAATCTGGTTATGGTTCATACTCGTGAATATTCCAGACGATGTCTGGAATATTTGAGATGGGCTCTTATTATTTAATTGTCCAGACGGTGTCTGGACAATTGCTGCGTAAGCCAGATAGAAGGAACGCATTTGAAAAAGATTACTACGCCCAAATCCACGTCCGAACTTTTTAGTCAAGTCTATGGCTAGATGGTCGATAAGTTTTTTCCCGTAATCAGCTTTGCCGCGCCCACCTTGTTCATACTCTACAATCCTTCTCCCAATTTCCCAATATGTAGCTGTCATAATGGTATTGATAGTACGTATTGAGGTTTTGCGGGCTGATTCGAGCAGGTCAACGACTCCGGACAAGATGGCATCATAGCCTTTTGCGACGGTGCGGTTATTGACTGGAACGGTTTTCTTTGAATTCTTTTTCACGGTTTTATGCCTTCTGCCAGTATCTGTTTGATCTCATTCATGATTTCTGTAATCCTGAGTTCTTTCTCAAGTATGGACTCAACTAATTGCTCCGGGGGCAGGTGCTCTAAATCATGCTTGCCGTTTGGGTTTTTGGCGTCAAGGTTATAACCGTTTTCAATGATTTTTCCGGCAGGAACCTTCCATGTATGCCCATTTTCCTGTCTGTCCTTCCACCACTCAATAACCGGTTTAAATTCCTCAAACTGCATAGGCTGTGTTTTGGTGTACTGCTTCCGGCCTTCCGGTAAGGGTATCTCGTAATACCAGATTTCTCCGGTAGGACCGTCCCGGTCAAAAAATAACAAATTTGTAGGAATTCCTGTGTAAGGTGCAAAGACGCCGTTGGGCAGGCGTACAATGGTGTGTAAATTAAATTCTTCCAGAAGTTCTTTTTTGATGCGGGCACACACTCCATCCCCAAACAGGGTGCCATTAGGAACAACGATGCCGCATCGACCACCTCTTTTTCCACCTATTGGTCTTCTCAATTTTCTCATAATCAATTGAAGAAAAAGCAGCGCCGTTTCGGCAGTCTGTTTGTCCTCCGGAAAATTTGAGAGTATCCCCCGTTCCTCTTCTCCTCCAAACGGTGGATTGGTAAGTATGACATCCACCCGATCCTTATCCCCTATTTCCCTTAAAGGGAAACGAAGGGAATTCCCCGGATCTATTTGCGGGTACTCAAGACCGTGAAGGAGTAAATTCATCTGGCATAATAAATATGGTAATGGCTTTGCATCGGAACCAAAAATCGACTCCTTCTGTAATTTCTGAAAATCTTCTGTCCTTTTACACTGTTTCCTGAGATGTTCAAATGTCTCAACCAGGAATCCTCCCGTACCACAGGCAGGATCAAGCACCACTTCACCTAATTTAGGATCTGTCACTTCAACCATGAAACGGATTACCGGACGAGGCGTATAGAATTCCCCTGAATCTCCTGCGGTATCTCTCATCTCTTTTAGCATAGTCTCATAAAGATGAGATAAGGTATGTATTTCTTCAGAAGCGGTGAAATGGATGTTGTTGACTTTATTAACAACATCGCGCAGGAGATAGCCATTAACCATACGGTTTATTGTTCCTTTAAATACCGTGGCAATTACATCGCGCCTATCTCCTCCATTTGCACCATGCAAGTCCCTCAAGTAGGTAAACAGACCCGGTCCGTCTGTTCCATCAGGTCTGACTGCTTCCTCGCTGTTTATAAATGCAATAAGTTCGTCTCCTGTAATACCATCCTCTTTTGCAGCCCAATCTCTCCATCTGTAAGGAGGTTCGATTGCCGGTTTAAACTTTTTTCCTTCAAGTGTCGCCTCGGTTTCCCTCACCTTCTCCATATCGTCAAGGAATTTTAAGAACATTATCCAGGTGAGCATTGGGAGACGGTCCAGATCGCCGTTTAATCCCTTATCCTTACGCATAATGTCACGTGCAGATTTGATTAAACTCCCAAGCTGCTGTGCTGTAGTTTTAGGTGTTTCGGTTTTTGATTTTCGTACCATTGTAGTTTATTTTTAATTTGAATATATGAGATTTTGCAACTCTTCCAGGCTATCTTTTAGTGCTGTCGGTCCGCCAAAAAGTCCGGCTATTTCCATGAGATTCCCATACCGTGATATAGGAGGTATTTTAAAGATGCTCGTATCTGTAAGCTGTTCTATTCCATAATCTATGTATTTATCAAGGATTTCATGTAATACTTGCTTTGCTTCATTTCCGAATTTTTCAAAGAAGTCCTTCTTTTCCTTTTGCACCCTTTCTGCACGTTCTCTTCGGGTTCGCAGCGGGGCACTGTATGCAACATGACATAAAAGATCAAAAGGATCGGCATCGTATTGTTTTGTAGCCTCGGCTAATTGCTCAAAGGTGATTCCTTTGTCTTTCAGTATGGACATAATCTGTTTGCGCTGCTCCGTATTATTCCACTTTGGCTGAAACTCTGCTGCCGAGGTATACATACCCCTTAACTCCCTTGCCGTATAGTCAGTATATTTGATAACTTCGAGTCTTTTACCGTGGGAATCAAGCTCATAAACAATATCTGCCACAATTTCAACGGAACCTCCATTTACATAGTATTTTTTCGGTATTCCTTCTGAATCATTGGACAGCGGCGGTTCATTGACAATGGATTCGGTTTCTCCTGGAAATTCATTTCCTTGTAACATGTTGGTAGTTTCTGCCGTGATATTGCCATTTTGATCAATTTCTTCTTCTGTAATCGCAGCCGGTTCACCATCAAATTCCGGGTCTGCAAATAATCGTGTTGCACTGCCTGTATAATCGAGTATAGTAAAATAGAGTTTGCCATAGTCTTCACGAACACGCGTCCCGCGGCCAATAATTTGTTTAAAATCTACCATAGAATTAACAACCTTGAATAGCACGATATTTTTACAGGTAGGCGCATCAATTCCTGTTGTTAAAAGCAGCGAAGTGGTTAGTATAACCAGTGTTTTTGTCTCGATCTCCATAAATTTATCAAGATGGCCTCTTCCTATACTGCCTTCTTCTGAAACCACCCTGCAAACATAGTCAGGATGCTGTTGGGCAAGGTCCAAATTACCATTATTCAGTGCCTTGCGCATATCTTCGGCATGTTCCTGATCGACACAGAATACAATAGTCTTCGCAAATCTGTCGGTTTTCATTAAGAAGTCGGTAAGATGTTTTGCCACTGCCTCTGTGCGGGCTTTTAATGAAAGAACTCGCTCAAATTCAGGTGTCCCATAAATACCATCGGGGATTTCCCGACCGTATTTATCCAGTTCTCCTTTTGTTGGACGCCAGCCAGTTGCATCAACGCTTGGTACGATACGATGCACGCGGTATGGTGCCAGGAAACCGTCCTCAATACCTTGCCTCAGACTGTAAATATAAACCGGATTTCCAAAATACCGGTAGGTATCTCTGTTATCCTCTCTGAGGGGTGTTGCCGTCATGCCTATCTGATATGCTGGCTCAAAATGATCCAGTATTTCACGCCAATTGCTTTCGTCTTTGGCACTGCCTCTGTGGCATTCATCAACAATGATGAGATCAAAAAAGTCTCCTGGATATTGTTTATAAAGACCCGGTCGCCGTTCATCTTTTGCAATTGCCTGATATGTTGAGAAATATATCTCCCTGCTTTTTACAGGCTCACCTTGAATTCGCCATCTCGCATCGCCAAAAGGGGTAAAGGTCTTATCTTTCGGATCATCAATCAGAACATTTCTATCAGCAAGGTAAAGTACTTTCGGGCGTCTGTGCTCTCCTGTTCTGTTCCAGCGGGTATGCCACAATTTCCATATGATTTGAAATGCTATGTATGTCTTTCCTGTGCCGGTTGCCAGGGTTAACAGAATGCGTTTTTTGTTTTGGAGAACGGCCTTGACAGCACGGTTAATCGCAATTTCCTGATAATAGCGGAGGGTTTTGCCTGGCAGGGTATTGCATGGTATAAGAAGCCTTTCGGTAATCTCAGATATTATACCTTCGGATTGGCTAAGTCTTACCCATAGTTCATCCGGAGTTGGAAAGTTTTCGAGATCGGTATCCTGACCAGTAATAAAATCATGCTCAATAATCCCCTTGCCATTTGTGGAATATGCGAATTTCAAGCCAAGAATTTCTGCATATTCCTTAGCTTGCTGTAGTCCACCACCAGGAGTCCTGTATGCCGATTTTGCTTCGATAACGGCGATAGTAAAATCCCTTCTGTATTTGAGTAGATAATCGGCCCTTTTCTGTTTCTTTCGGAAGCAATTATTTCCAGCGATGACAATCCTGCCGTCTGTAAAGGTTTTCTGTTCGCTGATTTGATCATCATTCCAGCCGGCCACATAAATCTTCGGCAGGATATATTTTCTACAGGTATCAGCTTCAGTTATCATGTGAGTTTCTGATTATAGGATTTTATTCCTTTTAAAGGTAACAGGTATGGATTTATTGCCGAATTAAAGTAACAAACTTACTATTTAACGTCAAGAACTTTAAAAGGAAAAGGGAGCAAACCTTAACAGGTTGCCCGAGAACGTTACCAATAAATAAAGAAAAAATAGGGAAAAAATCTTTCGAAATGACAAATTTATCAAAAAAATAAAGATTTGGCCCATCATGATTGCTGCGGGATAAGGAACAAAAAAAAAGAGGACGTCAACGGTAAGATGCCACATTTTCGATTCCACCGGTAAGCGGAGAATTGCTGGAAAGTTATGCTGCCACCCTTGATGAAATCAAAGCACGCATACGGATTAAACGCTTGTATGTCGTTATGGCTGCTAATTGCAGCCATGATTTTATTGTATTGGGACATTGGCAAGGCAATTCTTGAAAGGCAAAAAAACGAAGGCTGGGAGCAAAGGTTATTGATCGCCTTTCTGCCGACCTGCGCATAACCTTTCCTGATGTGAAAGGAAAGAAAAGGTAGCCGCATGGCTTCAGGGGGAGGGAAGAACTTGAAAAAGGAAAGAGCATTTGAGAGCACATAAAACGAGCCAAGATTATAAACAGAAAAATCTGCGTCCCTCCGGGTCCTATTCCTGGTTTTGAAATTAAGCATGTATTTCGGATCTCACCATGAAATAGTTTGACAAAATTCTTATGCTATTGCCTCTTTTGTAAGCCTTTCAGCCGTTTTTATCATATCTCCGAGTTCATCCGGGGATCGTGTCTCTACATAAAACCTCACTTTCGGTTCGGTACCTGAAGGTCTGATTAAAAGCCATGATTCGTCCTCAAATACAACCTTTATTCCATCTGCCGTTATCACGTCCTTAATTCTTTTATTATTTTTGCCAATGGCTATTTTGTTGCCCGTATACAGTCTATCATTAAGAGTAAAAAGCTTCTGCATGAGCGTTGCACCCACCAGATGATGTTCAACGGTTATCGATGCCCTCTCAGGAAAGTAAGCCCCGAATCTCTCTTCAAGCTCACGAAGATACTCGCTAATATTCTTTTTTGTATCAGCCATCATCTCGATTGCAAGCAAGAGTCCGAACATTGCATCCTTTTCAAGGGTATTACGGTAGCCAGATATTCCATCGCTTTCCTCATAAGCTACTATAGCCTGCTCTTTTGCATCCGGAAGCATATACGGCCTGAAGTTTTTAAAGCCGACAGCCGTCTCCTTTACAGGGATCCCAACTTTTTTTGCAATTGCATTTCCAAAATTACTGGTAGCTACCGATTTCACCAGAACACCCGGAATGTGCTTATATGTGTGCAAAAAATGGAGTGCCATACCTCCAAAATGGTTCATAGAAATATCTGCTTTTCCATCGGTAAATCTTATTCTATCACCGTCGGGATCCATGATCACTCCTAACTTAAAACTATACCTGTTCTCTTCTAACCGCTCTAATACCGCCCTCATGTTTCTTGCTGAAGGTTCAGGCGATACCCCTCCAAATAAATAATCATCTTCTGTTCTTATACACTCTATTTTCGGGCTCTCTCCGAGCAATACCTTCGGTCTCCCTCTTGTAGCGCCGTAAACATAGTCAATACAGATAAAACAGTTCTCTTCTCTTATAAAACGCTTTATTTTTTCAAGATCCAGGGTACCGCGTTTTTTCAAAAAATCTTCGTAAAGCCCCATGGTGTCTATTCTGTGTACGCCCTCCGGCCTTACCTCTTCTATGGTTACCCTTTCAGTCATCAACCGGTTCGCATTTTCTTCTATAGCGTTTGTTATTTCAGCGCCAGCAGGACCACCATCCGATGGATTGAATTTGAACCCGGAATAATTCGCTGGATTATGCGAAGGGGTAATATTGATAGAACAGGCCGCACCTAACATATCAATGGCGGCTGAAATTTCAGGAGTTGTTGTCTCGTCCGCATAGTAAACCTTGATCCCCTCTTTCGTAAGTAATCCCATTACCGATGATGAAAACTGAGGCCCTAAAAACCTGTTATCATGACCTACTATTACGCCGCGTCTCTTAATATCATCAAAATCTTTCACACCAAGTGCATTCATCTGCCTTAGCCTGCCTGTTTTAAACATTTCTATAACGGCAGTAGTAACGACACGAACATTGTGAAAGGTAAAATCTGTACCTATCTCACCTCTCCAACCTGAGGTACCAAAAACAATATTGGCCGGTGCAGTATTCTCCCTTGCAAATCTTTCAATCTCTTCAAGAAGATAGGCGTTCTTTTTCACATCAGAGAGTATAGCTTTCCAGCATTCTGTTGCATTATTAAAACCGTCTCTTTTCATACATTCCTCCAGAGTAAGCCTAAGATAACACTATGCTCAACCGACAATATTGTACTGATTGAAATCTAGCTAAATTTTATCAGAAGAATTATACTTTATGCCCTTTCAAGGCAGTAATATCCTTAATATCTTTTAAAAAACGCTCTTTAGAATACGTTCCCTTCTGAATAACCAGGGAAACATAGTGGTTTAAATTATCTTTTTCAGCCTCTGTTAATTCCATAGCAGTAACCACGATAATGGGAATTGCGCTCATTTCCGGAGATGTTTTCAGTTTATCAATAACATCAAATCCGTTTAACTCCGGTACTAACAGATCCAAGAGGATCAAGTCTGGTTTATACTGAAAGGCCTTATTAATTCCATCCTTCCCATCATAGGCCTTGATTACCTCATATCCTTCTGAAGCCAAAAAAGTACTAAATAATTCAACTGACTCAGTGTCATCATCAATAATCAACACCTTAGTACGTGAGTTGTTAATAACAGGAGATAATCCGTATGATGCCAGTGTCGATAACAGCTCACTTCTACTTACCGGTTTACAGAGGTAATCTGCAGCGCCCAGTCCAAAGCCGATGTCCTTATTATCGACAATTGAGACGACAAGAACGGGAATATCTTTAACCTCCTTATCCTCCTTAAGTTCTTTCAACACTTCCCAACCGTCTTTTTTCGGAAGCATTACATCTAAGGTAATAGCAAATGGTTTATATTGCTTAGCCTTCTGAAGTGCCTCTTCACCGTCAAAGGCAGTAATTGTTTGATATCCTGCATTATTCAGAAAGATACACAATAATTCATTTGTCCTGGGATCATCTTCAACAACGAGGACAGTCCGGTCTGCCGGTCTCTCTTCATGTACGGAAACCCGTTTTTCTTCTCTCTCTGGTTTTACCAAAGGATTCCTGGGCAAGGTAAAGTAAAAGGTACTTCCAACTCCCAGCTTACTCTCAAACCATATTTTACCTCCGTGCAACTCAACCAGTTTCTTTGTAAGAGTAAGACCGAGCCCGGTTCCTTCGTATTTACGGGAAATGGAGCTGTCAACCTGTTTGAATTCAACAAAGATTTTTGTATAGTCTTCAGGGGCAATTCCGATACCTGTATCACTCACTGCAATCTCAATGAAATCCAGTTCGTCTTTTAACATCCTTGACCGTATGGTAATATTTCCATTCTCCTGAGTAAATTTAATCGCATTGGAGAGCAGATTATACATAACTTGTTTGAACTTAACAGAATCTGCAACAATGCGTTCAGCAGGGTCGTGGAGAGATATTTCGACCGACAGGTGTTTCTTACTATAAAGCCCCTTTAAGGTGTTCAATACACCCTCGATAACCTTACTAATCTCAAACTCCTCGTATTTTAACTCCAGTTTACCTGCTTCTACTTTTGAGAGGTCCAGGATATCATTGATCATCTGCAGGAGATGATGCGCACTGCTGTTTATATCAAGGATAAAATCCATCTGATCCTCATTGAGATCACCATATAATTTGTCCCGGAGTACCTCAGAAAAACCAATAATTGCATTTAAGGGAGTACGTAACTCATGCGACATATTAGCAAGGAATTCGCTCTTAGCCTTATTGGCAGCCTCAACCCTTTTACTCTGTACCTCTGCAAGTCTCACTTTTTCCCAGAGTTCGGCACTGTAACTCTGTATATACGTATCTATAGCCATCTGCATATCCAGGGTCATAATCTTATCCAGGGCCAGGATGTAATCCTTTATTTTGTCGGGATACTCCCTATAGGCTTCAAAAATAATTGGATAAATAAGCCGATGATAGAGACAATATGCCCCGATATACCAGGCAGGGAGTAGTTTTATCCGGTTGTGTACCTTTCCAACCTTTAAGCGATGTTCAAAATACTTCTCGTCAAACACCCCGTCAATAATCATAAGGAGATATTCTTTTTGTGCACGCTTGAGCCTCCTGACTATCTCTTCGTTGGGGAAGAAGGCCCTTGTTTCTTTAAACCGGGTAAGATGTTCATAAAACTTATTTACAATATCATCTATATGCTGTAAAATGAGCCCTTTTAATTCCTTCAGTAAGGCAACATCCTGTTCGGTTAAGTCCAGATAATCTTTCCGAAGCTGGCGTTCCTCTTCGCCGGGATATGTATCATCCATAAGAACCATTTGTTTCTTCCGTCTTAAATGCATTAAGAATACATGTATGTTTATTGTATCATAAATTTAATAAGATGATAAGGGAAAGTATTTGATTTACAATCGATGGAATGAAAATTGCCGCTTATAGTTCATGTACCCTACAGGACAGGTCTTTCTTTGCTATAGGGTTATAAAAAAACGAATCAGGAGGATATGAAAGAAATGCCAAAACGTTCCGGTAATTATCAAAATTGGTCTAATAACTCCTTTTTCCTCTCATGATAATCCTCCTCAGTAATTAATCCTTCGGATTTAAGCTCTTTTATCTCCCGCAACTGGTCTCTGATACTCATATCACCCATGACCTCTCTTAGCAATCTGATTTTCTTATAATCATAATCATTTTCGGAGATGATTCCTTCAGTAACCATTTCCCGCAAAAGCATGAGCTTACTTTTTATTTCACTATCACCATAAGTTTCACTTGCAGAACTTGAAGGTTCTGCTGTTTCTGACTGGTGGTCTGCAGTATTACCCATACCGTCATCCCTCATCATTTCTTCCAGCCTCCTCAGGCGGGTATCTATGTCGGCTGTACCCATTTTAATCTTCTCATCCACAATATCAGTCTTCCGTACAATCGGTTTTTGGTACATATCATACGATACATCCACAACCAGCCAGTTTTCGTGTTTTGGCTCCAATTGTTGCCCGGCAGAAGGGATTAATCTCCAAAAGTGACTGCGCTTTACTGCAAGGGGATTCTTCCTTACTAAGGTATATTTTTTCTTGTCTGCTCTATAATCATTATACGTTTGAAGTGTGTGAACGCGGCTGAAAACTATATTCAGGTAATGGTCTGAAATGAATAAGATACAAAAATTTTGCAGGTCTGTTAAAAACATACGTTCAGAATATGATGAAATGACAACAGCCTGATTTGGTTTTGCAACTGAAAACGCTTGTACAATCAGAGGAACCAATGTTCTTATTTCATCATCCTGAAATACCCGTAATGATCCCTTCTTATGTAACAAACCTTTTTTTTCAAAAAAAACATACGATAATATATTCGTGATGGTATTTCCCGGTAACTCAGAAGGATGATCAAATTGAACCGGCTGGCCATCCCTTTTAACAGATAATTCCTCATGCCATACGGCAATTTTACCGCTCTCATAAATCTCAGCATACAGGTTGGGCAGCATGCCGATATATACAATACACGTAATTCCTGCAAATAAAATTATTTGTTTTAATCTTTGGTATTTCACGTTCACTTTACCTTATAATTTCTATAGCTTCTGAAAGATAACTGATCTCAACTACTTCTATACCAAATTCTCTCCCCGTGCTCTTTATACTATCTTTAGGAATAATCGCCTTCTTAAAGCCTAATCTTTGTGCCTCCTTTAGCCGGATCTCAATCTGATTTATACTACGAACCTCTCCCCCTAATCCTACTTCACCAATTACAACAGTATCAGGTGGTATTATCTTCTCCATAAAGCTTGAAGCGATTGTCATAGCAATACCAAGATCTGCTGCCGGTTCGCCTATCTGAACCCCCCCGACAATATTTACAAAAATATCTTGCCCGCCTAATTTTAAACCTATCCGTTTCTCAAGGATAGCAAGGATCATTGAAACCCGGTTATAGTCAACACCACTCACCTTTCTCTCGGGCATACCAAAATTTGCCTTTGTTACGAGTGCCTGGATTTCGACGAGTAAAGCACGGGTTCCCTCTACACAGGGAATAATAGTAGAGCCGGTGTTAATTCCTCTGCCCTGCGAAATAAATATCTGGGACGGGTTATCTACCTGTTGTAAACCATTTCTTCCCATTTCAAAGATTCCGATTTCATCCGTAGAACCAAATCGATTCTTAATTGCTCTTAAGATCCGATAACACTGAAACTTCTCACCTTCAAAATATAAAACCGTATCAGCCATATGCTCTAATACTTTAGGGCCGGCAATAATACCCTGTTTGGTTATGTGACCAACCAGGAAAAGAGCAGAATCTGTAGATTTAGCAGTAAGAATCAACTCGTTAGCACATTGCCGAACCTGTGCAACTGTCCCTGGTGAGGACTCAAAATTCGGTTTATAGACCATCTGAATGGAATCAATAACAGCCATCGTAGGACGGGTATTATGGATATTTTCGAGGATAAAATCAAGATTTATTTCCGGAACAACAAAAAGATTATCTGATAGAATAGAGAGTCTCTCGGCCCGGAGTTTGATTTGGGCCATGGATTCTTCGCCGGTAACATAGAGGGTCGTATATCCTTTTTGGCTGATATACTGACATACCTGTAAAAGGAGGGTGGATTTGCCAATACCGGGTGATCCGCCAATTAATACTGCAGAACCGGCGACCAATCCCCCGCCCAGGATTCTGTCAAACTCTCTCATTCCTGTTTCTATACGAGAGCATTCCAGTAATTTTATTTGTGTGATAGGTTGTGGTAATTCACGGCTGAGGGTATGCGATTTACCCGTAAGGGGAGAGGGAGTGTTTATCTCTTCTACCGTAGAATCCCATTCCCCGCAACCGCCGCAACGCCCAACCCATTTCAGACTCTTCCAGCCGCATCGCTGACAAACATAAACTGCACCTGTTTTTGCCATATTATCATGAGTTATGGAATAAAAAAAGGGGAGAGTTTTCTTTCCTCTCCCCTTTATTTATATCTTAAATTATTTCATCGTAATTTACAGATCACTTTCAGCATTAGCTAATGCAGGTTCCGGTGTTTCAGCCTCGTCGAAAACAAGTTTACCGTCCTGAACCCTTGCCTTTACACTTACCTGTTTCTTCCCTTCGAATTTCCCCTGCAATACTTCTTCAGAAAGCGGATCTTCCAGGTAACTCTCTATTGCTCTTCGCAGCGGTCGTGCACCATAATTCTGGTCATATCCCTTTTCGATTAAGAAATCTAATGCCTCTTCCGGCAAGGTCACTTCGATATTGAAACTCTCCAGTCTCTTTCTAACACTTTTTAACTCAATATCAATAATCCTCTTCAGATCTTTCTTTGTCAGCGGTTTAAAGACTATGATATTATCCACCCTATTTAAAAACTCTGGTCTGAAGTGTTTCTCAACCTCTCTCTTTAATTGCTCCTTCATTGTTTCATAGGTGTGTTCAACCGATGCCTTTTTAAAGCCCAGGGAGGCCTGGTTCTTAATGATTTCCGCTCCGATATTCGATGTCATAATAATAACCACATTCCTGAAATCAACATGCCTTCCAAAGCTGTCAGTCAACTTTCCGTCTTCCATAATTTGTAGGAGCATATTAAATACATCGGGGTGGGCCTTTTCTATTTCGTCCAGCAACACTACCGCATATGGACGCCGGCGAATCTTTTCTGTTAATTGACCACCCTCTTCGTATCCGATATAGCCCGGAGGAGCACCGATTAAACGGGAGACACTGTGTTTTTCCATGTACTCGGACATATCAATCTGTATCAGGGCTTCCTCTTCTCCAAACAGGAACCTTGCCAGCGATCGTGCAAGGTGGGTCTTACCAACACCGGATGGGCCAACAAATATAAACGATGCGACAGGACGATTCGGATTTTTCAATCCTGCGCGGGAACGGCGTATCGCTTTGGAGATCGCCTTTACCGCCTCTTCCTGGCTAACCACCATATTATGGAGTTCTTCTTCCATGCGGAGCAGTCTCTTCGCTTCTGCCGATTCAATACGAGTGATGGGGATACCCGTCATTTTTGAAACAACCTCGGCTACGACTTCACTATTAACAACACCTTCAATTTCTGCACGGGTTTCGCGCCATTCTTTTTCAATCGTCTCTTTTTTCTTCTTTAACTTATCCGCCTTATCCCGCAAACGGGCAGCCCGCTCAAAGTCCTGAATAGCCACCGATTCATCCTTGTCTTTTTCTAACTTATTGATCTCTTCCTCTATATGTCTCAGATCAAGCGGCTGCGTAGTCGCCTTGAGCCGTACCCTTGCGCATGCTTCATCAATCACATCAATTGCTTTATCAGGCAGGAATCTGCCGGTAATATACCGGGTTGACAACTCCACCGCCGATTCCAGTGCCTCATCCAAAATTTGGACCTTATGATGCGCCTCGTATCGGTCACGAAGTCCTTTCAGTATTTCGACGGTTTCCGCCTTTGCGGGAGGCTCAACCACAATAGTCTGAAATCTTCTCTCAAGAGCGCCATCTTTTTCTATATATTTCCTGTACTCATCAAGGGTCGTTGCACCAATGCATTGGATTTCTCCTCGTGATAATGCCGGTTTCAGGACATTCGATGCATCAATAGCACCTTCAGCACCACCGGCACCTACCAGTGTATGCAACTCATCGATGAACAGAATGATATTTTTTGCCCTCTTTACTTCGGACATTACCGCCTTAATACGTTCCTCAAATTGTCCCCTGTATTTCGTACCTGCAACCATCATTGCAAGATCCAGGGCTACAATCCGGCGGTCTCTCAACAGTTCAGGGATATTCCCCTTGACAACTGCTTGTGCAAGGCCTTCGACAATAGCCGTTTTTCCCACACCTGCTTCACCTAACAATACGGGATTGTTTTTCGTACGACGGCACAGGACCTGTATAACACGTTCAATCACATCCTGACGTCCTATAACAGGGTCGAGTTCCTGCTCGCGGGCTTGCTGTGTGAGGTCACGACCAAACGAGTCTAATGCAGGGGTCTTGGACTTACCCTTCTTCTCCTCTTTTTCCTGATTCGCCCCACTCTGAACGGCTTCTGAACCCAGTAATCCAATAACCTCTTCCCGGACATCTTCGAGCTTAACACCCAGATTCAGCAACACCTGGGCAGCCACTCCTTCCTGCTCCCGCAGCAATCCCAACAGTAAATGCTCTGTTCCGATATAATTGTGTCCCAGTGCCCGTGCTTCTTCCATGGCATATTCCAGAACCTTTTTTACCCGTGGAGTAAACGGTAACTGCCCTACAGAAACAAGATCCGAACCGCTCTGTACAATTTTTTCTATTTCTAAGCGTATCTTTTTCAGTTCTATATCTAAGTTTTGAAGCACATTTGCCGCAACGCCACTACCCTCTTTTACCAATCCCAGCAGGATATGTTCAGTACCAATGTATTCGTGGTTAAATCGCCTGGCCTCTTCTCTCGCAAGCGCCATAACCTTTCTAGCGCGGTCAGTAAATCTATCAAACATAATTTATATACCTCTTATTATTGTAAACTATCTATTTTTTCCAGGCGTTTCCTTACATACGTTGCACGGATAATATTTCTCTGTGCAGAAGTAAGTTCGCGCCCTTCCAGTTTTTGTAAATGCCCCGGCAATGTGAGTATAAAAAGTTCATTGAGTGTTTTCATTTCGATATCAGTAATGATACCCAGATTAACACCCATGCGAACCTGGGATAACAGATGCATGATCTCATCGGAAGAAATCGTTCGCGCAACCTTAAGCATACCATAAGACCGCCACACACGATCTTCTAATTGCTCCCGATTCTCAGAAATTAATGCCTTCCGTGCCATCCGTTCATAACTCGTTATTCTGGGAATTACCCCTTCAATAATCTCAATAATCTCTGATTCAGATTTACCGAGAGTAAACTGATTAGAGATCTGATAGAGATCACCAGCGACCTGCGTTCCTTCTCCGTAGAGGCCTCTTACTACCAATCCAAGCTTCACAACTGCATTAAATACTTTTTCAATATGATGGGTCATTCCCAACGCAGGCAGATGCAGCATGACTGAAGCCCTCATCCCTGTACCTACATTCGTAGGGCAGGATGTTAAATAACCAAAGCGTGAAGAATAAGCGTAGTTTATTTTCTTCTCCAGTTTATTATCAATTTCATCAATAGTTTTCCACGTTTCTCTCAACTCGAATCCGGAACGGATTACCTGTATCCTTAAGTGATCTTCCTCATTCACCATCAGGCTCGTAGTTTCCGATTTACCAAAGGCAACACCTCTTATCCCTTCACCACCTGCATGTTCCTTGCTAATAAGATGGCGTTCTACAAGGAATAACCTATCCACAGGTGAAACGTCGGCAAGATTGATATAGAAAAGGTCCTGAGTGATTTCAGATTCTCTGATCCTCTCCCGTATTAACCCCTCAATCTCCTTCTTTTGTTTTGCATTCGCTCTTGACAGAAAGGGATATCGCGCCACGTTTCTCGCAAGACGTATCCTGCTACTGATAACGATATCAGACTCAGGTCCTGTTCCTCTCAGCCATTCACCTGTATTATCAGTTAAATCACTAATCTTCATTGCTATTGTCGCCTGAAAGTTCATAAATCTTATCTCTTAAGTCTGCAGCCCTTTCATAATCTTCTTTTTCTACGGCTTTATTTAATTCATTGCGCAACTGCATAAGTTCATTTTTCTTAATCAATTCTTTTCCGGCCTTTGAGGGCACCTTTCCCACATGTTGGGTACTCCCATGCATTTTTTCGAGCAGGGGAATTAAACCCTTCCTGAAAATGGTGTAGTCCATCGGGCAGCCCAGCCGACCGTGAGAACGAAAATCCAGATAAGATATCCCGCATACCGGACAGGCAACCTTTGACATTTCATTGATCTCTGGTGCTACCTGGTTAATGAGGCTGGTTAGTATCTCAGTAGGCGAAGGTATTTTGGTAAGCTGCGCGTTAATATTCTGTGCACATTCCTCACAAAGATGCCGTTCTTTCTTTACCGATCCGACGATCTCTGTCAAATGCACTGTCGCATGCTTCTTATTACAAGATTCACACTTCATTCAATTATACCTCATTTGAATCTTTAAGATTGCCATCATAGGTATTCATCTTTTCTCCCATTTTAACACATCTATGACTTTTCCTAAAGAACTTTTTTCAGATATTATCTCTTCACGTATCCTATTCTCTCTTTCGAGACAATCCATACCATAATTGACCATAACGTCCGCTTCAGCGAGAGGTATCACCATTAATCCATCGTCATCACCAATAATCCAGTCTCCCGGATTTATCAGAATCCCTGAAATACGAATCGGTACATTAATCTCCCCAAGTCCTTTCGGTTCACCAGCCGTAGGCGTCACCATCTTTGTGAAGGCCGGAAAATGCAATTCTCTTATCTCTGCTACATCCCGGAGAGCACCATGAATTACCACCCCGCTGACTTTCTTCTGTAATGCACTGTGGGTTGCCAGTTCACCCCAAACAGCAGGACCGGTCCCTCCTGCATCTATGATAATAACGTCTCCTTCTTCTGCACTATCTATAGCTTCAACCGGCTTTGCCCAGTCACCCGGATATGTCCGAACAGTAACTGCTTTTCCCACCAGCTTGATACCGGAATATATCGGGGATAATCCTGTAATACTCTCGGCACGGTGACTTCCGTCCGAAACATTTGCTGCGGAGAGTTTCATAAGCGCATCCCGGATATTTTCATGTATTACCCTTTTAAAAAATACCGTAGGAATCTTCCGGTTCTCTCTAATCGCATCTTTAATACTTTCCGTTGCGACTCTTGCATTCTTTGATTTCGTAATATACCCACCGACAATGACAATCGACGCTCCGGCATTTACCATATCTATTACATTTTCAGAATTTATTCCGCCTGCCACAGCAACAGGGATCTTTACCTGACTGCAGATCTCCTGCAATATCCCTACCGGTGTTTTCCCTGACATTTGCTCATCTATAGCAGTATGAATGGAGATATAATCAGCCCCCCATTTTTCTCCGTTCATGACCCGTTCATTTTCATGAGTATTAATAAAATCAACACAGATCTTTATACCATAATTCTTTCCTGCCTGGATGCACTCTCTTATTGTGGCGTCTGATGCCTCTCCCATCACAACGGCAATGTTTGCACCTGCTTTGGCGGCCATCTCAACTTCTGCACGACCGGCATCCATTATCTTCATATCTGCAACTAACGTCACACCAGGAAATAATTTTCTCAAGTGGCGCACAGCATTCATCCCCTCACTTTTAATAAGCGGGGTGCCAATCTCAAGCCAATCAACGCCTCCCTCAATCGCCTCCCGGGCAACCTTTACCGCCCTGTGAAGATCAACAAAATCAAGGGCTACCTGTACTATTATCGCCATACTCTGTTTCCAATCAAAGCTGATAACCTTAAGAGTTTAAAATCATTATTTGTGTGTTCCAGCAACAATCCAAGCATTGAGAGACTTACCATTCAATTATAAAAGAACCCTCATTCAAAATATACCGCTCCACACCGGTCTGATTCCCATGTTGTTACCCTACCAACCGATATGCCCGCAGGCAGCCTGTTCTTTAACTCGTTATAAAGTATCCTGGAAAGGTTCTCTGTGGTTGGATTCAAAACCTTAAAATCCGGAAGATCATTTAAATAGGCATGGTCAAATCTCATTATAATATCCTCCGCAATCTCCTTCACTTCCCGAAAGTCCATGACCATACCTATTGAATTTAGCTTCTCAGCTTTCAAAACAACCTGAACTTTCCAGTTATGGCCGTGAAGATTCTCACACTGCCCCTTATACCCCCTCAGGTTGTGGGCTGCCGAAAAATCTGTTTCGATAATCAGTTCAAACACGCATCACCTACCCAAAATACCACTCTTAATATTTATCATACTATCCTCCCTCTGCATACTCAGGGACTACAAAAATCTTAACACTCAGGGAAATAAAAGTCAAGTGATTTCTGATGGGTCGTGTCATCTTAAACTCTTATAATAAAAAAAGATAAGATAGGTTAAAGCCATCAGCGCTGTTATTTTCTTTTAAATTGCTTTTCTAACTCACCGAGGGAAAAACTTAGGGTAGTTGGTCTTCCGTGCGGGCAGTTGTTAACATATTCACGTATGATTTTTCTCTTCTCAAGAAGTCCTTCTATCTCTTGAAATCCTAATTTCTGACCGGCCTTGACAGCGCCTTTACATGCCATGATACTGATCAACTTTTGCAAGATTGTATCCTTTCCCCTGGACAAACCCTCTTCGTTCAATTCTGTTAAAAGATGCTCTATAAATTCCTTCACGGGTACATGTTTCAGCATTTGCGGAAAGGCACGAATCACTATCGTATTCTGTCCAAATTCCTCTGCCTCAATCCCTACCGATCCCAGATAAGCCCCCAGACCGTTAATACGAAAAAAATCCTCCGGACTCAACTCAATCAGTTCCGGTATCAGCAAACGTTGGCTCAGCGGCTCTGAGGCTTGTATGTTTCTTTCGATTTCATGATAGAGGATTATTTCATGCAGGGCATGCTGATCGATAATATTCAAGCCATCCTCTGTTTCTTCTATTATATAGGAATTGTGTATCTGAAAGTATGCCCCCTTATTTTTTATACCCCCGGAGGGAAATACTCCTCCTCTCATATCGGGTCTTTTACTTGCCGGGATCTCATTATCACTTGCCGGGACCTCATTATCAAATGTAGTTCTCTGTTCATACCGTACATTCCCTTTTTCTTCGGAAGGATACGATGGTAAAGAACGGTTCCTCTCCTTCTCTGAAGTCATACGGTCTGCGGAGGGTTCCTCTTCTTTTCTCCGGGAAAACTGCTCCCATAACGACTTTTTTATAAAATCTATTCCTTCCGTCTTTACCTCATCTTTTTCTGGTTTCGAAACAGAAGATGACAGAGAAATCGATTGTACCGGTGATTTGTTCAAACCTTCTTTTAATGCAGAAAGGACACACTGATAAACCATACCCGTATTTTGAAAACGTACTTCAGTTTTTGTTGGATGAACATTTACATCAACCTCCGATGGCTTCACCTGGAGGAATAAAAAAACAATCGGGTACCTCTTATACATTAATTTTCCACGATACGCTTCGGTAATGGCACGGTAAATAGCATTGTCCTTTATGTAGCGTCCGTTTAAAAATATAAACTGCATGCGGGCATTGGCCTTATCAAAAAAGGGCGGAGCGATATAACCAGAAAGGGTAAGCATCTCCTCTCTGATGAAAACAGGAATAAGGTGTTTTCTCATCTCTTCTCCGAAGAACGCCTCAACACGCTCAGCGACATCCTGTACCGGAGGAAGATTAAATACCGTCCTCTTATTATGTACAAGGATAAAATGAATTCCCGGATAGGACAAAGAGAATCTCGTCAATACCTCAGAAATGTAAGCTATTTCCGTTGGTATCGTTTTAAGAAATTTTTTTCGAACCGGGGTGTTAAAGAACAGATCCCGTACTTCAACTTGTGTACCTTCAGGCACACCTCGATCCCTGATCTCTCCAAGGACACCACCGTCATTTCTTGTCTCTGCTCCGTGCAACGCTCCCCTTGCCCGGGATATAATACACGCGCGGGAAACCGCCCCGATACTTGGCAATGCTTCTCCCCGAAAACCTAAAGTACGGATTAAAAACAAATCGTCTGCGTCCTGCAATTTGCTGGTAGCGTGGCTTTGAAATGCAATTGCGAGGTCTTCCCTATCTATCCCGATGCCGTCATCAACAACCCGTATGAGTTTTCTTCCGCCATCTTCCAGACAGGTATCAATCCTCGATGCCCCGGCATCAATAGCGTTTTCAATTAACTCTTTTACCACAGATGCCGGACGATCAATCACCTCACCTGCAGCGATTTTATTGATAACAGATAATGGAAGAATTTTTATTCGCGACATAGGAGGTATTCCTTAAAGCAATGAAAATCCTCTCTTGTTTCTTCAGTAATTCCTTATACTGCTTCAATTATAGTAAATTTTTGCTATAGTATGTAGATATTTTCATAGTTATGGTATAATTTATTCTCTATGTCCCTATGGGACTATTTCTTTATCTCATTAAAATACAGGCAATAAATTGCTTATCCATTAGCGTGTACCCTGTCGGGGTTAAATGATTTGAAAACGTATGCCAAAGAAAACATGGGAAACCGAAATTAACACGTGTGCCAAATGCGGGAAATGCCGTTCCGTCTGTCCTGTATTTCTTGAGACGGGTAACGAATCTATGGTCGCACGAGGTCGCATTAGCCTTGCAGAGGCACTCCGCGACGGTGAAATTTTTCATACCGAGCGGCTGAGAGATTACCTGCTCTCCTGTAAAAAATGCCTTCGGTGCTCCAGTATCTGCCCCGCCGGTGTTGATTACGATCTCATTATCCAGACCATGCTTGATGATCTCGCGGAGCGTATCGGAATATGGCTCATACCCCGCATCCTGTTTAGGCTATTCCTCCCGCGAAGATGGCTCTTTGATCTTCTGTTAAAAGCAGCAAGTGCTTTCCAACGCCTTGTCCCTTTAAAACGCCATGGGACTATGAGGCACTTGCCGTTCATGTTTCTGAAGAGGAAATGGATCCCGGCACTGGCAAAAAAGTCTGTACTGAACAAATACAAACACAGGGAGGTAATCCTCCCTAATCCCTCTTCAAGAAAGAAGAAGATACAAAATTACCCGTCAGCACAGTCCTCCTCCTTTTTCAAGGAAGAAAGGGGGGATTATCATATGAGGGTGGGTTTTTATATCGGCTGTCTTATTAACTACGTATACACTGATATTGCTGATGCGGTAGTTGAGGTATTACAGAATCTGGGGGTAGAAGTAGTTATACCTTCACAACAGGTATGTTGCGGAATTCCGGCAAGCTCATTAGGCGATAGAACAACAGCACGAAAGCTGGCAGAAGTAAACAAAAAGGCATTTGAAGAGGCACATGTCGATTTTATCGTCACTGCCTGTGCTACCTGTGGAAGGACATTAAAAAGAGATTATCCCCGCATTTTAGGTGATGACTGCACCATGACATTTACCGGTAAGCTCTACGATATAAGCGAGTTTATTGAAAAATATTTCACCTATGAAACAAAACCACTCAATACAAAAATCACCTATCATGATCCGTGTCATCTCTCCTGGGGACAGGGCATCACAGGACAACCGAGGGATATCCTCAGACGCACCGGAATATTTCAAGAAATGGAAGACCCGGAACGATGCTGCGGCGGAGGCGGAGTATTTAACATCCTGCATTACGATCTGTCAATGAAAATTGGTGAACATAAGGCCAGATCTATTGAGAAAAGCGGCACAGAAGCAGTAGCAACCGGATGCCCCGGATGCCAGTTACAAATTGAGGACCTCCTTGCCTCAAGAGGATCCGGGATCAGATGTATCCACACCATACAGGTTTTAAGAGATGCAATGCGAACGATTTGATTTTTATTCCTGCCCGAACCGAAAAAACCCGGTCCATATCTATTGGTTTCAGCATCTTTGCAGACAAAGTCTTTCGTTACAACAACCTCTCAGCAATCTGAATGGCATTGAGGGCCGCGCCCTTTCGGATGTTATCGCTTACAATCCATAAATTAATTCCATACTCAATGGACTCATCCTCACGGATACGCCCCACAAAGACATCATCTCTACCTGCTGCATATACAGGCAGGGGGTAGAGTTGATTAACAGGATCATCCATCAGAGCAACACCAGGTGCCCTTGAAAGCAGATTTCTTACCTCCTGCACATCAACCTTCTTTTCCGTCTCTATGTTAACAGATTCGCTGTGACCACGGATGACAGGCACACGTACGGTAGTCGCCGTCACCCCGATACGGGGATCCCCCATAATCTTTTTCGTTTCACTTACCATCTTCATCTCTTCGCTCGTATATCCATTCGGAAGAAATGCTTTGCTCTGCGGGATCTGGGGTAAGACGTTAAAGGCAATCTGATAGGGAAATAGAGTTCTTTGAAAATCACTTTTACCGGCAAGGATACTCGCTGTCTCCTTCTGAAGTTCGTCAATTGCCTTTAATCCGGCACCGGAAACCGCCTGGTATGTTGAGACAATAACCCTTTTTATCCTCGCAATATCATGAATTGGTTTTAACACAACTACCATCTGAATCGTAGAGCAATTGGGATTTGCAATTACGCCTCGATGCCTGACAATCTCCTGCGGATTTACTTCCGGTACCACCAGAGGCACATCATCATCCATTCTGAAGGCGCTGGAATTATCAACACAAACGGCACCGCTTTCGATGGCATATGGTACATACTCCTTGCTAATACTTGCCCCGGCACTAAAAAGAGCGATCTTTATTCCATGAAATGAGTGTTTTGTTAATTCCTGTACGGTATACTCTTCTCCGCGAAACGGCACTTTCCTTCCTGCAGACCGTTTTGATGCCAGAAGTCTTAATTCCTTTATCGGAAAATCTCTCTCCTCCAGTATCCGCAGAAACTCCTCACCCACAACCCCTGTTGCACCCACCACTGCTACATTTACAGCCATCTTCTTCATAAACTCCTTTCATGAACGAAACCTTTTGCCACAGGGTACATGGAAAAAGGCTCGAATACTTATTTATTCCGTATTAAAATAGTATCCTGAATCGCTTCTCTCTTCCTGATAGAATCTATTTCCGACAGGAATCGTTGCGCATCCTCATAATAGCCCGCAGTTGGTTTTAAGCCGGGCATAAATTGAATCCAGTACTGGTTCTCAAGCCGCATAAACAATTCTCTGATATATTTACTGAATATTGAAGCCAGGGCCACTGTCATACACGCGTTTTCACCTTTTTTTACAAAAGATATCTGCATCTCTTTTTCTACCTCTGAGATCCTATACACCGAAACCTCAGCACCTTCTTTTAAGACACTTATATCTGCTCCGGGTAACCGGTCCTTCAGGAGATAAAAATAACTATTCCTGCCACCATGCTTATCAACAACCAACCGTATATCACCATCATAACTATTCCATATACCGGTAATCAGTGATATACAGTTGTCAAACAGTACCGTAGACTTATTTCCTGATAATTCTACCTGTTCATTCCATTCTTTAACGGTTACGACACGGCAGCCTATAGAAGGAATCTGTACACCCTGCTCATATAAAACGTATTTTAACAGATTTGCATAAGGTAAAACAGAAGAAACACTTGCTGTTAATGGTAATTGATAATCCTTTTCAGTATACCAGGGATAACAGTCCAGTATTTTGGTATGATAGCATGAAAGGACATCAAGCAGTTGGCAAAAGGATGCAATTTTTACATCCCTCGACAGCAAAACAGAAAAGACAACCTCCTCGAGTGGTTTTAACCCGGTACGTGCACTATATAACTTTTTACTATCTGCTATAGCCAACCGATGCTTTTTACCTTTGAGTGTATCAGAGACGGCATCTTTCAGGAGTCTCCACAGCGAGCAATCGGCCTTTTCGTCCGGTATATCAAAGGCAACTGCAGAAATTACCAGCGGTCCAAGTACAGGACCATATCCAGCTTCATCTATACCTGCCAGGATAGCCATAGTACCGGCATTCAAGAGGTTTCCTGTTAAGTTCGCAAATTTCTTGTAAAGGTAAAATTCCTTGTATTATATCGCTTTGTGAATGAAAGTCAAAATTCATTTTCCTTGACAATATTTTCAGTAAAAAATATAATTTTTGAATCATTGCCAGACTAATGAAATATATAATTTATCACCAGAGAAAGAGATACGAGGTTTACAGCCTCGTTATTTTTTAAGAATTACAAACAATGCGAATCCTCAAGACATGGAAATGTAATATTCATAAAGAAATTGGTAAGATTAAGCAAGGTTTAAGTATTTTCAATGGTTTTTCTCATCAGAAAACAACCGTTCGTAAAGTTATTCAAGATGTTCAAAAACAGGGAGACAAGGCCCTGGTAAACTATGGTAAGCGGTTCGACAAGGTCTCCCTTTTGCCAAAAGAGTTCCGGGTAAAGGACAGGGAGATTGCAGATGCATATAAAAAGGTATCTGTCTCTTTTATAAAATCTATTCAGCAGGTCATCACAAACATATGGACATATCAGGAACATATAAGAATTCGTAGCGTTACCCCAATAAAGGCAAACGGCGTTGTACTCGATACCCTGTATTTACCACTTGATAGTGTAGGGGTATATGTGCCGGGTGGTGCTGCTTCATATCCTTCCACCGTGCTCATGAATACCATACCGGCGCGAGTAGCAGGCGTTACACGAGTAGTTATGGTTACACCACCGGCAAAAGACGGAAGTATTGCACCGGAAAGACTCGTGGCAGCAAAAGAGGCAGGCGTTCATGAGATTTACAAACTCGGCGGGGCACAGGCTGTTGCAGCCCTCGCCTTTGGTACTGAAACGATTCCCAGGGTAGATAAGATTGTGGGCCCCGGGAATATATTCGTAACACTTGCCAAGAAGGAAATTTTTGGATATGCCGGCATCGATATGCTGGCAGGACCCAGCGAAGTCCTGATCATAGCAGATGATCTTGCAAACCCATCATTTGTTGCATCAGACCTGCTATCACAAGCAGAGCATGCACCGGGCATATCCATACTGGTCACTTTCTCAGAGTTACTGGCAGCACAAGTGTTAGAAGAGTTACAAAAGCAAATAGATACGCTTAATCGCCGTACCGATACAAAAAAGTGCCTTGATAAATTTGGTATCATTATCATAGCAAAAAATATTGATGAATGTACAGAAATCGCAAATGAAATAGCCCCGGAGCACTTACAAATCATAACACGAAACTCCAGGAATGTATCCTCGAACATCAAACATGCAGGTGCAATTTTCCTGGGTCCATACACACCTGTTGCATTAGGAGATTATATTGCAGGACCTTCTCATGTACTCCCGACAAGCGGGACAGCCCGTTTTTCTTCCGGATTATCGGTAAATGATTTCCTGAAAAGATCCAGCATCATTACCTATTCAAAATCAGCGTTAAGGGATGTACATGATACTTTAACAGAAATTTCGAAGGTTGAAGGTTTAGACGCTCATACACGTTCTGTTCAAATCCGATTAAACAAGCAAAAAAAGAATTTACAAAAGCGCAACGGTATAAAGAAAAAAAATGCAGAGGAGTAATAGGGTGAATTATTTCCGAGACAATATTGAGCGAATGTTGGGATATATGCCGGGTGAGCAGCCCAGGGATGGTATCTATATAAAACTGAATACCAATGAGAACCCGTATCCTCCTTCCCAGGGGGTGTTGCATGCTATCAAAGAGGCCGTAAATAATAGCCTTCGCCTTTATCCAGACCCGCTTGCAACAGCAGCAAGGGTAAAAATTGCTGAAATATTAGGTACAAAACCTGAACGTGTTATGGCGGGAAACGGTTCCGATGATTTATTATCAATTATTGTACGGAGTTTTGCCGGTCCCGGAGATAAAATCGTCTTTCCGTATCCCTCGTATATGCTTTATCAAACACTCACTGAATTGCAGGATGCAACGGCATGCATTGTAGACTTCACTGAAGATTATTCCCTCCCCGGTGATTTTATTGTAAAAGATGCAAAGGTAACCTTTCTTGCGAATCCAAATTCCCCTTCAGGGACGCTGATATCGCCGGATGAAATATCAAAGATCGCTTCACAGATAAACGGTGTACTCGTTATTGATGAAGCATATGCCGATTTTGCAGAAGATAATTGTCTCTCCCTTGTTGAAAAACACGATAACATCCTTATCCTTCGTACACTCTCAAAATCGTATTCCCTGGCCGGTATCCGATTAGGCTTCTGTATTGCCCAGGAACCCCTCATTCAGGGAATGATGAAGGTAAAGGACTCATACAACGTTGACCGGCTTAGTATAGCCGCTGTTGTAGCTGCGCTTGATGATCAGGATAGTATGAAAATGCATGTAAAAAAGATCAGGACAACAAGAGAGTATCTTACAGAAACCCTGGGGGACATGGGGTTCTTCGTTTACCCATCCCAGGCAAATTTCATACTCGTTAAATGCACAGAAGGTATTTCTGCTTACAATCTCTATCAGACATTGAAATCGAGAAAGATACTGGTACGATATTTTAATCTCAGAAGGTTAGACGATTGTTTGAGAATTACCATCGGAACAGAAGAGGAGATCAATACTTTATTAAAAGATCTCAGAGAGCTGGTAAAAAACAATTATGGAAAAGTGAAAACCATTTAATGACAATAGAACGTACAGCGACTATTCAGAGAGGAACGAAGGAAACCCAAATCGAATTAACGATTAACCTTGATGGGAGAGGAAATAGCCAGATTAGTACAGGTATCGGTTTCCTCGATCATATGCTTGATCTCCTTACCAAACATGCCCTTTTTGATTTAACTCTTAAAGCAAGTGGTGACCTCCATGTGGACGACCACCATACGGTAGAGGATGTGGGCATTTGCCTCGGACAAGGAATAAAAGAGGCATTAGGAAGTAAAAGGGGAATACGGCGTTTTGCAAATACAAGCGTCCCTATGCAGGAATCCCTTGCTAATATTGCTCTGGATATTAGCGGAAGGCCTGAACTTGTATTTCATGCAAAATTCTCTACAGGAAAAGTCGGAAACTTTGATGTAGAACTTATTGAAGAATTTTTAGAAGCGCTGTGTACAAATGCAGGTATTAACCTCCACATAAACGTTCCCTATGGAACCAATACCCATCACATTGCAGAAGCAATCTTTAAGGGAATCGCAAAGGCACTCGAAAGTGCTGTCCGGATAGATGAACGTATGAAGGATATCCCGTCAACAAAAGGAATACTTTAAGGAACCGTTGTATGATAAAAAACCCTATGAAAACCCCGGCTTTATCGATAATCATTCTTTTCTTAATCTCCGTTACTGCATCTCCTGCACTTCTTGCCCAGATTGCAGATACTCCCTGGCCTATGTTCCGTCACGATTTGCAGCATACGGGAAGAAGCCCTTATACGGGTGTCCAAAAACCTGTAGTTAAATGGACATTCCAGACCCAGGGGGCTGTCACCTCCTCTCCCGCTATCGGAGCAGACGGAACTATTTATTTTGGGTCAAAAGATACGAAATTGTATGCACTCACGAGTGATGGGGAGCTGAAATGGGCGTTCGGCGCAGAAGGAGAGGTTGAATCATCGCCTGCAGTCAGGGCAGACGGAACTATCCTGTTTGGATCATGGGACGGTTATCTTTATGCATTAGACCCGGAGGGAAATCTTCTCTGGAAATATAAATCGGGGGGCGGTATTATTTCATCCCCTGCCGTTAGTGCTGATGGTACAATCTACGTTGGATGCTGGGATAAGCAGCTCCATGCCATTACTCCTGACGGTAAGGTAAAATGGACACAAAAGACTGCAGATCATATTGTATCATCCCCTGCCATATCACCTGATGGAACAGTTTATTTCGGTTCCGGAGACTATTATCTTTTTGCCATGGAGCCAGAAGGGAAGGCTGTATGGAGTTTTGGCACAAGGTACCTTTTAGATGCATCTCCTCTCATAGCACCAAACGGAAACATCTGTTTTGGTTCTGAAGATGCAAGATTTTATATTCTCCGTCCCGGCGGAGATGTAGAATGGATATTTGACACCCGGTATGATATCGATTCGTCTGCAGCCATAGACACAAAGGGAAATATCTATTTTGGTTCGGGTGATAGTAACCTTTATGCCCTTACACCTGATAAGAAATTGAAATGGACATTTGAGACAGGTGCATCAATTTATTCATCCCCGGCAGTGGGGGCAGGTGGTACTATTTATTTTGGTTCCAGAGATAAAAAAATATATGCACTCAATTCAGACGGGAGTTTAAAATGGGTACTTGAGACAGGAGATGCAATAGAATCGTCACCTGCTATTGACGCCGACGGTACTATTTATATTGGTTCGAATGATGGAAAACTTTATGCAATAGGAAATGAACCAACTGCAGCAAAAAGCGAGTCCCCATAACAAAAGCGTGGAGAACAGCAGCCGCAGAGAGTAATAGGCAACTTCCTGTCTCCAAAATTTAGCCACAGGTAACCGCATGGCCCCAGCCTCTTCTATACACTTACGCTCTATTATCGAATTCGCTCCATATAATAAAACTTTTCATTACCCACCTCCTTACATGATGCAAGGAAAAGGTCTATTTCTAAATCAGAATGTTTCCTTTTCAGGATATTTCGGATTCGTTTAAGATCATACGAGGATCTCTCTCCTTCTTTTTTTTCCGATTTAGACTGCCTGGAATAAGTATTATAATCTTTCAGCTCAATAATAATAAGGCGCCTGACACGATGCAGATTTAAAGAAATATCGATTTCATTGAGGGTAACCTTTGGGATCCCTGGCAAAATACTCTTTATTAAAGATCCCGAAATTGCGATATGGTCATAATTATCCTGTATCTTGAGATTTTCAGTTAAAAAAATATGAATAAATGAAACAAACCTGTAATCGTTAGGAGAAATTACGAGGGTAGTAAAATCATTTTTCTTATCATATATCCCGGTCCATTTTTCGCCCATCTCGCCTGATTCTGCAAAATAGTCGAGGTAAAAACTACAGGGAAGTAACATGAGGAAAAGTACATACAAAATACGAGACAATCTTTTATACACGTCCATAGTTTTCGTTCAATAAGTCTCTTCGTTTACCACAGGTATATATGGAAACAGATATTACCTGTTTTTTTTATGTACTTCAACAATAAAAAGGGCCAGCTTCACGTGCTGGCCCTTTTTGATTCAAGGCATGATACTCCCTTATACAACTATACAACCTTTAAACCACCGGTTATCCGGGTGTTTACCTATCACTTATATTTACGACTTCATTCTCACCTTAACATCTTTAATTTCTTCAGTACTTGGTGGCCGGATGGATTCTGTTGTCAGGTTGGAAGATTTTAAGGATTCCAGTTTCCTTGCCCCCTTTTCATCCATGGAAGTAGCAAACCAGTAGAGGAACGTCACGAAAAAGGACCCTCCCACTATATTACCAAGGGTAACAGGAACAAGATTCCATCCAAACATCTTGCCCCAGGAGATTTCCGGACCATGCGGCAGCATATTTGCGAGTCCCATTATCGTCATGTTTGCAATACTGTGCTCCATACCTGTTGTAACAAAGCAGAATAGACACCACCATATCATAATGAGCTTACCTGAGTCGCTTGTGCATCGGAAACTAGACCATACGGCCAGGCAAACGAGCCAGTTACAAAAAACACCTCGAAAGAACAACTCCCACCAGGGTGCATTCATCTTATAAGTCGCAGCCTTCATGAGGAACGTTCTCCACGGATCAACGGCAAATATACCCGTAACAACTAGCATAAGTGCAAACAGCAGCGAACCACCCAGGTTCCCCAGGTATGTCCAGAACCATCCTAACATAGAATCGCTTAATGTTACGGTACCTCTCAGGGTTCCTTTAAATATCAATAAATTGTATCCTGTAAACAACTCGGCCCCGGCCATAATTACCAGTGCTAATGCAAGACCAAAGGTTGCACCGGCAACTATTTTTCCAATGCCAGGATTTATTGCCGCAACCGGTGCTGCGCAAATAAAGGCAAGGATAACACCAAATCCGATGTAAAAACCAGCCATTACAGAGAGCGTCAAAAATCCTGTCAAGCTGTGCTTCATTGCAGTAGCTTTCTTCAGCGATACCGCTGCAATTGCATCTACATTTCCAGTATATAGCATTAAACTGTTCTCCTCTAAAATATTATTCAATAAATTATTTTAAAGCAACACTATAAGAGTCCTCATCCCGCATTTCAAATTCAATCTGTTCGACCTTGCTTTCAATCTAATAATTTAACACACCTCCTTTCTCTAATGAGAACCTGAATACTATATTCCTTCTTCCCGCCTCTTAACTATACATTTTGCAATATATATCTATCCATCCATATTCATAAACCGTTCCAGATTACGGACCTTATCGGCCAACTGCTTTTTTTCTAATGCCTTCTTCCCCATTTCCACAAGGTCTTTTTGCTGAAACGGTTTTAGGATATAATCATAGATACCGCAGCGGGTCACCTGGTCGGTATCGTACCCATCTTTGGGAATAATCGCTATAACCTCCGCTGAAGAGTTGAGAAACTTTATCGCCTTCATTATTTCATACCCATCAACTGACTTTACATACAAATCAACGATAATAAGATCGTACGTATTTTTCTCAAGCAAATCCCCCGCTTTTTCCCATCGAATTCCATCGCATACCTCGAAACCCTCTTTCTTGAGACCATCCATTAACGATCTTCGTATTTTTCCCTGCTCTTCTATAATAAGAACCCTTGACATACAAATCTTTCATATTTTCACAAAAAGGTGATTATTGAGGGGGGATACTCCATTCTCCAGGTATTTTCGCTTGTTCTTCAAGCTGTTTTTTTAACAGTTCATTTTCTTTTTCTACCGTTTCCAATCTGTTCCCCAGTTCCTGAATTGTCGTATCCTTGTTACTGATCATCTTCTTTGCCTCCGATAAAGCATCCTCTCTCTCCCATATCTCCTTTTGCAGACGTGCTTTTTCCTCCTCCAGTTTTGTCTTTGCATCTTCCAACCTTTTATTCGTAAATTTCAACTGTTCTCCCTGCGATTTGAAAGATTCTGCGAGTTTCTCTGCCTCCTCTCTTTGATGGGTAATATCAGCAACCATCTTGTTTAGCTCTTCCATAGAACCGAAAGCCTTCATTACCCTTTGTTCGAGTTGCTCCTGAAATGTCTTTTCCCTGACATATCCTGCCTCCTTCATTTTGTAATATTGACTAAGCATCTTCGATGCAAAACCAACATTCACAAATAGCAGTATCAGAATAAGGGTCTTCGCATTTACTGATAAACCCTTTATTGTATCATTTGCCATAATTTCTACTCCTCATTCAGTGTATTATTTTAAATAGACATTTATCTTTCTGTTATATCCCTAAATACACCTTCAATCCTTAATGGTTTACCACTTTCGTCGCGTACAAGGTTGCATGTCCTCTCAGAAATAAACCGCTCGCCGCTTTTCCTCTTACAATATGATGTAAAATCCCTCCATACACCTTCCTTCTCCAGCTTCTCTACGAGCTCTTTCCGGTCTTCAGGATTTACATACACATCCTTTACTTTTGTTCCAATCACTTCTTCCGGCGAATTAAACCCAAGGATCTCTGCCCCTGCCTGATTGATCCAGGTAAATACCCCATCCTCTGTCGGTTCACACTGATAGATACCCTCTTTTAATGAGTTGAGTAATTGTCTGTGATGCCGTTCTGATTCCTGCAATTGTTCCTCTAATCTCTTTCGTTCGGTAATGTCTCTGAATATTCCGTCTATCCGAACCGGATGCCCTTTGTCATCTGTTACCAGGCTCGATGTCCGTTCCATATAAAACCGCTCGCCGTTTTTTCTCTTACAAAATGAGGTAAATCCTCTCCATACCCCCTCCTTCTGGAGTCTCTCAACTACCATTTTCCGGTCGTCGGGATTCACGTAAATCTCCCGTACTGGTATTCCGATTGCCTCCTCCGGTGAATTATATCCGAGTATCTCTGCCCCTGCCTGATTAACCCATAAAAATACCCCATCCGCCTCTGGTTCTGATTGGTATACTCCCTCTTTCAGCGAATCGAATAACAAGCGATACCTCTTCTCCGATTCGATTATCTCTGCCTCTGCCTTTTTCCGTTCCGAGATGTCTCTGAATACCCCAAAGATTGCCGTTGGAATCCCATTCTCATCCT
>SOER01000038.1 GCA_021646405.1 Candidatus Loosdrechtia aerotolerans
GGCCATAGTGGGAGGGAAACACCCGTTCCCATTCCGAACACGGCAGTTAAGACTCCCTATGCCAATGGTACTGGCCAAAAGCCGGGAGAGTAGGTCACCGCCGGATTCTTTATCCACAAAAAAGCCCTGGTTGCTTATCATGCTGCCAGGGCTTTTTGTCTTTATTCAGAGGATACTCCTTATTATTTGAAAATATTTAAGAATAGTTTTATTGCATAACTAACAAAAATTTAGCATACTTATTCATAAGGATTTTTTAAATATTAAGGAGATAATATATGTTACGATTCGCAAAAATTTTTCAAAAACCACACCTTTTAACCCGATTCACTGGATTAACCCCCGAGGAATTTACCAGCCTTGCAACAAGGTTAAAGCCCATCTGGGAACAGTCTGAAAAAGAACGCTTGTCACAAAGAGAACGAAAACATGCCCTCGGACAGGGCAGAAAATATAAATTGACTGCCCTCGAGGATAAACTCTTACTTGTTCTTATCTCTCATCGTTTTCAGCTTACCGATGAACTCATGGGCTATATTTTCGGTCTCCATGCAAGTAATGTTTGCCGTATGAGAATCAAGCTGGAGCCCATCATGGAAAAAGTTATGGACTCTTCCTTGCAGCAGGCAATAAAGAGCGGAATCTCACTGAATAAGAAGAAAATATCCAAATGGGAAGATTTGCATGCAATTTGCCCGGACTTTGCAGAAATTATAGCTGATGGCCAGAAACAAAAACTTATGGAGAGTATATAGGGGACCAGGGCAGTATGTGTATCTTCAAAGGTGGTCAAACCGGGTGGGAGCTTATCTGAAAATGTCCTGGTAAGGATATATAAGGGCAAGGGGCGTGAAAAGTTTAGAAGGGAAAAGTATCTTAATAACCTCAGGACCAATGAGAGGTTATATAGATGCTGTAAGGTATATTAGTAATAAATCTACCGGCAAGCTTGGTGCTGCTATTGCAGTTGAAGCCCTGGAGAGAGGCGCCTCTGTTACGTTTATTTACGGAACTGGAAGCGTTACTCCTCATGTTGTTCCGGCAGATGCAGAATGCCTCAGCCGGCTTACCCTTATTGAGATAGAGACGTTAGATGATCTGTTAACAACACTTCGTGAAAGACGAAAGGCCACATCTTTTGATGCTATTGTGCATGCTATGGCAGTATTGGATTATATCCCCGAAAGCCTTGGCATCGGTAAGATATCTTCCCGTAAAGATGGGCTGACAGTACCTTTTGTAAGGGCGCCTAAGATTATAAAAGTAATACGGACATTGTGGCCGCATGCCCTTCTCATAGGTTTTAAATTGGAAGTAGGTTTATCAAAGGATGAGCTTGTTAACAGGGCATATGCATCTTTAATAGATAACAGTGCAGATTTTGTCGTAGCCAATGATCAGGACCAAATTGCAGCAGATACACACCGGGCTTACCTGGTTAACACAGATAAGAAGATTGAATTTGAATGCGGTACAAAGCAAGGAATATCAAAAAATTTAGTAGATGTAATAGTATCAAGACTGGTGATATAACGAGGTCTTAAAAATATAAAGTTCACAAATCCTCCGGAAATGGTAACCGTAAATTGCAAGCCTGATGGCAAGTGAGAACAGTTTAGGTTGGTGAAAAGAGGTCCATAATAAGAGTTTCCAATAATGAACCCGTTCTTTACCGATAATTCCCAGGTAGTAGATAGAACGAAATAGTGCAAGAATGTGTTCAAGGTTTTGTGGGGTTTCTGCCTTGAAAGGTTTATATTCCCGGAGAAAGGTTTTAACCCGCTGATAGTACTGCTTCGGGGAATAAATTTGGCGCAGGATATTTTTGTATCCCTCGGTTAATGCGGTAATGTTCATTCGGGGGACGATATTTGTTACGCCATCGATACTGTTCCATGATATTTGACCCAAAATGCGGTCTTCCCGTTTCAGGCGCTCATGAAGTTTCGTACCTGGCGGGGCCTGAAGGAGGCCAATTGCAGCCATTACTATTCCGCTTTCTTGAATAAAATCAATCTGCCGCTGAAATATGGAATGTGTATCGTTATCAAATCCAACAATAAAACCACCCTCTACCTGGAGTCCTGCCCCATGTATCCGTTTTACATCTTCAATCAGGTTGCGGTTTTTATTATGCTTTTTGCTGCATTCTGTTAAACTCTGTTCATCTGGTGTTTCAATCCCAATAAAAACCGTATCGAATCCTGCCTCGGCCATCATGTGCATCAATTGTTTATCGTCTGCAAGATGGATAGACACTTGACAGTTAAATGTTGTTTGCCCTTTACCACGTTGCCATTCAATAAGTGCCGGCAGGAGTTCTGACTTAAAATGCTTTTTGTTTGCAATGAGATTATCATCAACAATAAACGCTGGTCCCCGCCAGCCCAGGGTGTACAGTGTATCCAGTTCTGCAATAATTTGTTCCGTTGTTTTTGTGCGCGGGTTATGACCATACAATGCCGTTACATTACAAAAATCACAATTATAAGGGCAGCCCCGGCAGAATTGGATATTTATGGAGGCATACTGGCTAAAATCTGCTAATTCCCACAAAGGAATTGGGGTCTTTCCAATATCGGCAAAATCGGTTGTCCGATAAATACGCTTAGGACGCCCCGCTTCCAGGTCTGAGAGAAATACCGGTAAGGTTATCTCAGCCTCATTCAGTAAGAGATGATCAACATCCTCAAACTGTTCATATTCTGTTGTAAAAAGCGGTCCTCCGGCAACGACTTTGACACCTGCTTTCTTGCAGATGGCAATAACACGGCGAACCGAATCTTTTTGTATTACCATGCTGCTGATAAATACATAATCAGCCCATACCAGTTCTTTTTCTGTAACTGTTGTTATATTAAGGTCAACAAACCGCTTTGGCCACTCGGCAGGTAGCATTGCAGCCACTGTCAGGAGACCGAGCGGTGGTGAGACGGCTTTTTTATTGATAAATTTAAGTGCATGCTTAAAACTCATAAAGGTGTCGGGAAATTCAGGATAGATCAGTAGGATATTCATCGTACCTCCGTTTCTCTATAATACAATAAATACGTTAAATAACATATTCTGTATCAGTAATTATTCAGGTTCCCGGTTCAGGGTTCAGGGTTGGCTTGTTCCCAAACCATGTGCTGAGTCTGCCGAAGCATCTGTTTGGGAACACCTTTAGCGAAACTCTGTTTCGTGTTTCGTCATCGAAACAGAGTTTCGAGGCCCATTGTGTTCCCAAACAGAGTTTGAGAACAAGATGAAGAGGCAGGCTCAGCACATGGTTTGGGAACAAACCTGTGGCAGGCCAGCAGGCTATTAAGGCTCAGCTTGATGCATATACCCTGACCCCTGACCCCTGGGTAGTTACCTGTATCACTTACTGCAGAATATAGCTAATACTGTAGTATTGAAGTCCATGTTATTTCTGTACTTCCGATAATAGCTTAAATATATCTGTTTTGCAATACTCTGAATTTTTTGGACCGGGATGGGTTCAGCGGAGTAAACCCACAATACTATGAGTTATGGAGTAGTGGTATGTCAAGATTCATCCGTCATGCAGATAACGATGGTGTGATTTTGGAAAAACCTTTATGAGGATAATACCTAAAACAAAACCTCCAACGTGTGCCCACCAGGCTACTCCTCCACCGCCTTCAATCGAGGTAATAGCTGTTGCACCGCTAAAAAACTGAATAAGGAACCAAAAGCCCAACACGATGATAGCCGGCAATTCGATTATTTGCCAGATAATAAATAAAGGTATAATAACTAATACCCTTGCCTTCGGAAAGGTAACCATATAAGCCCCTAAGATACCTGCAACGGCACCACTCGCCCCTACACAGGGAACTCCCGACTGGCTATTGAAATAAAAATGGACAACACCGGATCCTATTCCGCAGACAAGATAAAAGATAATAAACTTGAAACGCCCAAGCATATCCTCGATATTATCTCCGAAAATCCAGAAATACCACATATTCCCGATTAAATGAAGAAAACCTCCATGGAGAAACATGTAACTCAGGAAGGGAAAGTAGGCACCGATAACAGTAGAGTCGGGTATTTCAGAATAATAGGTTATTTTGGCAGGGACAACACCAAATTGAAAGAGGAAAGACTCTAGCTGATGGCCCAGTGAGAGTTCATAAAGAAAAATAATAACATTGAGACAGATAATACCAACAGTAATATAGGGAAAAACGCCCGAAGGATTTCTGTCGCGAATAGGTATCATTCGTTATTCGTTAAATAAAAAGATATAAATCAAACTTGAATACACATACACTATTCCTCTGTAACATTACCATCGAACACCTCGTGCCAATACCTTATAATAAGGGAAGTTTTTTCCGGGACATTCTGTATCTCTAAAATATTTATGCGTAATAATGTTTGCCGAAGAAATATTGCATCGTTCCTGGAGATATTCTATTAATACAGAAAGGGAGTTCATTTGTGCAGGAGTTGGATGAGATTCATTGAAATTTCCAACCAGACAAACTCCAATTCCATAGTGATTATACTCCTTGACACCAGCATGCGCCCCATCTATCTGATTTACCCACCGGTTGCCGATTTCTATCTGCCCATCTGCAGAACCATTTCCGTTACCTATGACGAAATGGTATCCTAAGCCATTCTCCCAACCCTTATTCCGGTGAGATTTATCAAAACTGGCAGCACTCCCCGATGATGTGGCACTATGGTGAATAACAATATATTTCCAATCTCGCACATAATAACGATCTAACTGGCTGCAAATATGAGGTTTTGCTTTTTTTAAAGGGGTTTGCTGCGGAGGTGTTACCGGTTTAAAAGTGGGAGAGGTAGAACAACCATACACATAAAACATTATAAAAAACAATAACCAAACAGAGCGTTTCCTCTGAAAGTACATAGATCATCTCCCGGGAAATTCTATCAAAAACTGCATGTACACAATGTATCATAAATACTTTGAGGAGTATACCATAAGTGTATTTTTTGTCAAATAACAAATTTATTTTATTTATCAGTATTCATATGTTTCTCCGATCTGAAAGGGTTTTACAACGGTATCAGAGAATATGGATCCTGAGGATATCATTAGTTTACTCAATAGTTATTTTACGGAAATGACAGAACTGATTTTTTACTATGGGGGAACGCTGGATAAGTTTATGGGAGATGGTATCCTTTTATGTATCATTGGTATTTTTTGGTATACCTTCTAACTCCTCTAATCTTCCATCAACAATTTCTTCTTCCAACTTGACTACTTCCCGGAATGAAATACCTTCCCTCCAGAGAAAAAGAAGGCCCATAACGGTAGAAGGTAAAATACTTATAAGCCATAAGACAATGGCATAGCTCTGAGCTGCTGCTGATTGTATTCCAAAAATGTTCAGTGATTTCAATATAGCAATATGAAAAACCCCGATGTATCCGGGTGCCTGAGGTAAGGCAACCGCTAATGCCAGACAGGTGGCAATAAGGCAAGCTGCTACAAAGGGGAGATGTATGTTAAATGAGAAACTGAGGATGTATATTTCTCCTGCACTAATAATCCAGATAATAAGCGAAAGCGTAAATATCCACAGCGTTTGTACTTTCTTTTCCAGGATCTTTAGACCGTAAACGAAGGAATCATAAAATCCCAGGATACTATCTTTGTATTTTTCCGGAAGAAAAAGGCATAACCGTGATAGTACCTTCTTAAAGGAATCGGGGTTGATTATGACGAAAAATAGGGAAGCTATTGTTAGAACCCCTGCGAAAGCAAATACTACTATCCATTTTTTTAAAGAATGGACTATTGGTTCACCGGTGGTATTTACTGTACTTGTTGAAATTTGAAAAGAGGTATCGAAGCTATTCGGAGAAGGATGTGGTAGCAGGGCAATAACAACGACTGTAAAGATAATAAGTGCCAGCAGGTCAAAGATTCGTTCCACAATTACCGTGGCGACAGAAGTTGAAAATCTTATATTTTCTTTTTTATAGAGTAAAAAGGGCCTTAAAACTTCCCCTACACGGGCAGGAAGGATATTGTTCGCCATGAATCCAATACACGTAATAGACAGCAAGCTTACGGTTGGTATTGTTTTGATATGTGATATCAAACCCTGCCATCGGATTGCCCTTGCAACAAAAAACAGAATATTTAATATGATTGTTGGTATGATAGGCCAGTAGTTTGCATCTTTTAAGGCGTTTTTCAACAGTGACCATTCAATACCCCGAATGAATAGCCATAGACAGACAATGCTGATAATAACGCCCAGAAAAAAAACGATTTTTTTCCTATTGAGTTTTATGTGGTTTGAATACATGTTTCCGGATGATCATTGGGTAAGGTAAGATTTCAGATATTTCCCTGTATAACTTGCTTCTGTTTGTATAATATGCTCCGGTGTACCGCATCCGACAATATATCCACCTGCATCGCCGCCCTCAGGGCCAAGATCGATAATATAATCGGCAGATTTAATAACATCGAGATTATGTTCCACAACGATAAGGGAGTGTCCTGCCTCAATTAATTTTTGAAAACAGTTCAGGAGTTTTTGTATATCATCAATATGTAATCCAATAGTAGGTTCATCGAAGATAAAGAGTATCGGGTCAGTATCTTCATGTGCTATATAAGTTGAAATCTTAAGCCTCTGTGCCTCACCGCCAGACAGGGTTGTAGCTGGCTGGCCGAGCCTCAGGTAACCTAATCCGGTATCCTCAAGAGATTTTAGTCCTTTTGTAATCCGTGGTGAATCATGAAAGAAGACAATAGCCTCATCTACTGTCATTTCTAATACATCATGGATATTTTTATTTTTGTATTTTACATCAAGCACCTTCTTATTGAATCGTTTTCCGTTACATTTATCACAGGTAATATCAATATCTGCAAGAAATTGCATATCAATTGTGGTATAGCCAGCACCCTCGCAGTGTTCGCATCTTCCGCCAACCACATTGAACGAAAAGGAACTGATATCGAGTTTTCGTATCCTGGCATCCCGGGTTAATGCAAAGATCCTTCGGATCTCATCAAATACTTTTATATAGGTGATAGGATTAGACCGGGGAGTGCGCCCTATAGGAGACTGATCTACGAGGGTTACATCAGTAATAAACTGTGTACCTTCAATGTTCTTATGGTTCCCGACAGGTCCGGTATACCCCTGCATCTTTTTCTTCTTGATTGCCCCGTAAAGCGTATCCTGTACAAGGGTGCTCTTGCCTGATCCGGATACTCCTGTTACACATATGAGCATGTTCAGAGGAAAAGCAACATCTATTCCTTTCAAATTATTTTGTGAAGCACCGTGAAGCATGAGGAGCTTTTTCGTGCGTTTTCTTCGATTCCTGGGTACTTTTATCTCTTTATTACCTTTTAAATATTGTCCGGTAAGTGAAGAGTTATTGGCTGGCAGACTATGAAATGGGCCGTGGTAGATAACGGTGCCTCCGTTTTCGCCTGCACCGGGTCCGATATCAATAATTTCATCGGCTGCGTTAATAACCTCTCTTTCATGTTCCACAACAACAACCGTATTTCCAATATTTTTTAGCTGTTTTAAGATCTGTACTAACCTGTCGGTATCCCTTGGGTGAAGTCCGATACTCGGTTCATCCAGAATATAGAGGGTATTTACCAGCGAGGAACCTAATGACGTGGTAAGATTAACCCGTTGTGCTTCTCCTCCGGAGAGTGTGCGTGTCATACGGTCTAGGGTAAGATATTCTAATCCTACTTCAATCATGTAAGCGAGCCGCTTTTTAATCTCCTGCAGAAGTAAATGGGCAACAGTTTTTTCATAATCGGAAAGCCGGAGCTCTTCAAAGAATTGATAAGCCCTCTCGATTGTCATATTGCAAATATCCGATATGTTTTTGTTGTTTAGCATAACACTTAATGCCTGACTCTTCAGACGGGTCCCTTTGCAAGTCTGGCACAAAGTGTATCCCCGATACTTACTGAGAAAGACACGGATATGCATCTTGTATTTTTGTTGTTCCAGCTTTTGAAAAAACTCATAAATACCACAGAAATCCCTGGTTCCTTCTAAAATGAGTTTTACTTGCTCCTTTGTGAGCTTACGGAAAGGGACATGCAGAGGTATGTGATATTTGGGAGCAGCCTTCTTCATCGATTCAAATAGTGTGCTGTATGCAGGCGAATTCCATGGAACAATAGCCCCCTGATCCAGTGTTTTATTTTGATCGGGTATTATAGCATCGAGATTAATATCGATGGTATGTCCAAAACCCTGGCATTTAGGACAGGCACCAACAGGGTTATTAAATGAAAACAGGGGCGGGACAGGTTCAGGATATTCAATGTTGCAATAGCTGCAAAAGAACTGTTTACTATATTTTAATTCAATCCATTGAGATTCCTGAATGTCGATACGGTTGCCTTTTAAAGTTGAATGAAGAGGCAGGTTCTGGGTGTTGTAGAGAATGCTTAAATGTCCGGAGCCCAGGCGATATGCAGTCTCCAGGGCATCCACGAGGCGTTCCTTAATGACGTCTTTTACAACTAACCGGTCAATAATTCCGTAAACGAACCTTGCAGAACGGATATCCCAATCCTGAGTCTCTGCTGTAATATCAACAATGGTATTATCTGCCAGTATCCTTACCAATCCACGCTCTTTCAACAGGTTGATCTG
The DNA here is from genome assembly GCA_021646405.1 of Candidatus Loosdrechtia aerotolerans. Taxonomy (GTDB): domain Bacteria; phylum Planctomycetota; class Brocadiia; order Brocadiales; family Brocadiaceae; genus Loosdrechtia; species Loosdrechtia aerotolerans. Next base: position 8,652 of record SOER01000038.1, read on the forward strand.
TGTTTGGCTTGCAACTTTCTGGCTTACTGTAATGGGAAATGTGACGAGAAATTTTGTTCCTTCCGGCAGCGACAGGATGGTATCAACAATATGGGGAACAGAATCTATTTGTACGTGGCGTTTACAATTGCTGCAGTATGTTTTACCGATTCGTGCAAATAATAATCGCAGGTAATCATTAATTTCTGTAGCAGTCCCAACGGTTGAACGCCGGTTTTTTACCGGGTTTTTTTGTTGGATAGCTATTGCGGGGGGAATTCCCTCAATATGGTCTACATCGGGTTTATCCATCTTTTCCAAAAACTGGCGCGCATATGCTGAAAAAGATTCTATGTACCGCCTTTGTCCCTCTGCAAAAAGGGTATCGAATGCGAGACTGGACTTGCCCGAGCCACTTACCCCTGTAATTACCACAAGTTTTTTATGGGGGATTTCAATCGTAATGTTCTTTAAATTATGTACCCGTATACCCCGGGCAACAATAGATTTTTTCATAATTTTATAATCACTCTCATTTGGTTATAAAGAATCTTTATTTGGATACAGATAGACGCGGTTAAACAAGGATGAGTTTCCAAAAGGGGGACTGAGAAGGATTGTTTTACCCTGGCCATATAGGAAACTTCCTTACCAATCTATTATAATACAGTGGTTTGCAGCGATTTTCCATGTAAAAATAGAGGTCCGTTCAGGAGTTACCCAATACCAGGTTAGATTGTATTTGACTGTGTATTTTATCCCGTGTTTTATAGCGATGTGGTTTTTCTAAAGAAAATTATCTGATGTATTCATTGTATTATCAGCGGGACGGAGCATTTATCCGTTGTATGGGGATGTATTGTATGTCAAACTCCAGCCAATGCTTCTTCCCTTTTTTATGGTAACTACTCAGGTTCAAGGTTCAGGGTTCAGGGTTAACCCAACTTTCGCAATTCGCCTCCAAGAATTGTTGTTTTTGGGTATGTATCCCCTTATCGTTCTTGATGTTAAGGGGATTGGTTCACTGAAACGGCTTGTAGTGTAGACTTTTCAGTAACCCCTTGAATTTACTGGCTTAGTGGCTTATCTACCCTCGAATTGCGAAAGTTGGGTTAACCCTGAACCGGGAACCTGAATAATTACCATTGTTTCACATTCCGATATTCGTATTTCGAATTTGGTTGCGGCCAAAGGCCGCGCCAGGTGCATTGTATAGGGATTTTCATTTTATGTAAGCGGGTTTACGGGGAGGTGTTGTTATCAGGTTAATGATGTTACTATGATGCAACAGTGATTCTTTATGTTGAATTGTTTTTAATCCCGAAGGGATGTCATGATTATAGCAAAAGGCCTCAGAAGAATTGTAAACCCCGAAGGGGTGACATACTTATAAATAAAAAATGAAAATAACAGCTAAGGTTGTCTGGCGTCAACTATTTTTCCCGTTATCCATTAATCTCAATACCGGTATTTCGTGGTATTTATTTCGTACAGAGAGTACCCTTTCTGCAAAAAATTTTTTAGGGTCTTCTTGTTCTTTTTGTTCATAAGGAGGATAGGGCAATGCTGAGAAGCAACCTGAACACATTTGTCAGTGGTGGATTGTACTTGTGTTACTGACCCTCTTTTGTACATTTGTTAGCCCTCAATGCGATAAATCTTCCCTGTGTATATCTCATCCCTCACAATTTCCTGTTTTTCAGAAAAGCCTTATCTTCGTGCTCAGGAGAAAGAATTTTACTGATAATTTACCCGCACAAAACTGAGAAGACCCTATTTCCTTTTTCCTCAAGAAATGATCCGTCTAAAAGGCTATTTACAACCAGAGCAACTCTTCGTGGCAGTTTTTTCATGTCAAATGAATCTAAAGAAACCGTAACGCCTTATCGACTCCCGTTTGACTTTCCTTCGATGCCAGGTACCGTATCTCCAGATACTCCTTATCTGCCCTCGATGGATTCTTCCTTAAATAATCATCTGCCATTCTGAACGATAACCTCTGATTTCACTCCATACTTCTTCAAACGGGTCTTTGCGTGTCCTCCATGTATGGTCTTCCTTGTGTTGACTGGGCAGCTCTTTGCTGCGTAGATATTTCCGGGCGGTCTTCTCATCCATACCGGCTTTCCTTGCTGCTAAATACTGTGTCCTTTCTGTTTTTATGAGTTTCATGAGCATTCCCACTTGCTTGTCTGTGATCATCCAGGTACCCTCCTGTTTCTCGAATTTTCGTTTTCTTGGATAGTCTATTGGTTTTCTTATAAAACGGAAATTTTAATTGTCGTTGATCGGGAAATTTAATTGTCGCTCATCCGTAACCCTTCGTCTTTCGATTCACTTCACCGCTATTCACGGTTATAGTATCTACCATACTCCGGAAATTTCTCCCTGCAAGATGAGGGTTTCTCCAGTTGCTCAGTATGTCGTATCACCATGCTGTTGCTACCATCCCGCCAGAGTAGAGACGCAACATCTTGCGTCTCTACAAGGTCTCACTCCCATATTCATCAGGTCATGCATTACAACTATAGAGAAAACAAACCCTGCCGGAAGTACTTCTAGTCTCAATCCCTTCTACATCAGGTCAGTCATTGTAACTCCTCCATTATAACCCATTACATGATAATAGTTTAGAAGGCCATTTCCAAACACCCCTTTTTTTTCACCCCTTTTTATCTGACTTTTCATGGTAAATTTTACGTAAGTATTTGTAAATAAAGGACTAAACACCTGTTTTGTCAAAAATCATTTATAAGGCCAATAACAATAAGGACTTATAGCGAATTTTTTCACCTTTTTATAAATTCCGTAATCGGTGTTTCCCCGGTCTCGTTATCCCATGTTGAGATAACTGCAATTAATACAATTGCTTACAAGAATTTTTTCTCATATTCAGGGTTTCAGGGCGATTGCTGAAAACCCCTGTCGTTTCTGCCATTCACGGCAAGTCAGTCTTGCAGGGCAGGAGTTATAAGGGTTTTCCGTCTTACCATCCATTTTAGACCGGTAAATACACAGGAGAATTGAAAAGTCATTATAATGGGAGCAGGGAAAATGTCAATACGGAAGTTACGGTTTATCAGGAAGGGGCAGTGTAAAACTAACAGTTCTGCTTCAGACCGAAGTTATTCAGGCTGTTCATTCTCGTTAAATCGTCTATAAATTCTCTTTGTTAACCAATCTTTTACATCTTGATGATGTTTGAAAGCCTGTCTTTTTCGTCTTTTGGCCTGCTTATTCCTGTTTGATAGGTCACATAACCCTTCAAATGAAAGTTAACAGAGTAAGCGTAGTGCGGGAAATCTGCATGCTGCGTTTGACAAGGCGGGGACTGGAAACGGGCTTTTGAGCACCGCGCCAGTCCTCGACCCTACCGGTGGGTGGGGAGGCGAAAGCCTTCCCTACCCCAATCACTCATATCACGCATATGATCCGGCAGTATTTAAGTGTTTATGTATTGATTCACCTGACAAGCTCACCTAACTGTATATGTTTACGAACCACGTCATCAATGTCCTCAAGATATTTCCCTTCCGGAGGATAACACTTGATACCATGAATATAAACATCCAGGCCGTCGAGTTCTTCTGTTCTGGATACCCTTATGCCAATGGTGTGTTTCAATCCGAAGAATATAGCAAAGCCAAGTCCTCCTGCCCATGCAATAACGGTTAGAAAGGCAATAAACTGGGCAAGGAATTGCTGTCCTGAGCCTGTAATCAATCCATTTACACCCCCATACGAACCATCGGCAAATATGCCTACGGCAAGGAGTCCCCACAGCCCGTTAGCCGCATGTACGGATACAGCCCCAAGCGGGTCATCTACTTTAAATTTGTGTTCAACCAGCCAGGTAGACCCACACATCAATAGGCCGCCAATAAGTCCGATAATGACGGAAGCCCAGGGCGCTACGTATGCACATGGCCCTGAAATCGCCACAAAACCTGCTAAGGCACCATTACAGGCCTCGGCTACATTGGCTTTTTTTGTCTTTATGTATGAATATAGGATGACAATAACAGCACCGGCAACACCGGAAAGAAAGGTATTGGATGCGATGATTGAAGATCTTAGATCTGATATGGCAAGCGTGCTTCCGGCATCATAAGCGAGCCATCCAAAGGCAAGGATAATCGTACCAAGGATTACATATGCTATGTTATGCCCTGGCAATACATTTACGGAACCGTCCACATTATATTTACCAATCCTTGGACCCAGTGCCCACGCGCCCATAAACGCACATATTCCACCTGCTGCATGCACCACGCCAGAACCTGCAAAATCCTTGACTCCGACCCCTAATGGCAACTTTGCCAGCCAACCCTCACCCCATATCCAATGACCGTAGAATGAGTAAACAAAGATATACACCAGAAAACACGCCAGTAAGTAGGCAGAAAATTTAATCCTTTCTGCCACGGCACCGGCTATAATGCTGCCAATAAAGGTTGCAACAACCGCCATAAAGATGAAGAGGAGAATCGTTTTTACATCGTAAGTCTCTCCGAGAAGCATAAAACCACTGTAACCAATAAAGGGATTGCCTTTATCAAGCCCGGGCCCAAGTTCAGAACCTCCGAACATAAGCGCAAAACCAAAAAGCCAGAAAATAAATGCACCTGCCGTTGTCGCCATGAAGCAATGCGTCATATAGCTGAGCATATTTTTGGAACTTACAAGGCCACCTAACAATACAAATCCTGCCTGCATAAACAGGATAAGGAAAGCCGCCATGAGTATCCAGGCAAAATTTCCTGAGATATTCAATCCTTCGAGGCTGTGAGAAAACGTCAATGTACCGTTGGGATCACCTGCATGCGAACAACGTACGCAGAACAAAACCAGGGGGATACTGTATAAGATTAGCCATCCGAGAGATTTTAATTTCGCGCCTGATATGTTGAGCATGAGCATCTCCTTTTAAGGTTGAATATAGTTATTAACATCATGTTTGTCTTTTTGTAATTCTGAATAAATCAGGTTTTTACTTTCAACATCCTTCTTAAGAACCTCAACGACCTCGCTGTTTTCTATCTCCGCCTTGGGAGATAATTTCACAACCCTTCCATTCGCAATGGCACGGTCTCCTACCTCGCCGGTACTTATGCGAATAGCCGATTCTATATGTGATATGAATATCTTACCATCTCCGTTTGCGCCTGTTTGTGCCCCGTCAATAATCATGTTAACAACCTGATCTACTTCCGCATCCTGAACCACTATTTCAAGTTTTAACTTTTGATGTAAATCTACCTTGTATTGCCTGCCGCGCCATACCTGCACTGCGCCTAATTCATTTCCGTGTCCTCTAACCTCACTTACCGTCATTCCATCTTTTCCTATCTCCTGTAACGCCGCACTTATTGCTGGAAAACGCTCAGGACGAATAACTGCCTCTATTTTCTTCATATTCGTTTCCTCCATAAATTTCTATAATAAAGGTTACGCGTAAACATCGGTAACTTCTAACGGTTTTTTTTCAGGTATTTCATCTATGTTTAGTTCTTCTTTCGGCTGCATCCTTACCCATCTGCCTTTTTCTGTTGTAACGCCCTCTTGAATTACTTCAGACTTTAATCTCAACGCATACTCATACTCCCCGTTGTTTCCATCTTTTTCATACAAAAGATTGTCGATGTTACTAACCACTTCATCAACGTCTTCGTCAATCAAAATAACCTCAATCTTTGCATGTGATATCAAGTCTACAACATATTCCTCACCCCGCCAGAAAACAGTCCGGGCTGCGCTTTGCTGACCATCTCTTATGTATGCTATTTTCAATACAGGATATCCCATTAATTTAAAATAGTTTTTTGCAGCATATACCGTCCTGGGTTTCACCAATGCTGTTACTCTTTTCATTGCTTGTACCTTTCATTAAAAAATTTTGTAATCTTAGACGCATACGTCTTCCTCGGTGCTCTAGAAGCAACCAAAGTACCACGTAAATATAGAAAATAAAAAAGCCACTTAAGAGATTCCTAAGTGGCTTTAAAATATATATTTATAATTTACTAATTATATCTTAAGAACTTGGATTAAAAATTTACACAAAGGGCATAAATGCCCTGAAAATGGTGTTATTTGATATTAATGAGATATAAGTTTATGAGATGAAATGTATTATAAATATTCGGGCATGAGAGGGATTTTCGGGAATTTTTGCACTAAATAAAAGATGCTTAATCTTTAAAAATATCTTTATTAATATTGTACTTTTTCATTTTCCTGTAAAGGGTTTTCACATCGATTCCGGAAATCTTTGCAGATGAATCAATCCGTCCTTTACATCGTTTTAATAACCTGGTTATGTAAATGGTTTCACAGTATGCAAGAAAATCCTCCAGACTGCTGTTTACAATGTGATCATTGTCTACATCTCCAAATTTTTCTTTTACTTGTTTTTGGTTGGGTATTGGCAAATTTACCTCATTAATAACATGATCTTTTGCCATTATTATCATGCGTTCCACCAGGTTCTCAAGTTCCCTTACATTACCGGGCCAACTGTAAGACATGAAGATATTAAGGACGTTTTGTGAGATAGACGTAATCTCCTTTTTAAACACCTTGTTATATTTTTCAATAAAGTGTGTTACAAGTAATGGGATATCCTCACGTCTTTCTTTTAACGGCGGCAGTTGTATCGGGATAACATTTAAGCGGTAATATAAATCTTTCCTAAAACATCCTTCTTCCGATAGTTTATTTAGGTCTTTATTGGTAGCAGCGAGAACCCTAACATCAACCTTTATTGTCTGATTCCCGCCAATTCTTTCAAAAGATTTTTCCTGTAATAATCTTAAAAGCTTTGTTTGCATGGAGAGCGGCAGATTACCCATCTCGTCAAAAAAGACCGTTCCCGTATCTGCATATTCAAATTTACCGATTCTTTGTTTGGTTGCCCCGGTAAAGGCCCCTTCCTCGTGTCCGAAGAGTTCACTTTCCAGCAAGGATTCAGGCAAGGCACTGCAGTTGATAATTACAAAAGGACAATTTTTTCTCTTGCTGTGATGATGAATAGCGTGTGCTACAAGTTCCTTCCCGGTACCTGTTTCACCAGTAATCAAGACAGTTGCATCGGTATTTGCCACCTGAAGGATAGAGTCGTAAACGCGCTGCATTGTATGTGATTTCCCTATGATGTTATCAAGACTAAACCTCTCTTCAAGCTCCTTTCGCAAGGTCCTGATTTCGGTGATCAGGTTTTGTCTTTCAAAGGCACGTTGAATAACCAACCGTATCTCTTCAGCAGAAACCGGTTTGGTAACATAATCGTAAGCTCCCATTTTTATTGCGTCAACGGCAGTTCTAATACTCCCGTATGCCGTCATCATGATTAATGATACATCCGGAAATTCGAGTTTTAATTGCTTCAATAATTCAATTCCATCCATTTGAGGCATTTTAAGGTCCGCAATAACCAAGTCATACGATTCTTTTCGATATGAATCCAGCGCTTCCAATCCATCCAAAGCCGTATTGACCTCATACCCCTCTTTATTCAGAAGAATCCTGATACTACCGAGGACATATTCATCATCTTCCACCACTAATATCTTCTTTTTTCTAACCATTGGCTAGCTACTCCGTTTAAAATGGAACAAAAAGATTGATTTCAGCCATTTTTTGAAATTATAATATGTTATAACTAAACTAATAACTTGCTATTTTATAACCAGTTATAGAAAAACAGTTGATTGGAATAATTATTGCGATACTTGTTTTTTAAAAGATTATACTGGGCTAAATCATTTTTTGATTGGATTAATGTCCAAAGGAGTATCTTATGCAAAAGATAAAGATTGTAGACCACGAACAACTGCTTTATTCGGAACCCGATGTCGTAATAGATAAAATTGTCGATAATAAGAGATACCAATACTGCAGGTTCTCTGCGCAGGATAATCTCTATAAGGAAATAAGCAGTATTGCCAGGCGCTGGAGAGACGGGGAAATATCTCAAAAAACTGCTTATGAACTTTTAGAGATTGCATCGCTCCCTTATGAGCGATGGATTTTTGACATTATTGTTGATCTGGCTAAAGACACTATGCATCTTGAATACATTGCCTATGATGACGAACGTAAGAAGGTAAAGGCAATTGCATTTTTACAACACGGCAGTGAAAGATCATATAACATCCAATATAAATAAAAATCCGGTTAAAGAGGCAACGTAATTTGAATAGTTGTTCCCATATTAAATTTACTTTTGATATCGATCCTTCCCGAGTGTTCGGTAATAATATTATAGCATATCCATAAACCCAACCCTGAGCCGGTTCCTTTTTTCGTACTAAAAAATGGCTCGAAAATTTTTGGCAGGTCCTTATCCGGTATCCCACAGCCATTATCGGTAAACTTGATTAACAGATGTTCACTTTCTATCTGTGTAACGATATTGATGATCCCGCCGTACGGCATGGCATCAATGGAATTAAGTATAAGATTGGTAAATACCTGTTCTAATTGATTGGGATGGCATCTTACCTGGGGAAGATTATTGCTCAAAAATTGATTTACCATTATATTATTTTGGGCGAGCTTTCTTTGTAATAAGCTTACAACATTTTGAACATGATGGTTAATATCGTGGTCTCCTTTTTCTTCCAGGATGTTCAGATTAGATTCCAATAAACGCCTTACGATTCCCGCTATTCTATAAATGCCTTCCATCACAAGTTCCACGTATTTCCTTTTTTCATCGTCTTCGGATATATTTTCCAGGAGTAACTGTAAGTAATTCGTGATACCCTCCAGTGGGTTATTGATTTCGTGGGCAACACTTGCAACAACTCTTCCCAATGAGGCTAACTTCTCCGCTTCTACAAGTTGTGTCTCCAGCTTTCTTTTGGCAGTTATATCCCTGTAGACAGACCTGATGGCAATAATTCTACCGCTATTATCGCAGATATGGTTATCATTCAAGCTCACATCTATAATACTTCCGTCTTTTTTTACAAGCTGCAGTTCTAATCCTTTGGCAAGCTGTCCTCTGAAACGTTTTGGTAACAGCTCTTCCATGATCTTTCGCGCCTTTTCTGTCTGAAACTCAAAGATGTGTCTTCCAATAAGTTCTTCTTTTTTATACCCAAGGATCTCTGCACCTGTTTGATTGCAGTTAATAATACTACCATTTTCATCATTTGTTATATAGATGTCCGGAGCATTATCATAAAGGTCTCTATATCGCTCCTCCGATTCTTTTGTTTTTGCAAATAATCGCGTATTTTCTATAGCGATAGCTAGCTGCATAGCGATCTGTTCTAAGATAATAAAATGTTTCTCTGAGAAGTTATTTACTACTTTGCTTCCGAAATTAATTGTTCCAATGATAGCGCCTTTATACTCAAGGGGAAACCCCAGTCTGGATTTTATCCCCTCTTTGATCAGCATCCGATCTGACCAAAAGGCGCTTTTTGAGGTATTTCTCACGATGAACGGCTTACCGGTAAACGTTACCCGTTCCAGTAAGCTGCCTTCTTTTGGGTACCAATCACCCTCGTTGATTGCAGTATGATCGTACGGCTGATCTACTGCCAAAACCTCAAATCTTTGTGTTTTCTCATTTAACAGGACAATACTGATCCTGTCAAAGTCAATAATACGCTTAAGCTCGTTACTTATAGCTTTAAACATTTCAGGCATAAGACCTGATGTGATGATTTTATTTATATTGTAGATAATCTCCTTCTGATGCTCCATTTGCCACATCTTGGTAATATCCTGTATCAATTCGAGTACCTGCACTATATTTCCCTGACTGTCCTTTATCGGCGAACCGATAAAATGGTAATATCTCTTTTCATTATCTTTGCCAATTACTAACCTTTTTATTTCTTGTATTTTACCGGTTTTGAATACGCGGTTTGCCGTACAGTCCTCAGGGGGTACTTCTCCGCAGCCGAAGATGCTATGGCAATTAGGTACTAAAAAACTGTTTATCTTGCCAAACCGGTCTTCGAAGGGTTTATTAGCCCATGCTATCCTCATATTGCTATCTATAAGGCAGAGATAAGCACCGATCTCAGTCACTATCAATTCCAGTTTCTTTTCCTCCCTCTCCAGTTCTAAACGCGTTTTTTCAAGATCGCTCAGCATATACAAAGTGGCCTCTCTGAAGTCTGACAGTTCACCGATAAGTTTTTTTATCTGCCTCATATCCCTGGCAACACCGACAATTTCTGTTACCTCTCCTTCGTTATTCCGAATAATACGTCCACAAAAATGCATGGGGATGTCTTCGTTATTACGATTACGATAGGTAATATCGTAATCTTTTAACACATCATCATTTAAAATAGTACTCCACTTCCTGTTCGCAATAGGATTACCTTTATCATGCAAGATGATACTTACATCGTTGCCAATCAAATCTTTTTCTTCATAGCCTAAGAGATTTAACGTTGATTTATTAACTGTTTTTATCTTGTTATTTTTGTCAACTACAATTAAAGTGTCAGTCATACTCTCGATTATATTATCTACGTAGGCCTTCGATACGGTAGTCTTTTGTAAGTCCTCGGTCATTTTATTTATGGAAGTAACAAGCATCTCGATCTCATCCCTTGAATTCACGGATATCCTTTTATCGAGATCACCACTAGCAATGTCACTCATGGTGCGGGATATTCCTGATATTGGATTTGTGATCAATCTTCTGATCAGTATATACGTAATGGAAATTATGATTCCGATAGAACACGATGCGATACCAATAAGTATTATAATATTTGTCTTTAAGTTAGCATAAAGAGGTTCCAAAGGAGCGGTAACGCTTATAGCACCCCTTAAGTCACCTATTTTGTATCCCTCTTTTTTATATCCTGAAACATCTAGTTCTCCTGAGGGTTCGCCATGACACTGGAGACATTCTTCATCTATATAAAGAGGAACGATATAACGAAATATCTTCTTGTTGTTCTCGTCTAATGATTCACCGGAAAACGCATCCTGCGGCTTTTGTTTTTCCATATTTTTTAAAACTGCCGTTTCAAAATCATCGGGTACATTATGAGCGTTTCTGTATTTCAGACTTATTTGTCGGATGGTATAAGGCGTGCTTTCGCTGATGCGGCGGGAAATCCCACTACCAACACTCGCCGGGTTAAGACCCTTAAAAGCCCTATTGCCACTCACGGGGTCGGTATTGATAATATCCTGAACGCCTGCCAGATAACTGCGGGTAATCTCTACCTCCTTTACCAGGATCTCTGCCTGTTTTTTTATCTCTTCCTTTAATAAATAACGCTGCCTTTGGATAATCCACGTAAAGCAGATCCCCAGTATAAGTGCCAGGGTAAGACTAATGAATAAGATACATTTAGCACCCAGTTTCATGTTGTTTTAAGGCTCTTAATTCTTCTTCCATCTTTTTCATCTTGAGTTCTCTACCGACAGCAACTTTAGCAAAATTCTCCAATTGCTCTACTTTTTTCTTCAACTCGTCCCGCGATGCCTCTAATTCTGACGTTCGTTTCTTTACGTCTTCTTCGAGATGTTCCTTTATATGTTCAAGTTCTCTTGTCCTTTCTTTTATTTTATCCTGTAATGCAACATTCAGGTCCTGTACTCTTGAGATTTTTACAAAATCAAGCCATGAAGTAACATCTGCATATTCACTAATATTCAAACCTTTTACCTCTTCTTCACTGCTGATCCGGATACCAATAAATCTCTTTAAGCACCAGAAAAACAAAAGACCTGTTGGAAAGGCCCATGCAAATGCTGCAATAATTCCCAAACATTGAACTCCCACCTGGAGAAGCCGGTTAGCATGCGTTATAGAAAATGCAGATGCGGGAGTAAACAGACTTACGGCCAACGTACCCCATGCACCACAAAAACCATGAACGGAAACAGCGCCTACAGGATCATCCACCTTTAACACCTTTTCAACAAAATCCTTTGCTAATATTGCAATAATCCCGGCACAGAATCCTACAACACACGCATAAAGAGAACTCACCCTGCTCGATCCGGCAGCAATGGCGACCAATCCACCCATAATTCCCAAAAGGATTTCTGCAGCATCCAATCTCTTGTTTTTCAGTCTCCCAAAGGCAACGGCACAGACACCTGCAACTGCACCGGCAAGGGTCGTGTTGATAATTACTAAGCCTATACTTGTATCCACCTGTAAGATAGCACCACCATTAAATCCAAACCAACCAAACCAGAGAAAGAAAGTACCTATTGTGGCCAGAGGCAGGTTATGGCCGTACATCCTGTTTGCAGTACCATCCGGGTTGAATTTTCCCATCCTGGGCCCCAGCATAATGGCTCCCGATAATGCGACCCATCCGCTTATAGAGTGGACTACCGTGGAGCCTGCAAAGTCAATAAACCCTAGCTTTCCGAGCCAGCCAAATTGGTTATGGTGAAATAAATGTCCCCATGCCCAGTGACCAAAGACAGGATAAATAAGACTTACGACAAAAATAGTAGTACAGATATGCGTTGAGAGTTTTGCCCTCTCTGCGAAGGCACCGGATGTAATGATAGCTGCGGTGCTTGCAAATACCAGTTGGAAGAATACAAAGGCATAGCCCAGAGAAGTTAAGTGAGTGTCTATACCGAAAAACAAAAAATTACTTGTGCCAAAATAACCTCCATAGCTTATGCCAAACATTATTCCAAAGCCGAGAAGAAAGTAGGTTATTGAGCTTACAAGAAAATCTAATATGTTCTTTATCGCAACGCTTATCGCATTTTTTGCCTGTACAGAACCTGCCTCAAAGGCGGTAAATCCTACTTGCATGAAAAAGACCATGCTTGCTGAAACGATAAGCCAGATAAAATTCAGCTTTTTCTGAAATAATTGCAAAGGTGTTTCTGCATATACGGCACAGGAGGGATAAAAGATTATTATGAGAGTAATGAGGCTTACAATGGTAAGTAAAATGAGCCTGTTATTCCTGATGCAACTCCGCCTGCCGGCCATTTTTCACTCCTTGTAAACAAACGGTGATTGTTACAGAATGTGTATGGAATAGGTCACCAATTGAAAACATCTGTGTCAAAATCTTTGTTTGTAATTTTTATTAATTCAAGTTAATGGGCTTATTTTGCGATAGAGTATTCGTTTGACAGAACCCTTAAGGAGATTATCTTCAAAATATATTTTATGCGTCCTCAATCCTTGAAAAACAAGGAATGTACGCATTGTTATTGGGCAATTAAATACTGTATTTGCCGTACAAAATCAAGAAAAAAGTTTTATTGAACCCCGTTTTGATTTGTCAAATCAAAACGGGGTCGTAAAAGAATCAATTCGCTATAAAGTAAAGAAATCAATAGAAGCAAATGGAGAACAACGTGAATTGGCTCACAGGCAACAAGATTATATAGAATTTTGTAAGTCAGGTTGAGAAACGAAACCTAAGAGATCCGTAAATGCTATAAAAGTATGCATAATGAAACTGCTTGATTTTATATCTGAAAAAGAATTGAAAGATGCTGTTCTCATTGTCTAAATTCAGACTAAGGAACAGCGCTATACTTTATTTTGGTGTTTTATCGTGGACGTGCATAGGCTGAAGACCTGTCAAAGGCAGGACGCAGAGCGTCTGAGAGCACATTCCAACGCAGAGCGTTGGAACGAGACACGAGACAAAACCCCCTCCCCGTCACCACATATGCATCAGGGATGAGACACTTCGCTCCACTCAGGGCGACAGAATAGGGGTTGCCATCCTGAAACCCTTCATTCCACTCCGGATGAGGTTTCAGCAGGAAATTTGTCGTTCTGAGCGAAGCGAAGAATCTCGGCAACGAAGAATCTCGTCTTTTCATGTCCCTTGCTTATATCATATAAGTTGTTTGGCAGTGCTTTCTTTTTGCTTCCTGGTTATATGTGCAGCATTATACTACGTACAAATAAAAAGGCAACAAACGCCGTTCACGAATAAATGGTATCGAACTGTAACTGATAAAAGTGTTTGTATTCTCCTTCTCCTGATATAAGGGATTTATGGTTACCTTCTTCTACAATGTGTCCGTTTTTCATTACGATAATTCTATCGCAGTGTTGTATTGTGGAAAGACGGTGGGCGACAATAATTGTTGTTTTTCCGGTGATTAAATTATTGAGTGCATTCTGTATGAGTTTTTCAGATTCAGAATCCAGAGACGAAGTCGCTTCATCTAAGAGTAAAACGGGTGCATTCTTTAATATTGCACGGGCAATGGCGATACGCTGACGCTGCCCGCCTGATAGTTTTATTCCCATTTCACCCACCACGGTATCATACCCTTTCGGGAGGCTCAGAATGAAATCATGTATATGGGCGGCTTTTGCTGCATTCTGAATATCGGACATGGAAGCGCTCCGCCGTCCATAGAGAATATTTTCATAAATACTGCGATTGAAGAGAAAGGTTTGCTGGGTAACCATTGCTACATGTGAAAGGAGCGATTCCCGTTTGATATGCCGTATATCTATTCCATCCATTTCTATACTGCCGCTGGTAGGATCATAGAAGCGTGGTATTAAGCTTATCAGGGTTGTCTTACCTGCTCCGCTTTCACCTACAATAGCAACAACTTCTCCTTTTTTAATTGTGAGGCATATATTCCTCAATTTAAGCTCTTTGCTGCCGTCGTATGAGAAGTCTACATTTTTGAAGGAAATTCCATGTTCTATTTTCTCTAATGTTACTGCTTCGGGATGGTCTTTTATGCTGGGCTCTATGGCAAGTAATTCAAAGACCCTGCTTACGCCGGAGAGCGATTCCTGTAAATTTGCATAACTCTTGGCTAATTTCTTAACGGCGGAAATTACCATGAACCCTGTTGCCGTGATAAAGCCGGCGAGTTCGCCGGGGGTAATCTTCTTCGATACCACCACATAACCTCCAAATGCAATCAGGGCAGCCAGCCCCAGGGTATAAACGAATTCGCTTGTACTTGTGTTGAATGCCTTGGTTTTCACTACCTTTAACCTTTTTTTGAAAAACTTCTCACTCATGGCATGTATTTCCCGGCTTTCCTCATCCTCCATTCTGAATGCCTTTACAATTCGAATACCGGAAAACATATCGCGCAGGGCATCGGTAAGATCAGAAAGCCGCCGCAAACTTCCCTTGCCATGCTTTTTAATTTTTTTCCCCATGATGAGTACAGGAAAGAATATAATCGGAAAGACAATGAGGGTTAAGAGAGATAACTTCCAGCTGAAATAAAATGCCAGGCTTAATCCGCAAATAAATCTCATGGGCTGAAGCAGTACATCATCAAACAGGATGGTAAGCCCGGATTGGATAACAGCAATATCGTTCGTTAGCCGGGAAAGTAAATCCCCGCTTTTTTTATTCTCAAAGAAATGTAAAGGCTGGGGGAGAAGATGATCACAGACCTTATTTCGAATATCTACAATTACTGCCAACATAACGCGATTTCTCAGGTACTGTTGAAAATAATTGGAAAGAAAGATAACAGGCGCAAGGATTGCCATGACAATACCTATATTTATGAACGAGCTCGTAACATGCCTTTGTATTTTTCCTATGAATGAAAATTTGTGAGAGATGTATTTTTTTAACTGGTCGGCAGATGAATGATTGTCCTGTTTCTGCACGGACTGATCATCGATATCTATTTTTGGCAGTTCTGTTATCTTTGCCGTATCTCCCAACATCAGATTATCAAGGATGGGCTTAATTAATGAAATCTGGATACCATTCGTCGATGTATAAATGATCATGCTAAAGATAGCCAGTGCCATAAGCCTCCAATAGGGTTTCGCAAAGGACAACAGCTTGCCACATTCATGAAAGAGGGAACTTTTTATCATGTATTTCTCGTCTGGCCTATGAATAAGAAAAGTAAAGGGATATTTATATCACGATGAAGGAGTAGTGGGGTGCTAAACACGTATTAAAATTCTGTTATAATTCTGAATGTTTATTCATATACTCTATAGGGAGATCCACACAGCCCAATTTAAAAATGCTACCACATCATGGGAGGTTTTTCAATAAAAAGATTTTACATTCCCGAATGCCGGGAAAAAACGGGGGGCAGAATTTTCATGAAAAGAAAAAATAATTAAATTCTCTTGAAAGACTTCAGAATCTCAGTAAAATGGTAGTCACTACACATTAAAAGAGAGGTAAGTCTTAAGTTCTTGGTATAAATAACCTTGTATTTGATATTATCTGGTTGAAAGGTTCTGGCTACGGTATTTTCTGGAAAGATTATAAATTTCATTCTTATGTAGAGCAAATTAATGAGTAAACGATGGGTATTTTTCCCTTTGAACAGGGTATTGCAAACAGAGCTTGTACAAAAACTTAAGATATCTCAATTGCTGGCGCAAATTCTTATTAATCGCGGAATTACAGACGTATCCTCGGCAAAGAATTTTCTTCAGCCGCAAATCTCAACGTTAAGTGATCCTTCACTCCTCCATGGTATGGAAAAGGCATCTATACGAATTTCTGGGGCAGTACGAAAAGGGGAGAAAATTGTTATTTATGGTGATTATGACGTTGATGGACTAACGGCTACTGCAGTTATGTACCGGTGCTTAAAATTGCTTGGAGCACAGGTAAGTTACTATATTCCAGAGAGGCTGGAGGAAGGATATGGTCTCAATGCAGATGCCATCAAAAGATTAAAGGAAGGCGGGGCAGATGTTATCCTGACCGTAGACTGTGGAATTAATTCCTGTTACGAGGCTGATATTGCCCGTACGTATGGTATTGATCTGATTATAACAGACCATCATCATCCCGGACAGAGGATACCGGATGCCTTTGCAGTAATCAATCCAAAATTAGAGACATCTCCATCCGTTTACAGGAATCTTTCCGGTGTTGGTATTGCTTTCAAGCTGGCATGGGCAGTCGGCCAGCATTTTTCACCTCATAAAAAGGTATCAACAGAATTTAAGGATTTTTTACTGGGTGCAATAGGACTCGTATCCCTTGGTACGATTGCCGATGTCGTACCGCTCTTAGATGAGAACCGCATCCTTACCAAATATGGACTTAATGCACTGCAGCATACCGAAATTCCGGGCTTGCAAGCGCTTCTCGATATAGCCGATCTTTCCCATACCAATTTAGACGTTTTCCATGTAGGATACCGTCTGGGACCCCGGCTTAATGCACCGGGGCGTATCGGTCATGCAGGTATCGTGGTTGAAATGTTAACCACGACGTGTAAAGAGAGGGCGGTAGAAATTGCAAATTTTCTTGAACAGGAGAATAAAAGGAGGCAGGGTATCCAGGTTGATATTATGGCATCTGCCAGAAAAAAGGTCATAAATGATATCGATCTGGATGAGACTACTGCTATTGTATTAGCGGATGATGCCTGGCATCCCGGGGTTGTCGGGATTATTGCGTCAAAAATTGTGGAAGAATTTAACCGCCCTGCGGTAATGATCGCAATAGCTGATGACATAGGGCATGGTTCCGCACGGTCCATTCCTTCATTCCACATACTTAAGGCCCTGGAATTTTGTAAAAGCAAGTTACTTTCTGTCGGGGGGCATGCACAGGCTGCCGGATTAAAGATACATCCCGATAATATTAATGAGTTTCGTGAAATGCTGAACGGTGAAATATCTCAGCAACTTCAGAAGGTGGACCTTATACCTGTCCTGCATATTGACGCAGAAGTAACACTCTCAATGCTATCCAAGGCGCTTGTTACAGAGCTTGCGCGTCTCTCGCCCCATGGAGAGGGCAATCCTGTTCCCGTATTTGCAGCTACAAATGTAAAAATCGTTGGACAGCCGCGGCGTATTGGTTCAAAAGGTCAGCACCTGAGCTTTTTTATTAAACAGGACGATGTTGCTGTGAGGGCTATAGCTTTTGGAATGGGAATGCAGATGGATAAGATCAGACAGAACGGAAGAACATGTTCGATGGCCTTTACCCTGAAATTAAACAACTGGATGGACTATGACACTCTTGAGCTGGAGGTTAAGGATATAAAATTTGATAATGAATAATGGATAAAATCTACATTCCAGGAGAATGGAAGTCCGTTGCAGATCAAATAAAGTCCGACACAAAAATCTGTATAATTATTGGTAAGAATGATAGTGGTAAGAGTACTTTCTGTAAGTTTTTAGTTCATTACTGGACGTCGTCCAGGATCCGTGTTGGATACGTTGATAGTGATTTAGGCCAGTCCACTATAGGTCTGCCAACTACCGTATCTGTAAAGGTTTTTAATGCCCCTCCCCGGTCGGTTAATCACTTTGATTTTACCGCTCTTCATTTTGTAGGAAATACCTCACCTGTGGGTTTTCTGTTGCAAACCCTTAATGCCACAAGGCTTATGGTAGATAAATCCTATCAGCACAATGCCGGAATTACCCTGGTGGATACAACAGGTTTTATTGAAGGTCCGGTTGCCCGTACGCTGAAATTCCATAAGATAGAAATGCTCAGACCACAGCGGATTATTGCATTGCAAGCAGATAACGAAGCAGAACACCTCTTAAAGGGCTACGAAAAAATGGGTTGGAGGGTAACAAGGCTTATACGCTCAAAATATGTAGTAGCCAAATCATACTCAGAACGGCAGGATTACCGGGCACAAAAATACAAGGCTTATTTTAAAGCGGCAAGGGTAAAACAGTGTCCTCTTGACAATGTTGTATTTCCCGCCTGTATTCTGGGTACCGGCAAGAGGGTTTATTCTGATGAATTACCGGAAGAATTTTATACAAAAACGATAAGCTATATGGAAAAATGCGGGTCTGAACTCCTGGTAGTAGCAGATCGTTTTGACACGTCGGTGCCTTTTTGTAAATTGAAGAAAATGTTTGGTGTTACTTCAATTGTCTGGATCAGCAGATCCGACTTAAGGAATCTCCTTGTTGGTTTAAACGATAAGGATAATAGTACGTTGGGCCTTGGTATAATTACTGATTTAGACCCTATAAGTAAGAAGCTGGCCCTCTTTACGCCGGTACAGGATATTCATGAAATAGCGACGGTACACCTGGGGGGTTTGAAGATTGAGAAAGGTGAAAGAGAGAATGGCAAGATAAGGGTCATCCAGTATGTGTGATCAAAATGGGTCTCTGCCCGGCTGTGTACAATCTCAAAATAAGGATTAGAACGAATTAAACGGCTGAGAAGGATCAAACGGGTAATAACGGGGATATTTTCTCACTGCCAAAAATTAAACATATACATAGCCTTCTAACAGATATGTGCTGTTGTCAGGAGAAGGAACAAGCGTATGATTACGGAGGGTACGGTGCGTGGCAGAAGCAGCAATCAGGCTGTCAAGGGCATCGCCATAAGGGTCTTCCAGAACGGTTGATCGTATTGTTTTGGGAAGTGATACCTTATATACCTCTTCAACCCATTTGAGAATGGATATTCGTGCCCTGAAATGTGATTTTGTGTGACCTTTATAACAGAGATACATATCCCCCTGCTTTAGAGTAGAAGCAGGGCAGACTTCCAAAAGCCATGTCTTTTGTGGCCATGCTTTTTGCATGGGAAGCACACATACCGTTCGGTTTTTAACAAGAGGGGCAAGTATCTCAAGAATACCGAAATACGTTTGACGGTACAGTCTAAGGTTATATGGTGAAAATGGTGTTTTTCGTTCTTTATCGGTAATGCGTTTACGTTCTGTTTTACCCGCAACTGTGTATAAAGATTTCCTAAATTCTTCGGCACTGGAATAACGACGGGGAAAAGATAGAACAAAACTCTTCCAGCTGTTATATTCTTTTATAAGATTTCGTGGTAAACCAAAAGGGAAATCAAACCCAAAGACACATGCCGGTTCTTGCTGTATAAAGTCTCGCAGTGCTGCCATACACTTATTCCGTTTATTTCCTGAATCTAAAAGTGTTTCAGCTTGTTGACAATTTTTTATATATAAGATACCATGGCAACTTACACCACTCGATATCCATATCCTTTTACCAGCATTTGCTGCACCACTAAAATCAACACCATAAATAGGGCGCTGGTAATGATGCATAGACTGCAGGAACTTTTTCCTTTTGACAATCTTATTCCCCATTATTTGAATTTCTGGAGGTATGAAATGCACATATGATTGATGTAAACTATTTTGATAATGTGTTGGGTGTGCTGTCTATGCCCTGGGGTATTGTAAGTTTCCAATCTCCCGGTACAGGATTTTTCTCTTGTAACGGATCGATTTCTTTCGATCCTTGTTCTTTTTTCCCCTGTGCGGGTATATGGTGTATTTGTGCAAGTTCCTGGTTTAAAGCAGATACCTCTTGTATCTTTTCTTCAAGTTCCTTAACTCTCTTTTTGTAAATTTCGGTCTGCGTCTTTTGATGCTCAAATTTGGAGGCCATATTAACGGCATAAAAAAGGCACATAAAGCAAAAGAGAACAGCCCCGATTTTAAGGGATTTTGACATATGAGGAATATGTTTTGTAATGTCCATACCATAAAATTATTCCATAGAGTGTTTATGAAGTCAATGGTAAAGTTTTCGGTTCTTTTGAGCAGGAGAAGTGATAAGTAGTTTATAATACATGCTGGTTTTTATATCATTTATCTTGACTGTATTATGCAAATTTGATATGAGATAGTAATCTGATTTTGAAAATTTCCAAATTTAAAAGAGGGTAAGGGCTCTATGACACAGTCGATGAGTAAAAGTGAAGTAAAAAAGATTGATCAATTCCTGCAAAAGATCAGGCAAACAGTAACCAGGGTGGACGTATTTTGTTCTGCACTCTTACTTCAGGTATGGAGAAGAGTTTATTATGTTTTTAACAAGCGGGAAGTCTATGCTTCTTTAGAGCAAAGAAAAGGAAATTGCCTGCGGTGTGGACGCTGCTGTCATGCGTCCTTTAAATGCCAGCACCTGGCATATGATGAGAATGGACTTTCTCTCTGTGAGGTACATGACCAAAAACCTCTTATGTGTTCCCTCTATCCTTATAATGAAGACGATTTTTTTTATCATATTAGATCAACGTGTGGTTATACGTATCATTCATGAATAGATTATAGTATATGAAAAAGACGCCACTCCAAGATATCCACTCTAAACTCCATGCAACGATGATCCCATTTCATGATTACTCAATGCCCCTTCAGTATGACAGTATTATGAACGAACACCGCTTTGTTAGAAAAAATGCAGGTCTTTTTGATATATCCCATATGGGAAGGTTTGAAATTTCCGGAGACAAGGCACTGCCGTTTATTCAATATGTCATTACAAACGATGCAGACCGGCTTGCAGATAAACAAGTTCTCTATACCCCTCTGTGTAACAAACAGGGCGGGATTATCGATGACGTTCTTGTGTACAGGCGGGATGAGAAAAATTTTTCAATGATAGTCAATTGCGGCAATACAGGGAAAGACCTCTCCTGGCTGCAAAAGCACTCTGTGCAGTATCAACCGCTGGAAATAAAAGACGTAACAGATGCTGTGTCCCTCCTCGCATTACAAGGCCCTTCCTCAAATCATATACTGGAAACTACGTTACAATGCAGGCTTGATTCCCTAAAGAGATTTTACTTTACCGATTTTGTATGGGACAACACACGAATAACGGTTTCCAGGACCGGATATACCGGTGAGGATGGTTTCGAAATATTTGTTGATGCAGGAAAGGTTGCGACGTTATGGAACCTTCTCTTGGAGAAGTACGGAAGAGATAGTCTAATACCCGTAGGTCTTGGTGCCAGAGACACATTACGATTAGAAGCCTGTCTTTTATTGTACGGAAACGATATGGATGAAACAGTAACTCCCCTTGAAACAATTATTGACTGGACGGTAAAGTTTGATAAAGATGATTTTATTGGTAAGGAATCTTTGTTGAAACAAAGAGAAAAAGGAATCGGGAGAAAAATGGCCGGTTTCGAAATGATAGACAGGGGCATTCCACGCCATAGTTACTCTATTGTGAAAGAGAATGATAGTATCGGCAGGGTTACCAGCGGGTCCTTTAGCCCTTCTACGAATAAAAACATCGGTCTGTGCCTGGTAAAAACCCAATATGCCGGGATAGGAGAGGAGTTTCAGATCCAGATCAGGAATAATACTTATAACGCGCATGTTGTAAAAATCCCGTTTTACCGTAAGGGGAAATAGATATTAGTAATGCTACCGGTTAAAGTCAAAGCTGGTTCAACCGTGGATGATTGAACTTAAACGTTTGGCATTACTCTTGCGCTTAAATTTCATATGAGTACATCTGCAAAACCTGGCATCATTACGTTAAGGATATCTCTTCTCCCGGGAAAACGTATCATTATTTCCGTAATTATTCAGGTTCGTGGTTCAGGGTTAGGGGCATATGAATCAAGCTAAGTCTTAGTAGAGACGCAAAATCTTGCGTCTCTACTTGGCCTGCCACAGGCTTGTTCCCAAACTCTGTTTGGGAACACCATGGGCATCGAAACTCTGTTTCGATGACGAAACACGAAATAGAGTTTCGCTAAAGGTGTTTCCAAACAGATGCTTCGGCACACTCAGCACATGGTTTGGGAACAAGCCAACCCTGAACCCTGAACCTGAGTAGTTACTTATTCCCTACATATTAAGTGAAAAGTAGCATTAGGGTTAAAAGAGATCATAATGTTACTTGTGTATTCTGTTAATCCTGTCCATCCCTATATTTCTGAACGGAGGTTACTATGAACATACCAAATGAATTACTCTACAGAAGGACCCATGAATGGGCGAAGAAGATAGATTCCAAAGAGATAATGGTAGGAATTACTGACCATGCACAAAAACAGTTGAAGGATATCGTTTTCGTTGAATTACCATCAGTAGGGAAAGAAGTGAAGGCGGGTGCACCATGCGCGGTTGTAGAATCAGTGAAGGCTGCTTACGATATTTATGCCCCGTTGTCAGGTAAGGTTACCAGGGTCAATCAAAGCATCCAGGAGAAACCAGAACTTGTAAACAAAGATCCCTACGGTGATGGTTGGTTATTCCAGATTGAGATATCGGATCCCGGCGAGCTTGATAATCTATTAAAACCAGACCAATATAAAGGTGTTATCGAGGCCGAGCAGTAAACCAAACAGAGATAAAAAAATACGTGGAGGGCATGAAGGTTACAAAGATGTGAATGATTTCGTGTTAAACAGTAATTCCCATTCAATCTTAACCCTTATTGTAATGAAAACCATATGAAAAGATCTTATTTTGGTGTAGAACAAATTTTCTCTCTTTTAGCATTTCTCTGCGTATGCTTTATTCTTCAGAATTCAATCTATTCTTCTCAACCTCAACCTGAAAATATAAATCCTCAATTCCCCGAAATATCACATCTCAGGACGTCTGCATCGTCACGAAAAATACCCGGCAATATGGCATTCCGTCATGAGATGGCAGGACTCCTGGGGGAGAAGGTAGGACCGGATGACTCTGGTGATGTCTATCATGCAGGTGGACTTGCAAGCTACTATACAGGACCGAAAGAGCTCTTTCCCGGGAAAGGGAAACTTGGAAAATTTTACGCGTTTTTACCTGTCATACGATGGTACGATCCGGCATATTATTTTAACCCTGAACAGTTTCACCCTGGTAGTACCGTCTCTGGTGAGTATTCAAATGAGCAGTGTATTACATGCCACACTATGGAAAACCCTGGTATTGTAGTGCAGTGGAAGCAGAGTAAACACGGTACACCTCCGGAAGGGAAAGAGGTGGTTGGTTGTGACCGCTGTCACGGGAAGAACCACGAAAGGCTTGCCATGCCCTCATATACGCTCTGCGGTGAATGTCATGAGAAACAGTTAAAAGGGCACCGGGATGGCGGGCAAGGTTCACATGCACATGCCTATCATCTGGAACTTGTGGATCAGGGATGCCAGATGGAGAAACCTGCTGAAGAGACAACCTCCTGTCTTGCCTGTCATGCCATTGCCGAAAACCGGTGCGATGGTTGTCATACCCGGCATCGATTCTCTGCTGCCGAGGCCAGAAGACCTACCAGTTGCGGAGTATGTCATTCGGGTCCCGAACAGTATGAGTATGAGATGTATATGCAGTCGTATCACGGCATGATTTATCAGGGTGAAGGGCAGAACTGGGACTGGACAAGGCCGTTGAAAGCTGAAAACTATGTGGTTCCCACCTGTGCATATTGCCATATGCCGGAAGGGGATCATAATGTGACCAGGATGTCAACTGTTTATACCTATATGGGTACTTCCCTTGTAGACAGAGGTGCCTATCGGTACAAGGCAGAGCGGGACGCGTGGATTACAATCTGTAAAGGTTGTCATTCACCACGATTTGCCAGAGATCATCTGGAGGCTATGGATGAGGCAGTGAAGCTGAGCTTTACAAAATATCGGGAAGCGATGGGTATTGTAATGGCATTGTATAAAGACAATCTCCTCGATCCTATGCCGAACGACCTTGCCCCCGATTCCCGGGGCCATAACGTCTTCAGTTTACTACCGGGAAAAGGAGAGATGCGAAAGTATAACGTCTCTAATATAGAACGGTTAACCTACGAGATGCTCGTTGATATCATCGGTGCCATCTATAAGGCCAAAGCCCACAATGCCTATTACAGCCCGGTCTACGGATACTGGGAATGGGCACAAGACCGCTGGCTTATCCAGATCAAGGATGAGGTCGGCAAACTGAAACGGTTTGCGGCGATTGAAGAGAAATTAGACATCAAACACACGGCATATCCCTTCTGGAGACATGGAGAGTATACCGAGATGTTGCTGGGATGGAAGAGGAAGGAATGGAGGGAATAATAAAAAGGATCTGTTCTCAGACGATAAATCTCCTGACCTCTCTATTACTGTTTGTCTGCCGGTGGTCGGATTTACAGTTTTAGACGTAGTTATCCAATCCGTCCTTTTCACCCTCCTGTCATACTGCATATGACAGCCAAAACACTGCGGAATCGCAACCTTTTCCCTCGTGGAGTACCCACATACTTGACGGGTTTGAAAAGTGATAAGTCCTATCAAGAATAAATCCCTTTTCCTCATGTATCTGACATTCAAGAGGTTTTTTTTCTTAAGCAGAAGAAATAGTTTTTAATGGTTGATAGATTGTGGCATCAAAGGTGAAATAATTCAGAATATCCTCATGCAGTTGCGTAAAATTGGTGACCTG
>SOER01000039.1 GCA_021646405.1 Candidatus Loosdrechtia aerotolerans
TCCGTTTCCACCAACGCTGATATGGTAGTTCCCATACTTTTATTACTCTTTCTCATAGTTGTTTTTCCTCCTCGCCCTACACTAAACTATTACAAGGAAAATGTCCAACTATTATAGACACAGAGGGTACTTCAGAATTAAATTCTAAAGTAATTCCTTATCTTATATAAACACCCCTCGGCCGTCCTTTAGAAAGGGAGTATTGGGGTCAACAAAGGGAGCCAAGGGGGTTTATAGAGAGCAGACTGTTTCTCTTATAGATAACTCTCTGTTTATCCTCTTATTTTCTGTTGTAAAAGTATATATACTCTAAGCTAAACATCCAATGTCATAGACTCTTTTATCAACCGGTTTTTATGAGGCACGGGAACCGGTTCCTCAATTTCTGAATAATAGTTTTTTAGTAAGGTGTATTGATCAAAGAAGCCCCTTGCTGAGGTATTCAACGGGTGTTTAAAATAAATTGCAAGTTGTGGCTGTATTCCGTAATCACCGCGTCGAAGGGCAAACTCAAGTAATCTTACCAGGTCAATAATTAACGGAGATGCCAGGATGGAATCCCTTCCCAGCCAGTTTATCTTGGCGCTCATAGGCATACCCAACCAGCCCGAGAAATCTATACTCTCCCATGCCTCTTTATTATCTCCCCGCGGGGGATAATAATGAATGTCTACAATGTGGGAAAAATGGTTATACCCCAGGACAGGTTCCAGTACCCCTAATTTATCCTCCATCTTTATCTTCCTGTGCTCCGGCATCGAAAGCACCAGCCCGTCGTTATTCCCGAGGATATTGGTACTGTACCACCCCTGCAGTTTTAAATTCCGGATCCTGAACATCTGCCCCAGGACTGTCTTGATAAGGGTTTGGCCTGTGTTGCCATCCCTTCCCGCTAGGGGTACCTTTTTTTCTGCCGCAAGCTGTATAATGGCAGGGACCTTGAGTGTTACATTCGGGGTAAAATCCACAAAGGCACATCCTGTTTCTATTGCAGCCAGGGCATACAACATAGCAGAGCTTACCGATTCATCATTATTCGTGATTGCCTTTCTGAACATTGAAAGGTCATTATGAATATCACTCAACTCAATATGTTTTAAGGGTGAAGCAAGGTAAACGACGATAACGTTATCAACAGCATATCGGGCTTTAAAGGAGAGAATACACTGCTTCAGGGTATTTAATCCCTCCTGCAATGAATGGGCCTCAATGATATTTCCGGCCTCTCTTGAGGAATCTACATCGTGCGCTGTCACAACGGCCTTCCAGGGTCTTACCGTTTCCAGATCCTGGCGCAGTTCTTCAATAAGCCAGGGATCCAGTACCTTATTAAAACACGCAGCCTGGTATGCATCGCGCGGGTTAACGTCCCAACCCCCGAATACAAATTGATCGAACAAGGCAAGTCTCATGTGTGAGAATATCTCGGTCTCCGTTATCATACCCTCACAATTATCATTTAATCCTCTTTTCAGAGCCAATGATCCTGCAACTGTTGTATTAGCTGTTGCCCCGTTTAATCCAACCAGTAAGATACCTACTTTTTCTTTACTCATATCATCTCCTTACACCTATATAATATTTTCACGAGTATTTAATAATCCCGTTATATCTTTATCGATCCCTTTCATTTTCTTCTATCATCTGTTCTCCCCTCCCCTTGCCCCATAAGCGTTAACTTAATAAAAATCAGAATGAGGGAATATGCGACAGATCCTTTCCTTCACTCCCACCTGACCCTCCCCCATCAACTTATCCTTACCTACATCTTCTTGTCCTCCCCATGAGGGTGAAATATCAAGAGCAAAAAGGAATCAGAAAGCTCCGGAGGAGCGGCATATTAATAGAATGAGAATTTACCCTCATGTAAGCTCCAGAGGAGCGACATGTTAATTTCGTGCCATCTATGCCGCTCCTCCGGAGCTCAAGAGTGGTACTCATTGTTCTTCTATTAACATATCGCTCCTAACGAAGCTTTTCACGCCATAAAGAATTTAGTTCACATGGAACAACCCAAGGGCACCTTTGGGAGCCCTCCATAATGCATGATCTACGATGTAAAAATCGCCTGCAGTTAATGCCCTGAGTTCAACTACAGCAGCAGACCCGGGAGGAATAAAGGGAGTTTCTTCGTTTCTTATAAAATCCATGTATCGACCCGGGTAGAATCTAGAAAAGATCTGGCCGATGACATGGAAGCTCGAGCCAAGGTTAGGTCCCCCGTTGACGAAAAAGATACGCACCTTATCTCCTTCATTCACGGTTATCGCATTACCATAGAGTGCCGGATCTTTCAGGGCATCTGTATGACCATTAAAGGTAAAATAATCGGGGTGTTCGGCAAGTGCCTTATCCTCATCAAGGGAATAACCTTCAATGTCCGGGTGGTCTTCAATACCTTCTTTTATATACCATTCACCCTGCCCGATGTAGAACTCCTTGTCAACTTTTTTGAGCCCTCCTCTGGGTTCCACCATAATCAAGCCGTACATCCCGTACGACACATGTTCCCACGGCATACCCTCGGCGCCGCAGTGGTAAATATATGCACCCTCTCTTTTCGGCTTAAACGTTACCGTCCCGGTCACTCCAGGTGCGAGATCTGATATCATAGCCCCGAAACCGGTATGAAAATCCAGATTATGCGGCTCTTCACTATCAGCGGCATTGGTAAGATTGATTACAACCGTATCACCCACCATAACCCGGATCATGGGTCCGGGAACGGTAACCGGCCCTACGGTATCACCGTCTTTCTCTGCAAAACCCCAGAACCAGAAATTCTTTCCCGGTGTGAGTTCACCAACAACCTCTTTGGCAACCAGATTTATTGTTACTGTCTGTGACCTCCCCCGGGCTAATGGAGGCGGAATATCAGTAGGATCCTTGGCAACGTTGCTAACGATATCAACCGCATCAGCCGTGTGGGACTGTATATTCAACATCAACCCGTTAAGAGAAGCAAAAACCACCATACCCTGGATAAATTTTTTATAACAAATCATAGCAATTTTCCCTTCTTTTCAGATGTTCACCCTTATAATTTAACATGAGACTCAGTATCAACAAATATGCAAAAAATTTTTTATACTCTTAGCCTGATGTGTATGTCTGTCATCCCCTCTCCCTTGCCCCTCCCATGAAGGGAGGGGAAGTTTCAAGGACCTTTCCCGTTGCAGAAAAGGTGAGGGAAAGGTATCTGTTTTCAATATCCCTGTCACACGATACATCGTTTCGGTAACAGCGATTTAGAAATATGTCGCAACAGAGAATACAAAGTTATTATTCGCTATATCATCCAGATCCTTCTGTTCGATATTGATCTGATAATCAAATTTGAATACCGTATCCTCTGTATAGCGATAGTTTATACCGGGCGTGATTCTTGTCCTTAAATGATTAATCCTTTCACCAGCGTCCAATGCAGAGGTCTGCACCTGATCCCATCTTACGACACCGGTAAACGTTGAATTCTCTGTGAAGAATTTTGGTGCCATTGTTCTTAAAGCTGGAGGCATGAAATGATAACGGCCTTCTACATAGTACCCCCACATGGAATCAGCAATCCCGGCGGCCTCAGCATCACTATTAGTTTCGATAAAGGCGTATGCACCTTCACCTACCAGTTCAAAAGCACCTCTCTGATAAGCAAAATCAAAGGCAGGGATGGTTAACTGGTTCTCATTGCCCTCATCGTATCTCTGCGTAAGAACAGAACCGCCAAATTCCAGCCCGATAAAGGGGCTATATGCAACACGTCCTACAAATGCGGGGCTTTGGTTCGCTCCATCAAACTCAAAAATATCCCGGCCTCCTCTCAAACCACTGCCCAACCCAAAATTCGCCGTACCATCTTCCTCTAAACCGCGAAATACACCATTAGTAGCATACATCTCATAATCTATTTTGCTGAGTTCTGTTGGGTAAAAGCTGCCAAAGAAACCCATTCCCGCATCGGTCAGGGTTGTCGGAATAATGAACTGGTTCACCAGCGGACGGTCAGTAAGGTCTTGTAGTGGTGAATCGTGAACGAGGTTGAATTTTCCGAGAGGGGAAAGTATAAACCCACCTCTGTAGTTGATCCATTCTGTAATCAAAAAATCTATCGTGGCAAATTCCAATATTACTTCTCCCTCCCTGCCACCTTCGACACCACCGTGCTCAAATTCTATTTCCGCTGCAAGTTTTACACGGTCTGATATATCAGAATATATAAACGGGATAAAGCGGTGCTGATCGAAGCCATGTTTTCCGTCGTCATCCTCAGACTGCCAGAACTCAAAGTCCATGTATCCGCCGAGGTACGTATTCCTGCCAAATCTCCGCAAAAACGGTTTTGTATAAGGTCCGCCAAAGGCCGGTCCCAGCTTCTTTTTCTCGAGTTCAGCAGCCTTTGCAGCGAAGTATGGCTCTTCCGGAGCTGTTTCTGCATACGGAATTTCCGGATATCCCGGCACACCTCTTTGAACCTCTTCCCTTAATTCAGCAATTTCCCTTTCCTCCTGTGCATCTTTTTCAACCTGCTGGCGGAGTAAATCCTTGAGCTCTGCCAATTCCCTTTCGAGCTTATCAACCTTGTCATGCAAGGCCTCTGTTTCGGGAGATTCTGCACGAACTGTCGCAATACATAGTGTCACAATCAACGGTACTACCATCAAGTAACGAATATAACGCACAATTGCCCTCCTAAAAAATGTTTTTGAGACTCAGTCTCATAATAAATAAAAACGAAGGGGTATTATAGTAAAATGAAAGATAATGTCAAACAATTTTTAAAAAATATATGAAACAAATTCCAAATAACAATATCCAAATACCAAATAAATCCCAAAAAACAAATCCCAAATTCCAAACAGTTATGATTTGGAGATTGGTATTTGGTATTTATTTGGGATTTGAAATCTGGGATTTGGAATCTGGGATTTGGGATTTTACCCTTATGTTTATCTGCGTCTTATTTTTGTATTTTGAAGTTTGTTCCGGACTGTGGTTTATGAATATTTGACGTGGCGATTATTTCTCCAAACCGTATGGCCATGCAAGAATGCTGCCGTCCATATACCTGACATTTTTTAATCCGGCGTTTCTCAGGATGCGATAAGCATGTGCAGCCCGCAAACCAGCGCGGCAGTAAGTAATAATTTCTTTCGAACCGTCAAGTTCATGAACCCGTGATGCCAGTTTATCCAGTGGTATATGCCGACATCCCCTGATATGACCACCCTTGTATTCCGCCTCTGTCCTTACATCCAATAACACAAAATCCTCACCCCGCTCATACTTTTCCATAACCTCTTGAGGAAGTATTCCAGCCGTTTTTCCCTGCAATTTATTATCGAGAACGTTGGCGGCAACAATAATGGCATCCATGGCCATAGCATAGGGTGGTGCATATGCCAAATCAAGCTGGGAAACCTGTTTAACGGTTGCACCAAAGGTTAGTGCTGTGGCAATAGTATCGATACGTTTATCAACGACGCCTGTACCAATAATCTCCGCACCAAGGAGTTTCCGGGTAGCTGCATCTGCAATAAGTTTCGTTATAATCTCTTTTCCTCCCGGATAATAATGTGCCCTGTCCGCAGCGGGAACGATAACGGACTCAACCGTAAAACCTTCTTTCACTGCCTCCCGTTCGGAAAGCCCGACCTTTCCGACATTCATTTCAAATACCTTCACAATAAGTGTCCCTAAAATACCTTTCAGGGTATCATGTCCTCCTGCAGCATTCACCGCCGCAACACGTCCCATTTTTGCTGCTGTAGAACCCAGCGGGACCCACGCTGGTTTTCCCGTTATCAGATGCGTACTCTCGGCACAATCGCCGGCGGCATATACATCGGGTATATTTGTCTCCATTCGTTCATTGACCTCGATGGCGGACGTTACACCGATCTTTATACCGGCATCCTGTGCTAATTTCGTGTTCGGTTTAATACCAACAGAAAGGATAACTATATCAGCCGGTAACCATTGCTTACCGGTAATTACTCTGGTTACGTTACCCCCCTCCCCTTCAAAAGATTCCACCTTATCCGATGTGATAACCTCAACCCCGTTCTCCTTTACATAGTTCTGGACAAGCAGTGCCATATCCTTATCCAGGGGAGGCAGTATGTGATCGAAGAGTTCAACAACCGTAACCCCGACCCCTCTCACAACCAGGTTTTCTGCCATCTCAAGCCCTATTAACCCCCCGCCAACGACCACAGCATTTCTCACCTTTTCACCTGCATTCATAAACGATTTTATCTTGAATGCATCGGTTACGGTTCTGAGGGTAAATATGTTACCCAAAGAGACACCCGGCAATGGGGGAATGACAGGTTGTGCCCCGGTAGCAATAATGAGTTTATCATAATGAAAGGTAAGGTCTTGTCCGTTCACGAGATGCTTAACGCGGACAGATCTGGACCGGATATCGATTCTCACAACCTGATGATGCGTGAGGACATCGATATCATGCATACCTTTAAAATATTCAGGTCTCCGGATGATGAGTTTTTGAGGGTCCTTGATAATATCCCCGACAAAATAAGGCATTCCGCAGCCGGCATATGAAACATGTTCTTCGTCTGTTAATACGGTAATTCTCATAGCAGCAGATTCACGCCTCGCTTTGGCGGCTGCTTTCATCCCGGCAGCCACACCACCAATAATTATGAGATGTTTATCTTTCTTTATCATAATAACCTCGATTTATAATATTCTAAAAATGGATTCATTGAGTTTTGAAAAATACTATCTTTGATAGCTCCGCTAGGAGCGGTAGTTAAGAGAACGAGAATCTACACCAAATCCCCCTCCCTCTTGATGGGCTTATCCTTGCCCATATCTTTTTGTTCTTCCCATAAGAGTAAAATATCCAGAGCAAAAATGAAGCATAAAGCTCCGGAGGAGCGGCATGTTAATAGAATGAGAATTTACCTCCGTGATAAGCTCCTGAGGAGCGACATATGAATCCCGTGCCTTCTATGCCGCTCCTCTGGAGCTTAACATCAATGGAGATTTTTGTTCTCTTAGTATACCGCTCCTAACGGAGCTTTTCAGGTTTTTCAAAAAACGAAATTATTACAATATGCTTTCATTTTCCTCAATACGCTATCACCCATATGCACCCTAAAGGGATGCGGCTACAGTTGCCAAAGGCAACTACAGGCAGCCTCAGGTCTTTAGCCTGTGCACACTCACGCTCAAATCCCGGGAAAAAGTACAGCAAAATTCCTTAACTTGATACATACGGGGTATTCCCAATTTTTAAGATAAAAGAATCCATTTGATCCAACAACAAGCCAGCATGTACCCTGATGAGTAAGGTATGTTAGCATACTATAAAAACCCAACCAAATAAAGCCAGAAAATCCTTAGTGATTTTTCTTGACAATTTAACAAGTAATACTAAAATGCTGTAAAATTCAGTTCCTTTCACAAAAGAGGTTAGATTAAAATCATGAAAAACTCATCTCTCTCCCTATGTAAGTCTATACGTTCTTTAAGATCCATTCATTGTGGTTTGGTCCTCTGTACGTTTTGTACGGGTATGTTACTGTTTACCGGTTGTGGTCATAAAAAGGAGGAAAAAACCGTTGAAGAAGCTCTAGAATTCAAAGAGATTATCCCCATCCCGGAGGATGACAGATCAACCTATAGTGAAACGAAAACAGCTCACGCAGCCAAAGGTACCCAATCAGCTACGACCGGGCAAACGATACCCGAAGAGCCGGAAGAGTTTGATTCACCGGAAGAATTTGATTCAGAGGAGGTTGTTAGTGCAGCAACAGAACCTCTACCAACCAGGATTCCTGATCCTGTTACGGCGCAAGATCTTTTTCATGAAGGGTTGGAGTATTTCAACCAAAATCAACTTGAAAAGGCCATTGAGTCCTTTCATAAGGCAACGAGAATGGAGCCCACCCTGGTTGAGGCTCATAAAATGAAGGGATTAGCATATAAAAAGTGCGGGGAAATACCTGATGCTATTGCTTCCCTGAGAGAGGCTACGCGATTGGACCCGAATAATTCTGAAATATATTTCACACTAGGAACTCTCTATGCTCAGAGAGGGACGCCCGATGATGCTATACAGGTATTGGAGAAATGTGTATCTTTAAATCCCAAGAATGAAAAGGCTTATTACAATTTAGGGTGCCTGTATGGTAAAAAAGATTTCACGAACAGGGCAATTGCATCGTACCAAAAGGCAGTGAAAATTAATCCTGCTTACATCGCTGCATATTACAATCTCGGTGTAGTTTACAATAATGAAAAAATGTTTGACGAGGCAATTGAAACATTCAGAAAAGTTCTCAGCCTGGCTCCGGAAAACCATGACGCACATTATAATCTTGCCTTTGCCTATAACCAGAAGGGGATGTACGACGATGCCATAGATACGGGTGAAAAGCTCCTTGAACTTAATCCGGGAAATGCGAATGCACACTTTCTGTTAGGTGATACTTACAGTAAGTTAGGCAAGTTTAAAGAGGCAAAAGAAGAATATGATATTTATAAGCAACTGGTATTTATAAGATAAATGTAACGTGTCCCAATGTAAAGAAGGATAATGAGGACGCAGATTGGCGCAGACTTTGTCGTGAGCACAGTCGAACGACCTACGCAGATTTTATAGAAAACATGTGAACCACGAAGGACATGAAGAAAGGCATAATTTATAGAATTTAATAATTTGTCTAATCTGGTAACTTGTTTAACGATTGAAATTCATAATTAAGAAAGTGTTAAAAAACAGAATCAAAAGATTTGTTGTATAATTTTTTCTTCGTGCCCTTCGTGGTTAAAATCTTTTTGGTGTGGCTTCGCCACGCTATAGTATCCAAGGGATGAAACCGAACAGAATATACTAAAAACCAAATTCAATATGATAAACGGTATATATGGGATTCATGTAATTTTATGTCACCCTTTCAGGGTTAACTCTCTTGTTTTTTCATTATCCCAAGGTAAAAATTTACCCTGGGCTATCAGAGAAAAGCCCTTTGGGCTTTAAAAAGATTTGGTTTTCTATGGGAATGTTATAATACTCCACGGATGAAACCGAACATATTTGCAAACATCAGATTGTAATTTAAAAACTTACTCTCTTTTATAACTTATTTACAAACTTTCATAACTCCCTTACAGAAGTGTCCTTCTATGCAATTTTATTTTCTGTTCGGTTTCATATGATTAGTACTATATGTGTATCCATGGTTAATATGTAAGAATCTGCGTAGATCGTTCGACTGTGCTCACGACAAAGTCTGCGTCCTACTCCTGGTTTTTGAGCAAAGAAATAACTTTTACACCTCTTTAGCGTTAATCCACTTCATCATTTTCCGTAATTCTCTGCCAACTTTCTCGATAAAATGGCCCCTGTCCTTTTTCTCTAAGGCATTGAAGGTGGGTCTTCCCGCTTGATTTTCCAGTATCCACTCTTTGGCAAACTGACCATTCTGTATTTCGGTAAGTATCCGTTTCATTTCCTTCTTGGTCTCTTCTGTGATAATACGCGGACCGCGTGTTAAGTCTCCGTATTCGGCCGTATTGCTGATTGAGTATCGCATGTAGCTTAGACCACCCTGATAAAAAAGGTCCACAATAAGCTTTAATTCATGCATACATTCAAAATAAGCAAGTTCAGGCTGGTATCCTGCTTCTACCAGTGTCTCAAATCCTGCCTTGACAAGGGCAGCCGCCCCTCCGCACAGTACCGCCTGTTCGCCAAAAAGGTCTGTTTCCGTCTCTTCTGCAAATGTGGTCTCAATCACACCAGCCCTCGTTCCTCCGACCCCGTATGCATAGGCCAATGCCTTCTCCCTGGCTTTTCCCGTAGCATCCTGATGAACAGCCATAAGGCACGGAACACCACCTCCTTTTTCAAATTCGGTCCGGACAAGATGCCCGGGTCCCTTTGGTGCAACCATAATCACATCAACATTGCCCGGAGGTACAATTTGGCCGAAGTGGATATTAAACCCGTGTGAAAAGCATAAGGTCTTCCCTTCTTTTAAATGCGGTTTAATGTTTGTTTCGTAAACTGCTTTTTGTGTTTCATCGGGTATGAGTATCTGGATAAGATCCCCCTGACGTGCAGCCTCGTCTACACTGACAGGCTGAAATCCATGTTTTACCGCCAACTGGTAATTCGGGGTGCCCGTTCTTGTAGATACGATTACATTGAAACCGGATTCTCTCAGATTCTGTGCCTGCGCATGACCCTGACTACCATATCCAATCACTGCAATCGTTTTCCCTTTCAGGGTACTACTATCAGCATCTTTTTCATAGTAAATTTTGAGCATATTTCCACTTTTGCCTTTCAGAATAATTATGTTATTTCGTACCGCGGCCAATAGCAATGCTTCCGGTCCGTATTAATTCCTTAATCCCATACGGTCGCAGCAAACGAACCATTGCTTCAAGCTTATCCTCTGTACCGGCTATCTCAATCGTAATATCTTTCTGCCCCACATCAACAATCTTTCCCCTGAAAACATCTACGATTTCAATAACTTCCCCCCGTTTTCCGGATGAGGTATGAACTTTTAACAACATGAGGTCACGTTCAATAAATTCCTTATTGGTAAAATCAATTACCTTGACCACATCGATAACTTTACCAATCTGTTTTCTTACCTGCTCAATAATAGCGTCATCACCCCGTACCACAATCGTAATCCGTGAAAAGGCAGGATTTTCTGTTTCACCAACGGCAAGGCTGTCAATGTTAAATCCCCTTCCGCTGATAAGACCCGTAATGCGGGCCAGGATACCAACCTTATTTTCTACCAGGACAGAAATAACATGTCTCATTACTTATTGTACCATCCCTGAAAATCCAAAAAATGCCAGGGCCATAAGCCCGGTACAGATAAAGGCAATAGGAATACCACGTAACGGCTGGGGTATACTGACCAAAGCTAACCGTTCCCGTATCCCTGACATAAGAAGCATAGCCACAGTAAAACCGATGCCGGCCCCGAATCCCTGTACTATTGCCTGTAAAAACCCCAGTTCCCTGGGAGAATCGGTTGTATTCAAAAGTGCTACACCCAAAACGGCACAGTTCGTCGTAATTAACGGCAGATAAATACCCAGGCTTTCATACAGGGCAGGTACCATCTTCCGGAGCATCATTTCAACCAGCTGCACTAATGTCGCGATAACAAGAATATAGCTAATGGTCTTCAATACTTCTATAAGTCCCGATTCACCTACCGACGGAAAGATGTATGCAACAATATTCGTATCTCCGGGAAGAAGGATATAATTATACACGAGCCATGTCATTGCAGAAGCGAGGGTCATGACAAATGTTACCGCCATGCCCATTCCCATTGCAGATGATGTCCTTTGAGAGACCCCTATAAACGGGCAGAGCCCTAAAAATTTTGACAGAACAAAATTATTGACAAAAACCACACTTACAATAATTAAAGCTATTTCTTTAATCATATTTCCTGTATTCCTTCAAGGCCTTTTCACTTTTTCTCTGTTTTTGCCAGTTAAAGAACCCTAATAACAACCCTAATGCAATAAATGCCCCGGGGGCCATGATCATGACAGATGCCGGGTTATACGACTCAGACACTTTTAACCCCAAAAACGTTCCGGCCCCCAGAACCTCACGTATGGCCGAAACAATACAGAGCGAAAGTGCCCACCCTAAACCCATTCCCACACCGTCCAGAACAGAAACAAGCAGCCTGTTCTTGTAAGCAAAAGATTCCGCCCGATACAGGATAATGCAATTGACAACGATAAGCGGTATAAATATCCCTAACGATGCGTTTAATTCAGGTGGTAAATATGCCTTCATAAGCAACTCCACCATAGTCACAAATGAAGCAATGATAACGATAAAACACGGAATACGAATTTCCCGGGGGATATACGGACGTATAAGAGAAACGATAAAGTTGGAACTTACGAGTACAAACGTCGCTGCCCCGCCCATTGCCATTCCGTTTTTTACCGAAGTCGTAACGGCAAGGCTGGGACATAATCCCAGGATCAGCACAAATAAGGGATTGTAGAGGAAAAATCCCTTCGTAAATTCTTTTAAATTACTCTGTTCTGCCATGAAAAGTATACTCCGGAATCCTCAAGAGGCTATACATTTTGGAAACAAATGTCAAGGATAATTTTAAGTTACATACTTGTCAATTTCTTTATTGTCGCAACCATAGATTACTTTATCACCGATAACCACAATGGGTAACTTGTCGGGCGATTCAATATCGTCCGTTCCCACAATCCTTATCACTTCTTTTCTTGCATCATCATCCTTATCGATGTCATATGAGACGTAGTTTACTTTTCTCTTGTTTAGATAAGCCAGCAGGTCATTACACTTCGGACAAAAAGGGGTACAGAATACCTTTAATTTATCTGTAGTCATATTTACCCTCCCTTATGAGTTAAATGGTAGATTATGAAAGGGAAATTCAAACAAAAAAGAAGGTTGCAGTCAATGAAAAAACACCATGAGGCCCCGGAAAAGCAACTCAGGGTTATTCTTTTGACTTGATTTTTCCGTTTTGCTAAAATCACGGAAAAAGACAAAAGAAATTACAGGAAGTACAGGATTCAGGGTTAAAAGCATTAGCAAAAGAACTGTTTGGAAATAATAAATTGGAGATTGAAGTTTACCTGGAATACGGGATGATTTAGAATTTATAATGTATCCCGGCCTGCCCCGGGATTATTATTTACATTATTAAATTATTCATTCTAAATACTTTTATGAAGACAGCGAGGAGAAAAGATGGCAAGAGTAGAAAGGGCTCTCATCAGCGTTTCGGACAAAACAGGTATTGTAGAGTTTGCAAGGGAATTACAACATCTCGGTATTGAAATCATCTCGACAGGTGGTACATCCAAACTCCTGAAAGAAAACGGTATCAGCGTGATTGAAATATCTGAACATACCGGCTTCCCGGAGATTATGGATGGCCGGGTAAAGACCCTTCACCCAAAGGTACACGGAGGACTGCTCGCCTTAAGGGATAATGAGACCCACAAGAGGCAAATGAAGGAATTAGATATTAAACCGATCGACATAGTCGTAGTTAACCTTTATCCTTTTGAAAAAACCATTGCGAAAAAGGATGTACACATGGAGGAGGCTATCGAGAATATCGATATTGGCGGCCCCTCAATGATCCGGTCTGCTTCCAAAAACTACAAACAGGTAATTGTTGTTGTAAATCCCAAACGCTATCAGCTTATTATTGAAGAACTGAAGGCCGGTCACCTTGATATATCCGAAAAGATGCGTCTGGAACTTGCCATTGAGGCATTCAGAACAACAGGCCGTTATGACAGGATAATTGCCAATTATCTTGACAGTCTGGGTAAGGAAAAAGAAGGGTATCCAACATCCCTTTCACTTGATTACCTGAAACGCCAGCCTCTGCGTTATGGTGAGAACCCGCATCAGACGGCAGCGTTTTATACTGAAGAGAACATCCAGGAACCTTGTGTTTCCAGTGCCCAGCAGTTATATGGAAAGGAACTTTCTTTTAACAATATTATCGACCTGAATGCGGCACTGGAATTGGTGAAAGAATTTGAACGGCCAACGGCTATCGTGATTAAACATACAAATCCTTGCGGTGCTGCATCAGCAGATACCCTGACTGAGGCATTTAAAAGGGCATATCGCAGTGATCCTGTATCGGCATTTGGTTGTATCCTCGGTTTAAACAGGATGGTAGATATTGAAACGGCTGAGGCCATTACAGAACCCGGCCACTTTGTCGAAGCAATTATTGCACCGGAGTATGATGAAGAAGCGATAAAAATACTTACAACAAAACGGAAATGGGGAAGTAACATAAGGCTTTTAAGGACGGGGACCCTCTCAACAAGCATGATAAACACTATTTCATACGATATGAAACGGGTAGTTGGCGGCATGCTCTTACAAACGCGGGATTTAACCATATACGATCCTGCAGCGCTCGTGTACGTCAGTAAGAAAAAACCTTCTGAAAAAGAAATAATCGATCTCCGTTTCGCCTTTATTGTCTGTAAACATGTAAAATCCAACAGTATTGTATTTGCCAGTGATGAGGCCGTCGTAGGTATTGGTGCCGGTCAGATGAGCCGGATTGATTCCACGGAAATAGCCTTAAAGAAGGCAGGTGACAGGATCAAGGGGGCGGTGATGGCATCCGATGCCTTTTTCCCTTTCAGAGACAATGTTGATGCGGCTGCAAAAGCCGGGGTTGTCGCCATTATTCAGCCCGGTGGA
Organism: Candidatus Loosdrechtia aerotolerans; assembly: GCA_021646405.1. Lineage (GTDB taxonomy): Bacteria > Planctomycetota > Brocadiia > Brocadiales > Brocadiaceae > Loosdrechtia > Loosdrechtia aerotolerans. Next base: position 14,258 of record SOER01000039.1, read on the forward strand.
TCTAACAGGGATGAAGAGTCAATTGCGGCAGCCGACGAACATGGAATCGCTATGGTATTTACAGGTCAGCGGCATTTCAGACATTAATGCTGGTTGAGAAACCACAGATCTCACAGATTACACAGATTTAATACCGGCAGGGGCACGTTGCACGTACCCTTATTCGAAAAGAATTATAGGTATCCGCTCAATTACAACCCTATTTAGCTATAGTAAATATATGAGAGTCAAAATTTGTGGAATCACCACCCGTGAAGATGCGTGGAGTGCTGTAGAGCTCGGTGCAGACGCCCTGGGATTTGTCTTTGCAAAGAGTCCCCGCCAGGTAACAAAGGAGCAGGCCAAAGATATTATAAAAGACTTACCTCCCTTTGTCTCTCCGGTTGGGGTTTTTGTAGATGAGCAGATACACACCATCAAAGAGATCTGCGAATTTTGTACTATCCACACGATACAGCTTCACGGCTATGAGCCTCCTTCATATATAAGAGATTTGAACAAATATACCGTTATAAAGGCCTTTCGGATAAGAGATGACGGGGACTTAGGGCCTATGGCAACTTACAAACCTCATGCCTTTCTTTTAGACAGCTATGTAAAGGGAACAATGGGTGGAACGGGTGTTCCTTTTCGGTGGGATATCGCCAGGGAGGCGCATACATACGGGACTATTATCCTCTCGGGTGGTCTAACTCCCGAAAATGTTAAAGAAGCCATTCATAAAGTAAAACCGTATGCAGTAGATGTATCTTCAGGCGTTGAATCGTCTCCCGGCAGGAAGGATAAAACCTTGATAAAACAGTTCATCAGGAATGCAAAAGAAGAATCAACAGCCCTTAAATTGCCTTAGTATCTGATAATAAAACGTAGCATACCGTATCAAACCACACAATACGTATGCTACGTTTCCCGCTAATCCGGCAGATCAGTTATCTGTGTACTTCAGTTTACATCAACGGCCATCTTGAGGTCCCTGTTGGTAGCATCATAGTAACTGATATATCCATCACCGGATGTGCTAACGGCTAAAGAGTTATACTGGCCTACGAATCCTGCACTATCAACCGTTTTTATCGTCCATGCTCCGGACGTATAGATTGCACATTTGAGGTCCTCATTGGTAACATCAAGGTAGCTGATATATATCTTACCAGATGAACCAAGAGCTATGGAGGTATACGAACCCACATTTTCTGTACTATCAATTGTCTCTGCCACCCATGATCCGGATGCATTGGTTGCATACTTGAGGTCTGTATTGGAAACATCATAGTAGCTGATATAGGCATTACCTGATGAATCAAGGGCTATGGAGGTATACCACCCTACATTTCCTGTACTATCAATTGTTTCTGTCACCCACGATCCGGATGCATTGGTTGCATACCTGAGATCCCTACTCGTACTATCATAGTAGCTGATATAGGCATTGTTTGATGAATCAAGGGCTATGGAGGTATATTCACCCACATCCCCTGTACTGTCAATTGTTTCTGTCACCCATGATCCGGATGCGTTGGTTGCATACCTGAGGTCCCTATTCGTACTATCATAGTAGCTGATATAGGCATTGTTTGATGAATCAAGGGCCAGAGAGGTATACAACCCTATATTTCCTGTACTCTCTACCGTTTCTATCACCCATGATCCGGATGCGTTGGTTGCATACCTGAGGTCGTCATTGGAAACATCATAGTAACTGATATAGGCATTGTTCGATGAATCAAGGGCCAGAGAGGTGTACAATCCTACAGCCCCCGCACTATCGATTGTTTCTATCACCCATGATCCGGATGCATTGGTTGCATACCTGAGGTCTCCCTTCGTACTATTATAGTAGCTGATATACGTATTGTTTGATGAATCAAGGGCCAGAGAGGTATACAACCCTACATTTCCTGACTTATCTACCAGTTCCGTCAGCCATGATCCATATGCATTGGTTGCATACCTGAGGCCTGCGTTAGCAGCATCATAATAGCTGATATGGGCATTATTTGATGAATCAAGGGCTATGGAGGTATATTCACCCACATTCCCTGTACTATCAATTGTTTCTGTCACCCATGATCCGGATGCGTTGGCTGCATACTTGAGATCCTTATTGGTAGTATCATAGTAGCTGATATAGACATTGTTCGATGAATCGAGGGCTATAGAGGTATATTTACCTACACTTCCTGTACTATCAATTGTTTCTGTCACCCATGATCCGGATGCGTTGGCTGCATACTTGAGATCCCTATTGGAAACATCATAGTAGCTGATATAGGCATTATTTGATGAATCAATGGCTATAGAGGTATATTTACCTACACTTTCTGTACTATCCACCGTTTCTGTCACCCATGATCCGGATGCGTTGGTTGCATACTTGAGGTCTGTATTGGAAATATCATAGTAGCTGATATAGACATTGTTCGATGAATCGAGGGTTATAGAGGTATAGTTACCTACACTTCCTGTACTATCAATTGTCTCTGTCACCCATGATCCGGATGCATTGGTTGCATACTTGAGATCCCTGTTGGAAACATCATAGTAGCTGATATAGGCATTACCTGATGAATCAAGGGCTATAGAGGTATGTTTACCAACATCTCCCGTGCTCTCAACGGTCTCTATTGCCCACGATCCGGATACGTTGGTTGCATACTTGAGGTCCCCGTTGGTACTGTCATAGTAGCTAATAAAGAAATTATCTGATGCATCAGCAACAAGAGATGCATAATCGACATTATACGACGCCGAATCTACTATTTCATATCCCCAACTGCTGCCATCAAAATATGCATGGTAAAGATAATCTCCGCCATAAACAATATGGGGGTTATTACTGGAATCAAGAGCGATTGCCTTTGAATAAAGAAGGTTGTCAAAGAATTTTGGACCATCTACTACTTCGGTTGACATCGTAATGGCTTCGGTAGTAAAATCCCAGGTATAGGCCTTTGTCATTGTATTTCCACTCAGGTCTTCCACACCTACTATTGTAGCGGTATAGGTAGTTGAAGGTTTTAAATATCCTGATGGTATAAAGTGTACGGTAAAGGTTTCGCTGTTGTACTCTACGGTCCCCGTTACCCCACCGGTCTCATCTCTCAGAGTAAACGTGGATGTGTTTACCGTCGGCTCATGTACATCTTCACTAAACGTTGCAGTAATAACAGCATCCATAGCTACTCCCGTCTCGCCGTCGGATAAATCAGTAGAAACAACGGAAGGTGGATTGATATCAATTGTTGTAAATGTTCTCTCAGCGCCCTTGTCAGTACCTCCGCTATTCTCTGCTACAACACGATAATAATATGTTGTTTCCGGTGTCAGCTTATTAATCTTCTTCCTTACAAATACAAAATCCCCGCCACTGCCGATTTCCACAGAGGAAGATGTATCCGTATATTCACCGCTGGCCGTCCCATATTCAAACCATACCGTAGTGGGTGATCTCCTCGGATGTACTTTAGCCGTCAGTATTGCTGTTTTCGCCAACACATCTTTTGCCGCTAGTGTTTTTGCAGTTGGTGGTGGCGCGTTCGTCGTAAATGTTCTCTCAACGCCCTCGCCGGTACCTGCGCTATTCTGTGCTACAATACGATAAAAATACGTTGTGGCCGGTTTCAGCTTGTTAACCTTTTTCCTTACCAGTTCAAAATCCCCGCTACTGCCGATATCCACAGGGGGGGTCTGATTCGCATATTCACCACTGGCCGTTCCGTATTCAAACCATGCCGTAGTGGGTAATTCCCCCGGGTTTACCTTGCCCCTCAGCATTGCTGCTTTGTTCAACACGTCTTTTGCCAACAGTGTTCTGGCGATAGGAGCACTCTCGGCTGATGCCTCTCTTATAGTAAAGGCAAATACCACAGATAGCAAAAACAGCTGTGGTATTAAGAAACGAATTACCCACCACCTCCTATTAAACAGGGCATTAAAAAAAGACCTACTTCCCATACATTTCCCTCCTTTCTTAGGATAACAAAAATACCCCGTACAAATTGTACAAGTTACAGAAATAAAACAAGTTGTATCCAATTCTGACCTATTCTCCATCCTTTCTTTTATTAACATTCTTAACCCTGAACCCCGAACACATGTAGTTATAAAATTTTTCTTGCTTACCGAATGCATTAACCAAAAAAAATGCCGTTGGAGGAAGAAAACTAATTTTGCGTTAAATGAATTGTAAAATTAATTATTGGGACCAGTTAAAAAATCCCGGATCATTTTCAGGATGTGTAACAGATACAAACAAAAAGTGTAACGGTTACAGGTGTGTGCCAGGACACGCTGTGTGCCACGACACACGCCAGGCAATATCCAGATACAAACCCCACAAACATCTTAAATATATATTATTACAGACCTTACAATATACAGAAGACACTGAAACAGAACAATATTTTGAGAGGTTGTCTTGAAATCAATCAGGCAGTGTCAAAGATCCATGAAAAAGACGGGCGGAGAAATGTAACCCAAAATGATTAGAGGAAAACAGAGGGGGGTAACGATGCACTTGAATATCTTAAAATTACTGTTAAAATCAAGGGTAGTCAAAAATATTAAAGCGGATAAAAATATGTATTCTACAAAATCTGTAATTGCAGAATCCCTGGTATCATGAACCAACAAGCGTTCAGGACAATTCCATCTGTTCATAAGCTCCTCGAGTCACCGGAAATATCCCAATTAATGACTATGTATCCAAGGCAAGTGGTTGTTAATATACTACGGGAGGTCCTGGAGAATATCCGGCAATCATTGGTCTGTAAAACTGATACACTGCACCGGCATGATAACAGCCGGGGAACATCTCTTAATCCCCCCTTTACGAAAGGGGGAATGAACGAAGAAGAACGGGGAAATTCGGGCAAGGAAAAAGAAGAAAAGGGAGAAGGCAGTGATCAATTAAAGGCCATTGATCTAACACCCGGGAGGATATCCTGCTTGGTTCAACAAGTCCTCCGGCAAAAATTCAATGGTATCGGATACGCTGTCAATGCAACGGGTATCATACTCCATACCGGACTCGGAAGGTCGCCTCTTGCAGATACGGCGGCAGAACAGATAGCGGATATCGTAAAAGGCTACTGTACCCTTGAGATTGAGAGACTTACCGGCAGGAGAGGGTCGAGATACCAGGGTATCGAGAAATTAGTCTGTATGATCACCGGGGCAGAATCGGCATTGGTTGTGAATAATAATGCTGCTGCTGTCCTCCTGGCTTTAGATACTATCGCAAGAGGGAAGGAAGTCATCATCTCCCGATCAGAACTTGTTGAGATCGGTGGATCGTTTCGCATGCCCGATGTTATGTCCAGAAGCGGGGCCTGTTTGGTTGAGGTTGGTACAACCAATAAGACATACCTCAGTGATTACAGCAATGCCATTACAGAACATACGGGGCTTATTCTCAAGGTACACCAGAGTAATTTTAAAATTATTGGTTTTACAAAATCCGTAGATTTAAAAGATCTCGCTTCTCTGGGCAAAACCCATACTATTCCGGTAGTATATGACCTCGGCAGTGGTGCGTTTGTTGATCTTCATAAATTCGGACTGCCATATGAACCGACCGTGCAGGAGGCGATAAAGGCAGGGACAGATATCGTAACATTTAGTACTGATAAATTATTAGGCGGCCCACAGGGCGGTATTATTGCCGGTAAAAAGAAATGGATTGATCTTCTGAAAAAGAACCCCCTCACCCGTGCACTTCGTGTAGGAAAACTAACGGTCGCAGCATTGGAGGCGACATTGAGGTTATATCTTGAGGAAGATCGTGCGTTAAAAGAAATTCCCACTCTCAAGATGATGGTAACACCACCTGAAATTGTTGAAGCAAGATGTAAAAGATTAACAGATAGTATACGTCAGGAAACAAAGGCATTTCTGAATATTTCTCTTTTGGACGGAGCTTCAGAAATGGGTGGAGGATCACTACCGGGAGAGGTAATCCCAACCAAACGTATCTCTCTTCATTCAGAAACACTCCATGCTGAAGAATTGGCTGCACGGTTAAGAAGCAATACCCCCCCTATTTTCACGAGGATAGAACGGAATTGCGTTATCATGGATATGCGTACGGTATCTGATACAGAGATAGACATAATTGCCACGGCGTTAGAAAAGGTCTCTTCTCAGGAATGATGAAGAGGGTTTTGTTGCTCGTTTCGTTATGAGAGGATATAATTGTATTGTATGGAACAGACCAGTAGTACCGCTCAGAAAGAACATATAATCATCGGAACGGCAGGACATATCGATCACGGGAAAACATCCCTCGTCAGGGCCTTAACCGGTATTGATACCGACAGGTTGCCAGAAGAAAAACAGCGTGGACTCACCATAGATATTGGGTTTGCTTATCTGGATCTTAATTCAAACCGCAGAATCAGTATTGTAGATGTACCCGGACATGAACGTTTTGTGAAAAACATGCTGGCAGGTGCAACAAGCATTCATCTCGTACTGTTTGTTGTCGCTGCCGATGATGGTGTCATGCCGCAAACAACAGAACACCTCGAGATTATCAACCTTCTGGGGATTGAACATGGAATTGTTGTGGTGACCAAAAAGGATCTCGTTACCGATGAATGGCTGGCAATGGTGCAGGAAGATGTCAAAAGGATCTTAACCGGTACCACACTGGAGCATGCCCCTGTTATACCCGTCTCCACCGTGACAGGTAAAGGAATCGAGATGTGCAGGACTGCATTAAAAAAACTCATTACCCGGGTAAAAGGCCAGAGAAGCAACCGTATATTCCGGTTATCAATCGACCGGTCATTTACTGTTTCAGGTCATGGATGTGTTATTACCGGGCCTGTCCTTGGCGGTCAGGTTTCAGTAGACACGGAAGTTGAAGTATTGCCCATGAAAAAAATTGTACGGGTAAGGGGTATTGAGGTAACGGGAAAACGTGTTCATACTGCCTTTGCAGGCCAACGGGCAGCACTGAATCTCAGTGGTATTAAGACGAAAGAGATACAACGCGGGTATGAACTTTCCGTTCCTGGATATTTAGAACCTACAAACCTCATTGATACAACAATAAAACTGATCAAAAACGTAAAAAATCCTCTGAAAAACAGAACACGGATACGGTTTCATATTAATACATCGGAAGTCATGGGACGTGTTATTTTCCTGGATAGAGATACTCTAAAGCCCGGTGAAGAATCGTTTGCACAAATAATCCTGGAAGATTTTATTACAGGAGAAAGGAATGACCGGTTTATTATCCGGTCATATTCACCACCATACACTATCGGGGGAGGCAAGGTCTTGCGGCCTAACACAACCCGGTTGAAACGTTTCCGGAATGAAACGGTAAAAACCCTCAAAATTTTAGCAAGCGGCAATCTTCTTGATATTGTAGAGCACGTGTATTCGAATAACGGTTGCCATGTTTTCACAATTCACGATATTTCTCAACGGGTAAATATCCCTCCATCGGCAGCTGAGAATGTTATAACAAAATTGATACAAAAGGGATTTTTGTTAAAATTTGAAATAGAGGGAAAAAGCATTATTTTTCACCGTACCGTTATCTCCTCTCTCAAGGAACACATCCTGAATATCCTCGCGATATATCACAAAGAAAATCCTTTAAAAGCGGGAATAGAGGAGACATATCTCAAATCACTCTTACGCAAAGATATACATCCACTGTCTGTTGCTGCATCTCTTTCTTCTTTAAAAAACGAGAAGGCCATCAAGGTGCACGATAACAGGGTATCGCTCACAAACTTTAAGATCGAAGTATCGGCGCAGGACAAGAGCAGGGCAAATAAGATCGAAGAGGCTTTTATCAATGCGGGATTTACCCCCCCTTCATCAGAAGAAATATATCAGAGATTTGGTCCGCCCAGTAAATCCATTATTCCTCTGCTCCTGGAACAGAAGAAACTTATCCGGATAGAAAATGACCTCTATTTTCACGTGGCAACATTGAACAGATTAAAAGAAATTGTTAAAGAGTATATTCAAACACATGGTTCAGTTACCGTAGCACAATTCAGGGATTTAACGAAAACATCACGTAAATTCGCTGTTCCTTTAATGGAATATTTTGATGCCGTACATTTTACCAAACGAACCGGTGACGTGCGGATATTATTATAAACCTGACATTCAGGAGGTTTCCTATCAACACAAAATACGAAACAAATTCCAAAATACAAGAATGGGACGCTGATAAACGCAGATGGACGCAGATTTAAAGGCAAAGTAATCACAGATGAACAGGGTTCAAAGCGTTCATCAAAGATTATGAAGAGAACAGGGCGATCAGTCTTGCCCATCCCCCTGAGTCTTTAACCGGGAACCCAGAACCCTGAACCTGGGGAGTTACAAATTTTTTATCCGTGTCCATCCGTGGTTAACATGGTTTTTGGAGAAGATTTATGAAATCTGCGTAAATCTGCGTTTATCTGCGTCCTATTCTTGGTTTTCGGAATTAGGATATGGTATAACAAATCCTACCGGCGACCATGGTAAATATATTTTTCGAATCTCTGTCAAAAAGCTGACAGTATATATCTCCGGTATGATTTTCCGGTAATCTGATACTGCAAAGGTCCGCCTCAAAGCCTTCCCTGATCTGCCCCACCCGTGACTCCAGTCCAAGGGCTTTTGCTCCCTGTACCGTAGCCATAGAGAGCAGCGTTTTTGGCAAAATGGCATAGTGCTGAAACAAAAATTTCATTTCATCCAGGATACTTAAGGTATCGTTGCTGGCCAGGCTGTCAGTGCCTAATCCAACAGTAACTCCGGCGTTCAAAAGCTTCCGGACAGGATGATGTATATGACGAAAGAAATGATGACTCTTTGGACAGAAGGCAACCCGTGCACCAGAAGATTGAATAAGAGAAATCTCCTCATCAGTTATGTAATTACAATGGATGAGGATAGGCTTAGTAGCCAGAATACCTGTCTCGTTCATATACTGAACAGGGGTGAGTCCCGGAGGATGCCAGGTATCACTTAATGCACGTAACTGGCGTAACATGGGCGGGAAACTTCCCGTACCCTTAACAAGGAACTCGGCTTCATCCTGTGTCTCTGCAACATGAGTACAGACGGGCATAGTGTTCTCATAAGCAAACTGAGCTACCGATTGATACAATTCCTTTGAAACGGAATATGGTGCGTGGGGAGACAGCCCTACCGTTAATAAGTCATCCCTTAAAATCCCGGATAACTCCAGACAAGCTTTTTTCATAACGTCTTTTGCATGATCCGGATTTAAACCAATAACTTCTTTGTAAATAACCTTACGGAGCGGGCTTTTTTTTAATATAGAAAAAGAATGTTTTGTATTTGCGATATCTGCAACCGTTGTTATGCCTGACTGAATACAAAGCCTGATGCCTTTTTCCAGGGAAGAGACATAATCGTCATCCTTCCATCGTACCCTTGCCCCCACAATTTGAAAGACCCAGTGAGTAAAGTTCCCGGTAGGCTTAATACGATTGTGTAAATTTGTTAAATCAAGATGGGTATGGATATTTATAAGACCGGGTAAGATCGCAGCGTTGCCTAAATCAATAACATTATCACAGTAAATACGCTTTTTTATTTCATGAAATGTACCAACATGCCGTATTTTTGTGCCATCTACAGCCACGGCCCCGTTTTCAATACAACCTTCTGCATCCGGAATAAGATATTTGGCTTTGATAATTATCATATTTTTTCAAAAAACAAAAGTGTTACCAATATATACATTTTTCTGTAAGCTGTTTTTGGCTTGTACTTAACCCTGAAAGGGTGAAATAATTATAGATAAAAAGATGTTTTCTTAATTGACCAGATAGTGTTTATTCTTTTATAATAACGAACTATAGTGTAAAATTCAGCAATCGTTTGTCAATAGTGTTTATAGAATAGAATGCTATACATTATCGTATTCGCATAATGAAACCGGCTCTGTTTCATTTTTGGATTACTATAGCATACAGTATGTATTTACTCAATTTTTTATTTACTACAAGCGGAGGGAGAACATGTCACATCCACACCATCCACATGGTCAACATCCAGGTGGTCATCCCGGTTCTCACGGACACGGCGATAATCCTGAAACAATAAAAGAAACCTATGCGCGTATTAAAGACGATACTTCCGGTAAAACTGCCGCAGAGTACATGAAAAATATGAAGAACCAACTACGCCTCGTCTTTTGGGAAACAACCGTCGGGTGCAATCTGGAGTGTATTCATTGCCGCAGGCTCGATGTAAGCACTACCCTCGCCAGGGACGACATGTCCACGAAAGAAGCGTTCGACTTTGTGGATGCGGTTGCAGAAACCGGCAAACCTATTCTTGTACTCAGCGGGGGCGAACCGCTGTTCCGGCCTGATATTTTTGATATTGCACGATATGCGGTAAGCAAGGGACTGAATGTCGCATTAGCAACTAACGGGACATTAGTTGATGATATCACGGCAACGAAAATCGTCGATGCCGGGATTGCCCGTGTATCGATCAGTTTTGACGGTGCCGACGCTAAAACCCACGATGATTTCAGAAAAATACCCGGATCGTTTGAGCGGTCCATCGCAGGATTCAAACGGTTGAAAAACCTTGGCATGAGTATGCAGATCAACTGTACTATTGCGAAACATAATGTTGATCAAATCGATGATCTTTATCAGTTGGCCTTACAACTAGGTGCAGATGCCCTGCATATCTTTATGCTTGTACCGGTGGGATGCGGCGTACAAATTGCTGATGATCAAATGCTGCATCCCAGGAAATACGAGGAGGTACTGAACCATTTCTACGATCTTTCTAAAGAGGCCAGGATCCAGACAAAGGCTACCTGTGCACCTCACTATTTCCGCATTATGAGGGAACGCGCAAAAGAGGAGGGAATTACCATCTCACCAAAAACTCACGGTATGGCTGCAATGACAAAAGGATGTCTCGCCGGTACAGGGGTATGCTTTGTCTCTCATAAGGGAGAGGTTTTCCCTTGTGGTTACTTACCTGTCGAAGCAGGTCACGTAAGAAAGCAGAAGTTTGTTGATATCTGGAATGATTCCCCGGTCTTTAAAAAATTACGGGATCCGGAATTATTGGAGGGAAAATGCGGGGAATGCGAATATAAAAAGGTCTGTGAGGGATGCAGGGCCCGGGCATTCTATGACACCGGTAACTATCTTGCCGAGGAACCTTATTGTATTTATGAACCGAAATTAATGCGAACGGGTAACAAACAGTAAGATAGAGTATCAGACTCACGATACACTATAGGAAACCACACGGACAGAGGTTAAGAGGTTGAAAAACCGGGCGGCTGAAAATCAGCCCTCCGACTTTTCAACCTCTCATCTTCGTAATCTTCCTGTGTACCATCTGCCGCTATCCCATCGTGTCCTGTTGACAGAAAACAAACCGTCACCGGGACTAAACGTGAACAACCTTCTCCTCTTCCTTTTCTTTCACTACCTTATCAAGCCCAAAGGCTGTATGAACGACCCGTAAGGCGCGGTCGGCATGGGCATCATCAATTACACAGGAAATCTTGATTTCTGATGTGCTAATCATCTGAATATTAATCTTCTCATCAGCTAATACGCGGAACATTTTTTCGGCTACACCGCAATGACTTCGCATACCAATTCCAACAACAGAGAGCTTTGCAATCTTACTATCGTACAAAACTTCCCCGGCACCGAGTTCTTCCTTGAGCCTTTCTACAGTATCTAATGCCAGTTGTAAATCATTTCTGGGCACGGTAAATGTCACATCGGCCCGGCCCTCGATACTGGCATTCTGGATAATCATGTCTACGTTAATATTCCTTTTCGCAATCTCATGAAAGATCTTGGCTGCCTGACCAGGGACATCGGGTACGGCCCGGATGGTAATCTTTGCATCGTCTTTGCTCACCGCAGCACCACTAACAACAATATCCTCCATCTCTTTTACCTCCTTACAAATTAATGTCCCCTCGTTATCATTAAAACTCGACCGGACAAACAGAGGAACATTATATTTCTTTGCAAATTCAATTGAACGGGAGTGCATTACCTGCGCACCTAGACTTGCTAATTCAAGGATCTCATCGTATGATATCTTATCGAGTTTTCGTGCAAGAGGAACCTTCCTGGGATCGGCGGTGTAAATTCCATCCACATCAGTAAAAATATCACATCTCTCTGCCTTCATAATAGCGGCTAAAGCAACAGCCGTTGTATCTGAACCACCGCGGCCAAGGGTCGTAATGTTCTCATTTGCATCAATACCCTGAAACCCTGCAACAATAACGATGGTACCGGTATCTAACTCTTTTTGGATACGGTCTGCATTGATATTTTTGATACGTGCCTTGGTATGATAACTATCGGTAATAATACCAACCTGACCGCCGGTAAAAGAAACTGCAGGATATCCAAGGGCATGGATTGCCATAGCTACCAGGGCAATGGAGATCTGTTCACCCGTTGACATAAGCACATCCAGTTCACGTTTTGATGGACTATCTGTTAGCTCATAAGCAAGATTGATTAATTCATCAGTCGTTTCCCCCCGTGCAGAAACCACTACAATCACCTTATTCCCGGCCTTATAGGTATCGGTAATCCGTTTCGCAGCCGCTTTAATACGCTCTGCACTAGCAACAGAAGTGCCCCCAAATTTCTGTACGATAAGTCCCATATTCCACCTTATTCTCTGTATCCTTTTCTAAAGAATAAAATTCAAGAAATAGTTATTTAGATTATTACATGTATTTGGTAAAGTCAATCTTTTTTCAACACAAAATCTATTTTGCATTTGACAAGATGCCAAATTACACTATACTGGCGATTGAATGGGTAATTTTGCACATATTGTTTCTGTTTATTTATCTACGATTGCTGTTGTTATAAAGGAGGATAGTTATGCAGGGAAATGCACAGGTTATCGAAGCACTGAATGAAATACTGGTATCAGAGTTAACGTCTATCAACCAGTACTTTTTGCACGCGAAGATGTGTGACAACTGGGGATATCAACGTCTGTACGATGAGACAGAAAAAAGGGCAATAGTGGAAATGAAACACGCAGAAAAGCTTATGGAGCGTATCTTGTTTTTAGAGGGAAGTCCTATCGTCAGCAGGCTCGATAAGATCAATATAGGGAAAGTAGTGAAAGAGCAGATTGATAACGATTATGCGCTGGAAAAATCCGCAATACAAAGACTTCAGAAGGCTATTAAGCTCTGTATAGACACAAACGATGGCGGCTCACGGGAGTTGCTCGAAGATATCCTTGAAGATGAAGAGGGACATGCTAATGACCTGGAATCATATATACAACAGATCAAGGATGTAGGTATTGAGAACTTTTTGACTGAATACATTCATAAAGAATCATCGTAAAGACAACAGAACATTGAATGCAAAGAGTCTTTTAAGCTCCAGAGGGGGATAATTTCCCATATGCATGTACTTAACCCCGAAGGGGTGACATTATGAAGCTGTTAGTTCGACAAGCTCACTACAAGGTTTTGGCACCACCGTTCCGGGTTAGCTGTTATTTTCATTTTTTATTTACAAGTATGTCACCCCTTCGGGGTTTACAATTCTTCTTAGGTCTTTTGCTATAATCATTTCACCCCTTCGGGGTTATAGTACTCCTCGGATGAAACCGAACACATTTGCCCACACCAGAATATAATTTTAAAACGTACTCTTTCCTGTTCTGTTCGGTCTTATCTGTTGAATACTCTATACAGAACATCTGAGGAAGGCAGGAACGGCAGGAAGAGGAAATTGGTATGATGTGTAGAGCACTCTACCTTTCAATATCAAGATCTTCTTGTTGTTTAAATACTTGTATAAAAGAGAATCTTTTTTCCTGAATTTCCTGCTTTCCTTAGATGCTATAAGTAATTAAGAATTGAAACCGAATTTGTGAGGAACACAACGGGAATGTATTTCAGCTGTTTCTCCTCATTTTATAACTTATTTACAAATTTTCATAACTTCCTTACAGAAATATCCTTTTAAACAATTTTATTTAAGGAATCAATCCCTTTAACATCAAGAACTATAAGGGAATATATACCCAAAAACAACAATTCTTAGAGGCGAATTGCGAAAGTTGGGTTAGCAAAATTAAAAATCAAAGGAAGGAAAAATCTGAAAGCGTTCCCGTTCTTGCCGTGGAATATTTGAGAACGGTAGATAGCCGTACCTGTTTCATTAAAGAAAGGTTCGGGACTTTCCATTGTTTTTTGAAAGAGTTTTCATTGAAAGAGTTCCGTGACAAGACTGTACGCTTTTTCTTGATACTTTGCAAATGAAAAGCGTTCTTTTACATCTTTAAGAGCGTTTGCGCTTAAGTGTGCGTAGCTACCGTTACCAATCAAATCAATAATCGTTGTTGATATGGCTTTTGGACTTAGGAATTTTGGCCTAGTCAGGCGGTCCTCGTGAGGATCATAAACCATATCTGGTATACCATAGTCGCCACTGCCGAATCTGGTTAACAGAGCGATCGGTTCGGTGGGAGGCAATGCAAAACCTGTTTTACCGTGTAAAAGTGTCTCCGGAAGGCCATCTACAGCACTCACAATCACAGGACATCCGTGTGCGGCTGCCTCGATGCTGACCAACCCAAAAGGTTCCCTGATGGAAGGAACGATGACGATATCAACTCTCTGATAGAAGGTCCCCATATCTTTTATTATCCCCGGCATGGTAACGCGCTCCTCAATTCCCAGTCGTGCAGCGGTATTGAGAATTGCCTCCCTTTCCGGTCCTGTCCCAGCCAGCACCAGCTCGCAATCGATTCCCTGTTTCAGCAGTTCCGCTATCACATGGGGTAACAGTATAAAACCTTTCAAAGGGATGAGTCGTCCGGCGGCACCGAGGCGAAGCGGCTGGGTGTAAGGGAGTGTACGTGGACGTACGTTTTCTGCCCGGATGCTCGGGCGGAGCGGATTATGGCAGACAACCGAGGATCCGGTATACCCCAACCGTTCCTGGATGACGCGCCTGGATGCGTGTGAATTACAGATGACACGCCGTACGCCTTTAAGGAATACGGCTGCCCGATTACGATTAGCATCCCAGGCAGCCCCATGTTCCATGTAGATGAGAGGACCATCCACATGTGTGGCTGTAGCCAGAGATTCCCTTCGGTCAAGGGCATTCCAGACCAATACTGCATGAGGTTTGAGCCGGCGGCTTATGGATTTGCAGCGCAGTAGTCGCAAACCTCGCAGCCAGCGTGGTATATATACACCAGAGGATAAATGCTTGATGTACTCAATCGATTCAGTACCTTGATGGATGGCAGGAAGCAGATCAGGGTGGATGTTGGTGCCGGCAATCACGTGATGCCGGACCGTTTCCGCCATCCAACGTTCCTGCATGAGTTCTGCAAATAGCGTTTCGACACCGCCGATGACATTAAGATTAAGATAGTGAAGTAAGTGATGCATGAGTCTATATCACCCTTATTGAAGGCCTCCGGTTTCAAAATTCATATACTTATGTAGCACGGAACTGGAGATGTATTCATGTTTTTATCGAGCATCTGCTACATCTGTAAGATCAAAGCATATGCCAATATAAAGCAAATAATTTATTGTGCCTATCTCAAGTATTGTCAAACCACTAAGGTTGATGTAAGAAAATAAATCATACAAAGGGAGATTGTGACATGTTATAGAATCGTGCCAACACAAAGGTGTGCCGGGGTCATTTGTACAATATATTAGGCTCTTCGAAATCCTGGAGGTAACACATATAGGACTTACACGATTGGCCTATGGCCAATTTTTAAAAAGCATAATTTTATGCGATAATATAAAGAAAGAGAAAGTATTTTGTAATCAATTTCAGGATCATAAAATTATGCGAAAACAAAAATGTTCTTTACAATTATATACCAATTTCTTGATTGCTAATCAGAACCGATGTTCTCAATAACCTTCTTTTTTGATCAATGGGTATAACATAGATTATACTGCCTAATTGCAGTAGTATAATGCAGTATTCTTGATATTTTATGTCGTAAATCTTACCATATTCAATTATTATGTCAACGCTATTATTACACTGAACTGGTCATGGGGTCATACCTTGACAGGTTGTCCGGGAATGCAAAATCGAAAAGAATTACTATTGATGTCATGAAAGCGGCAATAGCGTACAATTAATGTACTATTATCCGTATGGAGAGATACACACAAACAACGGCGCTGATGTTACACGATACAAATTTACCGGGCAGGAGTATGATGCAGAGACCGGGCTGTATTACTACAACGCACGATATTACGATCCGAAGCTTGCACGGTTTATCACGGCGGATACGATAGTACCAGACTTCACAGACCCGCAGACACTGAATCGGTATAGTTATTGTACAAATAATCCAATAAATTTAATTGACCCTACGGGACATTTTAGTTTTGGAAAATTTCTGAAATCTTTTATAAGTGGTATTGCTGGTGGAGCAGCCTTTGTTCTTTCAGGAGGTAATCCAGTAATTGCCGGCATAGTTGCTGGTGTAGTTTCAGGAGCGATGACTGGGAAAATAGAGAATGTCTTTATTGGAGCAGTAACTGGCGGTATTCTTGGAGGCGTGGGCGGTGCTGTATATAGTACCTTTGGCAATGTAGGAGCTTACTCTATGCTTGGAGCAGGCGCAGCATATTCCGTTACTACAGAAGGTTTAGACGGACTGGCATATTTTGCAGGTGGGGTGATGGGAGGATATATTGGAGCTACGGCGACCCCGTACGTACAAAACGGGGTAGGAGGATATGGCTTTAAAACTAATAACGATGTTATAGAAACATTAGCAAAAGAAAATAGATATCAAGAGGCCATTGATTTTGCCTCAAAGCGGTATTATCTTTCTAATGGCGAGTGGGCTCCCAATGATCCAGCTTTTGCAAACGATCCTGGACTCATAGCTTATACCGATATGACAACAGGGCAGGTTAAATATGGTCCTTTGGCGTTCTCTGAAAAGAGTTTACTTCAAGCAACAGGTTATCATGAAGGTGTTCACGTTTCACAGTTTGAGTCGAAACAAGTTATCTGGGATTATAGTCTCCCCGATCCTATAGTAAATAGATACTCATTAGAGGTGAACGCGTGTAGACAGACAATTAATAATGCTTGGAAATTGAATTTAACTAAAAGCGTAATTCAACAACAGATAGATTACTATAACTACAATGCAAAGATGGGGGGCTTACCGTTATGGTGAAAGCAAACACTAACTACCAAAAGGTATTTTTTATAGTAAGCGAGTTTTTATTATGCTTTTCGATGTTCATTAATATCTCTTACGGATATGGAAAGCATAATGGGGGGGGTAAAAAACATATGAGTGTACAATTGGAGTTAGGAATTGAATTAGATAAAGAAGCATATAGAGTTGAAGAACCGATAAAAATAAAATGTAGTATTAAGAATGTGTCAAAGGATATGGTCTATTTACCGCCCCCATTGTTTATGAATTTGATAGTTTACTTGAAATATCAAGAGGGACAAGCGGTACCTTTTGGTCCCAAAGTTCTTTTTTCTGAGATTATAAAAAAGGAGGCTATCATAAAACTACAACCTAACGAATCTTATTACTTTGAAAGGATAATCAGTAAAGAGTTGTATTTTATGCCTAATAAAGTCGGACAAGTCGAATTATTTGTGCTTTATAGAAACAAAACCGAGGATATGGAAGAGATTAAGTTTTGGAATGGTGAGTTAAAATCTAATGTAGTAACATTTGAAATTAAATAAAAAGGGATCGATTGGGTCAGACCCTCATTATGGGCGGAATGTGTCAATGAAAATTAGACATTTTTTTAAAGAATTTAGACTCTCATCATAGTGTGTTTTCCCGTTTTGGTTGATTAATCCATGCTGCCAAGGGCATCTGTGGTGGTTCAGGTATTTTTCCCTTGAATCGTTCCGGATGATTTTCAAAAGCAGTCTTTAACACACGGCTTCGTTCTTTCACAATATGATCCATACGGCCATAATGGACCGTTTCCGGTGTGAGTAAGCCGATTCCTGAATGATAGTGCTCAGTATTGTACCAGGTAAAGAAATCCTTGCAGAATACCCTGGAAGATTCGATAGAGACGAAATATCCAGGAAAATCTGGGTGATACTTAAGGGTTTTAAACTGTGATTCAGAATAGGGATTGTCATTATTGACGTAAGGCCGGGAATGGCTCTTTGTTATTCCCAGGTCTGAAAGCAGAAATGCTACCGGTTTTGAAGTCATACTTGATCCACGGTCAGCATGAATAATCAGT